>NZ_JBXAKU010000009.1:0-260365 GCF_058798735.1 Caulobacter sp. GW822-FHT07D08
GGCGTCATCAGAGTAGGCTCGATCCCAGCCGCCTGGTGTTCATCGACGAGACCTGGGCCAAGACCAACATGACCCGCACGCACGGCCGAGCCCAACGCGGTGCTCGGCTTCTGGCCAAGGTCCCGCATGGTCATTGGAAGACCATGACCTTCATCGCCGCTCTGCGGCTGGAGGGGATCACCGCGCCTCTCGTGCTCGACCAGCCGATCAACGGGGCCTGGTTCCTAGCCTATGTCGAACAGACCTTGGTCCCGACCCTTAAACCTGGCGACGTCGTGATCCTCGACAACCTTGGCAGCCATAAAGGACGCGCCGTGCGCGCCGCCATCCGCAAGGCCGGCGCGCACCTTCTGTTCCTGCCGCCCTACAGCCCCGACCTCAACCCCATCGAGCAGGTCTTCGCGAAGCTCAAAAGCCAACTGCGCAAGGCTGATGAGAGATCCGTTGAGGCCGTCTGGCGACGCATCGGCGACTTGCTCGATCTGTTCAGCACCACCGAATGCGCAAACTACATTCGCCATGCCGGCTATGCGTCAATATAAACCAAGCACGCTCTAGGTTCATCTGGACGGATGCTTCCTGGCTCAACACCGCCAGGGAGGCTCCCATGATCGTCCGCCTGTCCATCGCCTGCGCCCTGCTCGGCTTCTCAGCCCTGGCGATCTTGGTCTAGGCGCCCTCGAACGCCGCGATGATCGGGCACGGGCCAGTGTCGGACGCCGCGCAGGCGCGCGCCAGCTTGTCGAGGGAGGCCCGCGCCGCCCGCAGCTCGGCGATCTTCTCATCCAGCGCCGCGATCCGTTCCCGCGCCAGGGCCCTGGCGCGCGCGCGGTCCTCGCCGGAGTCCAGCGCCAGCAACTCGCCGATCTGTTCCAGCGTGAACCCGGCGCCCTGCGCGGCGCGAATGAACTTCAGCCGCCGTAGGTCCTCGGCGTCGTAACGCCGAATGCCGCCGGACAGCGCCGAACCGCCGGACTTGTCGGGCGTTCGCAACAGACCCCGCCGCTGGTAGTAGCGCACCGTCTCCACCCCGACTCCGCCTTCGCGCGCCAAGGTCGCGATCGTGTTGGCCATGCCTTGACTCCGTACCATGGTACGGACCCCACATGGGGCGGACGCAGTCGCGCGCCAAGGAGTTCAAGCGATGAGTCCCGTGAAAACCGCCGTGTTGTATCGCATGGTCATGCCAGGGCACGTCTGCCCCTATGGCCTGAAGGCGATGCACCTGCTGAAGGCCAAAGGCTATGTCGTCGAGGATCATTGGCTGAAGACTCGCGCCGAGACCGACGCCTTCAAGGCCGAGCACGACGTCAAGACCACGCCCCAGGCCTTCATCGACGGACAGCGGATCGGCGGTTACGACGATCTGCGCCGGCATTTCGGCGGGAGGGTCCGCGATCCCAAGGCCCTGACCTACACCCCGGTGATCGCCGTCTTCGCCGTCGCCGCCCTGATCGCCCTGGCGGCCAGCCAGGCGGCCTTCCATACGCCCCTGACGGCGCAGGCCGCCGAGTGGTTCGTGGCTTTCTCCATGAGCCTGCTGGCCATGCTCAAGCTGCGCGACGTCGAGACCTTCTCGACCATGTTCCTGAACTACGACCTGCTGGCCCGCCGCTGGGTTCCGTACGGCTATGTCTATCCTTTCGCCGAGCTGACGGCCGGGGTGTTGATGGCGGCCGGCGTGCTGACGGGATTTGCCGCGCCCTTGGGCCTGTTCATCGGCGGCGTGGGCGCGGTTTCGGTGTTCAAGGCGGTCTATATCGACAAGCGCGAGCTGAAATGCGCCTGCGTTGGCGGAGACACCAACGTGCCGCTGGGCTTCGTGTCCCTGACCGAAAATTTGCTGATGGTGGCGATGGCCCTCTGGATGCTGACCCGTCACCACGGCTAATCTGCCCCAAAGTCTATTGACGGTGGGGCCGGCGCTCTCGAGCCTTGGCCAGGGCGAAGTGGGGCGAATGTGACTATCAAAAGCGCGGTGAAGGCGCCATCGACGGTTGCGCGGCGCTTGCTCTTCATGGCGCTGACCCTCGCGGCCCCCGCCATCCTGCTGATGGGCGCGCTGGCGGCCCAGCAGTATGCGGAGGGTCAGCGCCGCTTCTCCACCCAGTTGATCGCCATGACCCGGGCCCTCTCCCTGGCCGCCGATCGCCAGATCGGCCAGGGTCAGAGCATTCTGCAAGGCCTGGCCGTCTCCCCCGCCCTGGCCCAAGGCGACCTCGCCACCTTTGAAAAGCAGGCTCGCAAGGCCGTGGAGGGGCGCGAAGGCTGGATCGTGCTGATGACCCACGACGCCCAGTTGATCAACACGCGGATAGCCCCGGGCCGGCCGACGCCGTACGCCCCCGTCTCGCCCACGTCCTGGCGCGAGATGACCACGGGCAAGTCGAACGTCAGCAACTTGATCCCGCGCCGGGGGGCCGGTCCGATCATCGGCGTGAACATGCCCGTCCTGGTCAACGGCAAGCTGCTGGTGCTGGCCTATATGCAGCAACCGGCGGCCTTCCACGCCCTGATGACCGCCCAGACGTTTCCCGAGACCTGGACCGCCAGCATCGTCGACCGCAACGCGGCCCTGGTGGCGCGCTCGCGTGATCAGGAAAGTATGGTGGGCAAACACGCCAGCCTGGACATGCGGCAGGCCATGGCGCGGGCGAACGACGGTGTCGTGCGGACCCACACCCTCGACGGCGTCCAGACCCTGTCGGCCTTCAGCCGCTCGCCGACCTATGGGTGGACCTTCATCGTCGGGGTGCCGCGCGAGGAACTGAACAGGACGGTGCTGACCTCGCTAGGCCCCGCCATCGCCGGCGCCGCCCTGCTGATCGCCCTGGGCGTGGCGGCAGCGCTCGCCTTTGCCCGCCCCATCTCGCGCGACGTCCGGGGCCTGGTGGCCGAGGCCGAGGCCCTGGCCTCCGGCCGGCCGCTGGATCCGGCCCCCTCGCACCTGCAGGAGATCGCCGAGGTGCGCGGCTCGCTGCGGGCCGCCGCCGCCATCCTGCGGGCGCGTGACGACGACGCCCGCCGCGCCGCCGAGCGCCAGCAGCTGATGATCAACGAGCTGAACCACCGGGTGAAGAACACCCTGGTCGTGGTCCAGTCCCTCGCCCGCCACAGCCTCCGTGAAGGCGACCAGAACGGCCTCGCCCAGTTCAACGATCGCGTCTACGCCCTGGCCTCCGCCCACGACCTGCTCACCCGCCGCAACTGGGAAGGCGCGGACCTGGGCGAGTTGCTGGCCGAGGCGCTGAAGCCCTATGCCAGCCAGGTGAGACTGGACGGGCCGCCCCTGCCCCTGGCGCCGAACGCGGCCCTCGCCCTGGCGATGATCTTCCACGAGTTGGCCACGAACGCCTCGAAATACGGCGCGCTGTCGATCGAGACCGGCCAAGTCGCCGTATCCTGGAGTCTGGGCGGCCACACCCTGTTGACCGTCGAGTGGCGCGAACGCGGCGGCCCGCTGGTCAGGCCGCCCGAGCGCGGCGGGTTCGGCTCGCGCCTGATCGCCGCCAGCCTCAAGGGCGACCTGGCCGGCTCGGCGACCTTCGACTACGCCCCCGAGGGCCTGACCTGCGTGATGAGCATCATCGCGCCCCCCCAAGTCTCTTTGGCGAAAGGCGCCGCCTGAGCGGGCGAAGCCAAGACCGATCGTCGCAGCGCCTCCTTGTCGCCTTGGCTTGGCCACACCGCATCTGCAATAGGTCGAGGGCGTCTTAGGGGATTTGCGCGATGGACCTGACATTCCTGATCGGAGCCGTTCTGGGCTCGGGCCTCTTCATCGCGTTCGGCCGACCACCAGCCGAAAAGCTGATCGCCTTCGTGCAGGAACGCATGCGCGGGAACTAACGTGACCGTCCGGGACTTGATTGAGCAAGGTCGCACAGGGCGACCGCTCACGGAGTCCCTACGATGTCCATTCTCGCCTGGCTCCTTCTGGGCCTGATCGCCGGCTTCATCGCCAGCAAGCTCGTCAACCGTTCCGGCAGCGGCGTGCTGCTCGATATCGTGCTCGGCATCGTCGGCGCGTTCGTCGGCGGCTGGCTGTTCAATCAGTTCGGCAATGGCGGCGTGTCGGGTTTCAACCTGTACAGCCTGATCGTGGCCACCATTGGCGCCGTCGTCATCCTGGCGCTGTACCACCTGATCTTCGGCCGTCGCGCGCTTTAGGGCGCAACGGCCTCGGCGGCGGGTGAAAGCTCGCCGCCGAGCCTTAGATCTCTTCCTTGAGAAGATCGCCCACCAGGTCGCCGATCCACGGGTTACGCGCCCGTTTCAGACGTTCGGCGTGATAGATGTGGGCCAGGTCCGAATAGGCCCGATCGAAATCCTCGTTGAGAATGACGTAGTCGAAGCGTTCCCAGTCGGCGACCTCGTCCTTGGCGCGCGACAGACGGCGATGGATGACCTCCTCGCTGTCCTGGCTGCGCGCGTGCAGGCGGCGGCTCATCTCGGCCAGCGACGGCGGCAGGATATAGACCAGCACGCTGTCTTCCCCGGCCTGGGCATGGACCTTCATGGCGCCCTGGAAATCGATGTCGAACAGGGCGCTTTCGCCCCGCTCCAGGGCCTGCATGATCGGCGGCTTGGGGCTTCCGTAGAAGTTTCCGTAGACCTCCGCCCATTCCAGGAAGGCGTCATCATCGATCATGGCCTGAAACGCTTCGCGGGTGACGAAGTGATAGTCGCGCCCATCGTGCTCGCCCGGCCGCGGCTCGCGCGTGGTGTAGCTGATCGACAGGTGCAGGTCGTTGTGGTCGGCCACCAGGCGGCGGGTCAGCGAGGTCTTGCCGACGCCCGAGGGCGCGACCACCATCAACAGCAGGCCGCGGGTATTGTGGTGGGGTTTATTCAACGTTCTGGACCTGCTCGCGGAACTGTTCGATCACGGCCTTCAGCTCCAGACCGATCGCGGTCAGGGCGGTCAGGGCCGATTTCGAGCAGAGAGTATTGGATTCTCGCATGAATTCCTGGGAGAGGAAGTCGAGCCTGCGGCCCGACGCGCCCTCGCCGCAAAGAAGCGCGCGTGCGGCCGCGACGTGGCTGGCCAGGCGATCGAGTTCCTCGCGCACGTCGGCCTTCACGGCCTGGACGGCGGCTTCCTGGACGATGCGCTCTTCGGAAGCGGCCTCGCCGATCAGATCGGCCATGCGGCGGGCGAAGCGATCCTTCAGAATGGCGGGCTGACCGGAGGCCTCGTGTTCGGCCTGGCGGGTCAGATCCTCGATTCTGTCGATCAGGCCGTTCAGCACCGGATCGAGGGCCGCGCCTTCCTCCAGGCGGGCGATTTTCAGGCCATCAAGGGCCTGGCCGATCGAGGCGGCCATGCCGGCCTCGACGGCGGCGCGGGTCTCGGCGTCGTCCTCGTCCTCGCGGGCCTCGATGACGCCCTTCAGGGCCAGCAGGCCGTCCAGGGCGGGCTTGGCGACCATGCCTGTGGCCACGTAGGGCCCACCGGCGGTCAGATAGCGCTCCAAGACCGCGATATTGACCTGGGTCTCGCCCGAGGTCTCGGCGCGCTTGGCCTGGACGTTGAGCGTCAGCTGGCCACGCTGGAAGCGGCCTTGGGAGCCTTCACGCGCGGCGCGCTCCAGGCTCTCGAAGCCGGGCGGACCGCGGAAGCGGGTCTCGAGATTGCGGCCGTTGACGCTGCGGGCCTCGACCGCCCAGGTCCAGGCGCCGTGGGCGCCCTCGACCCGGGCGAAGCCGGTCATCCCCGAAATCGACATGCCTAGCCCCCCGCCAGCGGCTTGGCGGCCGGCGGGGCCGCAACCACGGGCGCGCCGGCGCCGGCGCGGTTGCGTTCGATCTGGCGCCACTTGGCGACGTTGGCGTTGTGCTGCTCCAGCGTCGAGGCGAACACGTGGCCGCCCGTGCCGTCGGCGACGAAATAGAGGTCGTTGGTCCTGGCCGGGTTCAGCGCCGCCTCCAGGGCCGCGCGGCCTGGGTTGGCGATCGGCGTCGGCGGCAGGCCTTCGATCCTGTAGGTGTTGTAGGGCGTGAACGCATCCAGCTCGGACCGGCGCAGGCCCCGGCCCAGCGGACGGCCGCGCGAGATGCCATAGATCACGGTCGGGTCGGTATCCAGGCGCATGCCGGTGCGCAGCCGGTTGATGAACACCGCGGCCACCTGTGGCCGCTCCCCCTTCACGCCCGTCTCCTTCTCGACGATCGAGGCCATGATCACGGCCTCGTCCTTCGACTGGTAGGGCAGGCCCGACTGGCGGTTGGCCCACAGCTGGTTCAGCAGCTTGTCGCGGTCGTCCATCATCCGCTTGAGCACGGCGGCGCGGTCCTCGCCGCGCTGGACCTCGTAGGTCTCGGGCAGGATCGCGCCCTCGGGCGGCGTCGCGGCGCTGCCTTCCAGGATGTCCGACTTGGCCAGGATGTCCATGACCATGTCCGAGGTCAGGCCTTCGGGAATGGTGATCCAGTGGCGGACGATACGGCCGTGGCGGACGGCGTCCAGCACCTGGGCCATCGAGGCGCGGCTGGCGAACGCGTATTCGCCGGCCTTCAGCGTCCGGGCCGCGCCCGTGACCTTGGCGGCGGTCATGAAGATCGACGAGGAGCGGATCACCCCGCCCCGTTCCAGGCTGGAGGCGATCTCCGGCAGGCTGGCGCCCTTGCGCAGGACGACGGTGGTCTTGTCGCCGGCCTTGGCGGCGGGACCGGGGCCGTTATAGACCCAGGCCGCGCCGAGCAGGGCGACCATGCCGATCACGGCCAGGGTCGCGACGGCGCCGAAGACGGCGCGGATCAGCCGCCGCCCCACGGATGCGGTTTCGCGACGGTTCGCCCGAGCGGGCGAGCGCTTGGGCGCGCGGGAGGCGGGCGGCTTCTTGCTCACGAGACCTTCTTGAACACCACGGTGGCGTTGGTGCCGCCGAAGCCGAAGCTGTTGGACACGGCCACGTCGATCTTCATCGGCACGGCCTTGTTCGGCGCCAGGTTCATGGCGACGTGAACGTCGGGATTGTCGAGGTTGATCGTCGGCGGGGCGATCTGGTCGCGGATCGCCAGGATCGAGAAGATCCCCTCGATCGCGCCGGCCGCGCCCAAGAGGTGGCCCGTCATCGACTTGGTCGAGGACATGACGACGTTCTTGGCGTGGTCGCCCAGGAAACGCTCGACGGCGCCGGCTTCCAGGCCGTCGGCCATGGTCGAGGTGCCGTGGGCGTTGATGTAGTCAATGTCCGAGGGCTTGAGGCCCGCGTCCTTGATCGCCGACGCCAGCGCGCGGCCGCCGCCTTCGCCGTCTTCCGACGGCGCGGTGATGTGGTGGGCGTCGCCCGACAGGCCATAGCCGACCACTTCGGCGTAGATCTTCGCCCCGCGCGCCTTGGCGTGCTCGTATTCTTCCAGCACGAGGGCGCCGGCGCCCTCGCCCATCACGAAGCCGTCGCGGTCCTTGTCATACGGACGCGAGGCCTTTTCGGGGGTGTCGTTCCAGTCGGTGGAGACGGCGCGGCAGGCGATGAAGCCGGCGATGCCGACCTTGCAGATCGCCGCTTCGGCGCCGCCGGCCACCATCACGTCGGCGTCGCCGTACTTGATCAGGCGCATGGCGTCGCCGATGGCGTGGGCGCCGGTGGCGCAGGCCGTCACGACCGCGTGGTTGGGACCCTTGAAGCCGTACTTGATCGAGACCTGGCCCGAGATCAGGTTGATCAGGGCCGAGGAGATGAAGAACGGGCTGACCCGGCGGGGTCCCTTGGCTTCCAGCTCGAGGGCGGTGTCGGCGATCGTCGACAGGCCGCCGATACCCGAACCGAGGATGACGCCCGTGCGCCACCGGTCCTCGTCGGTCTCCGGAACCCAGCCCGAGTCCTTGACGGCCTCGTCGGCCGCCGCGACGCCGTACAGGATGAAATCGTCCACGCGCTTCTGGTCGCGCGGGCTCATGGTCAGGTCGGGGTTGAACGAGCCCTCGACATCCGGACCGCCGCCGCCGCGTCCATCGACGCGCGGAACCTCGCAGGCGACCTTGCAGGCATAGTCGGTCGGATCGAAGGCCGTGATGCGGTTGGCGCCGGACTTGCCGGCGAGGATGTTCTTCCAGGTGACGTCAACGCCGTGGCCCAGAGGGGTCAGCATGCCGATACCGGTGACGACGACTCTACGCATGGATCACTCCCAAACCTTCGTGCGGGGCGCGGGATGGGGGGAACTTCCCCCGTCCACGCCAGCCGCGAATCCCTGGCCTAAAGTATTTTGAGCCTCAAACGAAAACCGCCGCGCGCACGATGGCAAGAGCCAGTGCGACGCGGCGGAAATGGTCAGGTTCGACTAGCGAACTCGACGCCTTTTAGGCGGTCTTTTCCGTGATGAACTTCACGGCGTCGCCAACGGTCTGGATGTGCTCGGCGGCGTCGTCCGGGATTTCGATGTCGAACTCTTCTTCGAACGCCATCACCAGCTCAACGTTGTCGAGGCTGTCGGCGCCCAGGTCATCGATGAAGGAAGCCTTCTCGGTGACCTTCTCGGGATCGGCATCCAGGTGTTCGATGACGATCTTACGCACGCGCTCGAGAATGTCGGACATTCTGTTCAGTCCCTCATTATGAAATTTCGGCCCTCGGACATTGAGGCTGCGCCTCGCGGTCCGCGGGAAGTGTCGGGCTCCGCCTATCATGTTCCTTTTCGGCTTGCTAGCGGCAGACCGAAGGAGCGACGGCGGTTTTAGATCATGGCCATGCCGCCGTTGACGTGCAAGGTCTGACCGGTGACGTAGCCGGCCTGGTCGCTGGCGAGATAAACGCAAGCCGCCGCGATGTCGCTTCCCTCGCCAAGCTTGCCGGCGGGAATGGTCGCCAGGATGCCGGCCTTCTGCTGCTCGTTCAGCGAGTCGGTCATCGGGCTGGCGATGAAACCGGGGGCCACGCAGTTGACGGTCACGCCGCGGCTGGCCAGTTCCTGGGCCAGGGCCTTGGAAAAGCCGATCATGCCGGCCTTCGAGGCCGCGTAGTTGGTCTGGCCGGCGTTGCCGGTCACGCCGACCACCGAGGTGATGCCGATGATGCGACCGGCGCGGCGTTTCATCATGCCCTTGGCGGCGGCGCGTGAAAGACGGAAATAGCCTTCCAGATTGACCTTGATGACGGTTTCCCAGTCCTCGTCCTTCATGCGGACAAGCAGGCCGTCACGGGTCACGCCAGCGTTGGCGATCAGGATGTCCAGCGGCGCGCCGGCGGCTTCCTCGGCCTTGGCGACCAGGCCGTCGACGGCGGCGGAGTCGGAGAGATTCGCCGCCACGAACGACACGCGCTCGCCGAACTGGGCGGCCAGCTCCGACAGAGCCGATTCGCGGGTGCCCGAGAGCACGACATGGGCGCCCTGCTCGTGCAGAGCCTTGGCGATGGCGCCGCCGATGCCGCCGGTGGCGCCGGTGACGAGAGCGGTCTTGCCGGTCAGATCGAACATTTGAAGTTCTCCGTGTCGGAGGGAAGTGGGTGAAATCCTCGTCCTTCGACAAGCTCAGGATGAGGATTTCAAACAAGCCGCCGATGCAATCGTCCTCATCCTGAGCCTGTCGAAGGACGAGGACGACGCAATGCGGTTCAGAGCGAGGCCGCGAAGGCTTCGAGATCGGCGGGCGTGTTGAGCGGGGTCGCCTCGGAGTCCGGAGCGATCCGCTTGGCCATGCCCGACAGCACCTTGCCGGCGCCGGCCTCGGCGAAGCGCGTGATACCACCCTCGGCAGCCAGCCAGGTCATGCTCTCGCGCCAGCGGACGCGGCCGGTGACCTGCTCGACCAGCAGCTTGCGGATCACGTCCGGGTCGTGGACCGGGGCGGCGGTGATGTTGGCGACCAGCGGCGCGCGCGGGGCGATGATGGTGGTCTTTGCGAGAGCCTCGGCCATCTCGTCGGCCGCCGGCTGCATCAGCGGGCAGTGGAACGGCGCCGAGACGTTCAGCGGAATGGCCCGCGCGCCCAGTTCCTTGGCCTTCTCGATGGCCTTGTCGACGGCGGCTTTGGAACCGGAGATCACGACATTGCCGTTGTTATTGTCGTTGGCGACGACGCAGACGCCAACTTCCGCGCCCGCCGCGGCGGCGGCTTCGGCCAGGGCCAGGTCGGTCTTCGGACCGATCAGAGAGGCCATGGCGCCCTCGCCCACCGGCACGGCGCGCTGCATGGCCTGGCCGCGCAGCTTCAGCAGGCGCGCGGTGTCGGCCAGGGTGATGGCGCCGGCGGCGGCCAGGGCCGAGTATTCACCGAGGCTGTGACCGGCCACGAAGGCGGCGCGATCGATCCCGACGCCGAACTCCTTTTCCAGCGTGCGGGTGACCGCGAGGCTGACGGCCATCAGGGCCGGCTGGGCGTTCTCGGTCAGAGTCAGGTCGCCTTCGGGACCGTCCTTCATCAGCGCGAACAACTTCTGGCCCAGGGCGTCGTCGACCTCCTGGAAGACCTCGCGGGCGCTGGCGAAGGCCTCGGCGAGATCGACGCCCATGCCGACCGACTGGCTGCCCTGGCCAGGGAAAATGAAGGCGATGCTCATGGTGGCCCGCTCCGTCTTTGCAGATTCAAGGGCCGGAGGGTTAGGCGAAAGGCCCCATCGGGGCAAGTGCGGCGGGCGGGCGCCCAGTGCTTGCAATTAAGAGGGGGCCACATCCAAAGTGCGCCCGCCAGCGTAGCTGGGCCATCCTTCCTCGGAGTCGCGCCATGAAACTCATCCTCGCCGGCGTCGCCGCGTTCACCCTCGCCGCCGCTTCGCCCGCCCTCGCCGCCCTCAAGGTCGGCGACAAGGCCCCCGACTTCACCGCCAAGGCCGCCCTGGCCGGCAAGGACTTCGACTTCAAGCTGGCCAACGCCCTCAAGAAGGGTCCGGTGGTGCTGTACTTCTTCCCGGCGGCCTATACCGCCGGCTGCACCGCCGAGGCCCACGAGTTCGCCGAGGCCACGCCCGAATTCGAAAAGCTGGGCGCCACGGTGATCGGCGTCACGGCCGGCAATGTCGACCGTATCAAGGACTTCTCCAAGGAGCACTGCCGCGACAAGTTCGCGGTGGCCGCCGCCGACAAGGCGCTGATCAAGAGCTACGACGTGGCGCTGATGGTGAAGCCGGACTGGTCGAACCGCACGTCCTATGTGATCGCCCCGGACGGCAAGATCCTGATGTCGTACACCGACGGCAACTTCGCCGGCCACGTCACCCAGACCATGGACGCGGTGAAGGCCTACAAGGCGAAGAAGTAACGGGGCCAAGAAGTAGCCAGCCTTTTCCGGTTCCAGCCAGCCGCGCGGGTTGAAGCTCGCGCGGCGCACGGGAAATGATCTCCCATGATCGACCCGGCCCATATCGACCTTTCCAGCCTTGAACTGGGGCTGCGCGGCGTCGCCATCGGCGCCTTCGCCGCCACCGGTGTATCCCTGGCCGCCAGCCGCAAGATGACGCCGACGCGCTGGGTCGGCGTGCTGCTGATGGCCTGCGCCATAGCCCACGGCTTCGAGAGCCATTTCTACTACACGACACGCCTGCACTTCAGCCTGCTGACATGGTTCCTGAGTTCGATGGCCGCCGGGGTGCTCTGGCTGTTCTGCTCGGTGCTGTTCGAGGACGAGCCGAAAATCCCGGCCTGGCGCTTAGCCGTGCCCGCGACGGTCATAGCGCTCTGGATCCCAGGCGCTTTTCTGCCGCCCTCGCACGCCCGCGCGATCGCCTGGTGGATCTTCGCGGCCGCCTCGCTGGCGATCAACGCGCACATCCTGCTGATGACCTGGCGCGGCTGGCGGATCGACCTCGTGGAGCGCCGCCGGCATCTGCGCGCGCCGATCGCGGCGGCGGCGACCGGTTACATGCTGGTCCAGACCCTGTGCGACTTCGGCTTGGGCAAGGGACCCGTGCTGCCCAGCCTTATCCAGGCCATCGCCCTGGCCGCCCTGGGCGTCGGCTCGGCCCTGGCCCTGCTGCGCGCCGAGCCGGTGCTGGTCCAGGCCCGGCCCGCGGCCGGCGAGCCACCCGTGGTTAAGCAGGCCGAGACCCTCGACCTCACCCCCGCCGACCGCCTGGTCCTGGCCCGCCTGGACAAGGCGATGAACGAGAACGAGGTCTGGCGCGGCGAGGACCTGTCGATCGGTGCTCTGGCGGCCCTGGTCGGCGCGCCCGAGCACCGCCTGCGCAAGCTGATCAACGGCACGCTGGGCCATCGAAACTTCGCCGACTACGTCAACGGCCGGCGGATCGAGGCGGCCAAGATCGCCCTGGCCGATCCGGAGCAAGCGCTGAAGTCGGTGTCGACCATCGCCTACGAACTAGGCTTCGCGTCGCTGGGTCCGTTCAACCGCGCCTTCCGCGCCGCCACCGGCGTCACCCCCACCGCCTGGCGCCAGGACGTCACGCCCGCCCACCCGCGACCGCGGCTGGTCGAAACCGGCGAAGGTCGGTCGAAAAGCGACAAACGGGCCTGATTTCAAGTTCGGCGCGACGGTCGGAGAGCCGGCGGCTTCCTTGGCGAGGTCTTTCGCCCTGGAGCCCGGATAAATGCTCGACACTCTCCTCCCCTTCGCCAGCAATTGGCTGGCCAGCATGTGGGTCGACGTCACCCGTTACGTGATCTTCTCGGTCGGCGTCTGGCTGGTGCTCTGGGTCGCTCTGGCGATCCCGCTGGCTAGCCGCAAGATCCGCGACAGCCGCCCGCCGGCGCGCCAACTGTTGACCGAGTTCGCGACCTCGATCCGTTCGATCGCCATCTTCTCGACCCTGGGCCTGCTGACCTTCGGCCTGTTCCGCGCCGGCTGGCTGCCGGGGCCCTACATCGCCAAGAGCTGGGGCCCGGTCTGGTTCTGGACCAGCCTCGTGCTGATGATCGTCGCCCACGACGCCTGGTTCTACTGGACGCACCGGCTGATCCACGACCGCCGCCTGTTCCGGCGCTTCCACCGCCGGCACCATCGTTCGAACAACCCCTCGCCGTTCACCGCCTACAGCTTCGACCTGGGCGAGGCCTTCATCAACGGCGTGTTCGTGCCGCTGTGGATGATCCTGGTTCCCACCCAGTGGCCGGTGATTGGACTCTTCATGCTTCACCAGATCGTCCGCAACACGATCGGCCACTCGGGCTACGAGCTGTTTCCCGCCCGCAAGGACGGACGGCCGCTATTCCCGTTCCTGACGACCGTGACCCACCACGACCTGCACCACGCCCAGGCGGGCTGGAACTACGGCCTCTACTTCACCTTCTGGGACAAGGTCATGGGCACCGAGCACCCGGAATATCTGAAGCGCTTCGCGGCCGTGACCGCCAAAAAGCCGAAGAACGACAAGGACAAGTCCCTTGAGGCTACCAGCCGACCTTCACCAGCTTGATCATGGCGCGGGCGTCCTGCAGCCGCCAGCTTTCGCGCTGATTGCTGACGCCCCGCACGCTGACGGTGAACTCGGCGGGGATGTCGAACGGCCGGGTCAGGCTGAGGTCGACACCCTCGTCGCCCGTGGAGCCGCCGCCAAACGCGATCGAGCCGACCGGCTTGCCGTCCAGGGTCAGTGTCGATCGGATGTTGGCGCGCGCCACCGGGATCTTGCCCGGCACGGCGATGGCCTGGCTGGCGTCCATGTCCATCGAGACGCGGACATAGTTGGCGCGCGGCAGGAGGCCGAAGCCGAACGCCTTGGACATCGACGAGCGCAGCTTGGCTTCGTTCTCGTTCCACGAGGCGCCGAGCGCCACCGAGCGCTGACCGACGCGCTGGTCGTCGGGCTTCTGGGTCAGGTTGAGATCGAAGTCGTAGGTCGGGTTCTCGATCATGCCCGAGGACCTGACCGTCAGGGCGACCTTCTCGGTATCGGTGGAAAGATCCAGCGGTATGGCCGCGGAATAGCCGGCGAACCGGCCTTCGCGCGCCGCGACCGACGTGACGGGCTTCTGAATGATCTCGGCGTGCGCCGTCCCGGCGGCCAAGGCCGCTGCGAATGCCACTAAGAGACGATCACCGATCCCCATGTTCGCCTGCTAGCATAGTTGGGCGCCCGGATGGAACCCGGCCAATGTCAATTATCGGACACTGCCCCGCATCGCCTGGTTCGGCGGCAAACCTCGACGCGGCTTGCCTTCCCGCCCCATCTTCTGTAATAGCGCGCGTTCTCACGGAAGAGCGGTCTTGCACGCACCCATCCGGGACCGGGGATTTCCCCGCTCGGTGTGCAGGAACCATCGTGGTCGACGGACTTCCGCCGACGACCGCGCCGCCTTCCCCAACGGAAGAAGGAAAACATGGCGTTCTACGAACACGTGGTCATCGCGCGGCAGGATATCTCGCCGCAACAGGCCGAAGCTCTGAACGAGCAACTGAAGACCCTCATCGAAGAGAATGGCGGCCACATCGCCAAGATCGAGTACTGGGGCCTTCGCAACCTCACCTACCGCATCAAGAAGAACCGCAAGGGCCACTACTCCCTGCTCGCGATCGACGCCCCGGCGCCGGCCGTGAAGGAAATGGAGCGCCAGCTGCTCATCAATGAAGATGTGCTGCGCTTCATGACCATCCGCGTGGAAGAGCTGGACCTGGAACTGTCGCCGGTTCTCGCCCGTCGTGACCGTGGCGATCGCCCGGAACGTCCGCGCGAAGACTTCGCGCCCCAGGCTCAAGCGTAAGGGAGAGAGAGATCATGACCGATACGACCGCTCCCGAAGCCGGCGCTCCGGCCGCCGCCGCTGGCGGCGCTCGCCGCCCGTTCTTCCGTCGCCGCAAGGTTTGCCCGTTCTCGGGCGCCAACGCGCCGAAGATCGACTACAAGGACGTGAAGCTGCTGCAGCGTTACGTTTCCGAACGCGGCAAGATCGTCCCGTCGCGCATCACCGCGGTGTCGGCCAAGAAGCAACGCGAGCTGGCCAAGGCCATCAAGCGCGCCCGCTTCCTGGCTCTGCTCCCCTACGTCGTGAAGTAAGGGAGACACCACGATGAAAGTCATTCTGCTCGAACGCGTTGAAGGCACTGGCGTCCTCGGCGACGTGGTCACCGTGAAGGACGGCTTCGCCCGTAACTTCCTGCTGCCGCGCCACAAGGCTCTGCGCGCCACCAAGGCCAACGAAGCGACCTTCGAAGCGCAACGCGCCGAGATCGAAGCCCGCAACGTCCGCAACCGCGAAGCCGCCGGCAAGAACGGTGAATCGCTGGACGGCACGCAATACGTCCTGATCCGTCAAGCTGGCGAAAGCGGCCAGCTGTACGGTTCGGTCGCGGGCCGCGACGTCGCCGACGCCATCAAGGCCGAAGGCGGCAAGGTCGACCGCTCGATGATCGTGCTGGACAAGCCGATCAAGACGCTGGGCGTCCACGAAGTGAAGGTGAAGCTGCACGCTGAAGTGACCGTCACGGTCACCCTCAACATCGCGCGCAGCCAGGACGAAGCCGATCGCCAAGCGCGCGGCGAAAACGTGATCAACTCGCAATTCGAGGAAGATCGCGCGGCCGAAGCCGAAGCCGCCCAAGACATGGCGGAAGGCGGCGCCGGCTCGTTCGAAGGCGACCACTACGAAGCCTAATCCCTTCCGGGATCGGAGCTTTTATCGAGAAACGGCGCGGAGCGATCCGCGCCGTTTTTTTCTGCGCCGCAGCACAGAAATGATTAGCTTGTGCGCAGAACGATGAAATCCCATGTTCGGTTCGGGGGCGATCAAGACCCCCGCTTCGGGGCATGAGGACGCGCGCCTCATCCCCAGCCAAGACAGGGGATTTTTTATGTATTACAGAAGCTTACTGCTAGCCGCCGCTTCGCTGACGGCCTTCGCCGCGACCGCCAACGCCCAAACAGCCGCGCCGGCCGACGACAACTCGACGATCGAGCAGATCGTGGTCACCGGTTCGCGGGTGGCGCGCTCGCGCCTCGAGACCATTTCGCCGGTCGACGTCGTCGACAGCAAGGCCCTGACCCGTCAGGGCACACCGGAACTGGCCCAGGCCCTGGCCAATCTGGCGCCCTCGATCAGCTTCCCACGCCCGGCCGTGACCGACGGCACCGACTCGGTGCGGCCCGCCACGCTGCGCGGTCTCGCGCCCGACCAGACGCTGGTGCTGCTGAACGGTCGCCGCGCCCACACCTCGGCGCTGGTCAATATCAATGGCTCGATCGGTCGGGGCTCGGCCCCTTTCGATCTGAACACCATCCCGACCGCGGCGCTGTCGAGCGTCGAGATCCTCCGTGAAGGCGCGGCGGCCCAGTACGGCTCGGACGCCATCGCCGGCGTCATCAACCTGCGCCTTCGCGAGGCCAGCAGCGGCGGCGGCGCGACCGCCAGCTACGGCGTCTACAACACCAAGGTGAAGACGACCCGCGACCCTGACGGCCGCAAGGCGAACGACGGTCCCGTCTATAGCGCCTCGGTCTGGCAAGGCTTCGCCCTGCCCCATGACGGCTTCCTGACCCTGACGGGCGAGTATTCGTATCGCAACCCGACCAACCGGGCCGACCTCGATCCGCGCGTCACGCCTAACAAGGTCACCGGCATCTTCGGCGACCCTCAGGTCGAGACAAAGACCGTCTACGCCAACTTCGGCGTGCCGCTGAACGACGCCTGGAAGCTCTACGGTCTCGCCGGCTACCAGAACCGCAAGGCCCAAAGCGCCGCCTTCCCGCGCTTGGCGGACAACGCCAACAACTACGTCTCGGTCTATCCGAACGGCTACGTCCCGAAGATCACCACCGACATCGACGACTACAACCTGGCCTTCGGCGCCAAGGGTGAGGTCGCCGGCTTCACGGTCGACGCGTCCGTCAACCACGGGAGCAACAAGGTCGCCTACGGCACGATCAACTCCCTGAACGCCTCGCTCGGCCCGACATCGCCAACCTCGTTCCAGGACGGGTCGATGCGGTACGGCCAGACCGTGGCCTCGCTGGATATCACCCGGCCGGTGGAGCTGTTCAACTTCGCCAAGCCCAGCACCCTGGCCTTCGGCGCCGAATATCGCGACGAGAGCTACAAGATCCGCGCCGGCGAGACGGCCTCGTGGGTCAATGGCGGCAACGGCAAGGGCGCCGGCGCGCAAGGCTTCCCCGGCTTCCGTCCTTCCAACGCCGTGGACGTCAGCCGCAACGCCACCAGCCTCTATGCCGACCTCGACAGCCAGATCACCGACAAGCTCGCCGTCGATCTGGCCGTCCGCTATGAGGACTATTCGGACTTCGGTTCGACGACGACCGGCAAGGTCGCCGCACGCTACGACCTGACGGACAGCTTCGCCGTCCGCGGTTCGTATTCGTCGGGCTTCCGGGCGCCGGCCCTGCAGCAGCAGTACTTCACCACCACCTCGATCAACATCATCGGCGGGGCGGCGGTGGACGTCGGCACCTTCCCGGCCACCAGCGCCACGGCCGCCGCCCTCGGCGCGAAACCGTTGGAGCCGGAAAAATCGAAGAACTACTCGTTCGGCGCGGTTTTCCACAAAGGCCCGTTCGAGTTGACGGTGGACGCCTACCAGATCGATATCGACAACCGGATCGTGCTCTCGGAGAATATCCAGGGCTCGGCCACCGGCACGGCCACGCAGCAGGCGATATACGGCCTTCTGCAGCCGTTCGGCGTGACGACGGCGCGGTTCTTCATCAACGGCGTCGACACCCGCACCAAGGGCCTGGACGTCGTGGGTCGCTATCGCATCGACCAAGACGCCCTCGGCCGGCTGGACCTGACGCTCGCGGCGAACTTCAACGATACGAAGGTCAAGCGTGTGCCCACCACCGGCACGCTGTCGTCCCTGCCCGTTCCGCCGGCTCTGTTCTCGCGCGTCAACGTCGCGATCTTCGAGGAGGGCACGCCCGACAAGAAGTTCGTGGCCAGCGGCGACTGGTCCAAGGGTCCGTTGAGCGCGACGCTGAAGGCCGCCTACTACGGCTCCGTGCTCGTGCCGAACTCGAACCAGGCGCTGGACTACCGCACCGGCGCCAAGTCGGTCTGGGACCTGGAAGGCCGGTACGCCTTCGCCCAGAACGTCACCTGGGCGGTGGGCGTGAACAACCTGTTCGACACCTATCCGAACAAGGCGCCCGCGGCGGTCAACACGACCGGCGTTACGGCCTTCTCCGGCTTCTCGCCCTTCGGGTTCAATGGCCGGTTCCTCTATACGCGCCTCGCCTACAACTGGTGAGCAGGGCGTAGACCGGGACATAGCCGGCAGGGCGCGGAGAGCGATCTCCGCGCCCCTTCCTTTGGGCCATACGTCAGGAACGGACGTCCAGCCACAAGCGTGCTCTTGCACCGTCAACCACTCAGAACATACACAGAATATCCCCGTTCATGTGGAGCCGCGCGGCCATCTGACCCGAGCGTCCGAAGCCCCGTCGCGGTAATATCCGTCGATGTCTCTCGTCCCCGCGCTCGACCTTGTTCTCCCCGGTCTTCCCGAGCCCACGATCAACGTGGCGCCGCACAACATGGAAGCCGAGCAAGCGCTGCTGGGCATCCTGCTCTACGACAACGCCGCCTACGAACGGTTGAGCGACAACCTGCAGGCCCGCTGCTTCTACGAACCCTTCCACCAGCGCCTGTTCCAGTCGATCGAGACCCACGTCCGCAAGGGCCAGTTGGCCGAGCCGATCCTGCTGGCCGACGAGTTCAAGAAGGACCCCGCGTTCGAGGAGTTGGGCGGCCTGCGCTATCTGGCCGACCTCGTCGACCGCGCCCCGCCGGCGGCCAATGTCGGCGACTACGCCCGGGTGATCTTCGACCTGTCGCTGCGTCGCGAACTGATCCGCATCGGCGGCGACATCGCCACGGCCGCGCAAGGCGGCAACGAGGAAAAGCGCACCGCCCGCGACCAGATCGAGTCGGCCGAACAGAGCCTCTATAGCCTGGCCGAAAGCGGCGCGGCCTCGTCGGGCTTCGTCAGCTTCGGCGACGCCCTGCGCGGCGCGGTCGAGATGACGGCCGAGGCCTACAGCCGCGAAGGCGGCATGTCGGGCGTCGCGACCGACCTGATCGATCTCGACCAGAAGATCGGCGGTCTGCACCCCTCCGACCTCGTGGTCCTGGCCGGTCGTCCGTCGATGGGCAAGACGGCGCTGGCGACCAACATCGCCTTCAACATCGCCAAAAAATACGCCTACGAGATCCAGCCCGACGGAACCAAGAAGACCGTCCAGGGCGGCGTCGTGGCCTTCTACTCGCTGGAAATGAGCGCCGAACAGCTGGCCCTGCGTATGCTGGCCGACGCCTCGGGCGTGTCGGGCGACCGCCTGCGCAAAGGCGAGATCGACGCCAGCGAGTTCGGCCGGGTCCGCGACGCGGCCATGGAGTTGCAGGAAGCCCCGCTCTATATCGACGCCACCGGTGGTATCTCGATCGCCAAGCTGACCGCCCGGGCCCGCCGCCTGAAGCGCCAGGTCGGCCTTGACCTGGTCGTGGTCGACTACCTTCAGCTCGTCACCGGCTCGGACCTCGGCGCCAACGCCAACCGGGTGCAGGAAGTCTCGCAGATCACCATGGGCCTGAAGGCCCTGGCCAAGGAACTGGCCTGCCCGGTCATCGCCCTCTCACAGCTGTCGCGTCAGGTCGAACAGCGCGACGACAAGCGGCCTCAGCTCTCCGATCTTCGGGAATCGGGCTCGATCGAACAGGACGCCGACATGGTCTGGTTCGTGTATCGCGAGGCCTATTATGTCGGCCGCGCCGAGCCGCGCGAGGGCACGCCCGAGCACCTGACCTGGCAGGAAGAGATGGACCGCCTGCACGGCCTGGCCGAGGTGATCATCGCCAAACAGCGTCACGGCCCCATCGGCACCGTGCGCCTGTCGTTCAACAGCGACACCACCCGCTTCGGCAACCTGGCCAAGGACCACTACTTCGCCCAGGCGCGGAACATTCCGTCGGACGAGTAGCTGTCAAAACTGTCATCCCGGCCAAGCGCGAAGCGCGCCGAGCCGGGACCGCCGAATACTCTGAGCTCGCCGAGGTCCCGGGTCTGCGCTTCGCTTCGCCCGGGATGACAAGCTTGGGGCTTTAGGCCACCGTCCCCGCCTCGCCCCCTGTTCCGACGAGTCACATGGACTTCAGCCCCCTGCCCACCTCCAGCCTGGTCGGCGCCTTCCTGCTGGCGTTTCCGGCGCTGTTCTCGATCGTCAATCCGGTCGGGGCCTCGCTGATCTTCGACCAGGCGATGGCGGGCCGGGATCGGTCCGAGCGGTTGCGGCTGGCGCGGCTGATCGGCCTCTACGCCTTCCTGGTGCTGCTGGGTTCGCTGCTGCTGGGCGGCTACATCCTCAACTTCTTCGGCGTCAGCCTGGGGGCCCTGCGGGTGGCCGGCGGGCTCGTCGTGGCGATCCGCGCCTGGGGCCTGCTGATGGACCCGCAGGAGCACGAGGACCGCAAGACCAGCCAGACCGAGTCGGCCCAGCGCCACGAGGCCAAAGGGGAGGACGATGTCGCGTTCTTCCCGCTGACCATGCCGTTCACCACCGGCCCCGGTTCGATCTCGGTGGCCATCGCCCTGTCGTCCCAGCGCCCGACCGAAGGCAGCGCCGTGGCGCCCTTCTTCATCGGCGCCAGCCTGGCCGCCGCCCTGGTGGCGATCCTGGTCTGGCTGCTCTACAGCGCCTCGGGCCGGGTCATGCGGCTGCTGGGCCCCGGCGGCGCGCGGGTGCTGTCGCGGCTGGTGGCGTTCCTGCTGCTGTGCATCGGCGTGCAGATCATCGCCTCGGGCGCGGAGAACCTGGTGGCGCGGTTCCTGGCCACTCATCACGGTTAAGGCGTTGAACCGCCTGCCCGCGTCCGGTACGTCGGCCTCGTGACCGACCTCACCGACACCCGCATCACCATCGATCTCGACGCGCTGGCCGCGAACCACGCGGCCCTGCGCGCCCGCGCGGGCGGGGCCGAGGTGGCGCCGGCGGTCAAGGCCGACGCCTATGGCCTGGGCGCGCCCCAGGTCGCCGACCGCCTTTGGGCCGAGGGCGCGCGGAGCTTCTATGTCGCCCGCCTGTCCGAGGGCGTGACCCTGCGCCAGGCGCTGGGCGACCGGGAGGCGATCATCCACGTGCTGGACGGCGTCACGCCCGGTTCCGGCGACACGCTGGAGGGCGCGAAGCTGACGCCCGTGCTCAACAGCCTTCCCCAGGTCGAGGCCTGGAACGCCCAGGCCCGCGCGGGCCGCCTCAAGGCCGCCCTGCACGTCGACACCGGCATGAACCGCCTGGGCCTGCGCCCCGAGGAGCTGAAGGTGCTGGTCGGCGCCTTCGATCGGCTCAAGCGGCTCGATATCGAGCTCGTCGTCAGCCACCTGGCCTGCGCCGACGAACCCGCCCATCCGCTGAACGCCATCCAGCTGGAACGCTTCCAGGAGGCCGTCGCCCTGCTGCCGAACGCCCGACGCAGCCTGGCCGCCTCGGCGGGGATCTTCCTGGGCGAAGCGTGGCGCTTCGATCAGGCCCGGCCGGGGATCAGCCTCTATGGCGGCGGTCCCGAAGGCCGGCCGCATCCGGAGATCCGCGCCGTCGCCACCGTCGAGGCCCCGATTCTGCAGGTCCGCGTCGTGCCGCGCGGCGAAAGCATCGGCTACGGCGCCGGCTGGACGGCGACCGAGACCACCCGCGTGGCCATCATCGCGGTCGGTTACGCCGACGGCGTTCCGCGCGCCGCCTATCCGCGCGGAGCGGTCTGGTTCGACGGCGCGAGGCGGCCGATGCTGGGTCGCGTGTCCATGGATCTGATCGCCATCGACATCACCGATTGCGACGCCGCCCGCCCCGGCGCGATGGTCGAGCTGTTCGGTCCGAACCTGCCGATCGACGACGCGGCCGAGGCCGCCGGCACCACGGCCTACGAGCGTCTGACGCGATTGACGCTCCGCGCGACACGCCGCTATGTGGGGCGGCGGGGCGGCTAGCCCTCAGCCTGCAATTGAGTTTCCGCCCGGGGGCGCGTCGATGTCGGACCTGTACGAGGAAGCCAAGCGCGCGCTGCTGACCGCCGCGCGCCAGGAGACGGGCTGGCGCTGGGTCGCCCTGGCCGTCGTGGTCGCCGCCGTCGGCCTCTTCCATCACCTGATCGGCTTCAAGCTGATCGGCGCCCATGCCGACTTCTGGCGCGCGCCGCACAACGACATGGCCACCATGCTGGCCGGCCAGGAGGCGGTGTTCCGCCAGGCCTGGCGCTTCCCGCTGGTCGTCACCGACCGCCTGCTGTCCCCGGCCCTGCTGTCGGTCGTCTATACCGACAGCATCCCCTGGATGACGGTCGTGCTGAAGGCCACCGGCCTGTGGCGTTGGCTGAACGGCCTGGGCCTGTTCTTCCTGATTTCCTACGCCCTGCAGCCGGTGGCGATGATCACCCTGCTACGCGCCCTGGACGTGCGCCAGGTCGTGCTGCTGGCGATGGGCGGTCTGCTGGCCCTGCTCACGCCCGCCTTCCTGATGCGCCACGGCCACGTGGCCCTGAGCGGCCACTGGGTGGTGATCTTCGCCCTGGCCGCCGCGGCCGACAGCATCCGTCACGGCCTGACCTTGCGTCGCGCGGGCGTCTTCGCGGGCCTGGCGGCGCTGGCCATGGGCGTACACGCCTATCACCTGCCGCCGATCGGCCTCTGCTTCGCCGCGGCCATGGCCTCGGAGATCGCCCAGAAGCGCCCGCGAGCCTGGGTGAACTGCGCCAAGGCCGCGGGCCTGGTGCTGCTCTGCATGGCCCTCACCGCCTTCGTGCTGGGCTACGGCGTCGGCCAGGGCGCCAGCGGCGGCAAGAGCCCGATCATCGGCTACTATTCGATGAACATCCTGGGTCCGATCCTGCCGCAGGGCTCGGCCCTGTTCGGCCAGACCTTCGAGGGCGGCTGGTTCAAGCAGACCCTGGATCCCAATGGCGGCCAGTGGTTCGAGGGCTATAACTACCTGGGCGCGGGCGTGCTGTTCACGATCGCCGCCGGCGTCTTCCTGTCGGTGCGCCACGGCTGGCTGCCGACGCCCGCCCGCGTGTGGAGCCGCCGCTGGCTGCCGCTGACCCTGGCCATGGTCGTGCTGACCCTCTGGGCGATCGGTCCCAACCCGTATCTGGCCCAGCGCCTGCTGTTCACCGGTCCGAAGCTGTCGGGCGTGTTCGAGTGGCTGAGCCTGTTCCGCGCCCATGGCCGCCTGTTCTGGGCCGCCGGCTATCTGCTGACCGCCGTCTCGATCGTGCAGATCGGCCGCTACGCCCGCCCCATCACCCTGCTGGCCATCGCCGCGATCGCCGTCGGCCTGCAATGGGGCGACAGCCACGAGATGAGGGCCGGCGTGCGCCACACCTTCAGCGAAGGCGCGCCGTCCTATCATCCGGTCGACCTCGAGAAGTCGACGGTGCTGCACAACCGGCCCTGGGTGTTCGCGCCGACCTATTTCTGCGCCAACAACGTCATCGACCAGATGGAGATCTCGCAGCTGACCCTGGCGGCGGTGCGCACCGGCGGTACGTCGAACAGCGCCTCGACGGCCCGCGACCAGGGCATCGCGTGCCAGACGCCGGAAGACCTGTTCAAGGTCGCCGCGCCGAGCGATCCGCGCATCACCGTGGTCATGGAGGAAAGCGCCGGCGCCGAATACGGCCGCTTCACCCAGCGCACCGACTGCCGCCGCTTCCTGCGCGGCCTGATCTGCGGCCAGGGGCTGGACAAGGTTCCGGGCCTGACCGAGATCGCGCCCTATGTCCCGAACGGCAGCCGCGTGCTGGCCCAGGTCAATTTCGACCAGGGTGTCAGCCCGCCAGAGCTGATCTCGGGCTGGTCGGCCGCCGATCCCAAGGGGATCTGGTCCAATGGCCCGCATTCGGTGATGACGATCAACGTCCCCGACATCTCGGCCGGCGCGCCGCTGATCGTCGAACTGCACGCCATGAGCTTCAACAAGCCGCCCGAGGTGATGCAGAAGATCGAGGTGTCGGTGAAGGGCCGCAAGCTGGTCACCTGGAACGTCGAGAAGGCCAACTGGCGCCCGTATCGCGTCAGCATTCCGGCCGACCTCGTCACGCCGGGCCAGCCGCTGACGATCGAGTACACGATCGGCGCCCCCAATCCCCCGACGCCGGAGGACCCGCGCAGCATCGGCCTGGGCGTTGAGAAGGTGATCATCAGCCAGTAGGCGCCACGCGCTACTTGGCGGCTAGCGCCCGCAACCGCGCGGCGTTGACCGTCTCGACGGCCGCCTTCAGCACCGCCGCGCTGCCGGCCGAGCCCTCGGCCGAGATCGTGTAGCGGTCGGCGGCGACCACGGCGTAGCGGCCGGACTTGGCGGCCTCGTCCCACTGCTCGGTAACGGTGCGGCCGCCGGCGGTGGTGACAGTCTCGTAGCCCGTGGCCGTCCGACGCGTGCTGTGCGAGCCGACCGCGCTGTCGCTGGCCCCGACCGAACCGATCGCGCCAAGGTCCACGACCTCCAGCGTGAAGGCCGCGCCATCCTTGACGTAGCGGGCGCTGACCTTGGTCATGCCCGGCTCGGTCCCGGCCTGGCTCCGGACATCGGTGCGCGCGAAGCCGCCGACCGTGGCCGGCAGCAGGGCTGGCAGGCTGGCCGGGGTCAGAGGCTTGGTTCCCTTAGCCGCCGCCATCTCTGCGCGCGCGGAATCCTTCCGCAGTTGGCCGACGGTGACTTCGGCGCCATTGACCTCGACGCGGGCGGAAGCGTCCGGGTCCTTGGGCTGGGCGCGACCACAAGCCGTCAGGGCCGCCGTCGCCAGGATCGCCGCCCACCAGGCCTTGTTCATCGTCTCGCTCCTCGCCACCTGCCGCGATGCAAACGCATCGGCCCACAGCTTGGCTGCGTCCGGCTTTGGCGCAGCGCCTCGCCAACCTGTAGTCTCCCGCTATCCGAGAATCAGGAGACCCCATGGCCCGCGACGGCGCCGTCTACGCCTGCCAGTCCTGCGGCGCGGTCCAGACCAAGTGGTCCGGACAGTGCCCCGCCTGCCAGAGCTGGAACACCCTGGTCGAGGAGGTCGGCGCCAAGCCGCCCGGCGCCCTGGCGACGACCAAGGCCACCCGCGTGCGCGGCCTGCAGTTCACCGGCCTGCAGAGCGACACCGCCCCGCCTCCGCGCATCATGACGGGCGTCGACGAGTTCGACCGCGTCTGCGGCGGCGGCGTGGTCCCGGGCTCAGCGATCCTGATCGGCGGCGACCCGGGGGTGGGCAAGTCGACCCTGCTGCTGCAGGTCTGCGCCAGCGCCGCCCTGCGGGGCGTCTCCTGCGCCTATATCTCCGGCGAGGAAGCCGTCGAGCAGATCCGCGGCCGCGCCGACCGCATGGGCCTGGCCCAAGCCAATGTCAGCCTGGCGGCGGAGACCTCGCTGCGCGACATCCTGGATGGCCTGAAGCGCGACAACTTCGATCTGGTGGTCATCGACTCGATCCAGACGATGTGGAGCGACGCCCACGAGGCAGGGCCCGGTACGGTCACCCAGGTCCGCGCCTGCGCCACCGAACTGGTGCGCCTGGCCAAGAAGAAGGGCGTGGCGATTCTACTGGTCGGCCACGTGACCAAGGACGGCCAGATCGCCGGCCCGCGCGTGGTCGAGCACCTGGTCGACGCGGTCCTGGCCTTCGAAGGCGAGCGTGGCTATCCGTTCCGCATCCTGCGCGGGGCCAAGAACCGCTTCGGAGCCACCGACGAGATCGGCGTCTTCGAGATGGGCGATGTCGGCCTGCGCGAGGTCAAGAATCCCTCGGCCCTGTTCCTCAACGAGGGCGGCGAACGCTCGGCCGGCGCGGCCGTCTTCGCCGGTATCGAGGGCTCGAGACCCGTCCTGGTGGAATTCCAGGCACTGGTCGCGCCTTCCGCGTACGGAACGCCGCGCCGCGCCGTGGTCGGATGGGACTCCGGACGGCTCGCCATGGTGCTGGCGATCCTGGAATCCCGATGCGGCCTTGGTTTTGGCGACAAGGACGTCTATCTGAACGTCGCTGGCGGCCTCCGGATCACGGAGCCGGCGGCGGATCTCGCCGCGGCGGCGGCCCTGGCCTCCTCCGCCCTGGACGTCGCCCTGCCCCAGGACTGCGTCGTGTTCGGCGAACTCAGCCTGTCGGGTGAAGTACGGCCCGTCAGCCGGATGGAGACGCGTTTGAAGGAAGCCGCGAAACTGGGATTTGGCCGGGCGCTCGGACCGCTCTCCGGCCTCCCTGAAGGCGGCGGAGCCTTGCCGGTCGCGGGCGTCGCCCGTGTCGCCGACGCCGTCCGCCGGATCGGCGACGAGATCTGGAGCAGCCTGACGTGACGCCGTTCGACATCATCGCCGGGCTCCTGCTGCTGGTCTCCGGCGTCACCGGGTGGGTGCGCGGCGCGTCACGCGAGCTGACCTCGGCCCTGTCGTTCATTATCGCGGCCGCCATCTCATTGTTTGGCCTGCGGATCTCCGGCCCGATCTTCCGCAACCTCATGGACCCCGACTGGGCCGCCACGGCGGCGGCCATCGTGGTGGTTTTCGTCGTCTTCTTCCTGATCATCCGCCTGATCGGCGGCCAGCTGACCGCCAGCCTGCACGAGACCTCGGCCGGAGCCCTGGACCGCGCGGTCGGCGCGACCTTCGGGGTGATCCGGGCCGTGGTCATCCTTGGCGTCTTCAACCTGCTGCTGCACCTGGCGACGCCGCCGGACCGCATGCCGCACTGGGTTCAGGATTCCATGTTCTATCCCCTGTCCGAAGCCAGCGGCGCGGTGCTCAAGGTCTTCGCCCCGAAGGGCAAGGCCCTGGCCGGCAAGCTGGCCCCGGCGATCAAGGAAGCCGTTCATGAGGGCGGCGACAATACGTCCGGCGAGAAGTCGTCGGATAAAGGCTATGATGATGACCAGCGTCGGAAGCTCGACGACCTGGTGGAGAAATCACGATGACCTTCCTGGGCCAGTCGACCGACCGCTATTCCTCGTCGCCGTGGCGCGATCCCGAGGACGACACCCTGCGCCTGGAGTGCGGCGTGTTCGGCGTCTTCGGCGTCCGTGACGCCGCCGCCATCGCGGCGCTGGGCCTGCACGCCCTGCAGCACCGCGGCCAGGAGGCCTGCGGCATCGCCGCCTTCGACGGCAATCGCTTCCATACCGAACGCCACATGGGCCACGTCGGCGACGCCTTCACCGGGGCCGACCTCGTCCAGCGCCTGCCGGGCGCCCTGGCCATCGGCCACACCCGCTACTCCACGGCCGGCGGCAGCGGCATCCGCAACGTCCAGCCGATGTTCGCCGATCTGGAAACCGGCGGCGTGGCCATCGCCCACAACGGCAACCTGACCAACTTCCTGACCCTGCGCGAGCGCCTGGTGCAGGAAGGCGCGATCTTCCAGTCGACCTCGGACTCCGAAGTGATCCTTCACCTGATCGCCCGTTCGCGGAAGGCCAAGATCGTCGACCGCTTCATCGACGCGGTCGGCCAGATCGAAGGCGGCTACGCCCTGGTGGCCATCACCAACAAGAAGATGATCGGCCTGCGCGACCCGCTGGGCATCCGCCCGCTGGTGCTGGGCGACCTGGAAGGCAAACCCGTTCTGGCGTCCGAGACCTGCGCCCTCGACATGATCGGCGCCCGCTTCGTGCGCGACATCGAGCACGGCGAGATGGTGGTGATCGAGGAAACCGGCATCACCTCGACCAAGCCGTTCCAGACCCAGGCCGCGCGCCCCTGCGTGTTCGAATATGTCTATTTCGCCCGCCCCGACAGCGTGGTGAACGGCCGCTCGGTCTATGGCGTGCGCAAGCGCATGGGCCGGAACCTGGCCAAGGAAACCGGCGTCGAGGCCGACGTCGTGGTGCCGGTGCCCGACTCGGGCGTGCCGGCGGCGCTGGGTTACGCCCAGGAGAGCGGCATCCCGTTCGAGATGGGCATCATCCGCAACCACTATGTGGGCCGCACCTTCATCCAGCCGACCCAAGGCGTGCGCGAACTGGGCGTGCGCATGAAGCACAGCCCCAACCGCGCCATCCTGGCCGGCAAGCGCGTCGTCCTGATCGACGACTCGATCGTGCGCGGCACCACCTCGCTGAAGATCGTCCGCATGGTCCGCGAGGCCGGCGCCACGGAAGTCCACCTCCGCTCGGCCAGCCCGCCGATCAAGTGGCCCGACTTCTACGGCATCGACATGCCCGAGCGCGAACAGCTGCTGGCGGCCAACAAGTCGCTGGAAGAGATGGCCAAGTTCCTGGAAGTAGACAGCCTGGGCTTCCTGTCCGTCGAGGGTCTGTACGACGCCCTGGAAGCCGGCCCGCGCGATCCGGCCGCCCCGCAGTTCACCGACCACTACTTCACCGGTGACTATCCGACCCGCCTGACGGATCGCGAAATCGCCGAGGGCCGCAACGAGACCAACGACAGGCAGCTTTCGCTGCTCAGCGCTTAAGTCCGCCCTAGAGAAGAAGTGGCGGCATGAGCCTGAAGAGCGTTCTCGAGAAGCTGAAGCTCGAGCCGTACGTCCTCGCCCTGTTCGGCATGGTCGTGCTGGCCTCGATCCTGCCCGTGCGTGGCGAGGCCGCGCACGGCCTGAACATCGTCGTCAAGCTGGCCATCGCGCTGCTGTTCTTTCTGCACGGGGCCAAGCTGTCGCGCGACAACGTGGTGGCGGGCCTGACCCACTGGCGCCTGCACCTGCTGATCCTGGCCTTCACCTTCGTGATGTTCCCGATCCTGGGCTTGCTAACCACCAAGCTCAATTTGTTGCCGCCGACCCTGGCGGCCGGGATTCTGTTCCTGTGCTGCCTGCCCTCCACCGTGCAGTCGTCGATCGCCTTCACCTCGATCGCGCGCGGCAATGTCGCGGCCGCCGTCGTGGCGGCCAGCGCCTCCAACCTGTTCGGCATCTTCATCACCCCGGTCCTGGTCGGCCTGCTGATGCACACCCAGGGCGGCGCGGCGGGCGGCTGGACATCGGTGCGGGACATCGTCGTCCAGCTGCTGCTGCCGTTCATCGCCGGCCAGATGGCCCGGCCGCTGGTCGCCGCGTGGATACAGCGGCACAAGTCGCTGATCGGCTATGTCGATCGCGGCTCGATCCTGCTGGTCGTCTATGCAGCCTTCAGCGAGGCCGTGGTCGGCGGCATCTGGCACAAGATCTCGCCGCTGCAGCTGGCGATCCTGCTGGCGGTCTGCGGCGTGCTGCTGGCCGTCGTGCTGGCCGCCACCACCTTCGGGGCGCGGGCGCTGGGCTTCTCGCCCGAGGACGAGAGGGCCATCACCTTCTGCGGCTCCAAGAAGAGCCTGGCCACCGGCGTGCCGATGGCGGGCATCCTGTTCCCTGGTCCGACGGCGGGGATCATCGTGCTGCCCCTGATGATCTTCCACCAGATCCAACTGATGGCCTGTTCGGTCATCGCCCAGCACTACGCCCGGAAGGCCGCCGAACAGGAGATGGAAGCTTAAGGGCTTGCCCCGGTTTCCGTCCGCCCTCGCCTGTTCTAGAACCCGCCCATGACTTCCGACTCCCAAAAGCCGCTGGCCGGCCGCATCGCCCTCGTCACCGGCGCCACGCGCGGCATCGGCGGGGCGGTCGCCCTGGGCCTTGCTAAGGCCGGCGCCCACGTGATCGCGGTGGGCCGCACGCAAGGCGCCCTCGAGGCCCTGGACGACGCCATCCTGGAGGCCACCGGCGAGCGCGCCACGCTGGTCCCGCTTGACCTGCGCGAGCCTGACGGCCTGGACCATCTGGGCGCGGCCATCCATCAGCGTTGGGGCAAGCTGGACATCCTGGTCGGCGCGGCCGGCCTGCTGGGTCCCCTCACCCCGGTGAGCCACCTGGAGCCCAAGGGCTGGGACATGATCCTGTCCACCAACCTGACGGCCAACTGGCGCCTGATCCGCGCCATGGACCCGCTGCTGCGCGCCTCGGACGCCGGCCGGGCCCTGTTCTTCTCCAGCAGCGTCGCCAAGACCCGGCCGGCCTTCTGGGGCGCCTACGCGGCCACCAAGGCGGCCCTCGAAGCCATTGTCGACGTCTATGCCGACGAGATGGAGAACACCGCCGTCCGCGCCCTGTGCGTCGATCCCGGCGCCATGCGCACCCGGATGCGCTCCGGCGCGTTCCCGGGCGAGGATCCCCAGACCGTTCCCGCGCCCGAGACCATCGTACCGTTCATCATCGACCTGGTCCGCCCTGACCGCCAGCCGCCCAAGGGCGTGGTTCGCTTCAAGGATCGGGGCCAGGAAGCGCCCAGCATCGACGCCTAGAAATCCGAGACCCGCAGGGCGAACGGGAAGCGGCCTAACGGCGGAGCTGCTTCAGTAGCAGGTTCGCCGTGGCGGTCGCCGAGCCATCTCCGGTCAGGGCGGCGGCCACGATCGCCTGGTCCCTGACCGAATAGGCCACCACGGCGCTCGCGCCCGGCGTACCGCCCAGATGTCCTAGCCAAAGGCTTTTCGAGCCGTCGGCCTCCGGAACTTCGATGACCATCGCGCCCAGGCCGTAGAAGCCGCCGGCATCGAACATCGGATAGAGCTGGCCGAACATCGCCGTCAGAGTCTCCTGCTTCAGCAGCTTGCCGCCCAGCAGCGCCGCCCAGACCCGAGCCATGTCCTCGGCCGAGCCCACAGCGCCGCCCGCCGCGCCGGCCCAGGCGGGCTCGATCGGGGCTTCCTTGGCCGAGACCAGCTTGGCGACGTCCTCGGCCCTGTCGCCGTCAGCCAGCATCCGCAGCGACTTCAGGCCCAGCGGCTTGATGACCCGCGCCTCGACGGCGGCCTGCCACGTCTGACCGTCGACCGTCTCGATCACCTTGCCCAGCAGGGCGTAGCCGGTGTTGGAATACCGCCAGCGCTCGCCGGGACATGACATGGCCCCATGGCGGGCGATGATCTTCACGTCCTCGTCCAGGGTATGGGCGCGGCGCTCGGCGCGGGCCTTGAGATCCTCGTTGGCGCTGAACAGGCCGCTGGTGTGGGCCAGCAGGTCGCGAAGGGTCACCACGTCGCCGTTGGGCGCGCCGGCCACGTATTTCGAGATAGGATCTTCCAGCTTGAGCTTGCCGGCCTCGGCCAGCTGCAGGACGACGATGGCGACCAAGCTCTTGCCGGCGCTGGCCCAGAACAGCATCGGCGGTTGCTCGCCACTGTCGGTGCGGCTCCAGGCGCCCTTGCCGGGGATCAGCACGGCGGCGGTCATGGCCGGCGCCTTGGTCGCGGCCTTGGCCTGAACGAACGCCGCCTCCAGCCGCGCGACCGCTTCCGGATCGAGCGTAGCCTTGGGGACCTCGGCCAGCAGCGGCGGCGCGACGGCCGGATGCAGCGGCGGGCCGGCATAGGTCACCGCGCTGGTGCAAATCACGGGCTTGTAGTCGGCCGCCGACGCCGCCGCCGGCAGCGCCATCAAGATCAACGCCAGCCCCAAGCCTCGCATCGGCGTCCCTCCACGTTCAGCCCACAAGGCTGAACGCGTATGGCGAAGTTTAGGCTCAGCGCCCCTTCGACTTGCCGGGACCGGTGTTGCCACGCACGGTGCGCGCGCCGGACACCGGACGCTTGGGTCCCGCCGCCTTGCCGCCGGCCGACTTGGCGCCGACCTTGTAGCTGGGCGCGGTCGAGACCTTCTTCTGGACCTTGGGGCCCAGCTTCTTGACCGACTTGACCGCGGCCTTGCCCGGTTCGGCGGCCACGGCGCTTTCGACCGCCGGAGCCGCCTTGGCGGCGGGCGCCTTCTTCTTGACCGGCTTGGCCTCGCGGGGGTCGGGCAGGCCCGCCTCGATCGCGGCCTTGGCGGCGGCTTCGTCGGCCAGGCGCTTGGACTTCTTGACCGTGTTGCGCGAGGCGCGAATGCGTTCCTCCTCGCGCTCGCGGCGTTCGAACTCGCGCTTGCCCCGGCCGCTGTGGCCCTTGGCCTCGCCGTCGGCATAGGGGTTGGCGCCCGACTTGATGGTGATGCGCAGCGGCACCCCCGGCAGGTCGAAGCTTTCGCGCAAGGAGTTGATCAGATAGCGCCGATAGTGGTCGGGCATCTGGTCGGCGCGACTGGAGAACAGCACGAAGGTCGGCGGACGGGCCTTGGTCTGGGCCATGTACTTGGGCTTCACGCGGCGGCCGCTGACGGCGGGCGGCGGGTGGCGCTGCATGGCCATCTGCAGCCAGTCGTTCAGGTCGCGCGTCTTGACCTTGGTCGACCAGTCCTTGTGGATCTTCAGCACGGCCGGCATCAGCTTGTTGACGCCGCTGCCGGTCTCGCCCGACAGCGCCACCACCGGCGCGCCGCGCACCTGGGGCAGCATGCGCTCGGCGTGCTCGCGGAAGGCGGCCAGGGTCGCGGCCTGGTCCTCGACCAGGTCCCATTTCGCCAGCACGAACACCAGGGCCCGCCCTTCCCGCTCGGTCAGGTCGGCGATCTGCAGGTCCTGGATCTCGAACGGGTGGGTGGCGTCCATCACCAGCACCACGACCTCGGCGAAGGTGATGGCGCGGATGGTGTCCTGGGTGGAGAGCTTCTCCAGTTTCTCCTGGACCTTGGCCTTCTTGCGCAGGCCGGCGGTGTCGACCAGGCGCACCTTCTTGTCGCCCCAGATCCAGTCGACCGAGATCGAGTCGCGGGTGATGCCGGCCTCCGGACCGGTCAGCAGCCGCTGCTCGCCGATCAGGCGGTTGATCAGGGTGGACTTGCCGGCGTTCGGACGGCCGACGATGGCCAGCCGGATCGGCTTGTCCTCGTCATCCTCGTCGTCGGAATATTGGTCCTCGGGAACGGCTTCCAGCATGGCGGCGTACAGCTCGGCCATGCCTTCGCCGTGCTCGCCCGAGATCGGGATCGGCTCGCCCAGGCCCAGCTTGTAGGCCTCGCCGATGCCCGACTGGCCGGCTTTGCCCTCGGCCTTGTTGGCGGCGATGATCACCGGCTTGCCGCGACGGCGCAGCAGGGCGGCGAACACCTCGTCCAGCGGCGTGACGCCTTCGCGAGCGTCGTAGATGAACAGCGAGAGGTCGGCCTCCTCGATCGCCAGTTCGGTCTGGGCGCGCATGCGCGCTTCCAGGCTCTCGTCGGCGACGTCCTCGAAGCCGGCGGTGTCGATCAGGTGCAGGTCGAGGTCGCCCAGGCGGCCGTCGGCGTAGCGGCGGTCACGGGTGACCCCCGGCTGGTCGTCGACGATGGCCAGCTTCTTGCCGGCCAGACGGTTGAACAGCGTGGACTTGCCCACATTGGGGCGGCCGACGATGGCGAGTTTCAAAGGCATAGGGTGTCCAGTAGTCGATTTTCACCCAAGTCGCAAAACGAGCCCGCAAAAGGCGTTGGAAAAGCGAACGCCCGGGCCAGCTTTCGCGGACCCGGGCTCAAGAGCGTTTCAAGATGTCGAGCGGGCCCGAAGGCGCGCCTTCTTGGCTTAGCGGATGGCGATCAGTTCCGCGTCATCCGTGACGACGTAGATCATGTCCCCGACCGCGATCGGATTGATCAGCACCGAGGAACCGACCTTGAGGGTCTTTTCCTTGGCGCCGGTCTTGGCGTTCAGGGCGACGGCCTCGCCGGCGCTGGACACCGTGATCAGGCGGCCATTGGCCAGGATCGGGGTCGACCACAGGATCGGATGCTTGGCCCGCTTCTTCTTCTGCTTCTTGGACAGGGCCTCGGTGTTGTTGAGGTCCTGGATCCAATAGACCGAGCCGTTTTCGCGCGAGACGCAGATGACCTGGCCAGCCTTGTCGACGACATAGACCACGTCGCCGGCGACCCACGGGGTGGTGATGGCCGTGACCGGCAGGCTCCAGCGGGCCTGGCCCGAGCGCAGGTCGGTGGCGGCGAAGACGCCCGAGTGGCTGACGGCGAAGACGTCGCCCTTGTAGATCACCGGGCGGCCCGGGATATCGCGGATTTCCGACAGCGCGTTGGTGCGGCTGGCGCGGCTGAGGGCCTCGCTCCACAGGTCGTTGCCGTTGGTCGCGCGCAAGGCCACCAGTTCGCCCGAGGCGAAGCCGGCCACGACGGTGTCACCGCTGACGGCGGGGGTCGAGGCGGCCAGGATGCGGGCCGGTTCGCTGAGGGCCTGGTAGGTCCAACCCGGCGCGCCGGTGGCGGCGTCGAAGGTCAGCAGTTCGTTGTCGGTCGAGACCACGAACACGCGGCCGTCAGCGACGGTGGGGGCGGCGTGGATCGGAGTGGTGACCGGCTGCGTCCAGTTCAGATTGCCCGAGGCGGCGTCGATCTGGGCCACGAAGCGGAAGCCCGAGGCGACATAGAGCTTGTTGTCGGCGCCGACGGCGAGGCCGCCACCAAAGCCCGTGCGGTCGTTCTTCTTGGGCAGCAGGCCCATGAAGCCGGCCTTCTTGATCGAACCGGCGGCCGGACGCAGGTCCTTGCGCCAGATCTGCGAGCCCGACTTGGCGTCGATCGCCACGACGTCGGCCTCGCCGTCCATCACGAAGATGCGGCCCTCGGCCGAGACCGGCGGCGCGGTGACGTGGAAGGTCTTGCCGCTCTTCTTGCCGAAGCCCTTCTTCCAGGCGATCTGAAAACCCTTGCCGGCGTCGACGTGTTCGATCGACTGCTCGGCGTTGCCGCCCGGCAGGCGCCATTCGGTCTGGACGACCGGCTCGGGCAGGAAGAAGTCCGCGCCCTTCAGCGTCTCGTTGGCCTCGACCTTCTGGTCGAAGGCGATGATCGAGATGCGCTGCCCCTGGCTGGCCGTGGACTTGTTCTTGTCCTTGCCGTGGAACGGGTTGAGCTTCGAAACCGTCGAACAGCCGGTGACGGCCATGGACGCCGACATCAGCGCGACCAGGGCGACGGAACGCTTGGAGATCATCAGGCGGCTCATTGGGCGTTAGGGGCGGCTTGCGGAGCGAGGCCCGCGGGCAGTTGGCTCATCGGCGGCATGGGCGGCAGAGCGGCGGCGGCCTTCACGGCGGCGGCCAGGTCCTTGGCGGTGCCCGAGTCGATCAGTTGCATGGCCGCCTGGGCGCGCTGGCGCACCTCTTCCGAGGTGCTGCTGTCCAGCGAATTGGCCAGGATCACGAAGTCGGCGCGCGCGCCCTTCAGGTCGCCGGCCTGCAGCTTGGCGAAGGCCAGCGCTTCCTTGGCGTACACGCGGTACGGACTCCTTTCCCCCGCCAAAGGCGTCAACCTCGACTCAAGATCCTTGTAGGGAGCCGTGTCCATCAGGGCGAAGGCGGATTTGAGGCGGGCCAGATCGCCCAGCAGGGCGTTCGGCGCGGCCTTGGCGGCCTCGTCGAAATAGCCGACGGCCTCCTTGGTCTTGTTTTCTTCCAGGCGGATGTCGCCCATTTGCAGCAGGGCCAGGGCCTTGTAGCCCGCGGCGCCGCCGTCGGCGACGGTCTTGAACTGGCCGAAGGCCGCCGCCGGCCCCTGCTTCTGAGCGGTTTCCAGCGCGGACTGATAGCCTTCCGAGGCCTTGTTGGCCTGGGTCGTCTGGTACGAGGTCCAGCCCCAGTAGCCGCCGACGCCGATCACCACGGCCACCACGGCCGCCGCCACGAACGGCAGCGATTTCACCGCCAGCGTACGATAGCGCTCGGAGCGAAGCTGTTCTTCGACTTCGTCAAAAACATCGACCACGAAACGAGGCTCCGAAACAGGCGCTAGCCCAGGCACGCCGCCCGCACTGGAGCGACGCCGCTGGGTTGAAGACAGATTGTGGCGGGCGGAGGGCCGCTCGCCGAGGCGGCGAACCTATAGCGTGCCGCGCCGGGCCGCAACGCCCGCTGGAACCGCGATTTCGATCGACGTTCGAGGTTCATCGCGAAAGCGCTTTCAGGGCTTCTTGGCGTAATAGGTCTCGGCGTCGCCTGGAAAGCTGCGATCCTTCACGTCACGGGCGAATTCGGCCGCGGCGCGCTCGATCTCGCCCTTCAGGTCGGCGTAGCGGCGGACGAACTTCGGGGTCCAGTCGAACAGGCCCAGCATGTCGTCGACGACCAGCACCTGGCCGTCGCAGCCGGCCGAGGCGCCGATGCCGATGGTGGGGACCGAGACCGCTTCCGTAACCTCGCGGGCCAGGCTCTCGGCCACGCCCTCGACGACGATGGCGAAGGCGCCGGCCTCCGCCGTCAGGCGGGCCTCTTCCAGCACCTTGGCGCGGCCGGCCTCGTCCCGGCCCTTGGCCTTGAAGCCGCCCTCCAGCAGTACGGCCTGGGGGCGCAGGCCGACATGGCCCATGACCGGCACGCCGCGCTGGGTCAGGTAGGCGATGGTCGCCGGCACGGTCAGGCCGCTCTCGACCTTCACGGCCTGGGCGCCGGTCTCCTTCATGATCCGCACGGCGTTGGCGTAGGCCTCTTCGTGCGAGTTCTCGTACGAGCCGAACGGCATGTCGACGACGACCATGGCCTTCTTGGAGCCGCGCATCACCGCCTGGCCGTGCAGGATCATCATGTCCAGGGTCACGCCGACGGTGTTGGGCAAGCCGTGGACCACCATGCCCAGCGAATCTCCCACCAGCAGCAGGTCGCAGGCCTCGTCCAGCGCGGCGGCGACCGGGGCGGTGTAGGCCGTCAGGCAGACGATGGGGACGCCGCCCTTGCGGGCGGTGATGTCGGGGGCGGCCAGACGGCGGACCGTCTCTTCACGATGGGCGGACACGGCGAGCGCTCCCTAAGCGGCTTCTTTTAGGGCGCCGTTTGTGGGCCGGATCGCGCCGCACCGCAACATGAACGGCGATAGCGCCATCCAGGCGGTACGGCGCACCGGACCTTCGGCCCGTGGCGTCAGAAGTCCTCGACCGCGCGCGTCACGAAGAACGCCAGCGCCACCACCGCCAGGCCGGCCGCCAGCCAGACCGCCTCGGCGCTGGACGGGGTCGTCAGCACCGCGTTGAACTTGGCCACGCCGGCGCTGATCTCGTTCTCCAGCGTGTGGCTGCCATTCTTCGACAGCTGGGCGACTTCGCTGGAGAAGCGGCTCGACAGGATCTGGAAAGCCGCGACCAGGCCCGCCGCGCCACCGGCCACGGCGATGAACATGCGCCGCATCGCCCAACCGCGGTCCAGCTTGGCCGCGACCTCGGCGTTGAACAGGGCCGCGTCGGGAAACGACGGCGGCTCGGCGAACATGCGGCTTAGTTGGGCTTCGAAATCGGGTTCAGCCATGAGCTTCCCTCCTCGCCCCTTCCTCTGGCCGGGCGAGCCTCGCCCGGAGTTTATCCAAACCACGTTTGACATGGGATTTGACCGTGCCGATCGGGATATTCAAGGCCTCGGCCGCTTCGGCGTGAGACCAGTCGGCGCCGTAGCACAGGGAGACGCACAGGCGCTCCCCGCGTGACAGCGACTTCAGGGCCTCGTCGAGGTCGATGCGGCTGGCCGCGTCCTTCGACGCGTCACGCACCATGACGTCCTCGACCGGCTCGACGGTGTCCGAGAAGATCAGACGCGCCTCGCGCTTGACCTTCTTCAGGTAGAGCCGCGCGGCGATCTTTCTGATCCAGGCCCCGAAGGTCCCCTCCCCGCGGAACTCGGCGGCCTGTTCGAAGCCCGTCATGAAGGCGTCCTGGGCCAGGTCGTCGGCGGTGGCCGAATCGGCGCCCATGCGTCTCAAGAGACCCCGGACAGCCGAGCCGTGCCTGCGCACCAGCTCCCCGTAGGCCCGGCGGTCGCCCGCCGCCGCTTGCGCGGCGAGCTCGACGTCGTGGCCAGTTGGTGGGCGTTCCATGCCCATTGGATCAAGCCCCTCCCAAGGCTCGCGAGCCGCCTAGACCCGCTCTTCCTTGTTCGGATTGAAGAAGCTGAGCACGATGAAGGCCACGCCGATCACCACCGGGATGCAGGCGATGCCGAAGCCGTCGAAGTCGTCGCCGCCGTGAATGAAGTCGCCGAAATAGGTGGCGCCGGCGATGCCGATGCCGATCGCCAGCCAGATCACGCCGGTGCGCAGATCGCGCAGACGGGTCGGCGGTGTCTTCACGCTGCGGCTCATCGCCTCGATCACCTCGGGCGGGATCGGCTGGCCCTTTTCGATGGCGACACGCAGGGTGCGCTGCATTTCGCGACGCTCGCGGCTCTTGAAGTAGAACGGCAGGCAGACGATGGCGACGATCATGGCGAAGGCGCCGATCGGAACGATGATTTCAGGACCCATTTTAAATCCTCCAACGAGTTGTTTGGACGACGCCCCCGCGCCGCCTTCACTGGTAAGAGGCGTTCACGGTCCTGATTGGAGGCGCCCGCCGGGATGAAACTTTCGTAAGGCCAACAAAAGCTAGACGATCGTGAGGGCCGGACGACGCCATACCGAAGGGCCGCCGACCATCAGGACCGCGGCGCAACGAAACCCCAAGAGCTGCGGCAGGCGCCCTCGAAGGCTAGTCGCCGCCGACCGCCGGTCTGGACGCGCCGACGTACGAGATAATTTCGGACATCGTGGCGAACGACACCGTGGGCTGGTGCTGGGCCAGGATCGCGGGCTTGGCGTAGCCCCAGCCGACGGCGCCGCAGTCCAGGCCCACCGCGCGGGCGGCCTCGATGTCGCGGGTTTCGTCGCCGATGCAGATGACCTTGTCGCGGCTGACGCCTCGGGCCGTGACCTGCTTGAACTTGCGGGCCTTGCCGAACAGCGACGCGCCGCAGGCATAGAGACTGATCAGTTCGCCCAACTCCTCGCCCAGTACGCGACGGATCACCGCCTCGCTATTGGAGCTGACCACGGCGATCTTCACGCCGGCCGCGTGCAGGGCGCGCAGCATCCGGGCGGTCTCGGGGAACAGCGGGATGGTGTGAGCGTCGGCGGCCATCAGCTTCTTGCCGGCGCGAGCGATCAAGGGGAGCTTCCAGGGCGAGACGCCCAGATAGCGGATGACCTCGCGGGTGCTGCGGCCGCGCAGCATCTCGATCTCTTCGTTGGTGACGGTCTTGAAGCCGTACCGGCGCGCCATCGGATTGACAGCCCGCATCATCCAGGCCGCGCTGTCGGCCAGCGTGCCGTCGAAGTCAAAGATGACCAGCTCGTATCGCGAGACAGCGTCCCCCACGCGTCAAAAACCCCCTCATGGCTCGCGACGACGCGAGACCTTCCGTCCAGTGATAGACCGATCTCCTGGAAATTGTCGTCTTAAACTTCGCTCACGGCGCGAGGGAAACGCGGACTAGCCGATCTCGGCTTCGTAGATCTCAGGCTTGAAGCCGACCAGCCGACGGTCGCCCAGGTCGAGCACCGGGCGCTTGATCATCGACGGCTGGGCCAGCATCAGGGCGATGGCCTTGTCGGCGTTCAGGTTCTGGCGATCGGCCTCGTCCAGCTTGCGGAAGGTCGTGCCCGCGCGGTTCAGGATCGTCTCCCAGCCGTGCTCCTGGACCCAGCCTTCCAACGTCGCGCGATCGATCCCGACCGCCTTGTAGTCGTGGAAGTCATAGGCCTGGCCGCGCGCCTCCAGCCACTTGCGCGCCTTGGCGACCGTGTCGCAGTTCTTGATGCCGTACATCGTCGGGGTCATGGCCGGGTCTCCTGGCGCGAATCCCCTTGATCCTACCCGGTCAGGTCCCAGGCCTGGAGCACGATGTGCTGGGTCTGGCCCAGCTTGCTTTGCACCAGCACAAAGCGGTCCACCGTCCAGCGGATCGGGGCGATGGCCTGGGCCGGGATCACCTGGCCGTCGTAGAGCAGCGTGATATGCGGGGTGAAGCTGCTGTCGGGCTTCAGCTTAACCCAAGCCATGGCCTCGCCGAGCGCCTTCTGAAACACGATCAGATCCCGCACGCCCTCCCCGCCCTGCAGCGTGAAGGGGTTGTTCCCCGGCCGGTTGGCGAAGCTGACGGCCTGATCGAACGCGACCTCGAACGGCGCGGCCTTCAGGGCCGCCCCGGCGTCCTTGCCTTTGGCCACGATGTCATTGGGCAGGCCCACATAGTCGCCCAGGTGATGCAGGGTGATGTGGAAGCGGTCGGTCAGCAGAGGCTGGCCGCGCAGGCCCAGGGCCACCTTCAGCCGGCGCGCCTCGGTCGCGATCCGCTCGGCCGTCGCGGGGTCCGGATACAGCAGGAACATCAGCCGGTCGGTCGGCGTCGGCGGGTCGAAGCCCGGCAGGCCCATCTGCAATGTCTCGGCCATCCGGCCCTCCTGTCTCGGCCGCCAGGGTTAAGCCGCTTCGGCTTCGCGTCCAACCGCCGCATTACAATTCGTTTACGCGTGTAATCGATGGCTTGACTGGAACGTTTACGTGCGTAATCGTCAGAGCATGGATACGAACCCGCAACGCATCAGCGCCGCCGAAAGCGAAGTCATGAAGGTGCTCTGGGCCGACAGCCCCAAGCCCGCCGAGGACGTGCTGGCCATCCTGGCCAAGGACCACGGCTGGGCCGAGGGCACGGTGAAGACCCTGCTGAACCGCCTGCTGAAGAAGGGCGTGATCGCCGCCGACAAGGATGGCCGCCGCTTCCTCTACCGTCCGCTGGTCGGCCGCGAGGACTATGTGGATTCCGAGAGCCAGGGCCTGCTGGACCGCCTGTTCGATGGACGCCTGGCGCCCTTGGTCAGCCACTTCTCCAAGCGCGAGAAGCTGAACCCCGAGGACATCGCCGAACTGCGCCGCCTGCTGGACAAGATCGACGATGACCAGTGACCTGATCCTCTTCCTGGCCAAAGCCAACCTGGCCCTGGCGGCGGCCGTGCTGCTGGCGTTGGCCCTGCGCAAGCCGGTCCGCGCCGCGTTCGGGGCCCGCAGCGCCTATGCGCTGTGGCTGGTCGTGCCGCTGTCGATCCTGGCCCTGCTGATCCCGGCCCGCACCGTCGTCCTGCCCGCGCCCGTCGTCGCCGTAACGCCCGTCGCGACCGCCAGGGCGGACGGGCCGTCGTCGCCCACAACCACGCCGCCTCCACCGTCTATCCCGAGCCAACTCCGCGCCCTGCCGATCGCCAAGATCGTGTTGGGTCTGTGGGCCGTCGTCGCCTTCGCCGGCCTGGTTGTCCAGGCCGAGCGCCAGCGCCGGTTCGTGCGGTCGCTGGGCCGGCTCAGCGTCACCGACGACGCCAGCCTGTTGCTCGCCGAGCGCCCCGGCGTCGGTCCGGCCGTGATCGGCGCGCTGGCGCCCTGCGTGGTGCTGCCCGCCGACTTCGCCGAGCGCTTCACGCCCGAGGAGCAGGCCCTGATCATCGCCCACGAGCGCAACCACCTGGCCGTCGGCGACGCGCAGATCAACGCCGTGGTCACCGGCCTGCGGTGCCTGTTCTGGGTCAACCCCCTCGTCCATCTCGGCGCGGCCGTGCTGCGGATCGATCAGGAGATCGCCTGCGACGCCGCCGTGCTGGCCCGTCATCCCAAGACCCGCCGCGCCTATGGCGAAGCCATGCTGAAGACCCAGCTGGCCGCCTTCGCCCCGCCGCTGGGCTGCCATTGGCCCGCCTCGGCCAACAACCAACTGAAGGAGCGCTTCACCTTGCTCACCCGTCACCATGCCCATCGCGGCCGCCACCTGGCCGGCGCGGCCGTCGTCGCGGTCCTTGGCCTCTCGGCCGGGGTCGCCGCCTGGGCCGCCCAGCCGGCCCAAGTCGTCCAGCGGAGCCCCGGCCAAGCCAAGGCAGCCGCCGCCCGTCACCTGGGCCAACCGCTGTTCGAGGCCGTGCGCGCCAAGGACATCGCCGCCGTGCGCGAACTGATCGCCCTGGGGGCCGATGTGAACACGGTGGTCGTCGGCGACGGCTCGCCGCTGATCGAAGCCGCCCGTCGCGGCCGCATGGACATCGTCCAGGCCCTGCTGGCGGCCGGCGCCCATCCGAACCTGGCCGTGCGGGGCGACGGCGCCCCGCTGATCCAGGCCTCGCTGTCCGGCCACCTCGACATCGTCCAGGCCCTGGTGGCGCGCGGCGCCAATGTCGAGATCTTCGTCCCCGGCGACGAGACCCCGTTGATCAACGCCGCCCAGGCGGGAAGCCTGCCCATCGTCGCCTACCTGGTCGAGCATGGCGCCGACGTGAACCGCGCGGTCGAGGCCAATGAAGGCGAGATGCGCTCGCCGCTCAGTCAGGCCCGCAAGAACGGCCACGGCGCTATCGTCGACTACCTGAAGAGCCGGGGCGCGCGGTCCTAAGGGACCGCCCCAAACTTCCCCAATAAAATCAGCGAGTTTTTCAACGATGGCGATCATCGACGCCCGGACTTTGCCTGAAGCCAGCCGGATCGAGGCCGATCTGGTGATCATCGGCGGCGGCCTGGCCGGCATCACCCTGGCCAAGGAGCTGGCCGGCGGCCCGCTGAAGGTCGCCATCCTGGAGAGCGGCGGCCTGGAAATCGACATGGAGAACCAGGCCCTCTACGCCGGCTCCGGCGTCCAGAAAGCGCCCGGCAATCCCGACCGGCCGTTCGACAACTATCCGGTCCAGTCCCGCATCAGGGCCCTGGGCGGCTCGGGCCACGTGTGGGGCGGCAAGTGCGGACCGCTGGACCCCGCCGACTTCGCCGAGCGGCCTTGGATCCCCTACAGCGGCTGGCCCGTCACCCGCCCCCAGATGCAGGCCTACTACGACCGGGCCTGCGACCTGCTGGAGATCCCGCGCTTCCCGCTGGAGATGGCAAAGCCGACCGAACCCGATCGCCAGCCCCTGGCGCTGGACCCGGCGGACGGCTTCTTTCCGGCGCCGCGCGTATTCTCGAAATTCTCGGGCGGCGGCGACAAGGCGGCTTTCGACGCCTGGCGCACGAAGTTCGCCGACGCGCCGAACATCACCGTCTATCTCTACGCCAACGTCGTGAAAATTCGCCGGCAAGGCGCTGAAATCGTTGGCCTGGACGTCGCCTGCCTCAAGGGCTCTCACCACACCGCAAAGGCCAGGCGTTACGTGCTGGCGACCGGCGGCATCGAGAATGTCCGCCTGCTACTGGCCTCCGAGAACCTGGGCAACGGCCACGACCTGGTCGGGCGGTTCTTCCAGGGCCACGTCACCTATTCGAACGACGGCGACGCCGAGACCGAAGGCTCGGTCGTAGCCGTCACGCGCGCCGCGCCGCTGGAGCTCTATGCGCCGGCCAAGCGATTGTCGCCCCACTGCGTGATCGGTTCGGGACTGAAGGCCCAGGCGCGGATGAAGACCGGCAACTTCACCGCCACGCTCTACAAGGCCACGCCCTCCGGGACCGACACCAAGGTCGGCGCCGACACGCAAGCGATCCGTCGGACCAGCGGCCGCATCGCCGGCCAGGACGAGGCCCAACTGCTGGGTTATTTCGCCATGACCGAGCACTTCCCCAATCCCGACAGCCGCGTGACCCTGGATCCGGAGCACAAGGACCCGCTGGGCATGCCGCGCGTGCGCCTGACCTGGATCTATGGCGAGAAGGACTATGCCGACCTGGAGCGGTCGGTGGCGGGGCTGGCCGACGCGTTCGGCGCCTCGGGCCAGGGCCGGCTGTGCTGGTCGATCCCGCGTGACAAGTTGCTGGCGACCTCCAGCGCCTCGCGCCACCACATGGGCGCGACGAGGATGCACCCCGATCCGAGGAAGGGCGTCGTCGACGCGAACCTGCGCCTGCACGAGGTGAAGAATCTCTATGTCGCCGGCAGTTCGGTCTTCCCGACCTCCGGCATCGTCAATCCGACCCTGACCATCCTGGCGCTGTGCATGCGCCTGGCCGATCACCTGAAGAGCGAGACTGTACAATGACCAGCCGCCGCGACCTCCTGGCCGCACTGGTGGCGCTGGCCGCCACGCCGGCCCTGGCCCGCGCCGCCACGCCCGACGTCTTCGCCGGCCTAGACGCCGCCGCCGTCCAGCGGATCGGCAAGGCCTGGCGCGAGCAGCACCCGACCGTCACCGCCGGCGCCCTCGGCAAGCGCCTGTTTCCGGCCGGACGCGGCCTCGCCGCCCTGCCCCGCCTGCGCGACCAGGCCGCCGCCGATTTCCGCAAAGGCGTGGTCTTCGCCTATCGCGGCTGGCGGCTCTCGGACACCGAGGGGGCGCTGCTGGCGCTACTCTCGTTCGAAGCTTAGCCCGAGGAACTCGAACGGACATGGCCGGTTAGGTCCTCAGCAGAGGAGTTCCGCCATGCCCCAGGGCGACAAGAGCAAGTACACCGACAAGCAGGAACGCAAGGCCGACCACATCGCCGAAGGCTACGAGGCCAAGGGCGTCTCGGACAAAGAAGCCGAGCGCCGGGCCTGGGCCACGGTCAACAAGCAGGACGGCGGCGGCAAGAAGCCCGGCGGCTCGGGTCGCCACGCCTGAGCCCGATCAGGACGCCTTGGCCGTACTCGCCGTGGCGGTGTCGACCCGCGTCCAGGTCTGCGACTTGCAGAGGAAGTTGGGCAGCAGACAACCCTTGGCCTTCAGCGAGGCGCGGTCCAGCAGCTTGACCTGGCCCGAGAAGGTCATGTCCAGGTCGGGTACATAGACCCGGCCCTTCCACTCGTTGGGATCGGCGGCGGAAAAGTCGCGCAGCAGCTGCATGCCGACCAGATCCTGGTTCTTCTTCTTCTTCACGTCGGCGCGTGCGTGGTCATTGGCCCAGACGACGACGCCGCAGGTGCGGGCCTCGCACGGCTTGATCTCGATATGGACGCTGCCCTTGGGATTGCGCCAGACGCCGTAGATGTCCCCCGGACGCGGCGCGGCGCCGGTCTGGGCGAAGGCGGCTCCGCCCCCGGCCCACAGCGCTACCGCCACAGCCAGTCCACGCGACATGCTTCGGCTCATCACGGCCGTCCTTCTCTCAGCGGCTACGCCAACCCGTACCCCATCGGGGCGCGAAGCTAGCCGCTCGGAAAGACGAGGTGAAGCCGTCAGAATTGAGGCGTCCCCTTATTCGGTCAACCGGTGCGCCAATCGGCCCCGGTCGCGGCGAACAGGCGGATGGCGTCGACGAGGCGTTGGCCCTGCGCGCGGGCCTGGGCCGAGCGGGCGGCGTTGAGGGTGCGCTGGGCGTCGACGACCTCCAGCAGCGTGCCGCCGCCCTTGTCGAAGGCGACCCTGGCCAGACGCAGGCGTTCGGTCGCCTGCTGCTCGGTGCGGGCGTGGGCGGCGAGCGCCGCTTCATCGGCCGACAGGGCCGACAGCGCGTCCGCGACCTGGCCGAAGGCGGTCAGCACGGTCTGCTGGTAGCGGGCGCTGGCGGCGCGGGCGGCCTCGCGGGCCTGCTGGCGACGGGCCTTCAGGGCGCCGCCGTCGAAGATCGGCGCGGTCAGGCCGGCCCCGATGTCCCAGCCACTGGCGTCGTACGAGAAGAGATCGCCCGGCTTCAGCGCGCCCTGGGTCAGCGAGGCTGTCAGCTTCAGGTTCGGATAGAGGTCGGCCGTCGTGACGCCGATGTCGGCGGTGGCGGCGTGCAACTCGGCCTCGGCGGCCAGGATGTCGGGACGCTTGCGAACCAGTTGCGACGGCAGGGCCACCGGCACGGGGGCGCCGAGCGCCATGGTCGACAGATCGAAGGCCGGGGCGCTCCAGTCGGCCGGGGCCTTGCCGATCAGCACGGCCAGGGCGTGGCGGGCGGCGGCCAGTTCGCCCTGCAGGGCCGGCAGTTGGGCGCGGTCCTCTTCCAGCTGGCTTGCGGCCGAGACCTTGGCCAGGCTGGTCGAGCCGCCCAGGGCGTTGGCCTTGCGGATCAGCTCGATATTGGCCTGGTCGTCGGCGATCATCCGCTCGACACTGGCGATCTGGGCCCGCAGCGTAGCGATGGTCGCCGCCTGAAGGGCGACATTGGCGGTGAGACTGAGATAGGCCGCCTCGGCGCGGCGCCCCTGGGCTTCGACGCGCGCGGCGGCGCCCTCGATGCGGCGTCTATTGCCGCCCCACAGGTCGAGGTCGTAACTGACCGCGCCGCCGACCGAATAGAGGCTGAAGGTCGGGTTGCTGAGCTGGATGTCGCCAAAGCCCGTGAAGCCGAACGACTGCAGGTTGGCGCGCTCGCGGGCGACGCCGGCGTTGCCTGTCACCTGAGGTCCGGCCACGCCGCGCGCCTGCGCCAAGGCCGATTGCGATTGGGCCAAGGTGGCGTCGGCTTCGGCGAGCGTCGGGCTATCCTTCAGCGCCTGGCGGATGACGGCGTCCAGTTCGGGCGAGTTCAGCGCCGTCCACCACGGACCGGCGTTGGCCGTGTCGGCGTCAAGGCGCGCGGCGGCGGGGGCCGTCTCGCCCGCGCCCAGGGTCGAGGCGGCTTTGGGCGCGTCCGGCGCCTGAAAGTTCGGCCCCACGGTCGCGCAGGCGGACAGGCTAGTCGCCGCCAGCAAGGCGGTCAGGAGCTTAGTGGTCGGAGACATTGGCGGCCTTCGCCCCGGGCTTCGGGGTACGCATGAGAAGGATGAGCGGCGCGCAAGCGATGGTGATCACCAGCATCAGCCGGAAGTCGTCGAGATAGGACAGCATCGCCGCCTGCCGGCCGATCACGCCGTTGAACGCGGCCATGGCGGCCTCGGTCGAGAACACGTTCGGAGCGTAGGCCTGATACAGCGGGTTGTCGGGCCGAGCGTGCTCGACCAGCACCGCGTGGTGCTTCTCGATGCCGCTGACGAACAGGGCCTGCATGATCGAGATGCCCGCCGCCGAGCCGATGTTGCGGATCAGGGTGAAGAGCCCCGCCCCTTCCGCCCGATGCTGCGGCATGACCTTGGCGAAGGCAATCGTGCTGAGCGGGACGAAGATCAGGCCGGTGCCGACCCCCGACAGGAAGCCCGAGGTCACGAGCAGGGTCGTGTCCATCTCCAGATTGTAGTGGCTCATCTGCCAGAGCGAGAGCGCGCTGATCGCCAGGCCGATGCTGAGCAGCAGCTTGATGTTCATCCGCCCCATCAGCTGGCCCACCGCGAACATGGCGATGAAGGAGCCCAGGCCGCGCGGCATCGAGACTAGGCCGGTGAAGGCGACCGGGTAGCCCAGCAGGGTCTGCATCAGCGGCGGCAGCAAGGCGAGGGTGCTGTAGAGCAGGATGCCGATGAAGAAGCCGAACAGGCAGCAGGTGATGAAGTTGCCGTCGGCCAGCAGCTCGCGCGCCACGAACGGCTTCTCGGCGGTGGCCAGCTGGACGCCGAACACCCACAGCGCGATGACGGCGACGATCAGCTCGACCCAGATCTCTCGCGAGCCCAGCCAGTCCTGGCTGGGACCTCGGTCCAGCATCAGCTGGAAGGATCCGATGGCGATGGCCAGGGCCAGGAAGCCCAGGGTGTCGAACTTGCGCTTCTCGCTGCTCTTCTTCTCGGAGAGAAAGAAGAACACGCCGCAGAAGGCCAGGATGCCGATCGGCAGGTTGATGAAGAACACCCATCGCCAGTCGAGATTGTCGGTCAGCCAGCCGCCCAGGCCGGGCCCCAGCAGCGGACCGAGCACCGCGCCCGCGCCCCAGACGGCCATCGCCTGGCCGTGGCGCTCGGGCGGATTGATGTCCAGCAACACGGCCTGGGACAGCGGGATCAGCGCGGCTCCAAAGAGACCTTGCAGCAGGCGGAACAGCACGATCTCGACCAGGTTCTGCGCGACCCCGCACAGCATCGAGGCGGCGGTGAAGCCAATGATCGAGACGATCAGCACCATCTTGCGGCCCATCCGCTCGGTCAGGAAACCGGTCAGCGGCGTCATGATCGTCGAGGCCACGATGTAGGAGGTCAGCACCCAGGTGATCTGGTCGGTCGAGGCCGAGACGCTGCCCTGGATGTGCGGCAGGGCGACGTTGGCGATCGTGGTGTCCAGCGAGATCATGATCGTCGCCAGCATCACCGAGATGGTGATCGGCAAGCGATTGGCGACGTCGCGGGCGTGACCCTCCTGGAGCGCCTTGGGGGTCATCAGCGCTTGCCCGAGCGAATGTCCACCTTCGCCTTGGCGCTGAGCCCCGCCGAGAGGTTGCTGGGCGCGGCGTCGTCCAGGGTCAGGCGCACGGGCACGCGCTGGACGACCTTGACCCAGTTGCCGGTGGCGTTCTCGGCCGGCAGCAGGGCGAAGCTGGCGCCGGTGCCGGGACTGAAGCTGGCGACATGAGCCTTCAAAGGCTTGTCATAGGCGTCGACCTTGATGGTCGCCGGCTGGCCGACGCGCATATGGGCCAGCTGATCTTCCTTGAAGTTGGCCTCGATCCAGGGCTTGCCGGAGATCAGGAAGAACAGCGGCCTGGACGCCTCGACCCGCTGGCCGACCTGCAGCTGCTCGACCTTGGCGATGACGCCGTCGGTCGGGGCGACCACGGCGGCGTAAGAGCGGTCCAGCTTGGCGCGCTCGAGCTTGGCGGACGCCTCCAGCACGCCGGGTTGCTGCTCGGTGGCGATGTCGGCGCGACCGCCGAGGTCGGCCAGGGCCGTGGCGATCTGTTGTCGGACGACGGCGACCTGGCGCTGGGCCTGGTCGGCGGCGTGGCGGGCCTCGTCGGCCTGGGCCTTGGTGGCGACCCCGGCGGCGGCCAGATCGCCCTGGCGGGCGGCCTCGCGCTGAGCGTAGCCGGCGGTCTCCTGGACGGCGGCGAGATCGGCCAGGCGTTGAGCGTAGACCGCGCGCTTGCCCTGCACGTCGAAGCGGGCCTGGGCCAGGGCGGCCTCGGCCTGCGACACCGCCACCTGGTAGTCGGCCGGATCGAGGCGGAACAGCACCTGCCCCTTGGCCACGCGCTGGTTCTCCTGCACGTCGATCTCGACCACGCGGCCGTCGATGCTGGTGCTGATGCCCGTGCGGCTGGACTGGACATACGCGTTGTCGGTGGTCTCCGACTTGCCGCCCGTCAGCACGACGAAGGCGCCGATGCCCACGAGAACGACCAGCGGCGCGCCGATCATCAGCGGCCAGCGCAGGTGCTGGCCCAGGGTCTTCTCGCGCCGCCTGTTGGCCGCGCCGACCTCGGCTTCGGCAATGGCGTCGTAACCTTCAGCGTCGCTCACGCGCTGCTCCACGTCTCGATAGGTTTTGGGGAATCGTCGAGGTTCGTTCGGCTCGCGAACCTTGGCCCTCAGATAGGGCTCGGCCTGTCATGAGAGAAATGATATATCTTCACGACAGCCATGAATGCCGTGAATTTCAGAACCGCCGACCTCAACCTCTTCCGGGTGTTCGTCACCCTGCTGGAAGAGAAGAACGCCACACGCGCCGGCGAGCGCCTGGGCCTGTCGCAATCGGCCGTGAGCCATGCGCTGCGGCGATTGCGCGAGATGGTCGGGGACGACCTCTTCGTCAGGGGCCAGACCGGCTTGCGGCCGACGCCCCGCGCGCTGGAGATCGCCGACACCGCGCGTACCGCCCTGAAGCTGCTGGAGAGCGCCGTCACCAGCCAGCGGTTCGATCCGGCGGTCGATACGCACACCTTCAACATCGCGGCCGGGACCTATATTTCCTATGTCCTGGGCCCGCTGATCGCCGAGCGCGTGATCGCCACCGCGCCGAACGTCCAGATCCACTTCCACAACCTCTATGCCGGCATGACCGAGGACCTCGACACGGGGCGGCTCGACATGGTCATCGGCTGCTTCGAGGCAATCCCCGGCCGCTTCTCCTATGGTCCGCTATTCGAGGAGACCGGGGTCTGGGTTCTGCGCGCCGACCACCCGATGGTCGCCAGCGGCGTCGACTACGACGCCCTGGCCCGCCTGCCGCGCCTGGGCGTATCGGGCGGTGGCAACGATGATCCCGACCGCACCTCGGCCGGGCACCTGGGCCTGCGGCGCGTGACCTCGTGGGGCGACACCTACGCTCTGGGCGACAGCCCCTATCAGCCGTTCACGGTGCAGGACTCGTTCAGCGCCATGAACATGGTCGGCCGCTCGGACATGACCTGCATCCTTCCGCGTCGCCTGGCCCAGCTGGCCGCCGATCGGGGCAAGGTGTTCATGGTCGAACCGCCGAACGCCCCGCCCCCCATGCCGTTCGGCGCGGTGCTGCGCGCCAGCGACGCGGCGGACTCGCCCAATGGCTGGCTGCTGGACCTCTGCAGGGAAGCAGCGGCCCAGCTATAACCCTCTATTCGACCTGGCTGACATCGCGCACCGCGCCGCGGGCGGCGTTGGTGGTCATGGCGGCGTAGGCGCGCAGGGCGGGGCTGACCTCGCGCTTGCGGTCGAGAGGTTTCCACGCCTTCGACCCACGGGCCAGTTGAGCCTCGCGGCGCCCGGCCAGGACCGCGTCGGAGACTTCGAGCGTGATGCCGCGATTGGGGATGTCGATCAGGATCGAGTCGCCGGTCTCGACCAGGGCGATCAGGCCGCCCTCGCCCGCTTCCGGCGAAACGTGGCCGATCGACAGGCCCGAGGTGCCGCCCGAGAAGCGGCCGTCGGTGATCAGGGCGCAGGCCGCGCCCAGGCCCTTCGATTTCAGATAGGTGGTCGGGTACAGCATCTCCTGCATGCCAGGACCGCCCTTGGGGCCTTCGTAGCGGATGACCACGACCTCGCCGGCCACGACCTTGCCGCCCAGGATGCCGCTGACCGCCGCCTCCTGGCTTTCATAGACGCGGGCCGTGCCCCGGAAGGTCAGGATGGAATCGTCGACCCCGGCCGTCTTCACGATGCAGCCCTCGGGCGCCAGGTTTCCGAACAGCACGGCCAGACCGCCGTCCTTCGAGAACGGATGCTCGACCGAGCGGATGACCCCGTTCTGGCGGTCCAGGTCCAGGCTCTCCCAGCGGGCGGCCTGGCTGAAGGCGATCTGGGTCGGCTTACCGCCTGGCGCGGCGCGGAAAAGCTCGTGGGCGACGGCGCTGTTGGTGCGGCCGATGTCCCAGCGTGCCAGGGCCTCGGCCATGGTCGTGGCGTGGACGGTCGGCTGGGTCGCGTCGATCAGACCGCCGCGCTCCAGCTCGCCCAGGATGGCCATGACGCCGCCGGCGCGGTGGACGTCCTCCATGTGCACGTCGGCCTTGGCCGGGGCCACCTTGGACAGACACGGCACCCGGCGCGACAGGCGGTCGATGTCCTCCATCTTGAAGTCGACCCCGCCCTCCTGGGCGGCGGCCAGAAGGTGCAGAACGGTGTTGGTCGAGCCGCCCATGGCGATGTCCAGGCTCATGGCGTTCTCGAACGCCGCGCGCGTGGCGATGCCGCGCGGAAGGGCCGTGGCGTCGTCCTGTTCGTACCAGCGTTGGCAGAGGTCGACGACCAGGCGGCCGGCCTCCTTAAACAGGGCTTCGCGATCAGCGTGGGTGGCCAGGACCGAGCCGTTGCCCGGCAGCGACAGGCCCAGCGCCTCGGTCAGGCAGTTCATCGAGTTGGCGGTGAACATCCCCGAGCACGAGCCGCAGGTCGGGCACGCGGCCTTCTCGATCGCGGTGACTTCCTCGTCGGTATATTTGTCGTCGGCGGCCACGACCATGGCGTCGACCAGGTCCAGCGCCCGGATCGCGCCCTTCATCTGCACCTTGCCGGCCTCCATCGGGCCGCCGGAGACGAAGACGACCGGGATGTTCAGGCGCATGGCGGCCATCAGCATGCCGGGCGTGATCTTGTCGCAGTTCGAGATGCAGACGATGGCGTCGGCGCAATGGGCGTTGACCATGTACTCGACGCTATCGGCGATCAGCTCGCGGCTGGGCAGCGAGTACAGCATCCCGCCGTGGCCCATGGCGATGCCGTCGTCGACGGCGATGGTGTTGAACTCCTTGGCCACGCCCCCGGCCGCCTCGATCTCGCGGGCGACCAGCTGGCCCAGGTCCTTCAGGTGCACGTGGCCCGGGACGAACTGGGTGAAGCTGTTGGCCACCGCGATGATCGGCTTGCCGAAGTCCTCGTCCTTCATGCCCGTCGCGCGCCAGAGGCCGCGGGCCCCCGCCATGTTGCGACCGTGGGTCGAGGTGCGTGAGCGATAAGGAGGCATGGCAAATCTCAATGTCGGAGATGGGGTTATTTAGGGCTGTTTCGCTCGCTCTCAAAATATATTAGTTCAGCCGAATTAGGTCGCTGAGAATATCAATGGACGCTCGCCCGCTCCGCCACTTCGTCGCCGTGGCTCAGACCCTGCACTTCGGCCGCGCGGCGGAGCGGCTGGGCATGACCCAGCCGCCGCTCAGCCAGTCGATCATGAGCCTTGAGCGCGACCTGGGCGCGCCGCTGTTCGAGCGCACCAAGCGCAGTGTCCGCCTGACGGCCCTGGGCGAGCAATGGCTGCCCTACGTGCTTGAAACACTGGCGGCGCTTGACGGCCTGCCTGGCCTGGCCCAGCGGATGCGCGATGGACAGACCGGCTATCTGGCGCTGTCGTTCGTCAGCACGGCCGACTACAGCGTCCTGCCATCGCTGGTGCGGCGCTACTCCCAGGCCTATCCGGACGTCGAGATCCGCCTGTTCGAGGCCACCAGCGACGTGCAGATCCCGGCCATCGTCAGCGGCGAGCGCCATGCCGGCATCATCATCCCGCCCGCCGATCATCCCCTGCCGCCGGCCCTCGCCTACCGCCGCCTGCTGCGCGAGCCACTGGTCGCCGCCGTGCCCAGCGCCTGGATCGAGGACGGCCGCATCGCCCGCGAGACCGAGATGTCCAGCGCCGAGGTTCTGGCCTCGCCGCTGATCCTGTTCCCCAAGCACGTGGCTCCGGCCTTCCACGACCTGGTCACCGGCTATTTCGCATCGCTGGGCGGGACGGCTCGGATCATCCAGGAGGCCATCCAGATGCAGACCATCATCAGCCTGGTCTCCAGCGGTCTCGGGATCGCCCTCGTGCCGGCTTCGCTGCGAAACCTAGCGCGAGCGGGGGTCGCCTACGTCCCCCTGGCCGGCGCGGCTCCGATGCTGGAGACCGGCTTGGCCTGGCGGCGCGACGATCTCGCCCCCACCCTGGCTAACGTCCTGGCCCTGCTCGACGAAACCTAGCGAGAGCCGCCGGTCAACGCTTGGGCGTAGTGCTGGCGGTCGATGATCGGCCGACAGAAGATCAGCGCGCCGTCGATGACAGCGTCCTCGGTCAGGAGGGTTCTGAACCACGCATTGGCTTCGGCCATGCCGCGATGCAGGGCGATGACCCGGTAGCTGTGCTTGCCGGTCACGGCCGCGGCGGTCGAGACGCATGGATCGTCCCGCAGCCGCGCCTCCAGCCGGTCCAGCGCGCCGCCATCGGTCAGCCGGGTGCGCAGGTCGGCGATGCAGTGGCAGACATCGGCCGGCAGCCTTACGCGGTCGACCAGCTTCAGCAGGCCGCTCTGCTTGAAGCGGGTGATGATCCGGAAGGCCGTGGTCTGCGAGACCTCCAGCATCTGGGCCAACTCGACCACGGTCGGCAACGGCTTGCCCTCCAGCCGGGCCATGATCGCCAGATCGGCCTCCAGGGCGGCGCCCGGCCCGGGCGTCACCTTTGAAGATTGCAGCGACGCGGGTTTGACGTGGTTCACGGCGCGCCCTTTGGCGTGAACAGCAGGTCGTGATAATCCCAGCTGAAGTCGGCGATCGGCGACACCGCCTTCATCGTCACCCGCGTGATCTTGCCGTCGGGGTCGAGGTTGAAGGTGACGTAGGCCGGCTCCAGCGTCTTGTCGTCGAAGCGGGTGACGAAGGTGTCGTACTGCCAGTGCTCCAGCTTGCCGGCCATGCGCGGGGTCGACTTGAAGTCGATGCGCAAGGCCCCGTCGCCCTCGGTTACCGCGATGTCCCCGTACCAGGGGTCGGCATAGGTCCCGGCGTACTTGGCCGCGGGCAGCGAAGGCCCGACGCCGGCCGGCTTGACCTGGACGCCGCCCAGGGTCTTCAGCGCGCCGGCGATCAACCGCTTCTTGTAGGCGATGTAGCGCTCGGTCCACGGCTCGGGCTTGACCCCCAGATAGTGGTCCAGCAGCTCCAGCATCAGGCCGCGCGGCAGCTCGCCGTCCTCGCTGTTCAGCTCGATCGAGAAGCCGGCGTTGCGGTCGGGGATCAGCACCACCACCGTCTTGAAGCCCAGCACCGCGCCGCTGTGCCAGACGATCTGAGTTCCGTGGTAGTCCTGAATCTCCCAGCCCAGGCCATAGGCCTGGAAGTTGGGCTTGGTGACCTCCATGCCGGGGGGCGCGTGGTCGATCGGCTCGATAACCGTCGGCTGCCACATGGCCTGACTCTGAGCCTCGCTGAACAGCCGCTTGCCGTCCGGCAGGGCGCCGCGGGCCAGTTGCAGCTTCAGCCACTTGGCCATGTCGTTAGCGCTGACGGCCATGCCGCCGGCCGGGGCGGCGCTGCGCGCCAGCTCGTCGCGCTCGTCGAGGATCTCCTGATCGCCGGCCCCGCGCAGGCCTCCGTTCAGTCGCGCGTGCGGCTGGGCGCGGTTGGGGTTGTCGAAGCGGCGCTCGTCGGTGGTCGAGGCGTTCATGCCGGCCGGGACCAGCACGTGATCGCGCGTATAGGCCTCCCAGGTCTGACCGGTGACCGCCTCGATCAGTTGGCCGGCCACCATGTAGAGGACGTTGTCGTAGGCGTAGCCGCTGCGGAAACTGGTGGCGGGCTTCAGATAGCGCAAGCGGCGCACGGCCTCGGCGCGCGGGATGTTGCTGCGTGGCACGAACAGCAAGTCGCCCTGCCCCAGGCCGAGACCGCTGCGGTGGACCAGCAGGTCGCGCACGGTCAGCTCGCGCGTCACCCACGGGTCGTACATCTGGAAGCCCGGCAGGCGATCGGCGACCTTGTCGTCCCAGGACAGCTTGCCAGCGTCGACCAGGGTGGCCAGGGCCGCCGTGGTGAAGGCCTTGCCGGTCGAGCCGGTCATGAACAGCGTATCGGCGTCGACCTTGGTCGGGTCGCCCAGCTTGCGGACGCCATAACCCTTGGCGAGCACGGTTTGCCCCTCGTCGACGATGGTGATCGACAGGCCCGGCGCGCCGACCTTTTGGCGCAGGGCCTCGACATGGGCGTCGAAGCCCTTGGGCGGCTGGACGACGGGGCCGGCGGCAAGCGCCGCGGCGAGAATGAGGCTGATCATGGGACCTCCGGCTGGAAGACGGGACGTCGGGCGAAACGAACAAGGCTGACCAGCGCCAGCGGCGCGACGTAGAGCGCGATCAGGGCGTAGGCCAGCAGGCGATAGCCGCCGGCGATCAGGCTCACCAGCCCGACCCGATCGGCCAGCACCATGCAGAACACGAGCAGCGCCAGGGCGCAGGCGGCGCGGGCGCGGACGCCGAACGGCCGTCCCATCCGGACCTGGAAGGCTACGGCGACGCGCTCATTGATGGCGTGGACCGCGCCCGTGCCACTCTCCAGCAGCGCCGCGAAGACCATGAGTTGGAACAGCGCGCGGAAGATCGGCAGGTTCAGCTTGGCCAGCAGCACGTCCGATGGCAGGGCCGCGCCCGTGACGGCTGGCGCATAGGCGCACATGCAGACGAAGAAGACGAAGGCCGGGATCATCGCCAGAGGCCCGGCGATCAGGCCGGCCGTCACCGCGTCCCGGTCACTGAGCAGGCGCCGGGTCACCGGCAGGATGATCACCGCGCCGATGATGTTGTAGCCGGCGTAGGTGGTTCCGCCGATCAGGGCGTCGGCCCCAACCTGGACCGGAACCGCGAAGGCGGCGGCGATGTCGGAGCCGAAGGTCGTCAGGGCCAGAACGAGAAACAAGCCGTAGACGCCGTAGAGCAGGATCGAGACCCAGGCGAACAACTGCTCGACCACCTTGCTGCCGAAGGCGACGAAGCCGGTGACACCCAGCAGCAGGGCCAGCATCCCCGCCCACTTCGGCGCGCCGAACACCGCATGGCCGATTTCGCCGGCCGCCGCGCCGAACACGGCCAGCACCAGGACGACAAAGAAGGCGTAGGCCAGCTCGAAGGCGATCCAGCCGCGTCCCAGCAGGGCCTGGAAGAAGCTCCGATAGTCCCGCGCCCCGGTCGCTCGCGCGAACAGGAAGGTCAGGACGCACATACCGCTCCAGATCAGCGTCGCCAGGGCCAGGCCGACGAGGCCGCCCCAGGGACCAGCGGGCAGGAAGAACTCGGCGATCTCGCGGCCGGTGGCGTAGCCGCCGCCGATGACGGCGGCCTTGAACGCCAGGCCTGGCAGCAGCCAGCGGCTGAACCAGCCTGGGGCCGCCTTCCCGCTCATGCGAGGCAGGCGTCCAGCAGCCGCTCGAAGGCCGGGCCTCCCCGCAGCGGGTCGGCGGTCGGCAGGCCCAGGCGCTGAGCCACGGCGGCAATTTCGGCCTGGGCGGTCTCGGGCGACAGCTTGCCGGTGTTGAGGCTGATCCCCGCGCAGCGGATATTCGGGTTGGTCACCCGCCCCATCAGGACAGTCGCCTCGATCACCGCCTCGATCGACGGCACGGCGTGACCGGGATAGCCCAGGATCTGGGTGCGGCCCGGCTCGTGACAGACCACGAAGACGTCAGGCTGGCTGCCTTGCAACAGGCCCAGCGACACCGCGCCATAGGCGGGGTGCATCAAGGACCCCTGCCCTTCGATCACGTCGACATGGCTGGCCGGCGCGGCGGGACTGAGCATCTCGGCCGCCCCGGCGATGAAATCGGAGACCACCGCGTCGATCGGTATGCCGGCGCCGGCGATCATGATCCCGGTCTGGCCGGTGGCCCGGAAGTCGACATCGACGCCACGTCCACGCAGTCCTCGGGCGATGGCCAGGGCGGCGTACTTCTTGCCGAGCGCGCAGTCGGTGCCGACGGTCAGGATCCGGCGGCCCGAACGGCGTTTGCCCGAGCCCACGGGAATCCCTGTCGGCGGAGTGCGCACGTCGATCAGCCGGCGGCCGGTCCGCTGGGCGGCGACCTTCAGCTCCGGGATATCGCCCAGCTTGGCGTGCATGCCAGAGACGAGGTCGAGCCCCGCCTCCAGCGCCTCGACCAGACCGGCTATCCAGGCTGGCGGGATGATCCCCCCGGCGTTGGCCACGCCGATCACCATGCCCCGCGCGCCCTCGGCCACGGCCTGGGCCGGCGCCAGGGCCGGCAGGCCGGTGCTGACCCGGGCGCCCGGCAGGACGAACTCGCCGACGCAGCGCTCGCCGACCCAGTCGCGCAGGCCGAACGCGGTCTTGGCGTAGCCGGGCTCGACCGTGTCGCCGAGGAACAGGAGGTAGGGCGACGGCAAGGCGCCCTCCATAGCCTCATCGGCCTTCTCGTCCTGGGCGGTTCTGGCGATAGCGGTCATGTGATCAGAAGCCGGCCGTCAGGCTGAGGCCGATCGTGCGCGGCCGGATCACGCCCGTGCCGATCGCGCCGCCCGGATAGACCGGCAGGCCATTGGCGGTGACCGCGCCGGTCGAGATCTTACCGTCCGAGTCGAAGGCGTTCTTGACGTACGCCTCCAGGTCCACCTTGCCGAAACTGACCCCGGCCCGCAGGTCGACGACCTCGTACGAGGGAAGCTGGCGCTGCTGGCTGTGCGCGGCGCGGTACTCGGCGTCGAACATGCCGCTCTGCTTGCCCATCACCCGTAGCGAGGCGCCGACATAGGCCTGCTTGTCGCCGATCGTCCAAGTATAGTCGCCATTGAAGCCCAGGCTGAGCTTGGGGGTGAAGGGCAGCTGATCGCCCTTCTTGCCGCCGACCAGGGCGCTGGTGTCGCCCGAAAGCTTGGCGTCGGTATAGGCGCCGTTGGCCGATACGGTCAGGCCGCTGGCGAGGCGGGCCGTGGCGGTGAACTCGACGCCATCGCTTTTCGCGTCCGCGCCATTGGTGTTGATGCCGAAATTGTTGACCACGGTCAGCAGTTGAACGCCCTTCCAGTCGATGTGGAAGGCGGCGACGTCCAGGCTGAGGCGACGGTCGGCGCTCTCGCCCTTGAAGCCGGCTTCGTAGCTGGTGACCTTGTCCGGCGCGAAGGTGGCCGGGGTGTCGGCCGGCGCGCTGGGCGGGATCACGTTCGGACCGCCGGGACGATAGCCCTTGGCGACGCGGGCATAGACCGCGCGGCGATCGTCGATCTTGAACTTCGGGGCCAGCGAGTAGGTGAAGACGTTGTCCGACGACTTCAGGCCGCTGTTGATCGGCGTACCGCCGGCCAGCACGCCCGTGGCCGACTGCCCGGCGACCTGCTTGTTGTGGCTGTAGCGGCCGCCCAGATCGACATCCACCCGCTCGCCCAGATGCACGGTGGCGTTGGCGAAGCCGGCATATTCCTTATAGCGCGAATTGAGGTCGAGGTCGGCCAACAGCGGCAGGCCGGTAAGCTGGGTCAGCGTGCCTGGCTGGACGGCGATGTACTCCTGGTGGATCAGGCCCTTCTCGTCGGTGAAATAGCCGCCGACCAGCCACTCGAACGGCGCGCCGGCGTTCGAGGCCACGCGCACTTCCTCGGTATATTTCCGGTTGTTGGTCTTCTGGGCCAGGTAGAGTTCGTTGGCGGGACCGAACACGCTCTCGATCAGGCCGCTGAGGTTGAAAGAGGCGTCGTCGCGCTTGGTCTGGTTCTGCTTGTTGTAGCTGCTCGACGCGGTCAGCGTGCCAAAGCCCAGGTCGTAGTTCACCACCGCGTTGTAGATGCGGTATTCGACGTCCGAGAAGGCCGGCGCGAACTGCGACAGGGTCGGGCCGCCGTGCAGGGTCTTCAGGGTGTCGGGATCGCTCTCGACCACGGTCGGGGCGTCGGCCTTGATGTCCTGCAGCACCGCCGTCAGGCGCAGGTCGAATTTGTCGGTCGGCTTGAACAGCAGCGAAGCGCGGCCGCCATAGACCTTGGCGTCGTTGATGTTCCGCTCGACGTCCGAACCGCCGGTTCCGATCGAGTCGATGAAGCCGCCGTCCTTGCGGTAGAAGCCCGAGGCGCGGACCGCGACGGTCTCGCCGAGCGGGATGTTGACCATCGCCGTCGTGCGATACGACATCGCGCCGCCCTTGGTGTCCTCGAGCGCGACGCGAGCGCGAGCGATGAAGCCCTTGGTGTCAGGCGTGTTGGTCACGAACTTCAGCAGGCCGCCCATCGAGCTCGCGCCATACAGCGTGCCCTGTGGGCCGCGCAGCACCTCGATGCGGGCGATGTCGAACGTATCGAAGTCGCCGGCCAGCACCGCGCCGTTGACGAGGGCGCTGCTCGAGCCGAACGGGGTCTCGTCCATATAGACGGCCACGGTCGAGGCCACGCCCCCTGTGTTGACGCCCCGCATGACCAGGCGACCCTCGCCGGGCGTGCTCTGGTCCAGCTGCAGGCCCGGAACCAGCTTCAGATAGTCGGCGAAATTGGTCGCCTGGTAGGCCTCCAGCGTGTCCCCCGACACCACCGAGATGGCCTGCGGAATGTCGATCAGGGTCTGTTCCCGCTTCTGGGCGGTGACGACGATCTCTTCGACGGTGGAGACGGGCTTGGGACCTTCGTCGGCCGCGAAGGCCGGAGCCTGCATCATCAGGGCGCCGACGGCGCTGGAGATCAGCAGGGTCGCACGATTGAGCTTCATCCAAATTCCCCCTCGTTGAAGCGCCGGCGGTTCCGGTGAGACTTCCCCCGCCGCGCGCTGCGGTCGCTCGGATTTTTCCGTGCTCGGCCCGCTTGTCATTACGCAAATGTAATCCCGATTAGGACAATGTTATCCCAATTAGAGAATTGTCAACGGCAATCGTGGCGTCAGCCCGCCTCGGCCTTGCGCGCCCAGGGATCGATCAGACGCAGGAGGATCGCCGCGGTCACGGCCAGCCCCGCCAGCAGCGCGAAATAGGCCGTGTGGCTCACCCGGCTCCATAGAGTGCCGACCAGACCCGCGCTAAGGCTGCCCGCGAAGATGGTCAGGTACCAGGCCGCCACGGTGGTCGCGCCGAACCCGGGCGGAGCCAGGCGGGCGAACAGGCCGAGGCCCGTGGGCAGGATGAAAAGTTCGCCGAAGGTGTAAATCCCGAAGAACGCCACCAGCCACAGCCAGTGCGCCCTGCCCCCGCTGAACGCATCGACGGCGCATAGCAGCAGGAAGGCTCCCGCCACGATCAGCGCGCCGGTCGCCATCCGCTGGGCCGGCGACGCATCCCGTCCGCCGTCGGCGCGTCTCTTCCAGCCGGCCAGCAGTATCGGCGTCATGGCCATGACCAGCAGAGGGTTCAGCGACTGGAACCAGGTCATCGGCACGCGCCAGGACCCGAGCGTCCGGTCGACGCCGGCGTCGGCCCACAAGGCCACGGTGTTGCCGGCCTGCTCATAGGCGCCGCGGAAGACGGTGACCGACAGCGCGACGCCGGCCAGGGCCAGCACGGTCGGCAAGCCCATGCGCCCCTTGGCGGCGTCGGGCGCGACGTCGGTCTTCTTCTGCTCGGCCGGCAGGTAGCGCTGACCCCACAGATAGATCAGCAGGCCCGCCAGCATCCCGAAGCCCGCCACGGCGAAGCCGACGTGCCAGCCGAATAGCTCGCCGAGCGTTCCGCACAGAAGCGGCGCGAGAAAACCGCCGATATTGATGCCCAGATAGTAGACGTTGTAGGCCCAGCCGCGCCGGGGATCCCCCTCCGCATAGAGGTCGTTGATCTGGCTGGGCAGGGTCGGCAGGAACAGGCCGTTGCCCAGGGCGATGGTGGCCAGGGCGACATAGAGCAGGTTCGGAAAACCCATCATGAAATGGCCCAGCGCCATGACGCTGGCCCCGATGATGATCGCCCGCCGCTTGCCCAGCAGCCGGTCGGCGATCACCCCGCCGACGATCGGCGTGAAATAGGCGCAGGCCGTATAGGTCCCGTAGATCAGGGACGAGGTCCCCTGGGCGATCAGCAGCTCCTTGGTCATGTAGTAGACCAGCAGAGCGCGCATGCCGAAATAGGAGAACTGCTCCCACATGTTCGTCAGGAACAGGACGGTCAGGCCGCGCGGCTGACCGAACCATGGCGAGGCGTCGAGCGCCTTGCCGCTCATGCGGCCGCCGCCGCGGCCGGCGCGCCCCATACGCTTTCGCCAGCCCAGACCGCGCCGTCACGATAGACCACGCTCGGCGGCCGGTCCTTCGCCAGGAAGGTCGGGCCATCCAGGTCGACCAGATCGCAGACCTGGCCCAGCACGAAGCCCGGCCCGGTGGCCAGACTCGTGCCCACCATGGTCCCGACCATAACGCCCAGGCCCAGGCGCCGGGCCTTGGCGGCCATCAGCAAGCCTTCCGTGAGCCCGCCGCACTTGTCGAGCTTGATGTTGATGACCTGGAAGCGGCCCACGGCGGCCGAGACATCGGCCAGCGAGACGCAACTCTCGTCGGCGGCGACCGGGATCGGACTGTGGAAGCCTTCCAGCTCATGCTCGTGGCCGCGCGCCAGGGGTTGCTCCAGCAGAGAGACGCGTTCTTCGACCAGCGTCTCGACCAAGCTCTCCAGGTCGGCGCGGACGAAGCCCTGGTTGCCGTCTACGCCCAGCCAGGCGTCCGGTCGCGCGGCGCGGATGGCCCGCACCCGCGCCTGATCCAACGGCAGGTCGCCGGTCAGCTTGATCTTGATCGATTTGGCCTGGACGTAAGCCGTCGCGCCCTTGGCCATGACTTCCGGCGTATCGGCGCCGAGGGTGAAGGTGGTGCGCAGCGGCTGAAGCGCGTCCAGTCCCGCCAGCCGCCAGACCGGCAGGCCGGTGCGCGCGGCTTCCAGCTCCCACAGGGCGCAGTCGACGGCGTTGCGGGCCCCGCCGGGCGGCAGGATGAAACGCAGCGCCTCCCGCGTCGGCCCGGCCTCGATCGCGTCGCGGACGGCCTCGAGCTGAGCCCGCATGCTGTCGACGGTCTCCTTCAGAAAGAAGACCCCGGACGCTTCTCCCCTACCCTTCCGGCCGGCCTCCGACAGCGTCACGACGATGATGTCGGACGTGTCGAAGACGTGGCCGGCGATGCGGAAAGGCTGAGCCAGCCGGAGCGTCTCGTCGGCGATGTCCAGGGTCAGCCGGCCCATCAGTAGTTCACCGACATGCCCAGGAGGTGGAAAGCCAGGGCGACGTAGAACAGCAGCAGGGTCGAGAGCAGCAGCAGCACGCTCCACAGCTTGCGCGCCCAGCTACGGCCGTCGGTCCAGGTCAGCCAGGCGTTCCAGCCGGCCGTGACAAGCGCCACCGGGAAGATCACCCAGCCCAGCCCCTGCAGGAGCAGCATCACGCCGTCCATGGCGCCGGCCAGAGCCGCGGCGCTGGAGGTCAGCTGGATCATGCCCACGACCCAGCCAATCAGCAGGGCCAGCAGCAGGCCGGCGCCAATCCGCGAAGCGCGCGAGGCCGTCAGGGCCTTGCCCGAGATGTCCGGGCTGGCCTTGTAGCGGCGACGCACCAGGGCCACGACCGGCCAGTAGAGGAAGGTCAGGAGCAGGACGCCGATGCTGGCGAGCATCGCCGGCAGCGCCCAGGTCATGTCGCGGGCGGCCGGGGCGCGGTCGAACACCATGAACGGCGAGCCGAAATCCCAGCTCCAGCGGACCGGCTTGCCGTCCACCACCTGGGCGGCCAGGCGATCGTGGCCGCCGACCTCGCGCCAGACGTATGGGGCGATCTCGACCCATTCCTTGGGACGGCCATTGGGCCCCAGCACGCTGGGGATGATTAGCTCGCCCTTGGGGCCAACGGCGATCTTGGCCTGACCCACGGCGTAGAACAGCGACAGGAAGCTGCTGTCGGCCCGCCGGCTGGCCCACCATGCGCCGGCCATGGCCTTGGCGTGCTCGGCCGAGACCTTGGCGTCGACCTTGCCGTCGGGGGCGCCGGCATAGGGCAGATAGCGGTCTGAAAAGTCACGGAAGATGGCGGTGCGCAACGTCCCCGCCGCGCCCTCTCGACCGCCGCTGTTCAACGACAGATAGAGGCCGACGTGCTCGTCCATGTAGAGGTGCAGTGAGGAGTGGAAGCCCTCGGTGTCACCCAGATGGCCGATGACGTAGCGGCCGTTGATCGAGGTCTGGAAGAAACCCAGCTCCATGCGGTCCAGCGGCGGGATCAGCGACTTGGGATTCACCTTGTCCAGGGGGCTGTAGTGCATCGTGCGGGCCGTCTCGGGCGACAGGATGCGCGCGCCGTCCAGTTCGCCGCCCTGCAGATGGGCGATCATGAAGCGGCCCATGTCCGCGCCCGTTGACGAGGCCGAGCCGGCCGGAGCCGGGCCGACGATCTCGAAGCCCTTCGCGGGCTTGCCAGGCTTCGAATAGCCCTGGGCGTCCGTACCGGTCAGGTTGGCGGGCAGCGGCTGGCGGAACGTGGTGTTGGCCATCTTCAGCGGGCCGATGACGTGGCGGTCGAGATAGTCGTTGAATGTCTCGCCCGTCACGCGCTCGACGATGTAGGCCGCCAGGGCCGTGCCGTAGTTCGAATAGGCCGGCGTGGTCCCCGCGTCGAAGATACGATGCGGCAGGTGCTTCTTGAGATAGTCGCCCAGCGCCGGCTCGGGCTGACCATAGAAGATGAGCGCCTTGGCGACTTCCTCGAAGCCGGCCGTATGGGTCATCAACTGGCGCGTGGTGATCGGGTTGCCGTGGTAAGGCGGGATCTTGAAGTCGAGGTACTGGTTGACGTCGGCGTCCAGGTCGATCTTGCCGGCCTCGACCTGCTGCATCACCGCCGTCCAGGTGAACAGCTTCGAGATCGAGCCGGGGCGGAACAGGGTCTTGTAGGGATCGACCGCCGTGCGCTTGTCGCGATCGGCATAGCCGAAGCCGCGCGTCGTCAGGATCTCGCCGTCCTTGACCACCGTGACCACCGCGCCGGGAATATCGCCGGTGCGCAGGGCGTAGGGCATGTAGCCGTCCAGCCACAGGTCGACATCGGCCTTGGTCAGGGCGGGCGCTGTCGCCATCGCCACCGGAACCGGGGCGGACGGTGCGGCCTTCACCGGCGCGATCGCCCTGGCGACCGGCGGCGACGCCGTTTCCTGTCGCGTCTGCCCTTGTGCGGAGCCCAGCCCCGCGAGCAGCGCGACGATCGCGACGGCTGCCCCCTTGATCGCCCGCATGCGTTCTCTCCCCTCGCCTGACGGCAGGATTGCCCCCGCACGGCCAAGCCGATAAATTGGGAGCAACGATCCTAATTAGGACAATTGCTATCCTGATTGGAAAATTCGTCAACCACCTTCGAGGAGTCGCGGCGCGTGCCTGCTAACGTCCACACGCTTGGAACACTGCTTCGTGGACTGAGAGATCGCGAGGGCTGGACCCTCAAGCAGATGAGCGAGAAGAGCGGCATCCCCGTCTCGACGCTCTCCAAGGTCGAGCACGACCGCCTGACCCTGACCTACGACAAGCTGCAGCAGCTTTCGCAGCGGTTGGGCATGCGCATGTCGGAGCTGTTCGCCGAGGACCAGGCCGCCCCGCCGCAGGCGGTCATGGCGCGCCGCAGCCTGGGCGATGTCGAGCGCGCCGTGCGCGTCCAGACCCCTAACTACGACTACTACTACCTGTGCACCGAACTGCGCGGGAAGCGGATGATCCCGGTGATCACCAAGATCCGCGCCAAGAGCGCCGAGCAGTTCGGCGACCTCGTGCGTCACGCCGGCGAGGAATACATCTTCGTCCTGAAGGGTCGGATCGTCGTGACCACCGAGTTCTACGACCCCGTGATCCTGGAGGCCGGCCAGTCGATCTATCTCGACTCGGCCATGGGCCACGCCTACCTCGCCGCGGAAGGCTGCGACGAGGCCGAGGTGCTGGGCGTCATGTCCAGCGAAGACGAGGAACTGATGAAGGCGCTCCTGGACATCCACGAGGACCAGAAGCAGGCGCGGCGTTAGCCCCGGCGATCAGAAGCCGAAGTCGCTCAAGCCCGGATGATCGTCGGGTCGGCGACCCAGGGGCCAATGGAACTTGCGGTCGGCCTCGGCGATCGGCTGCTCGTTGATGCTGGCGTGTCGGTTGCGCATCAGGCCGTCGGCGTCGAACTCCCAGTTCTCGTTCCCGTAGGCGCGGAACCAGTTGCCGCTGTCGTCGTGGTATTCGTAGGCGTAGCGGACGGCGATGCGATCGCCCTCGAACGCCCACAGCTCCTTGATCAGCCGATAGTCCAGCTCCTTGGTCCACTTGCGCTCCAGGAAGGCCTGGGCCTGATCACGGCCGTTCAGGAACTCGGCGCGGTTCCGCCAGTGGGTGTCGGTCGTATAGGCCAGGGCGACCTTGGCGGCGTCGCGGCTATTCCAGCCATCCTCGGCCAGGCGGACCTTCTGGATGGCGCTTTCGCGGGTGAACGGTGGCAGCGGCGGACGGGACATGGGTTTCTCCTGAAGGGTCAGAGGGCGAGTTGCAGCGCCTCACCTTCGGCGGCCGGAACGGTGCAGCAGATCAGCGCCTCGTCCTCGGCGACCGAAGCGGTCGGCGACGTGAGATAGGAAACAGCGCCTTGCAGCACCCTGGTCTTGCATGAACCGCAAGTTCCGGCTCGGCAGCTGAATTCGGGCCGCAGACCCCGCGCCTCGGCCAGCTCCAGCAACGTGCCCGAGCCGGGCTCCCAGCGGGCCTCCTTGGAGGACTCCATGAAAAGCACCGGCTTGGCGCTGGTCGCCGGCGGCGGGCCGGCTTTCGCGGGCGCGGCCCCAAGGTCCGGCGTGCGTTGCAGCGAGGCGGGGCCGAACGCCTCGGCGTGGATGCGCTTGTCGGCGACGTTCAGGCCGCGCAAGCCGTCATAGATCGCCTGCATGAAGCCCGGCGGGCCGCACAGATAGAAGTCGTAGTCATCGAACGGCAACTCGGCGCGCAGGGCGTCCATGTCGAGCCGGCCCAACAGGTCGTAGTCGTCGCTCTCCGCGCCTCCCGCATCGCTGAGGATGCGCGTCAGGCGGATCGCCCCCTGCCCCGCCTCGACCAGGGCCGCGAGTTCCTCGTCGAACGCCCGCTCGGCCTTGGTCCGCGCGGCCTGGAAGATCCAGGTCGGCCGAATGCCGCGCGTGCGGAAGCCCTCGAACAGGAGGTGCCGGGCCATGGCGATCATCGGGGTGATGCCGACGCCGGCCGCCAGCAGCACCGCCGGGCGCTTTTCCTTGGCGTCGATGATGAAGTCGCCAGCCGGGGCGCGAGCCTCGATCAGGTCGCCTTCGTGGATCTGGTCGTGGAGGTATCGGGAGACCGCGCCCTCGCGCTTGACGCTGATCCGGTAGAATGGATCCGACGGCGCGACCGAGAGCGTGTAGGTGCGGATGACGGGCCGCTGATCGCCCGGAAGTTGGACGCGGATGGGCAGGTGCTGGCCGGCCAGGTGCGGGATAGCCGCCACGCCGTCGGCGGGCTCCAGTTCGAACGAACGGATCGTCGCGCTCTCCTGGGTGATCTTCCTGACCCGGAACGGCCGCCAGCGACCGGCCAGCTCGGCGGCCTTGAGCCGGGCCGCCGTCGCGTCCCAGTCGCCCGTGATCAGGGCGTTGGGCGAGGCGCCGTTCGCGCGGTCCGCCCAGCGAACCGGCAGGACACTCCGACGACGGACGATCGTAGTCGGACGCACCCGCCACAGACGCTCCGCGCCCTGGAACGCCGCGATCTCGGGCGAGTCCAGCACCACCTCGGCCTCGCCGGTCAGCTGCAGCATGTCGCCCGTCGCGAAATCGACGAACACCAGACCCGCCTTGCCGTTCAGCCGGATGTTGCCCAGCGTGTTGAAGAACAGATTGCCGGCGAAGTCCGGGATGGTCAGGACGCCGTCCTCGCCGAGCCGCACGAAGCCAGGCTTGCCGCCCCGGTGCGAGACATCGACCTGCCGGCCTTTCTCATCGCTGTAAGACGCCACGAAGAAGGCGTCGGCCGCGCCAATCACCCGGCGAGCATCGGCGTCCAGGTCCGCGAAGGTCTCGACCTGGCCGGCAAAGGGCGCGGTCGGATCGCCCACCACCGCGAAGTCGCGCAGCTGGATGTATTGCGGGCAGTTGCCGTAGCTCTGACCGACCGTGACGTCGAAGCCGTAGGCCTGACGGCGCGCGGTTCCGTTCATGCGGTTACGGCGGCGCGTATGCAGCTCGATGCCCAGCAGGCCGACAGGATCGCCGTCCTCCAAGCCCGCGTCGGCCGGATCGCTGGGCTGGCGCACGGCCTTGATCGCCAGGGTGTGGATGTCAGGCGAGCTGATGAAACCCGGCTGGCCGGCGACGATCGTCGCCCAGGGCGCGCCCGCCGGATCGACGCTGCCGACCACCAGGAACGGCAACTGCGGGAAGAACGCGCGGTGCTGGTCCAGCAGGAAGTCGCGGATCACGCGACGGCCGACGTCTTCCATCCGCGCCTCGACGCCGACGCTGCGCTGGATCTCGACCTCGCCGCGATGCCAGGGAGAGGGCTTTTCGGTGGTGGTCATGGCCCGCTCCCCGGCGCTCGACGTTACGCGGCCAGGCCGACGGGCGTCTGGCGGAACGGCACGAAGCCCGGCAGGGCCTCGATGCGCGCCAGCCACGCGCGGACGGCCGGATAGGGCTGAAGGTCGACGTTCCCCTCGGGGGCGCGGGCCGTGTAGCTGTAGAGCGCCACATCCGCGATCGTCGGGCGGCCGGCGACCAGCCAGCCCTGCCCCGCCAGCAGACCTTCCAGGATGGTCAGCAGCGCGGCGCCGCGCCCGATGACCTCGTCGGCGTCGCGCTTGGCCCCGAACACGGTGATCAGGCGGGCGGCGGCCGCGCCATAGGCCAGCTCGCCGGCGGCCACCGACAGCCAGCGCTGGACCTGGGCGGCCTCGATGACGCCCTCCGGCAGCCAGTCGGTCTTGCCGAACTTGCGAGCCAGATAGACCATGATGCCGTTGGAATCCGAGACGATGACGCCGTCGTCTTCCAGCACGGGCACCTGGCCGAACGGGTTCAGCTTCAGAAATTCCGGCGCCTTGTGCGCGCCCGAGGCCAGGTCGACCTCGACCAGTTCGAAGTCCGCGCCGATCAGCGACAGGAACAGGTGAGCTCGGTGAGCATGGCCTGACAGCGGGTGGTAATAGAGGCGCATCGTCGTGTCCTTTGCGGAACGGGCTGGACACGGCGTCCATCCGATGAGCCAAGGACACTCCATCCGCCGGGCGGGCTGAAGCCGCGACAGGAGAAAGGCACTGTTCCGCGCAGCGGAATGGTTCGCATTCCAAGAACCGGAACGATCATCTCGCGGATGGGCCTGCTCTAGCCTAGTTGATCCGACGATCCGCCCGCAGCCGCCCGGCCGCGAAGTCGATGAAGGTGCGGACCTTGGCCGGCGCGTGCCGGCCTTCGGGGTGGACGATGTGGACCGGCAGCGGATGCTCCTCATAGGCGGGGAGCACCGTGCGCAGCGCGCCGGACTCCAGCGACGGGGCCGCCTGGTAGGACAGCACCCGCGTCAGGCCGAATCCGTTGATCGCCGCCCGCAGCGCCGCGTCGTTGGTGTTGCAGTAGAGGCGCGGATAGACGTGGACGATGGTCTTCTGGTCCTGACCGAAGCGCCATTCCGTCGAGGTCCAGGCGCTGGTCGCCGCGATCACCGAGTGGCTGGCGAGGTCCGCCGGCTTGGCCGGAACGCCATTCTTCTCGAAATAGTCGGGCGAACCGCAAACGACCCGGCGCACCGAGCCGACCCGCAAGGCGCTGAACCCTGAATTGGGAAGGTTGCCGATCCGCACGGCCAGATCCACGCCCTCGTCGACAAGGTTGACCATCCGGTCGACGAACAGGGTGCGGATGCTGACCCGCGGATATTCGGCAAGGTAATCCATGATGATCGGCAGGATGTACTGTTGGCCGAACATCACCGAGGCGGTGATGGTCAGCGTGCCGCTGGGCGTGGCGAAACTGCCCGCGGCGCTGGCTTCGGCCTCGGAGAGTTCGGCCAGGATCCGCGAGCAGTCGTCGAAGAACCGCGCGCCGGCGTCGGTCAGGGTCACCGAGCGGGTCGTGCGGACCAGCAGACGCGCGCCGATCATCTCCTCCAGCGCCGCGACCGCGCGGGTCACGGCGGGCGGACTCATGTGCAGGTGTCGCGCGGCCTCGGCGAAGCCCTTGGTCTCGGCGACCTTCACGAACACTCTCATCGCCTGCCAGCGATCCATGATCGTCCGCCCCTGTTCCCGAGTCTCTGGCGTTATATCCGGGACGCGATACCCAAGGCCACGCCTTCGCGGTCGGTCACCGCTTCGGGATCCGGGCGGGAGGCTTTGCATCGCGCTTCGTCGCCAATGCACGCAATCTGATCATATCGACTACAATATACGGGAAAGATTTGACCTCGGCGGCGGGGCGCTACAGAACTTCGTTCGCGCAAGATTCCCGCCGGAAGGGGTGTCGCGCGAGCGCCTGTGTTGTTGGGCCGTTGGGGAGAAGAAACTTGGATAGACGTCAGTTCCTTGCCGCCTGCGGGATCGGCGCCGGCGGCGTTCTGCTGCCCGGCTTCGGCCGCGCCATCGCCGCCGAACAGCTGGTCGAGACCCTCGACGTGGCCGTCAAGAAGCGCTTGGCCGACGCGGCCATGAGCGCCGCCAAGGCCGCCGGGGCCAGCTATTGCGACGTGCGCGTGGGCCGCTACCTGCGCCAGTTCATCCAGACGCGCGAAGCCAACGTCCAGGGCGTGACCAACACCGAGTCCAGCGGCGTCGGCGTGCGCGTCATCGCCGGCGGGGCCTGGGGCTTCGCGGCCACCAACAGCCTGTCGGCGGAGGCCGTGGCCGACACCGCCCGCCTGGCGGTCGCCATCGCCAAGGCCAACGCCAAGAACCAGACCGCGCCCGTGCAGCTGGCCCCGACCAAGGGCGTCGGCGAGGTGAAGTGGGCCACGCCCCTGCGCCGCAACGGCATGGAAGTCTCGCTGCAGGAGAAGGTCGACCTGCTGATGCGCGTCAACGGCGCGGCGATGAAGGCCGGCGCCAACTTCGTCAATTCCAGCCTGTTCCTGATCAACGAGCAGAAGTACTTCGCCAGCACCGACGGCTCGTACATCGACCAGGACGTTCATCGCATCTGGTCGCCGTTCACGGTCACGGCCGTCGACAAGACCACCGGCAAGTTCCGCTCGCGCGAAGGCCTCTCGGCCCCGATGGGCATGGGCTACGAGTACCTGGACCCGCAGGCCAAGGACAAGACCCTCTCGCCCAACGGCATCATCAGCTACGGCCGGTCCTACGACATGGTCGAGGACGCCCAGGCCGCCGCCGTGCAGGCGCGCGAGAAGCTGACCGCCAAGTCGGTCAAGCCGGGCCGCTACGACCTGGTTCTGGATCCCAACCACCTGGGCCTGACCATCCACGAGTCGGTCGGCCACCCGCTCGAGCTCGACCGCGTGCTCGGCTACGAGGCCAACTACGCCGGCACCAGCTTCGCCACGCTGGACAAGCGCGCGGCGCACTTCAAGTACGGCAGCGACCTCGTCAACATCATGGCCGACAAGCTGCAACCAGGCAGCCTCGGGGCCGTGGGCTTCGACGACGAGGGCGTCAAGACCAAGCAGTGGCCGCTGATCCAGGATGGCAAGCTGGTCGACTACCAGGCCACCCGCGACCAGGCCCACATCCTGGGCAAGACCGAGAGCGACGGCTGCTCCTATGCCGACTCCTGGTCAACCGTGCAGTTCCAGCGGATGCCCAACGTCTCGCTGCAGCCGGGCAAGACGCCGCTCAGCCTCAACGACATGATCGCGGGCGTCGAGGATGGCATCTACATCCTGGGCCGCGGCTCGTTCTCGATCGACCAGCAGCGCTACAACGCCCAGTTCGGCGGCACGCTGTTCTACGAGATCAAGAACGGCAAGATCACCCAGCCGCTGGAAGATGTCGCCTACCAGATGCGCACGCCCGAGTTCTGGAACGCCTGCTCGGCGATCTGCGACGAGCGCGACTACCGCCTGTTCGGTTCCTTCTTCGACGGCAAGGGCCAGCCCAGCCAGGTCTCGGCGGTGAGCCACGGCTCGTCGACCACGCGGTTCAACGGCATCAACGTCATCAACACCGCGCGTTCGCTCGGTTGATCGGTTCGGGGAAGATTATCCAATGAGCATCATGACCGAAGCCGAGGCCAAGACGATCCTCGCGAAAGTCATCAAGCTGTCGACGGCCGATGAGTGCACCGCGCAACTGACCGGTTCGATCGAGGGCAATATCCGCTTCGCCCTGAACAACGTCTCCACCAGTGGCGTCGTCAGCAACATCGACCTTGCCGTCACCGTCGCCTTCGGGCGTCGCGTCGGCACGGCGACGATCAACGAATTCTCGGACTCGGCCCTGGCCCGCGTGGTCAAGCGCGCCGAGGAGCTGGCCAAGCTGGCGCCCGAGAACCCCGAGTTCGTCCCGGCCGTCGAGGCCACGACCTACAAGCCCAGCGACACCTTCAGCCCGGCGACCGCGGCGATCACGCCCGACCAGCGGGCCGAGGTCGCCCGCGCCTCGATCGCCCCGTGCCGCGCCCAGAAGCTGGTCGCCGCCGGCTTCCTGCAGGACGAGCAGAGCTTCGTGGCCTTCGCCAACAGCAAGGGCGCGTTCGGCTATCAGCGCGCCACGGCGATGGACTACACCTGCACCGTGCGCACGGCCGACGGCCGCGGCTCGGGCTGGGTCGCTCGCAACCTGCAGGATTCCAGCAGCTTCAAGGCGGCCAGCGACATCGAGATCGCCATGCGCAAGGCCAGCGCCTCGGCCGAGGCCCAGGCTCTGGAGCCGGGCAAGTACACGGTGATCCTGGAGCCGAACGCGGCCTCGGGCCTGATCTCGTTCATGTTCAACTATTTCGACGCCCGCCAGGCCGACGAAGGCCGCAGCTTCCTGTCCAAGAAGGGCGGCGGCAACAAGCTGGGCGAACAGGTCTTCGATCCGCGCGTCACCTTCATGGCCGACCCGTGGGACAAGGAACTGCCAGTGTTCCCGTGGGACGAGCAGGGCCGTCCGCGCGAGCGCATGCCGCTAGTCGAGAACGGCAAGATCGCCAACCTGCTCTACAGCCCCTACTGGGCCCAGAAGCAGGGCAAGAAGGTCACCGGCCGGCCGGGCAACATCGTCATGTCGGGCGGCACGAAATCGACCGCCGACCTGGTGCGCGAGACCGAGCGTGGCATCCTGGTGACCCGCACCTGGTACATCCGCATGGTCGACCCGCAGACCGTGCTGCTGACCGGCCTGACCCGCGACGGCACCTTCTACATCGAGAACGGCCAGCTGAAGCACCCGCTGAAGAACTTCCGCTTCAACGAGTCTCCGGTGATCATGCTGAACAACATCGACGACCTGGGCCGCCCGGTCCGCGTCAGCGAAGGCGGTCGCATGCAGATGATGATCCCGGCCATGCGCCTGCGGGACTTCACCTTCACCTCGCTGTCGGACGCCGTCTGACGGTCGACATGCCGAGTAGAAGCGTAACGCGTACCGAGTGCCTGCGTCTGCTGGCGGGCGGCGCGATGGGAAGCTGGCTCGCCAGCCGCCCGTCGGCCGTCCACTCTGCGGCTTTTCGGGCGGCGCCGACCTACGACTTCTGGTTCACGCGCCTGCGCTACGACTCCGGCGACTGGGACGTCGACCAGCGGATGCCGTCCAACATCCTGACCTCGCTGGTCGACTACACCAACCTGCGCGTGGACACCGAGGAGCGCGTCGTGCGCCTCTCGGACCCGGCCATGCTGACCGCGCCGTTCTGCTACCTCGCTGGTCACAAGCTGGTCGAATTCAGCCCCGCCGAGGCCACGAACTTCCAGCGCTACGTCCTCAATGGCGGCTTCGTTCTGGTCGACGACTGCAACCACGATATCGACGGCCTGTTCGCAAAGTCGTTCGAGCGTCAGATGGCCAAGCTGTTCGGCGGCGACGCCCTGAAGAAGCTGGCCAAGGACCACCCGATCTATCGCAGCTTCTTCAAGTTCGACGGCCCGCCCGCCACCAGCTTCGAGCTGAACGGCTGGGGCGACGATCTCGTCCATGACTACCTGAAGGGCATCGAGATCAACGGGCGCCTCGGGGTGCTCTACAGCAACAAGGATTACGGCTGCGAGTGGGATTACGACTGGCGCAACAAGCGCTTCCTGGCCGAGGACAACACCAAGTTCGCGGTCAATATCGTCCTCTACGCCCTAACGGCCTGATCCGCCTTACGACCTGTCCGGAGTTCCGATGAGCGTCACCCCCACCGAAGCCGACATCGCGGCCAAGCTCGAGCGCCTGGGCCAGCTGCGCGCGGCGATCGGCCAGGCCATCGTCGGCCAGGACGAGGTCGTCGAACAGTTGCTGATCGGCCTGCTGGCCGGCGGTCACTGCCTGATCGAGGGGGTGCCGGGCCTGGGCAAGACCCTGCTGGTCCGCACCCTGGGCCAGGCGCTGTCGCTGGACTTCCGCCGCGTGCAGTTCACCCCCGACCTGATGCCCAGCGACATCCTCGGCACCGAGGTTCTGGAGGAAGACCACGGCACCGGTCACCGCCACTTCCGCTTTCAGCCCGGCCCGGTCTTCACCCACCTGCTGCTGGCCGACGAACTGAATCGCACGCCGCCCAAGACCCAGGCCGCTCTGCTGGAGGCCATGCAGGAACACCAGGTCAGCTATGCCGGCGTCACCCACCGGCTGTCCGAGCCCTTCTTCGTGCTGGCCACCCAGAACCCGCTGGAGCAGGCCGGCACCTACCCCCTGCCCGAGGCCCAGCTGGACCGCTTCCTGCTCAACATCCGCGTCGGCTATCCGACGGCGGAAGAAGAGCGCGCCATCCTGACTCTGACCACCGGCGGCGCGATCGCCGCCCCGGCGGCGGTGATGACGGGCGAAGACATCGTCGAACTTCAGAAGTGGGTGCGCCAGGTGCATGTCAGCGATGGCCTGCTGACCTGGATCACCGCGCTGGTCCGCGGCACCCGCCCAGGTCCGGACGCCCCTGCCGCCGTCCAGGAATACGTCCGCTGGGGCGCCGGGCCGCGCGCCGGCCAGGCCCTGGTGCTGGCCGCCAAGGCCCGCGCCCTGCTGCACGGACGCCTGGCCGCCACGCGCGACGACGTCAAGGCCCTGGCCGCGCCGGTCATGCGCCACCGCATCCTGCTGTCCTTCGCCGCCGAGGCCGAACGCAAATCGACCGACGACGTGGTCGCCGCCCTGCTGGCCGCCCTGCCCGCGCCGGCCCGCGACTAAGAGCGGAGATGTCCCCGTTCGACCTGCCCCCGGACCTGCGTAGCCGTCTGCGACGTCTGTCGCTGACGCCCCGCGCGGCCGCGGTGCTGATCGGGGACGGACACCACGCCAGCCGCAATCGCGGCGGGGCCATGGAGTTCGCCCAATACCGCGCCTACGAGCGCGGCGACGACCTGCGGCGCATCGACTGGAAGCTTTATTCGCGGTCGGACAAGTTCTTCGTCCGCGACGCCGAACGTGAGAGCCCGGTGGCGATCTGGATCGTCCTCGACGCCAGCGCCTCGATGGGCCAGGCCGATCTTGGCAAGCCCGCTTGGACTCGCTTCGACGCCGCCCGCCGCCTGACCGCCGCGATCATCGAGGTGGCTCTGCAGCAGGGTGACCGCTTCGGGGTGGTCGTGGCTCGGGCCGAGGGGCCGATCATCCTGCCGCCGTCCAGCGACAGCCGCCACCGCGACCGCATCCGCCTGGCGCTGGGTCCCCTGCGGCCCGAGGGCGTCCCCCAGTGGGAGCGGGACCTGAAGGTGCTGGGCGAACGGATCGCACCCGGCGACCTGGTGATCTTCATCTCCGACGGCTTCGACGACGCCTGTGTCGCGGCCGCCGAGCGGCTGGCCGCGTCCGGCCGCGACGTCTCGTTCGTCCAACTCCTGACCGGCGACGAGCGCGACTTCCCGTTCGATCGGAGCCTGCTGTTCCGCGATCCGGAGAGCGACATCGAACTGGCCGGCGATGGCCGCGGCCTGCGCGCCGACTTCCTGACGCGCTTCGCCGAGGCTCGCGCCGCTCTGCGCGCGCGGCTGGAAGCCAAGGGCGCGCGGTTCGTCGAACACTTCAGCGATCGGGATCCGGACCAGCCGATCCAGGATCTCTCCCGCCCGGTGACTCGCGGATGACCCCCGCCCTGCTCGCTCCCGCCGCGCTCGGCGCCCTGCTCGCGGTCCTGGTTCCGCTGGCGATCCACATCGCCCGCCGCACCGAGACGCAAGTCATCGACTTCGCCGCCCTGCGCTGGCTGAACCCGAACCCCAGGCCGGTCCGTCGCCTGCGCCTCGACGAGCGGCGGCTGCTGGCGGTGCGGATCGCGCTGGTGATCGCGGTCGTGCTGGCTCTGGCCGAACCGGTGCTGCGTCCGACAGGCGACGGCCGACCCGTGCTCGCGGTCTCGCCGGCCGTCGACGCCAGGAGCGTCCCGGACCATGGCGAGCGGCGCGTGTGGCTCGCGCCCGGCTACCCAGGCCTCGACCGTCCACCTCCCGCGCCGTCGGCGGACTTCGCCAGCCTCGTGCGCCAGCTCGACGCCGAGACGCCCGGCAAGACGCCGATCACGATCGTCGCGCCGCCGGAATTGAGCGGCGACGCTGAACGGCTTTACCTGTCGCGCAAAGTGGATTGGCGGATCGGCGCGGCGCCCGCGCGCTCGAAGACTGTCACCGCACCAGCGCCGCCCGCACTGACGGTACGCTACGCCCCTGGCAACGAACGCGCCGTCGGTTATTTCCGTGCGGCGGCGACCGCCTACGCCGAGGCGGGCAAGCCGCTCGCCTTCGACGCCGGGCTCGCCGACAGCCCCGTGCCTGGCGCTGCGCGGTATCTCGTCTGGCTCTCCGGCGCGCCCATGCCCGCGGCGACGCTCGACTGGATCGAGGCCGGCGGCGTCGCCTTGCTGGCCCGTGACGCCCCCTCGCCCGTCGAAGGCGCTCAGCCCACGGTCTGGCGCGACGCCGAAGGCGCGCCGCTGGCCACGGCCGGCCGTTTCGGCAAGGGCCGCGTGCTGCGCCTGACCCGCCCCCTCGAGCCCCGCGCCATGCCGGTCCTGGTCGAGCCGGACTTCCCCATCCAGCTCTGGACGCTGCTGGCCCCGCCGCCCGCGCCAAGCCGGGCCGCGGCGGTCGACTATGCCCCCGGCGTTCGCCCGGCGGCGGGCGGTTTGGCTTACAATCCGCATCCCGTCAGCCTGAGGCCTTGGCTGGCTCTGATCATCGCTCTGATCTTCGCCGTCGAGCGCTGGCTGGCGACGCGACGCGACCGCCCGGTGGCCGCATGATCGCCGCCCTCGCCCATCATCTGCGCGCGGCCCGGCGGCGGAGCGTTCTCGATACGCTCGCCGTCGGCCTGCCGATCGTCCTGGCGCTCGCCGCGCTGGGTCTGCGCTGGTTCCAGATCGCCGGGGCCATCGCCGTGCTCGTCGTCGGCGTCCTCGTGCTGGGCTGGATCGCCATCCGACGCAGCCGACGTTTCGATCAGACCTGGCTCATCGCCGCCCTCGACGCCCACGCGCCCGGCCTGGAGGACAGCAGCGCCCTCCTGTTCCAACCCGCCGTCGACGGTCTGGCCGCCCTGCAGCGCGCCCGCCTGGAGGCCCGCCTCGCCGAAGCCGCCGCCGTGGACCTGCGGCCCGACTGGTCCCGTCGCTGGATCCCCTGGACCGCCGGCTTCGGCGCGCTGGTGATCCTCACCGCCCTGTTCTGGCCGCCCGCATCCGGCGTCGCGCTCGGTCCCGAAGAGGCGGAGACCGCATCGCCGCCCGGTGCGCCCAGGGTCACCAACGCCAAGCTGCGGATCACGCCGCCGGCCTATACCGGCCAGCGCCCCTTTGACCAAGGCGGTCTGGACGTGCGCGCGCCGGAGGGATCGCGCATCGAATGGACGGTGAGCTTCCGGCCGCATCCCGACACGGCTAGCCTGAGCTTCCCGGGCGAGGCCCCGCTGTCGCTGCGCCGCGACGACGGACGCTGGCTGGGCGGGCGTGCGTTCGAGCGCTCGGCGCTCTATCGCGTCGAGGCCCCTGGACTGGCCCGCCAGCGCCTGCACCGTCTGGAGATCGTCCCCGACGCTCCGCCGGTCGTCCGCGTCGTGACGCCCGACAGTTCGCTGACCCTCATTGCGCCCGGCCAGAGCCGGTGGGCGCCGGTGTTCGAGGTCCGCGACGACTACGGCGTCGACGGCGCCGCCCAGCTACGCATCACCGTCACCAAGGGCGAGGGTGAGAACATCACCACCACCCAGCGGATCCAGCCGCTCGCCGGCCAGGGCGCCGCGCGGCTCAAGCGCTTCACCGCCGCGCTGGACCTCGCGCGCGAAGGCCTGGCGCCGGGTGGCGACATGATCGTGCAGCTGGTGGTCAGCGACAATCGCAGCCCGCGCCGCCAGACGGTCGAGGGACCTAGCGTCATCCTGCGCTGGCCCGCCGCCATGGGCCTGGCCGAGGGTCTGGACGGCATGGCCAAGCAGGTGATGCCCGTCTATTTCCGGAGCCAGCGCCAGATCGTCATCGACGCCGAGGCCCTGCTCGCCCAGCGCGGCAAGCTCACGCCCGACGCCTTTCTGGACCGCTCGAACAGCCTCGGCGCCGACCAGGCCCAACTTCGCCTGCGCTACGGCCAGTTCATGGGCGAGAAGGCCGAGGGCGAAAGCGGCGGCGGCCTCGACCTGCCGACCAATGACGCCCTGCCGACGGACGACGCTCCCGCCGCGCCGGCTAAGCCCGAGCATCACGACGATGACGGCCACGACCATGGCGGCGGGGCCAATCTCAACGACATGACCGACGTCGTCGCCAAGTACGGCCACGCCCACGACACGGGGGACGCCGCGACGCTGTTCGATCCGGGCACGCGCTCGACCCTGGCCCAGGCGCTGGACGCCATGTGGGATTCCGAGCGCGCCCTGCGCCAGGGCAAGCCCAAGGACGCCTTGCCCCACGCCTACAAGGCCCTGAACCTGCTGAAGACCGCCCAGCAGGCCGGACGCATCTTCCTGGCGCGCACCCCGCCGAAGCTGCCGCCGGTCGACCTGTCCCGCCGCCTGTCCGGCAAGCGCGAGGGCATCGCGCCGGGTCGTTTGGCGCCAGCGACGCGCGATCCCGCCGATACGCCGGCCGTCGAGGTCTGGCGCGCGCTGGGGGACCGCCCCGACGCACCGCTGCAGCTCGAGACCCTGGCCCGCTGGGTGAACGCCAACCAAAAGGGCCTGGCCGATCCGCTGGCCCTGTCGGCGGCGATCGACACGGTCCGCAACGAACCCCAGTGCCAGGACTGCCGCCGCAAGCTGCGCGCCCTGCTGTGGACCGCGCTGGAGCGCCCGCCCACCGCCGTCAGCCGCCGCGATGCCGCCGACGCGCGCGGCCGGCGCTATCTGGATGCGCTGCGATGACGGGCGACTTCGAACTCTGGACGGCGATTCTGATCGCGATCGTCACGATCGGCGGGATCGCGCGGACGGCTCTGCGGCGACGATCGGCCGACGTGCGCGGGCCCGCCTGGCGGTTCGCCGCGCTGATCGCTCTGCAGATCCTGGGCGGCGCGCTGCTCTATCCGACGCTCTTTCCGCCTTCGGTGGGCGCGGCGCCTGGTCGCCTCGTGGTCGCCACGCACGGCGCGAAGCCGGCGGCGCCCGCCTCGGGCGACGTGCTTGTCGCCCTGCCTGAAGCCGGCCCGCTGCCCGGCGCGGTCCGCCTGCCCGACCTCGGCTCGGCCCTGCGGCTATATCCCGAGCCTGGCCGCATTCTGATCGAGGGCGACGGCCTGACGCCGCGCGACCGCATCCCGTTGGATCGCCCCGCAACGTTCGCGCCCTCGCCGCCCCCGCGCGGTCTTGTCGACCTGACGCCGCCGAAGCCCGTCGCCCCGGGGGCGCGCTTCATGGTCACCGGACAGGTCGGGGGCGCCGGAACCGTCGAACTGCTCGATCCGTCCGGCGCCGTGGTCGACCAAACCGCCGTGGCCGCCAATGGCCGCTTCCAGCTGTCGGCCGCCACTCGCGCACCCGGCCTGGCGCTGTTCGACCTGCGCCTGAGGGACGGCGCCGGTCGTCTGGTCGAGCACATCGACATCCCGGTCGAGACCCGCGCTCAGCGCCAGCCGCGCGTACTGGTCCTGGCCGGCGCGCCGAGCGCCGAGACCAAGTATCTGCGCCGCTGGGCCCAGGACGCCGGCATCGCCCTGAGCCTCGACATCGACGTTGGCGGCGGCGTGGTCCTGGGCGATCCGCCGACGCCGGTCACGCGCGCGAGCGTGGCCGAGATCGACCTCGTGGTGGTCGACGATCGGCGCTGGGAAAGCCTGTCGCCCGGCGCTCGGGCCACCCTGGCCGCGGCGACGCAGGACGGCCTCGGCCTGCTGCTGCGTCCGACTGGACCGCTCTCGGCCGCCACCCGACGCGACTGGATGAACCTGGGCATGGCGACCTCGGGCGACGGCGAGGTCCAGGCTTTCCGGCTCGGCGGTCCGACCGACCTGGAACTCAGCCGCTACGACCTGGCGCAAGCCGAACGCGAGGGCGTGCCGTTGATCCGCGACAAGGCCGGCGCGCCGCTGGCCGCCTGGCGGCCGCGCGGCCTGGGTCGCGTGGGCCTCTGGATCGTGGCCGACAGCTATAGCCTTGCCTTGACCGGGCACGCCGATCGCTACGGAGAGCTTTGGAGCGAACTGTTCTCGGCCCTGGCGCGTCCCAGCGATGGCCCGGGCGTGCGCTTGGACGGCATCGCCCGGGCGGGCCAACGCGCGGCGCTCTGCGGCGTCACCGGACCGATCCGAGTCGTCGACCCCGATGGCGTCGAAAGCCGGCCTGTCGTCGATCCGGCGACCGGACCCGCCGCCTGCGCCGCCTACTGGCCTCGCCAGGCCGGATGGCGCAGGGTCTCGGACGGCGCGAGCTTCTACGTCCATCCCGCCGACGCCGCGCCTTCGCTGGCGCGGGCCGCCGACCGCCAGGCGACGCTCGACGCGGTGGCGGCCAGCGTCACGCACGACGCCCGCGTCCTCCGCAGGACACCGGGTTCGTCCTGGCCCTGGGCCGTCGGCCTTCTGGCCGTGCTTGGCCTTCTTTGGTGGCTGGAGCGCCGATCACGCGCTTGAGGGGGCTAGCGGCCGACGGCGCGATCGCGTCAAATCGGATCGACGCATCGACGCCCAGACCGTCGAGCAGCCCTGGGGAGCGAACCATGCCGCACTACGGCGACTATCAGACCGAGATCTATTTTCAGGGTCTGCACGGCGTGCTGCCGAAGTATCCCGTCGACTTCGCCGGCCTCCTGGCGCGGGCCCAGGCGGCGATGCCGCCCTCGACCCTGAAATATGTGCAGGGCGGCTGCGGCGACGAGCACACCCAGGACAGCAACGCCTCGGCCTTCAAGCACTGGGGCCTGATCCCGCGGATGATGGTCGACTGCTCGGCGCGTGACCTCTCCATCGACCTGTTCGGCATGAAGCTGGCCAGCCCGCTGTTCATGGCCCCCATCGGCGTGACCGGGCTCTGCACCCAGGACGGCCACGGCGACCTGGCCGCCGCGAGGGCCGCCGCGACCACGGGAGTGCCGCTCGTGGTCTCGACCCTGACCAACGACCCGCTGGAGGACGTCGCCGCCGCCATGGGCGACACGCCCGGGATGTTCCAGCTCTACACGCCCAAGGATCCCGAACTGGCCGCCAGCCTGGTCAGCCGCGCCGAAGCGGCCGGCTACAAGGCCATCGTCGTCACCCTCGACACCTGGGTCACCGGCTGGCGGCCGCGAGACCTCAACGACTCCAACTTCCCGCAACTGCGCGGCGCCGTACTGGCCAACTATTTCTCGGACCCGCGCTTTCGCGCCATGGTCGGCAAGGATCCAAAGACGGACCTCCAGACCTCGGTCATGACCTGGGCGGCGACCTTCGGCAAGGTGCTGACCTGGACCGATCTGCCATGGCTGCGGTCACTGACCAAGCTGCCGATCGTGTTGAAGGGCATCTGCCATCCCGACGACGTGCGCCGCGCCAAGGACGAGGGCGTCGACGGCGTCTACTGCTCCAACCACGGCGGCCGGCAGGCCAATGGCGGCATCGCCGCGATCGACATGCTGCCGGGGGTGGTTGAGGCGGCGGGCGACACGCCGGTGCTGTTCGACTCCGGCGTCCGCTCGGGCAGCGACGTCGCCAAGGCCCTGGCGATCGGCGCGATGGCCGTGGGCGTCGGGCGTCCCTATTCCTACGGCCTGGCCCTGGGCGGGACCGAAGGCGCGGTCCATGTCCTGCGCTCGCTGCTGGCCGAGGCGGACCTGCTGATGGCCGTCGACGGCTTCCCGACGATCAAGGCCCTGCGCGAGGCCGGAGCGGTGCGCCTGCCGGCATAGCCTCGGGCCCTTTCGGCGAGCCGGCCTCGCCTGTCACGCTTTGTCACAATCGCGATGCAGAGCCGCAAGGCGACCTCGCCACTCTCGAACCGTTGAAAGGCCGCACCCGATGGCGCGGCCCCTGTTCGGGAGAACAAGGATGCGCAAGACCCACACCCGCGTGTTGGCCCTGGCCGCCGTCGCTGGACTCGCCGTCGCCGGCGCCGCGAGCGCCGAAACCGTCCGCCTGCCCGCCAAGCAGACCGCCCTGACCGCCGACCACTTTCACGCCCGCGCTCAAGTCATCGACGACCCGTTGGACATCGAGACGGTGATCAGCACCGAGCGCGGCTTCCAGACGGGCAAGGGTGTCTTCAAGTCGCCCAGCAACGACAACCACCTGCGGGCGGTCGTCGACAAGCGCTCGGGCGCCACGCGCTTCGAGGTGCGTCAGAGCCTGACCTATCCGGGCTCGATCCGCGGCTACAGCGAAGTCTCGCACCAGACGGGCCAATGGCCGGTCGCGGCGCCGCTGACCAAGATCCGTGACAACGCCAGCCACTGCTTCCTGTTCGAGGCGCCGGAAGTCTGTCGCGAGGAGGTCTCGTTCGGCGTCGCCGAGAACGAACTGCGCCGCGCCGCCGCGACGCCGGGCGCCTGGGCCTTCAAGTTCACCTCGGCCAAGGGCTACGAGCACCGCGCCGCCATCACCCACGCCGAGATCGAGGGCCTGCTGAAGGCCGTCGACACCTACCGCCGCGCCCTGCCCGCCATCCAGGCGCAAGTCGACACCGCCGCTGGCGGGTGAGTTTCCTCGTTCAAGTTCCCGGAGTCTGTTTCGTATGAAAGTCCTCGCGTCCCTCGGCCTCGCCGCCGCCTGCCTGCTGGCCTCTCCGGCCCTGGCGGGTCCCGCCGGCACCGGCCTGACCTTCACCGAGGAGGTCGCCAAGAAGAACCTCCAGAAGCGCGCCGCCAAGGCCCAGACGGCCCTCGCTTGCGCCAAGCCCAAGGCTCCCGCGGCCAACGTCGCGCCCGGAGAAGTCACCCCCGACACCTGCCGCGCCAGCTAGCGCGGCGTACAGAACGGTCGCCGTAACTTCATCGTCGGCGGCGGCCCGCCCTCGCGTGCTCCCCTACCTGCAAAATGCGCGCGAGGGCCCAGTTTCGCTGGGATGCCAGGGGTATCCTCAGTTTAGGCGCGGAGTCGGCGAGAAATCGTCGGCTCCGGCCTTGTTCCCGGCGCCATGGCGCCTAACTAGCCCGAGCATATGGATTCTTTAGGCCACGGAATGATCGCGCTGCCGCGCGACTTGGCGACCGCGCCGCTCGCCTCCACGGTGCTCGTCGTCGAGGACGATCCGGCCCTTCGCACGCTGTTGATGCGTCTGCTGCGCGAGGAAGGCTTCCAGCCGCTTAGCGCGGCCCACGGCGCGGAAATGGCCCGGGTTCTGGAGACCAACACGGTCGACCTGATTCTGCTGGACGTCATGCTGCCGGGCAGCAACGGCTTCGATCTTTGCCGCCTGGTGCGCCGCGAGAGCGACGTGCCGATCGTCATGCTCAGCGCCCGCCATGACGAGACCGACCGCCTGATCGGCCTGGAGCTCGGCGCCGACGACTATATCGGCAAGCCCTTCAGCAAGAAGGAGCTGATCGCCCGTATCCGCGCCATCCTGCGCCGGACTCAGGCCGGCTCGCAATCGAGCCAGCCGCGCGGCCACCAGCGGATGACGTTCTCAGGCTGGAGCCTGGATCCCGGCCGCCGCGAGCTGCTGTCGCCGGACGGGGCCTTCGTCGACCTGTCGGGCGCCGAGTTCGACCTGCTGCTGGCCTTCGTCAGCTCGCCTCAACGGGTGATCGGCCGCGAGCGCCTGCTTGAGATGTCCCGCGCCCGCCTTTCCGACGCCTCGGACCGCAGCATCGACGTGCTGGTCAGCCGCCTGCGCCGCAAGCTGGCCGTCGTCGGCCAGGCCGAACCTCTGCTGCGCACCGTGCGCGGCGTCGGCTATATCTTCACCGCCGCCGTCGAGCGCCGATGAAGTCCTGGCGGCTATGGCCGCAGCGTCTTGTCGGCCAGGTCACCCTGGTCCTGATGCTGGCCGTGGCCCTGGAGTTCATTGGCAGTTCGATCCTGTTCGAGAACAGCCGCCTCTATCCCGACCGCGAGAACCAGATCCGACGCGTGGCCGAGCAACTGGTAGCCGCGACGGGCATCCTGGAGGCCTCATCCCCCGACGAGCGCGGGGTGCGGGCGGCGGTGATTTCCAATCGCGCCACCCACCTGACCTGGTCGGTCCTGCCCACGCTGGTCGACGGCGGCCGGGCGGTCGAAAACGACTACCGCGAGGAACTGTTCGACGCCGAGCCCAGCCTGCGCGACCGGGATCTGCGCGTCCACGCCGACATCGACCGCGCCCTGCCGCGCGACACGCACCTGAAGGTGGCCGTCAAGTTGCGCGACGGCAGTTGGATGGCGTTGAGCACCAAGATACGCGTCGCGCCCTGGGCCGTGCTGCTGAGCGGCTTCGGCTCGGCCTTTACGTTGGGCCTAGGCGTGATCATCGCCGCGGTGCTGGTGCTGCGCAATCTCAGCCGCCCGTTGCGGGCGCTGGCCGAGGCGGCCGACAAGGTCGGTAAGGGCGCTCAGGTCCGCATCGCCGAGAGCGGGGCCGGCGATCTCAAGCTGGTGGCCAAGGCCTTCAACGCCATGCAGGACCGCATCGCCGGCCTGCTGCAAGCCCGCACCGAGGCCCTGGCCGCGGTCGGCCATGATCTGCGCACGCCTCTGGCCCGCCTGCGGCTGAGGGCCGGTTTCGTGACGGACGCCGACGCTCGCGAAGCCCTGGAGGCCGACGTCGACGAGATGACGTCCATGCTGGACTCCCTGCTGGCCTATCTGGGCGGCCAGGAGGATCCCGAGCCCCGGCGACGAACGGACCTGGCCGCCATCGCCATGACCGTCGTCGACGACGCCGCCGACGCCGAGCGGCCAGCGACCTATGCCGGCCTCGACCACCTGCCCGTGCTGGCCCGGCCGCTGTCGGTGAAACGGGCGATCAGCAACATCGTCGAGAACGCCTTGCACTATGGCGGCGACGCCATGCTGACCCTGACACGCGAGGGCGACGCGGCGGTGCTGGCCATCGAGGACAACGGTCCCGGCATCCCCGAGGCCGAGCTGGCTCATGTGCTGCAGCCGTTCCATCGTCTCGACGACGCCCGGGCCCGCAACACCGGCGGTCTCGGCCTGGGCCTGACCATCGTCCAGCAGATCCTGCAACGCGAGAATGGAACCCTGGTCCTGAAGAACCGCCCTCAAGGCGGACTGCGCGTCGAGATCCGCCTACCCGCGCTTTAGCGCGCCCAAGACGTCCCCCCCAAAGACATCTTCCAAGACATCCTTTGTCACAAAGCCGCTGCACCGCAGCAAAGACCCCAAACGACCTTCATCGACGCATCCGGCGCTTCTCGCCGTGACGCTCGCCGCGGCGCCCGCCCCCCTTTTGGGCGTCGCGGCGATCAGTTCATGGAGGTCCCTTGGAACAGTTTCTCGAACGCGCCGCGCTCTTTCGCGGCCAGGTCTTCCCCGCCCAGAGCGCCCTCTACGAACGCCTGGCCAGCCACGGCCAGAGCCCCTCGGCCCTGATGATCTCGTGCGCGGACTCGCGCGTGGTCCCCGAACTGATCACCCAGGCCGCCCCCGGCGACCTGTTCGTCTGCCGCAACGCCGGCAACATCGTTCCGCCGTTCAGCCAAGCCAATGGCGGCGTCTCGTCGGCGGTTGAATACGCCGTCATGGCCCTGGGCGTTCGCGACATCGTCGTCTGCGGCCACTCCGACTGCGGTGCGATGAAGGCGTTCTCGAACCCGGCGGCTCTGGAAAAGATGCCGAACGTGGCCGCCTGGCTGCGCCACGCCCACGCCGCCCACAGCGTCGTCTGCAACGCCTATCACGGCCTGGACGAGCACGGCACGACCCGCGCCCTGTCGCTGGAAAACGTCGTCGTCCAGCTGAACCATCTGCGCACCCACCCGTCGGTGGCGTCGGCCATCGCCCAAGGCAAATTGACCCTGCACGGCTGGTTCTTCGAGATCGAGACCGGCCAGATCCAGGCCTATAATGGCGACACCGGCCAGTTCGAGCAGGTCTACGAAGGGGCTCCGCTGCCCGTCGCCCAGCGCCCCTCGCGCCGCATGGTCGCCGCCGATCACCTGGGCATCGCCGCCGAATGACCCAAGCTGTCGCCTCCTCTCCCCAGGGTGTGAAGCCTGGCTTCTCGACGATCCTGTCGCGTGACTTCATCGCCTCGATCGTCGTCTTCCTCGTGGCGATGCCCCTCTGCATGGGCATCGCCGTCGCCTCGGGCGTCCCGGCCGAGCGCGGCCTCGTCACCGGCATCATCGGCGGCGTCATCGTCGGGGCCCTGGCCGGCTCGCCCTTGCAGGTCAGCGGGCCCGCCGCCGGCCTGGCGGTCATCGTCTTCGAGATCGTCGCCAAGCACGGCCTGTCCATGCTGGGTCCGATCCTGGTCGTCGCCGGGCTGATCCAGTTGATCGCCGGCGCCGCCAAGCTGGGCAACTGGTTCCGCGCCATCTCGCCAGCCGTCGTGCATGGCATGTTGGCCGGCATCGGCGTGCTGATCGTGGCGGGCCAGTTCCACGTGCTGTTCGGCGACTCGCCCAAGGCCCACGGCCTGCAGAATCTGGCGGCCATCCCGTCGGCTCTGGCCGGCGTTCAGTTCGCCACCCTGACCCAGGTCGAAGCCGCCCTGGCGGTCGGCGTGGTGACCATCGGCTCGATCCTGCTGTGGGAGAAATTCCGCCCCAAGGCGCTGAAGCTGGTCCCGGGCGCCCTGCTGGGCGTCGTCGCCGGCACCGTGCTGGCCACGGTCCTGGGCCTGGACGTCCAGAAGATCGTCGTGCCGGAATCGATCGCCGCGGCGATCGCCATTCCTGGCGTCGGCGACTTCGCCCGCATGGCCGATCCGATGCTGCTGGTGACCGCCATCGCGGTGGCCTTCATCGCCTCGGCCGAGACCCTGCTGTCGGCCGCCGCCGTCGATCGCATGCACGACGGCGAGCGCACCAAGTACAACAAGGAGCTGGGCGCACAGGGCGTCGGCAACATGCTGTGCGGCCTGGTCGGCGCCCTGCCGATGACCGGCGTGATCGTGCGTAGCTCCGCCAACGTCCAGGCCGGCGCCATGACTCGCCTGTCGGCGATCCTGCACGGCGTCTGGATCCTGGCCTTCGTCGCCCTGCTGCCCTGGCTGCTGCGCATGGTGCCCAGCGCGGCCCTCGCCGGCGTGCTGGTCGTCACGGGCTGGAAGCTGGTCAGCCTGGACCATGTCCGCCACCTCTTCGCCCGCTACGGTCTGCTGCCGGCGATGATCTGGGCGGCGACCTTCGTGATGGTCGTGGCGACGGACCTCCTGACCGGCGTGCTGGTCGGCATGGGGCTGACGCTGCTCGAGCTGGTCCCCAACCTCAAGAAGATGCGCCTCAGCGTCTCCCAGCACGAACTGGGTCCCGACGAGAGCGAGATCCGACTGGAGGGTGCGGCCACGTTCATTCAGCTGCCGAAGATCGCCAAGGTCCTCGACGGCGCGCCGAACAATGGCCGGGTGAAGCTGGACACGCGCGGCCTCACCAGCCTGGACCACACCGTCGCCGAGGCTCTCAGCGACTGGCTGAAAGGCAAGGCGCGCGCCGGGGTGAAGGTCGAGCTGCCGCCGGCCTGCGCCTTCGGCGACCGTCTCCGAGCCGCGGGCGCGCACTGACCCACCGTTCGCCCGCCAACTGACCCAGGGGCGCGATCCCAGCGCCCCTGGGTTTCTTCTCAACGTCCCGAGCTATTCTCATGACCAAGGCCCAGGAACGCGCCGCCGAGATCGCCGCCCAGGTGCTGTGCGCCTATCTCAGCCGCAACACCGTGTCGGCGGACGATCTGCCCGCCCTCAGCGCGCGCACCTACGCCGCGCTTGAAGCCGTCTTCGCCGGCCCGGGGACCATCGCCCCGCCCATCGAGCCGCCGACGCCCGACCAGATCGCCGCCAGCATCACGCCCGACGCTATCGTCAGCTTCGAGAACGGCCGTCGCTATCGTTCGCTGCGCCGGCACCTGAACCAGTTGGGGTTGAGCGAAGACCAGTACCGCGCCAAGTGGGGTCTGCCCGCCGACTATCCGCTGGTGGCCCAGAGCTTCTCGGACCTGCGCTCCAGCGCCGCCCGCGCCCAGCGCTTCGGCGGCGCGGCGGTGGCTGCCGAGTAACGCCGCCGGGAGCCTAGGCCGCCGGGCGCTCGCCGCGTTCGATCCTGGTCGCGATCTCGGCCAGGACGGGCCCCAGCCCGGCGACGCTCTCGACCACGTAGTGGGCGCCGGCGTCGCGCAGGGCCTGAGTGGCGGCTTCGATCCGGGCGGCGCGCTCGGCTTCCGGCAGCAGGTCGAGGTCCTCGCGCGACAGTCCGACACCATTGCCCGAGGCCGACAGGCCCACCGTCCAGGCGCCAACCTCCAGCCCCTCGCCGATGCCGACGACCGCGTCGTCGACCTTGACGCAGGCCCGCGCCGGCCAGGCGCCCAGCTCGACCAGGGCTTTCCACATCATCAGGGGCGAAGGCCGTCCCGCCGCCGTCTCGCCGGCGCAGACCACCACTTCGGGCGCATAGCCCTGTTCGGCGGCCAGCGGCAGGATGTCGGCCATCATCGGGCGGGTGTAGCCAGTCGTGGAGCCGATCTTCACGCCTCGCGCCCGCAGGTCGGCGACGAGATCGGCCGCGCCGGGGATCAGTTGGGCGCAGTCGCGAGCGGCGGCGCGCATCTTCGGCTCGACGGCGTCGTGCAGGCGGTCAACATCGGCCTCCGTCGAGGCCGCGCCGTAGCGCTTGGTCCAAAGCTCGGCGACGCGCGGCAAGGCCAGCAACGCCCGCACATGATCGCGCTTGGCCTTGCCCATGTCGGCGCGAGCCTCCGCTTCCGAGATCTCGATCCCCGCCTCGGCGAAGACCTCGCGCAGGGCCATGACCGGCGCCCGGCAACCGAAGTCGATCATGGTGCCGGCCCAGTCGAAGATGACGGCCTGGATAGGGCTCATGCGACGGCTCCTTGCCGGGGAAGGTCATAGAGGCCCGCGATCACCTCCTCGGCCAGGCCAAAGGCGGTCGAAGCGCCAGTGCCGCCGGTCACGGTCACCAGGCGAACGCGCGGCATCGGGGCCTCGATCAGGCTGTGACCGGCCGCCGACGCGTAGGTGCCGGTCCAGCGCTCCAGAACCGGCGGCGGAGCCTGGCCGAACACCTTGGCGAACTCGTCGAGGATCAGGGCGTCGACGTCGTCCCGGGCGAAGGGATCGGGCGTGGGGGCATAGTGGTGGCTGTCGCCGACCACCAGCGAGCCGTCGGCGCTCTGCGCCACGATCAGGTGGACGCCGTGCTCCAGGTGCGCCGGCTGCTCGGCCTCAAGCCGCGCGCGCAGGGCCGGCGCTTCGGGCAAGGCGGCATAGCCGAGGTAGCGAACCAGACCCAGGTCGGACATGACCGGCCCGGGCAGCCGCCAGCCCGGGGCGGCCAGGCGCAGCATCTGCAGCTTGCAACGCGTCACCTCGGCCTGGGCGAAGGCGTCGGGAAACAGGGTGACGAGATCGTCCCCCGGACAGACCACGATGGTCTCGGCGTGGATCGTCCCGACGGAGGCCTCCAGGCGACCGGTCTCGACGCCGCGCGCGGCGACGCCTCGCAGGAAGGTCACGCCGTGCGCCGTCTCCAGCCAGGCGGCCAGGCGCGGAATGGCGGTGCGGGATTCCACACGCAGGTCGACCGAACTGGTCAGCGCGCCCAGCACCTCGCCCCGAACCGGCAGTCGGTCGTCGAGGTCGCCGGCGTCGCGCCAGGCGCAGCCCTCGGCCATCTCGGTTTTAAGGAAGGCTTCCAGCACGGCTTTGGCCTCGGGGCGACGGGCGACCATCGTCAGGCCGCGCTGCACGACCTCGATTCCGGCCGGCCCGGCGATCTCGGCCCAGACCCGCGCCGAGCGCCGCGCCCGTCGCCAGACCTCGCCTCGCGCCTGGCCCGTGACGGTCACGAAGCCGAAATTGCGCACCGAGGCGCCGTTGGCCTGGGCGTCGCGGTCGATCACCACGACACGCTTGCCAAGGCGCGCGGCGGCCAGGGCATGGGCCAGGCCGACAATGCCAGCGCCGACAACGGCGAGATCGAAGCGGCGCTCCAACGTCATGGCTCGACGACCTGACCGGCGGCCGGGAAGGCCACCGCGCCCTGCCCGCTGGCGGACGTCTTCCGCCGGCGCAGGAAATAGAGGCCCGCGAACAGCGTGCAGACCGCGCCGACGGCGCTGGTCGCATAGGCGCTGTTGACGAAGAAGCTCAGCCAGTCGAGGTCGACCATGGCGAAGTTGCGCCAGACCAGCAGCGCCACGCTGCCCAGATACCCCGAGGCGTCGGCCACATAGATCAGGAAGCCGGCCGTGCCGACCTGGCCGCTGAAGGCGATCATGCGGTCGAACAGCATGGCGTTGAACGGGGTGTAGGCCATGTAGAGCCCCGCGCCGGTCAGGACCATCCAGGTCAGGGGGGTCAGCATGTGCGCCTGAAACGCCAGGGTCGAGCCGCCCAGCACCAGGAAGCCGGCCAGGATCACGCCGTGCATGACCAGCAAGGCTCGCAGGTTGTCGCGCACCAGCATCACCGCGCCCATCACGGCCAACGAGACGACCGCGACCGGCAGCTCGCTGGCGGTGAACACGCCGGAGGCCTGGCCGAAGCCCAGGGCGGTCCATATCTCGGCGGCGAAGTTGTCGCGGAAGTCGCGCAAGGCCGTCAGCAGGATATAGGCCAGCACCAGCAGCACGATGCCCGGCGCGTAAGAGCCCAGGAAGGCGCGGCGCTGGGCCTTGTCCATCGGCTCCCGGCGCACGCGAGCGGCCTCGTCGGCGGCGCTGGGCGGCGGCATCTGGACCAGCGCCCAGACCGAGATCGCCAGCAGCGGCATGAAGATCGCGCCGGTGGCGGCCGGCATCCAGAACGGCGAAACGTGCAAGTCGACCATCAGCCATTTGCCGACCGACTTCACCACGCCCGACGACAGGATGAAGCTGGCGCAGAGGATGGCGCCCAGCACCTCCGAGGTGCGGCGGCCCTCCATGAAGCCGAACACCAGGCCCCAGATCATGCCCAGCGGCAGGCCGTTCAGGAACAGCGCCGCGACGTTCCAGGGCGCGGGCACGACCGCGAAGGCCAGTAGCGCTAGCCACGAGACGCCGATCAGGCCCAGGATGGCGACACCGCGATGGCGGGGCGCGATCTCGGAGATCACCTTGACCCCGATCATCTTGGACAGGGCGTAGCCGGCGACCTGAGCCAGCACGAGAGCGATCTTGTAGTCGACCGCGAAGCTCCAGCCCTCGACCGCGCCGAAGGTCGCCGCCGCGAACGGCTTGCGGAAGGCGTACATCGAGAAATAGGCGCAGAAACCGGCAAGGCCCGCGAACAGGGTGAAGGCCAGCGGATTGGCGCGCTCCAGCCAGCGCTTTGGACCAGTTGTCATGGGACGCCCTCTTTGGAGCGCACTGGTCTAGACCAAGTCCACGACAACTGGATGACGGCCGCGTAGGTCCGGGTTCCCCCGCTTCACGGGTCAGCGCACGCGGATGTCGACGCTGATCTTCAGGGCGTCGTGGCGCCAGTGCTCGCGGTCGAACTCGACCACGCGACCTTGCGCGTCGTAACAGGTGCGGACCAGACTAAGCCCTGGCAAGCCGGACTTGACCCGCAGGGCCTCGGCCTCCTCGCCAGTCAGGGCGCAAGGTCTCATATCGACCTTGTTGCGCGCCACGCCGATGCCATAGACCGACTTCAGCAAGCTGGTCAGCGAGCCATTCAGGTCGTGGTCTATCAGACCCTGCGTCAGCGACGCGTCGACGATGATGTTCTCGAACAGCACCGCCCGGCCATCGACCGAACGCCGGCGGCGTATCCAGTACATGGGCGCCCCGATCGGGCGCGAAAAGATCTCGGCCAGCACGCCGTCACAGGCGATCTCGATCTTGCTGAGGGTCTCGGTCGACGGCTGCCGCCCCTGCGCCTCGACATAGGACATGAAGCCTTCCCAGCGGGTCGGATCATACACCACCGGCGGCGGCGAGACGTACCAGCCGCTACGCTCCTTGCGGTAGATGACCCCCTCGGCCTCCAATTGAAAGAGGGCTTCGCGCACGGTGCCGCGAGCGACGCCGCCGCCGATCTGCATCTGGCGCTCGGACGGAAGGCGCTCGCCTGGCTTGAACTCTCCGCCAGCGATGCGCGCGGCGATGTCGTCGCGCACGCCGATATACTGAAGGCTTTCGGGCTGCTGCATCGGGCGACCTGGCCAGCGGTCGAATCCCGCCACGCCGCGAGGATGGGAGGGCGCTCCCCCAGGGTCAAGGAACTGGATCGGACCAACGGTCCCGCAAGCACGGTCCGCGCCTCGGTGTCACGAAAGTTTCGCCGAAGCCCCAAACTACCTGGTCTATACCAAAAATCGATTCTCGGGAGATGGGCCGATGACGACCGACCGCCGCTCTTTCCTGCGCGCCGCCGCCACGGCCAGCGCGGCGGCTGGCCTATTGCCGACCACCGTCGCCAGGGCCTTGGCCATCCCCGCGCGTCATCGCACTGGCACGATCATGGATGTCGAGCACGTCGTGATCTTCATGCAGGAGAACCGGTCGTTCGATCACTATTTCGGAGCGCTGAACGGCGTGCGTGGCCTGGGCGATCCGCGTCCGCAGCGCCTGCCCGGCGGCGCCTCGGTGTGGCGACAACCAAGTCAAGAGCATCCCGACGGCTTCGTCGCCCCGTTCCACGGCGACGCCTCGGCGACCAACGCCTACACCGTCGACGGCTCGGACCAGGGCCATCAGGCGGCGATCACCATCGTCAACGGCGGCCGCTACGACCAGTGGGGCCACTCGGGCGAACTGCACAAGCGGATGGTCTACTACAAGGCCTCCGACCTGCCCTTCTACCACGCCCTGGCCAGCGCCTTCACGGTCTGCGACGCTTATCACTGCTCGACCCTGACCCAGACCTACCCGAACCGCCTGCACCTCTGGACGGGCTGCAACGGCGGCGGCAAGGTCGGCGGCGATCCGGAAATGAGCAACTACGGCGAGGACGAAACGCCCAGCGCCGACATGGCCGAAGACAAGGTCATGGCCAAGGGGCCGCACGACTGGACGACCTATGCCGAGCGCCTGCAGGCGGCCGGCGTCAGCTGGAAGGTCTACCAGGAGTATGACAATTTCGGCGATAACATCCTGTCGGTGTTCAAGACTTTCCGCCCCTGCGCCAAGGACTCCGAGCTCTACGCGCGCGGCCGCTCCTGGTTGGGCGAAGGCAAGTCCGGCGCCGATCGCAAGCGGTCGGATGGCGAGCAGTTGGTCCAGGCCTTCCGCGCCGACGTCGCCGCCGACCGGTTGCCGCAAGTCTCGTGGATCGTCACCGCCGCCGACCTCTCCGAACATCCCTCGGCCGAGCCGTCCAAGGGCGAGCATGTCTGCGCCGAACTGATCAAGGCCCTGGTCGACCACCCCGAGGTGTTCGCCAAGACCGTCTTCATCGTCAACTACGACGAGGCCGGCGGCTTCTACGACCACATGCAGCCACCGATGCCGCCACTGACGCCCGAGCAAGGCTGGAGTTCGGTGTCGGTGGCTGGCGAGGCCAAGACCTATGGCCCGGACGCCGAGGGCGCCAACAAGGGCGCCTATCCGCTGGGCCTGGGCATCCGCGTGCCGGCCATCATCGTCTCGCCCTGGAGCCGGGGCGGCCTCGTCTGCTCGGAGGTGTTCGACCACACCTCGACCCTGAAGTTCCTGGAGCGGCGGTTCGGCGTACGCGAGGACAACATCAGCGACTGGCGCCGGACGGTCTGCGGCGACCTGACCTCGGCCTTCGACTTCGCCACGCCGAACCAGGACTGGACGGCCCTGACCCTGCCGGCCACCGCCGACTACATGCAGCGCGTGGCCCACTCCAAGGCGGCGCCGAGCCTGAGGATCCCCAAAACCCAAGATCCATCGGCCCAGGACGGCCCACAGCGTGGCGCGCGTCCCCTGCCCTACGTCCTGTCGGCCGACGCTCGCGTCTCGGGCGGCGCGCTGTGGATCGACCTGGTCAATGCCGGGCGGGTGGGCGCGGTCTTCCAGGTCTTTGACAACACCGACCGCGAAGGCCCCTGGCGCTTCACCCTGGCGGCTGGCCGGAAATACGCCGCCGGCCACTGGAACAAGGACGGCCGCCCGCTGGGTCCCTATGACCTGACCGTCCACGGCCCGAACGGCTTCTACCGTCGCTTCGTCGGCGACACGTCACGACCGCAGCCGGTCGTCACGGTCGCCGCCGACGCCCGCCCGCGCCTAGTCATCAGCCTGCAAGGCGCCGGCCTGGCGACCCTGCGCATGGCCGAGGACTATCCCCTGGCCGAGGGCGAGGCGCGCCAGACCGTGATGCTGAAGCCCCGGGGCGTCGTCCGCTCGATCTGGGATCTGCGCGGCAGCGACCACTGGTACGACCTGACCCTGACCCTGGCCGACGATCCTTCGTTCACCCAGCGCCTGGCCGGGCACCTGGAAACCGGCCGCGCCAGCCGCACCGATCCGGGCATCGGCCGTATGCGCCTCTAAGCCTTCAGTTCACGGATATTCGATGACCTCTCGTCCCGCGGCCGACGCTTTCGTGGCCGAACTGACCGACCTTTTCACGCGCCTGGGCGGCCTGCACTACGGCGAGGGCGTCAGCCAGCTGGAGCACGCTTTGCAGACCGCGCACCATGCCAAGCTGGACGGGGCGCCGCCGGAACTGGTCGCCGCCGCCCTGCTGCACGACGTCGGCCACATGATGCAGAAGGTCGGCGAGAACGCCGCCGACCTCGGCATCGACACCCGGCACGAGCACATCGGCGCCGGCTATCTCGCCCGCGCCTTCGGCCCGGCGGTCACCGAGCCGATCCGCTTGCACGTGGCGGCCAAGCGCTATCGGGTCGCGGTCGATCCGGCCTATCGGGAGAGTCTCAGCCCCGCCTCGCTGCAGAGTCTGGCCTTGCAGGGCGGTCCGTTGTCCGCCGCCGAGATCGAGGACTTTCTGGCAGATCCGGCGGCGCGGCCCGCCCTGCGGCTACGCGGCTATGATGAGGCGGGCAAGGCGCCCGACGCCGAGATCGCGGGCCTGGAGACCTATCAGGGTCTCCTCCGCGGCCTGATCGATCGCGCGGACGGGACCTAGTCCACGACGAGGTGCTGCAGCACGCGCTTTTCCAGCACCAGCAAGGCGCTGGCGTCGTTGGTGCGCATCACTAGCCCCTCGGCCAGCGGCCCGGCGGCCTGGCGCACAGCGTCGACCAGCCGCTGGAAGTCCTCCAGCCCTCGCCCGCTGACGCCGTGGAGCGCGCACAGCTGGCGCCAGTCGAACATGAAGCTCTCCAGCAGCTTGCCGAACCGCGCGGCGCGCGCCCTGGCGTCGGCGGTGTCGTCGGCGAGCGCCAGCTCCGCGCACAGGTCATCGATCAGCCACTGCGCCTCGGCGGCGGGCATGACGGGGGAGCGCTGGTCGTCCTCGGTGAGCAGGTCCGGAGAGGCGCTAGGATCCCAGGCCACCGTCCGCCATTGCGCGCGCGGCGGCGTCGGCCCGCAAGCGAGCCGCCAGAACGCCGCCGTGCCGGTGGTGTCGGCGACCAGGTGGATACGCTCGGCGTCGGCGTTGTTCTCGACGTGGTGCCGGCGCCAGTTGTCGAAGATCCAGGCCTCGCCGGCGCCCATGTGCACCGCCTCGCCGTCGCAATGGAAGCGCACCGCCGGCTGGGTGAAGACCGGAATGTGGACCCGCACGCGCGTGTGCCAGTGGTAGTTGATATCAGCGTGCTCGGGCACGCCCGCGCCAGGCGCCAGGCGCATCAGCCGCGAGCGGCTCCAGACCACGCCAAAACCCGCCAGGACCTGTTGAAGGTAGGGCATGCCCTGCAGCCAGCGTGTCGGCAGCATCTGTCCGTGGACGGCGTCGGTCTCGCCCCCGCCTGCGCTGATCAGGCGCGCCGCGCTGTTGCCCGGCAGGCGATCCGGATGCGAAACCCAGGCCTCGCCCGGCAGCCCCGCGACCTCGGCCTGCAGGCGCGCCACGTCGAAGAGCACGGGAATCTGGAAGAAGGGGCGCGATAGCCGCATCGGATCAGCTCCTGTAGGTCGTCCGGGCGTCGCCCAGCGCATCGGCCAGCGGAGCCAGCCACGGCGCGTAGTGCGCCCACTGGGTCAGTCCGTCCCTGCCGAGGGGCTGGCGCACCTGTTCGGAGCTTGGCGTGCGCACGCTGCGACGGGTTTCGTGGAAGGTCAGGCAGGCCGGCTCGAATGGCAGCCCGGCGTGGGCCAGCATCCGGCGCACGCCGCCCTCGATATCTTCGATCACGTCTTCGTACGAGACCCTCAGCACCCGACCCGGCAGCACCGCGTTCCAGTGCCGCATGACGTCGAGATAGGTTCGGTAGTAGCGGGCGATATCGTCTACCCCGTAGGTGAATTCCTGGTTCGTCGTGCCGAACAACTGCTTGAGATTGCTGAAACCGCAAGCCATCGGCTCGCGCCGGACGTCGAGGATCGTGGCGCGCGGCAGGATCAGGTGGATCAGGCCGATGTGCCAGAAGTTGTTCGGCATCTTGTCGACGAAGAACGGTCGGCCCAGCCGGCGATAGGTCCGCGTCTCGGTCAGAAAGCGTTCGCCCAGCGCCCTCGCTTCTCCGGCCGTCAGGTCCAGCAGCGCCTCGGGCTCCAGCGGCAGGCCGCAATCCGCATCGCGCCCGCAGAGCTCCCCGGCATAGCGGCCGATCTCGGTCAGTTCCTGCGTGCCCTCGACCTGGGAATGGGAGGCCAGGATCTGCTCGATCAGGGTCGAGCCCGAACGCGGCAGGCCCAGGACGAAGATCGGGGCAGTATCGTCCACCCCCCAGCCGGCGCGTTCGGCGAAGACCTCGGCGGTAAAGACCTTCCTCAGCCGAGCGGCGCAGGCCTCCGCCGCCTCTGGGCGCCACCGAGCGAGGTCGCGACGCACCGCATTGCCGCGCGCGTAGGATCGCCACGAGGCCTCGTAGTCGCCCCGGTCTTCCAGCGCCTTGCCCAGGGCGAAGCCCAGATAGACGCGGTCCATGTCCGGGAGATCGTTCCGAGCCTCCAGGGCGCCCATCCGCGCGACCTCATCGTCGGAGAAGCGATAGGTCTTGAGGTTGGCGAGACTGAACCAGGCCACGCCGTTGTCCGGCCGCGCCGCCAGCGAAGCCTGGTAGTCGGCGATGGCCTCCGCCCGCCGGCCCGTGACCTTCAACGCGTTGGCCCGCCACAGGCGCAGGTCGGCGACCTCTGGTCCCATCGGGGGCAGACCGTCCAGCAGCCGCGCATAGAGGTCGATGACCGGCTCGTGGTCACCCAGCGCGACGCAGGCCGCGCCGTACTGTTTGAGGTAGTCGCGGTTGTCGGGATCCTCCCGCAGCAGGCGCTCGGCCTCCTGCCGCGCTTGGGCCGGCTTCTGCCGCTGCAGCAGCACCATCCCGTAGTCGAAGCGGGCGGCATGGTAGTCCGGCGCGCGCTCGACGACCGACTGCAGCAGCGCCTCTGCCTCGGCGAGATCGCCACGCTCCAGACGAATCCGAGCGAACAGGCGCAAGGCGCCGACATTGAGATTGTCCTGGCGCAGGTAGTCGCGCAGCACCGCCTCCGCCGGTTCCAGGTCACCGTCGGCCAGCAGGCTACTGGCCATCACCACCGCCGGCGGCAGCTGCTTCAAGATCGCCAGATGCTGAGCCGCCATGGCCGCTTGGGCGGCGTCGCCCGCCATGCGGTAGAGCTGTTCCAGCATGTCCCAACTGGCCGGCAGGCTCGGGTTGAGGCGCACGGCCTCATGCAGCGCCGCGATCGCCGCCGGCCCATCGCGCAGCAAGATGTGGCAGTGACCCCGCTCCTGGTGGAGGCGGCTGAACCGGGGATGCAACACCTCCAGCCGCGCCAGCGTGGCCAGGGCGTCCGGGACGCGCTGCCCAGCGCGCAGGTGCTGGGCTTCGCGCAGCAAGGCGTCGCGTTCCGTCATCGCGGCGTGCTCGCCGCCAGGAACGGCGCCAGCCAGTCCGGGTCCGGCTGGTCGGCGTCGTAATATTCGAAGATGAGGTGGATGCGGTCCGTGGCGCCGTCATTGCGCACCCAGTGGGGGCCGAGGTTGTCGACCTCCACCGCCTCGCCGACCGGAAAATGGCGCTCTTCGCCGCCGAAGAACGACACGACACCGGGATTGGTCGTCAGCGGCACGTGGATCTTGTGCGGCCATTTCGCGGCGGGGTTGGCGTCGATGTGTGGATGGATCACCCCGCCCGAGGGCATGCGGGCCAGCATCACCCGCGGAAACACCCCGCGCGCATAGTCGTAGTCGCGCACCGCCTGGGCGAGCACCGGCTCCAGCAGATCGCGCCATGGGGCCCAGGCCCGACGATCATGCGACCCGCGCCAGTCGCGCGGACTGTCGATGAAACGGAAGACGATGTGACGGGTCGCGCCCAACGCCTCGAACCTGTTCGGCTTGGCGGCGTTCTCCGCCGCCCAGATGTCCTCGGGGATCGCCAGCACGGCCGTCCGCAAGGCGGCGATGTCGACGAGACCGAGCTTGCGGACCGCCGCGGTCTTGCGCGGATTGGCGACCGGCATGGCGCTCATCGCAGGCCTTCGAAGGTGTAGCCGAACAGCTCAAGATCCTGGGCGTAGCGGGCCGCGACGCCGTCGATCAGGGCCTGATCGTAGTATTGGCGATAGTCGCCGTGCTGGCTGCCGTTGACGCGCTCGAGCGGCTGGGAGGGAATGCCGATCCGCGCGCAGATGGCGTCGTAGGACCCCTGCATGTCCTCGACCCGGCCGATCGCGTCGGTCAGCAGGGTCACGCCGTCGTCGCCGACCAGCAGCGAGGCCTGCGGCTTGAACAGGATGTGCTGCTCCGGCGGCTCGGCGAAGAGAAAATGGCGCATCACATCGCGCGGGCGCTGCTGGAAGACATCGCCGCCGCGCAGCATGAAGGCGCAATAGGACACGAAGCGGTCGAATGGATTGCGGACGAAGGCGAACTTGAAATAGCCGCCGAACGCGTCCTCTCCCAGATACGGCCTGACCTGCTCCAGCGACAGATGGCCATGCTGGATCTCAGCCAGGTCCTGCCAGGGGAAGCGCTTGTTGAGGAACAGCCCGACCTGCTCGACATCCTCGTCGCCAAGCTGTTCGCGCAGGGCGCGTCGCACCGAATGGGTGCCTGTCTTGGGCACCGCGGCGAAGATGAAGCGATGTCGATGCGAGACAATCACGTTCGAGCCCACGCAAAGGGGCGCCCCTCCCCGCCGGAACGGCGGGTCGGGGCGCGGTATTGATCAAGTTTGGTCGTCTTAGAACTTGTAGCGAAGACCGACCATGTAGGTCGCACCGCTCTGGGTCTGGTTATAGAGATACTCGTTCTGACCCCAGAACTGGGTGTCCTTCTGGTTCGTCAGGTTGATCGCATTCAGCGTCAGCTGGAGCGCGCTCGAGACGTTGAGGAAGGCCGAGGCGTCCACATAGGTGGATCCCTGGAACCCGCGCGTGCTGGCGCTCATCAGGCTGTCGCTGTGGCTGGTGAACCACTTGTTGCGATGGCTCAAGGAGCCCCGCAGGCCCCAGCGCTCGGTTTCATAGTAGAGCGTGGCGTTATAGCTGGTGTTCGAGATGCCGGTGAGCGCCTCGTCGGCGTCCACATAGGTATAGTTCACCACCGCGCCCAGCTTGTCGAACGGCGCCGGCAGGAACGAGAATTGCCCCTGCGCGGCCAGTTCCACACCGGTCAACTGCTTGGTGCCGGCGATATTGATCGGCATCTCGAACTCTTTGACGATCGTGTTGGCCGTCGCGCCCGGGATCGTGGTGTAGGGCACGCCCGTCTGGCTGAACGGGATTTTCTCGAGCGTCTGCGTGCCGATGAAGTTCTTCAGGCTCTTGTGGAACACGCTCGCCGACAGCAGCCCGTCCTGGCCGAAGTAGTATTCCGCCGCCAGGTCCAGCGTGCTGTCCTTGTAGGGCTTCAGGTTCGGGTTGCCGCGCGAGGCCGTGATATCGCCGCTGTCGGCCTGGAACGCGCTGCCTTTGGCCGCCATCGAGCCCAGACCCGGACGGTTCAGGTTTTGCGTGGCGGAGAAGCGCACCATCACCTGCGGCGTCAGTTCCAGAACCGAGTTCATGGCCGGCAGCACGCCGTCATAGCTGCCCTTCACGTCCGTCGTGCCCAGATAGGCGTAGCTGTCGCCCTGGATCCAGCCGGTGCCGTGGGTGTCGGTCTGATAGCCGCGCAGGCCGATATTGCCGCGGAAGCGCTTGCCGAAAAGGTCGCTGTCCCAGTCCGCCTGCACATACTCGGACACGGTCGCTTCCGAGGTCTCGTAGACGTTCTCGATGTCCTGCAGCGCGCCGCCCGTGCCGTCCTTGTTGGGGCCGAACCGGTGGTACTCGTTGAACTTGGCGAAGGTCTTGTCGTAGTCGCCAACCAGCCACGAACCGAACTCGTTGGTGAACACGGTGGTGACGTCGGCGACCGACTTGCCGCGCATCTTGGACCGGGTTCCATTGACGTTGTCGTCATAGAACAGGTCCCGGCCGCCTTGCGTGAACTTGTGGTAGGCCACGCCAGCGCGCAGGGTCCACACGTCGTTCAGCGCATACTGGACGTTCAGAACGCCTTCCTTCAGCTCCGACTCGTTGTTGAAACCGCGATAATAGAAGGAATCCAACGCGTAGTTGGCCGGGTTGGTGGCGTCGAAATTCGGGTAGGAGAACGTCGCCGATTGGCCATCAGCGCCATAGTTGGCGACCATATTACCCTTGGCGCGCATATACAGCTTGTCGTCATAGGGGGTCTTGTAGGTCGACTTCTCGTAGCCGACGTGACCATCGATCTTGAGGCGATCGGACAGGTCCCACTTGCCGGTCAGCGCGACCTGGTTGAAGCGGTTTTCGTTCAACGACCGGCGATGCTCGCTGCCGAAGGTCGTGCCCGTGACATCGGTCATGGTGACGTAGTTACTGCTGTCCCACGCCAGGTTGTTGAGCACCGAACCCTTCTGGAACTGCGACGGCCAGACGCCGCCCGCCGGGGTGTCGAACGCAAAGGACTTCGTCCCCGATCCCAGCGGCCGCGTGGCCAGGTGATATTCGTCGCGGTGGGTCGTGAACTCGCCGTGCAACACGTCAAGCGTCAGGAGGAGATTGTCCGCCGGCTTCCACTGCACGGCGCCCGTCAGACCCAGGCGCTCGGCCTTCGAGTTCCAGGAGGAGATGCGGTTGCCGTCCGCGATATACAGGTCGCCGGACAGGAACTTGGCCTGCTGCGCGGCGGACAGGTGGGAGATGTCCAAGCCGTTGGCGACCAGCTTGCCCATGTCAGAGGCGCTAAGCTTGTCGTAGTTATAGGTGTTGTGACCTTGCTCGGTGGTCTCGCGCTTGCTGTAGGCGACCGACACCGCCACGCCGAACCTGTTGTCCCAGTTGTAGCTGAACAGGCCGGCGACGCGCGGCTGGGTGTCCTTGGTATATTGGTTGGTGCCGGCCTTGACCGAGATGGCGCCCTTGGCGCCGGGCGCGTAGTCGAACGGCTTGCCGGTGAACAGGCCGACCGTGCCGGCCATGCCGCCCTCGTTCTGGGCGGCCTGGAAGGTCTTCTCGACCTCGACCTTCGAGAACAGTTCCGAAGCGAAGATGTTGAAGTCGAAGGCGCGGTCACGCGAGCGCTGGCCGCGGCTGTCCTGCGCCGAGTCGACATTGCCCAGCACTTCCATCCCGTTCAGCTGCACGCGCGCGAAGTCGGGACCCAGGCCCCGCAGCGAGATGCGGCGACCTTCGCCGGCCTCGCGGGTGATCTGCACGCCCGGCAGGCGCTGCAGCGACTCGGCCAGGTTCAGTTCCGGGAACTTCGCCATGTCCTCGGCGACGATCACGTCCTTCTGGATGACCGAGTCGCGCTTGATGGCGCGCGCGTCGCTCAGCGACTTGCGGAAGCCGGTGACGACGACCGCGTCGACCGTGTCGGCCGAGGCCGATTCATTGGCGGTCTGTTGCGCGAACGCGGCCGATGAATGAGCGCCAACGGCCAGAGCCGCGACGGTCGCCAACAAAAAGCTCTTCAGGTTCGGGCGCGCGGCTCGAACGGGATATAGCGTCGACATGATTGGTTCCCCTGCCCCAACTGGTATGGACCAGAGCGCTTTAAGCGCTTGCCACGACATCAGCGTGACAGTCGGCGTCGAAGCCCCGGAAATTCCGCCCCCCTGGCTGACGCGCCAGTAACGGCCCTTGCCGCAAGCTCAAGTTGAGACCCAGGATCCGATCGAATGGGCCATCACAGGCGAATTTCATCGCATACGGATGAACACCGCGCCGCGACATCCATGCCCAGGCGACGCCTCCTCCACCAGACATGCTGGCAGGCGCGTCGCGCGCTATGCCTCGTCATCTCCGCAAGATCAGCGAGAAACTCTACTTTTGGACTATACCAAACGAGATCAAGGAGCCCTTCCCCGCCGTCGGCGCGTCGGCGGGCGAAGACCGTCAGCCGAACTCCGGGCGGCGTGCCCCATGACGGCGACTTGGCCCACGCCTGGAGCTCAGCGCGTCGCGACAGGCCGAACGCCAGGAGTTTGCGATCGTCCAACACTCATGCCCGCCGACCCAGCTTCCGCATGGCGTAGAAGATCAGCAGACTGGTCACCAGCAGCACGGCCGCCAGGGCCAGCATGGGCGCCAGGTTGCTGCCGGTGGCGTCGCGCACCATCGGCACCATGTTCTGGGCGATGAAGCCGCCCAGATTGCCGATCGCGTTGATCGCCGCGATGCCGGCCGCCGCTCTGGGGCCGCTAAGGAAGCTCGGCGGCAGGCTCCAGAACACCGGCTGGGCGGCGAAAATGGCCGGCGCGGCGATGCATAGCGCGGCGAACTTCAGCACCGGCCCCGGCAGGATCACGCTGAGCACAAGACAGAGCGCGCCCAGCAGAACCGGTCCGGCGATGTGCCAGGCGGTGGCCCCATGGCGCGCGGCGTGACGCGGCACAGCCCACAGCGCCACGGCGACCATCAGCCAGGGGATGACGTTGATCAGGCCGTTGGTGGTGTTGGAGACGCCGAAGGACTTGACGATGGTCGGCAGCCAGTAACTCAAGCCGTAGGCCCCGAGCGGCATGCCGATATAGAGGCCGGCCAGCAGCAGCACGCGCGGATCGAACATCGCCTTCCAGGCCCCGCGATGGTCGTCGACCACCCCGCCCCGCTCGGTGTTCAGCACCTTGGCCAGCCAGGCCTTCTGATCGTCGGGCAGCCACTGCGCATGGGCCGGGCCATTGGGCAGCTTCCAGAGCACGTAGGGCGTCAGCAGGACCGCCGGCGCGCCGGTGGCCAGGAACACCCACTGCCAGCCCGCCAGGCCCAGCAGGCCGTCCAGGTCCAGCAGCAGACCGCCCACGACCGCGCCGACGGCGTTGGCGATGGCGCTGGCGATCATGAACAGTCCCACCATCCGCGCCCGGTGCGACTGCGGATACCAGAGCGTCAGGACATAGAGCACGCCGGGGAAGAACCCGGCCTCGGTGACCCCAAGCAGGAAGCGCAGCACGTAGAACATCGTCGCGTTCTGGGTGAAGCCCAGGGCCAGAGTGACCAGACCCCACGTGAACATGATCCGCGCGAACCATACCCGCGCGCCCACCTTGGCCAGGATCAGGTTCGACGGCGCCTCGAACAGGAAGTAGCCTATGAAGAACAGAGACGCGCCAAGGCCATAGGAGGCTTCGCTGAGGCCTAGGGCCTGGACCATGTCCAGCTTGGCGTAGGAGACGTTCTGCCGGTCGATATAGGCGATCAGGTACATCAGGCAGAACAGCGGCATCAGCCGCGCGGTGACCCGCCGGACGGTCGCGACTTCCAGATCGGGAGACGGATCAGACATTCGAGGGCCTCTTGTCAGGACGTCGGGGTGGAGCGGTAGAGTCCCGCTGGATCAGTACATGGTCCAGCACGTGATCCGCATAGACCTCCGCCGAGGGCGCGGGCGAACGCAACGCGCGCAGCAGAAGATCGAGGGCCACCGCGGCCATCTGGCGGACGGGCTGGCGAATGGTGGTCAGCGGCGGCCACAGCGTGGTGGCCACGGTCGTGTCGTCGAACCCGACGATGGTCAGGTCGCCTGGCACGTCCAGGTGTCGGCGGTGAGCGACCGATACGGCCGCGGCGGCCATGTCGTCGTTGCTGGCGAAGATGGCGGTCGGCAGCCGGTCGCCGTCCAGCAGCGCCTCGGCGGCGCGCAGACCCGAGTCGTAGGTGAACGCGCCGTGCGCCAGGACAAGCTCGGCGCCTTCGACGGTCGCGATGGCCGCCCGGGCGCCGTCCAAGCGCGCGGCGCTGGCGGTCTGGTTGGGGTTGCCGACGATGAAGCCGATCCGGCGATGACCCAGATCCAGAAGATGCCGGGTCATGGCCAGGCTGGCCTGACGATCATCGATCCGGACATTGATCGCGTCCGTCGGGGGACAGCCCGCGGCGACCACGGCGACGGGCAGATTGGCGGCGCGCAGGATATCCAGCACCACGGCGGACTCGCCGAGCGGCGGCGCCAGCACCACGCCATGAACGCCACCGTTCAGCAGTGGCCGCAGCTCGTGGAGCGAAGGGACCGCCCCGTTCTCGCCGCGAACCAGGATCAGCCGCGCGCCAGCGCTGGTGGCCTCCTCGAACACGCCGACCAGGAAGTCGCTCATGAACGCGGCGCTGGGATTGGAATAGACGACGCCGATCCGCAGCTCACCGGCCGTGACGAGATTGCGGGCCGCCTGGTTGGGTTGGAAATTCAGGTCGCGGATGGCGTCGAGCACCGCCCGCCGGGTGGCGTCACGGACCTTGGCGCCGTCGTTGATGACCCGTGACACGGTCATCCGCGAGACGCCCGCCCGTTCGGCGACGTCGGCCATGGTGGCGTCCCGAAGGCGGTCCGGCCTGCTCAACGGGCGCCCCCTACGCTGATCGCTCTCGTCACCAGAATCATCAACTCGATCTCCCCGGCTGGGCCGCCTCGGGCGCCCCAGCCGGTTTCAGTCTGTAGCGCAAAGAAAGACGCCCGAGCCACGATCCGGCGCTTGGCCGGATTCGGGCCCGGGCGAGGCCGCCCTGGGGAAGGAGAGGCGGAGACTGGGTCTAGAAGGCGTAACGCAGACCGACGTGGTAGAAGCGGCCCAGCAGGTCATAGAGCGCCGGGTTGGCGTCCAGGCCGGTATTGGTCTGCGGCGACGGCGTCGGATCGCGGTCCAGCAGGTTGTCGACCTTGCCGTAGATCTGCAGGCCCTTGCCGAACTTGTACGAGGCGCTGATGTCGACGTAGGTCGCGCCGCTCATGTGGTTGTAGTCGATGGTCGGGTTGGTGCCGGTCGAGACTGGGCAGCTACCGACCTTGCATTCGACGTAGTCAGTCGTGGCGCCGCCGAAACGGCCATCGCTAAACCAGCGCTCCTGGACACTGAAGGCGAAGCGGTCGGTGTCCCAGGACTGGATGGCCAGGAACTTCCAGTCCGGCGTGGCGCCGGAGTTCTGGCCGGCCGAGTCGACGGCGACCGCGCCGGGGATGCCGGGGTTGGTGACGAACTTGTGGGTGTTGGTGGCCAGGCCCCGGACCGTGAAGCGGCCCGGAACGCTGGGCAGTTCGAAGCGGTAGCTGCTCTCGATGTCGAAACCGCTTGTCTTGATCGAAGCCAGGTTGAACGTCTGCGAGTTGACGAAGGCCGTCGCGCCGCCAGACGGGCTGAAGTTGAAGGCGCCGCAGAACTGGGTCATGCCCGCATAGCAGAAGTTGACGATCTGCTGAGCGCCCAGGCTGGAGATGCCGCCATTGAGGACGATGTTGTACCAGTCGACCGAAACGCTGAAGCCCGGCAGCCATTGCGGGTTCGACAGCACCGCGCCGATGGTCACGTTCTTGGCGATTTCCGGCTTCAGGTCCGGGTTCCCCACCACATTCTGCAGAACCGTCAGCGCGCCGCCCGAGGGCTGGCCGGCTGGGGGCGTGCCGTTCGAGGGGACGGTGAAGTTCGGCAGCGTGGTCGTCACCGGCGCGGCGAACAGTTCCGACAGGTTCGGCGCGCGGACGTCCCGCGAGGTGACGGCCCGCAGGCGGACGCCATCGATCGGCGTGTCCCAGGTGGCCCCGACCTTCCAGGTGTAGACGGTGCCGGAGGTGCTGTAGTCGGTCCAGCGGCCGGCCATGTTGAGATTGGCCCTGCCCGCCGCTTCCGAATTGACCAGCGGGATGTTCACTTCGGCATAGGCTTCCTTGACCGAATACTCGCCGGCGCCGGAATGGTAGTTGCCCGCGAACCAGTTGGAACCCGAGGCGGTCAGGACCGGGTCGGCGGGATAGTCCGCGGTGTTGGGCGAGTCCGTATTGCCATCGCCGTAGGGGTCGCCTTTGACGTGGTACTGCTCCTTGCGCCACTCGCCGCCGAAGGCCAGCGACACCGGACCGGCCCACAGCGAGAAGGGCTCGCCGCTGAAGTTGATGCTGGCGACGTCCTGTTTCTGCACCGAGTGCTGATACGGGCCGTTCTTGGGCGTGATGTAGGCCAGGGCCGCTTCGCTCGGCGGCTTGCCGCCGAAGATGTTGATCGGCACGCAGCCGTTGGCCCGGGCGATCGGGTCGGCGCAGACAATCTGACCGCCAACGGTCGTGGCCTGGATGGCCGCGCGATAGCGCGGCATCAGCAGGATGTCGCGAACGTGGATGTTCGTCGTGTTCTGGCCGTGGGTGTAATAGGCGTCGTAGCGCCATTCCTTGCCCAGCGCGTTGAACTTGCCGTCGGCGCCGATCACCGCCCGGACTTGGGTCCGCGTCGGATAGACCGAGATATTCCGCGGCAGCAGTGCGTTGCTGGTGCCGAAGCTGAAGGTTGTGACGCCATTGGCCGCGCAGGCGGCCACGACCGAGGCCGGCAGATACGGGTTCGAGCAAGACATCGTCAGGTTGGTGGTGGCGGCGCCCGGGTTAGGCTGGTTGCTGCTTTCCACACGGGCGACGTTCAGGGTCGCATAAATCTCGTTGTTGTCGTCCAAGTCGTAGCCGATGCGGCCATAGCTGCCCATCCGCTTGATCCGGGATTGCAGCGAGGTGCCGATGCCCACATTGCCGGACAGGTCGCCACCGACGCAGAAGCCGCCGTTCGAGTAGCAGCCGCTGACCGCGCCGGCGGCGTTCTTGGCGGGGACGCCGCCACCGCCGTACTGAAACTGGAACGGATTGCCGGCCTGATCGAAGGCCGTGCCTTGCAGCGGGCCGTTACTGATCAGGCCGTACTTGGCGTATTGATAGGCTTGGGCGTGCTCGCGATAGAGATATTGTGGCGAGCCGTCGTTGGTGACACCGCGATTGACCAGGGTGGCGGTCGTGTACCAGTCGCGGCTGCCCGGCGCGTCCTCGCCGAAGCCACCCGCCGGAACGCCTTCTTCCCAGTCGTATTCACCGCTGACCTGCACGTGCAGGCGGTCGTCCATGAAGTTCTTGCCCGCCGCGACCTGCGCCAGCCACTGGTGGTTGTCGCCATAGGTGGTGACCCCCCCCATGACGTTGGCCTTGAAGCCCACGAACTTCTTGTTGGTGATGAAGTTGACCACGCCGCCAACGGCGTCCGAGCCGTAGGAGGCCGAGGCGCCCCCGGTGACCACGTCGACCCGCTCAACCAGCAACTGGGGGAACAGGCTGATATCCGGCACGCCGGTGACATTGGCCGGCACGACCCGCTGGCCGTCCAGCAGGGTCAGGGTGCGGATGGTGCCAAGGCCGCGCAGCGAGAACGAGGACAGGCCCTGCTGACCGCTCGAGGTGCTGAACGTGCCGGTGGTGGCGCCGCTGGAGCCCTGCAGCGACGGCAGCTGGGTGATGGCGGTGAAGATGTTCGGCTGGGCGGCGCGCTCAAGGTCGGCCGTGCCCAGAACCTGGGTCGGGGTCGGCGCGGTGAAGCCGGTCGACCGGATGCGCGTGCCCGTGACGATGATTTCGGTCAGCGCCGTCGAGTCGGGCGATCCCGTAGCGGGAGCCGGCGCCGTCTGGGCGCTGGCCGCTCCGGCCGCCAAGACCATCGCGACCGCGCTGGTCGCGAGCAACACGCTTAAAACGGGCGATCGCCCCCGCAGGCTACCGACAGCGCTCATCCTACACCCTCCCATTTTTCATTGAGACCATCGTTCGATGGCCTGATCGGACTATCTCAGACGATGGGACCGCTAACTATACGACCATGGTCGTATGCCCCGCGGGCTGGAGCTTCGGGCTAACGCCGACAGCCCCGGACGCGGCGCGCCCGGGGCTGCTTTGCCGTCCGTCATCGGCGTTTTATCGCGGGCGAACCGCGTAGAGCGCGTGGTGGGTCAGCACGAACAGAGTCTGCTTGTCTGGGCCGCCGAACAGCAGCTGCAGCGGCCGTTCGGGCACGTCGACGCGCCCCAGTTCCCGACCATCCGGCGCGTAGACGAACACCTGGCCGTTGGCGACATAGACCCGACCTTGCCCGTCCGTCGCGACGCTCTCGCCGCCCCGGTCGGCGAAGAGCTTCAGGTCGGTGATCGCCCCGCCCTTCCCCGCCACGCCGCTGTAGGTCTTGTTCTCGGAGCTGTTGGCCAGGAACACCCGCTGCCCCGGCTTCGCCGTCGTGAAGCCATAGGTGTCCAGCGAGTCGGAGAACCGCAGGCCGCGATAGTCCGGCGGTCCCTGCTGAAAGACGCGGTAGGCCGGCAGGACCAGACTGCCGTCCGGCGAAACGTATTCGCGCGCCGTTGATGCGGCCATGTCGCGGATGAAGAGCTCCGCCAGGGTCGGGTACTGGTAGGTCTCCGGATCGATCTGGTCCTTGAACTCGCCATTCTTCCACCAGTTGACCGGCAGCACCGTGGCCGCGCCGGCATGGTCGGCGGTCGGCGTCGCGGCGATCACCGTCACCTCGGTGTCCGGGCTGCCGAGCCTGAAGCTATAGACCGAGCCGTTGCGGCCGTCCGACGACAGCACCAGAAGACCACCCGAGGCGTCGACCGCCAGGTTGACCGGATCCAGCGTGTTGTCGCGCACGATCGACAGCTCGCGGGCGTCCGACCAGCTGTAGATGCGCTGATGCTTGCGGTCGGCGAAGTACAGTGTCCCGGCCGCGTCGACGGCCCCGCCGCCCAGCGAATAGAACCCGTCAGCCAGCTTCTCCACCGTCGCGCTGGCTGGGAAGACCGAGGGCGCGACCGGCTTCGAGACGGCCGGCAGGTCCAGCACCGCGAACTGGCGCTCGCGCACCTCCAGGCCGTTGGTGACGTCCTGGATGGCGTTCTCATACGGATACTTGGTCAGGCGCAGGAAGGTCGCGCAGCCGTTCTCGTCGCAGGTTCCCAGACCACTCTCGCCATTGACCGCCACGTTACGGAACCGGATGTCGTGCGAGTTGTAGACCCGCACCGCCGCCGCCGCCGGCTTGCGCGTCCGGGTGACGCGATAGCCGTGATAGTTGGCCAGCAGGATGTTGTGGGAGTCGCGGATCTCCAGCGAGACGGTATCCTCGCCCTCCCCCGCCTCCTCTTCGGTCTGCGGGGCCAGGAACTCCCAGTTGGCGACGCGGTTCAGGGTGATCTCGGTGCGCACGTGGTGCTCGACCGAGGTCTGGTACACATGGCCGGGCGTCGTGGTGTCGGAGACGTAGATCCCCGTATAGGCGTAGGTATTGGGGCTCCAGACATTGGAGAACGTCCCGCCGCCGCCATTGGTCACCCACAGACTGGGATACTGACCCGCCCAGCGCTTGGCCGGGTCGGCGTCGCCCGTGCCGTTGGCGTTGTAGGGAATGACCCGCGTCCCATCGAACAGGTTGGTGCCGTGGCCGCCCTGGAACTTGACGTCGTTGACCATCGAGGTCGCGCCGGCCGTCCACAGCAGCGCCGTGGCGCGCGGATTGGCGCCATCGGTGTAGAGGCCCAGGCCGAAAACGATATTGTCGCCCCCCTTCGCCGACTCCACCAGGGCCTTGGGCGCGCCAACGCCCTGATAGCCGGGCGTGCCGTGGGGCAGCACGATCTGGGTCAGGCTGGGATGCAGACCGATCAGCACGGTGTCGGGCTTGAGCTTCAGGGTGTCGGTGACGCGGTAGAAGCCTGTCGGGAAATAGACCACGCGATGGGCGTCGATCGCCTTCTGGATGGCGGCCGTGTCGTCGGTGACGTTGTCACCCCTGGCCCCCAGCGTGCGGACATCGGTCCAGTCGGCGGTCGGCGGCAGCGGCCGGATCGCGGGCGCGTTGGGCTTGGGCGGAGCCTTCAAGGGTTCGGCCTGGAGGTTCGTGCGGTACTCGCCCATCTGGCCGGGCGCCGGCACGGTCAGGCCGTGGTTGAAGGCGGAAACATGGTAGGTCGCTCCCTTGCCGGCGACCGTCTTGCCGCTGTCGCGGAAGCGGGCGAACACCGGGGTGTTGGACGCCACCGCGTTCTCGAAGCCGACCTGGGTGTAGACGTTGCGCTCGTTGGAGATGACGACGCCGGCCTTGGAGATGTTCTCGAAGCGGACGTCCTTGCCCCACAGCCAGTCGCCATAGCCCTTGTCGATCTCGATGCCGACCGGCGTGTCCTTCATCGCCACATTGACCAGGGTCAGGCCCGCCTCGTGCTCGCGGATCGCCGCGTCGCGCTGGCCTTCGAAGGTCGAGTCGAGCAGCACGAAGCCCCAGGCCGGCGACGGCTTCTCGGCCAGGATGCCGTAGCGCCCGCCCTTGAAGTGCAGATCCTCGGCCTCGTTGGCGACGTGATAGAGGCCCGCCAGGCCCGAGCCGATGTCGAAGTCCATATGGGTCAGCACGGCGTGCTGGGCGGCGTGGAAGCGGATCGCCGTGGCGGCTGGATTGCCCTTGCCGATCTTGAAGTCGATGTTGCTCATCGCGCTGTAGAAGGTGCCGGGATTGGCGTCGGGCACGGTCTTGTCGAACGGCACGCTGCCCGGCGGCGGGAAGGCCACCGGACGCCCCGCCGGGTCGCGCTTGGCGCCGGCGAAGATCACCATGTTGGCGACGCCCTTCTGGAAGCCCGGCGTGGCGTCGGGGAGCTCGATCAGCGGCCGCGTGGCGCCGACGCCGAACACCCGCACGCCCGGCCACAGGAACAGGGTCCTGGTGATCCGGTAGCGCCCCGAGGGCAGAAAGACGAGGCCGCCGCCCGGCTTGGCCGCCGCCGCGTCGATCGCCGCCTGGATCGCCGCGCCGTCGTCGGTCTTCCCGTCGCCCCTGGCCTTGACCATGATGGCGGCCGGGTCGTCGGGGACCGTGGCCAGGACCGAGGTCGAGGCCCAGACGGAGCCCGCCGACAAGCTCAACGCGATCGAAGCCGCGCCCAACACAAGCCAATGCTTCATGGCAGCCTCCCTCACCCGCGACCTACGGGTTCACAGCGTAGAGCGAATGGTGGGTCAGGACGAACAGGGTCTTGCCGCCCTCCCCGCCGAAGATCAGTTGCAGCGGCCGCTCGGGCACGTCGATGCGACCGGCCGGCTGGCCATCGGCGCCGTACTGGAAGATCTGACCGTTGGCGACAAACACCCTGCCCTGCCCGTCCACCGCGACGCTCTCGCCGCCGCGATTGGCGAAGACCTTCAGATCGGTCAGCGTCCCGCCGGGACCGACCTGGCCGCTATAGGTCTTGTTCTCCGAGCCGTTGGTGAAGAATAGCCGCTCGCCAACCGCGCCGCCGATCAGGCCGTGGGTCTGCAGGCTGTCGGACCAGCGCCAGCCGACATGGTCCGGCGGCCCCTGCTGCCACACCCGGAAGGCCGGCAGTGAGACGCTGCCGTCGGGCGAGACGTATTCCTGGGCCTTGGGCGTTCCGACATCGCGGGCGAACATCTGCGCCAGGGTCGTGAACTCGCCCTTGGCCGGGTCGTACTGGTCGCGGAATTCGCCATTGTTCCACCAGTTGACCGGCAGCAGCGTCTTGGTCCCGGCGCGCGAGGACACGGCCGTCGGCGCGATCATCGTCATCTGGTCCTTGGGACCGTTCGGATCGATTGAATAGACGCTGGCCTGCGGGCCGTACGAGGACACCACGAGCAGGTTGCCCGAGCGGTCGACGGCCAGGTTGGTTGGGTCCAGCGAACTGTCGCGGACGATCTCCAGGCCCTTGACCGCCGTCCAGCGATAGATCCGCTGGAAGCGCTTCTCGACGAAATACAGCGCCCCGTCCGCGCCCACCGTCGCGCCCGAGATCGACCAGAAACCGGTCTCCAGCTTCCTGACGTTCGGATTGGCCGGAGGCGGCGCCGGCTGGTCATCCTTCACATCCAGCACCGCGAACTCGCGCTCGCGCACCTCCAGCTTGCGGGTCTTGTCCTGGATGGCGTTCTCGAACGGATACTTGCTGGCCCGCAGGTAGGTGCCGCAGCCGATCGTGTCGCAAAGGGCCACGCCGCTCTCGGCGTTGATGTGGACGTTGCGGAAGCGGATGTCGGTCGAGTTGAACAGCTTCACCGCCGTCTCGGCCGGATGGTACGACCGCGTCACCCGGTAGCCGTGATAGTTGGCGAACAGGATGTTCTTCGAGTTGCGGATCTCCAGCGACACCGCGTCGGGGCCGTCGCCGACCTCCTGCTCGGTCTGCGGCGCGAGGAATTCCCAGTTCTCGACATTGTCGAGCACGAACTCGTTGCGCACGTGGTGCTCGACCGAGACCTCATAGATGTGGCCCGGCGTCTTGGTGTCGCTGATGTAGAACCCGGCCGAGGCGAAGGTGTTGGGACTCCAGACATTGGCGAAGGTGCCGCCGCCACCGTCGGTCACCCAGATGCTGGGGTACTGAGCGTCCCAGCGGCCGTCGGCCACGGGATCGCCGCTGCGGGCCTGGGCCGCGCCCAGCGGCTTGCCGTCGGCGGTGGGCGTGCCGCCGCCGCCCATGATCTTGACGTCCGTGACCAGGGACTTTTCCCCCGACCGCCACAGCAGCGCCGAGGCGCGCGGGTTGATGCGGCCGGTGAACAGCCCGATGCCGGACAGGATATTGTCGCCGCCCTTCGGCGTTTCCAGGATCGGCCTCACCGTCCCAACGCCGGCGTGACGGGAATTGCCATCCGGGATGACCAGTTGGGTCAGGGCTGGATGCAGGCCGATCAGCACGGTGTCGGCTTTGAGCTTCAGGGTGTCGGAGACCATGTAGAAGCCGACCGGCAGATAGAGCACCCGATGGCCGTCGATGGCCTTCTGAAGCGCGACGGTGTCGTCGGTCACGCCATCGCCCTTGACGCCCAAGGTCTTGACGTTGGTCCATTCGCCGATCGGCGGCGTGGCCCGCAGCGCCGGCGCCGTGGCGGCCGGCAGCGTCTTCAGCGGCGCGATGTCCGCGATCGTCTTGTACTCGCCCACGTGGCCCAGACCCGGCAGGGTCAGGCCGTAGGTGAAGTTCGCGACCCGATAGGCCTTGCCCTTGCCAGCCACCGTCTTGCCGCTGTCGCGAAAGCGGGCGAACACCGGCGTGTTGGACGCCACGGCATTGTCGAAGCCGACCTGGGTAAAGACGTTGTCCTCCGCCGAGATGACCACGCCGGCCTTGGAGACGTTCTCGAAGCGGACGTTCTTGCCCCACAGGCTGTCGCTGTAGCCCTTGTCGATCTCGATGCCGACGGGTGTGTTCCTGATCGCGACATTGACCAGGGTCAGGTCGACCTCGTGCTCGCGGATCGCCGCGTCGCGCTGGCCGTCGAAAGTTGAGTCCACCAGGGTGAACTGCCAGGCGGGCGAGGTCTTCTCGGTGACAATGCCGTAGCGGCCGCCGTGGAAGTGCACGTCCTCCATGATGTTGCCGGCCTGGTAGACGCCGGCGAAGCCCGAGCCCAGGCGGAAGTCCATGTGGCTGAGGAAGGCGTGCTGGGCCATCCGGAAGCGGACCCCGGCCGCGGCCGGATTGCCGTCGCCGATCTCGATGTCGACATTGCTCATCGACGAATAGAAGGTGCCCGAATTGGCGTCGCGGACCTTGGCGGTCGCGGGCCGCACGGTCGGCACTGGCACGGGGATGTCGCCGACCTGATACTGGTCGCCGCCGGTGAACACGACCATCGTGCCCACGCCCTCCTGGAAGCCCGGCGTGTTAGCACCGAGCACGAAGGCGGGACGCGTCGGGCCAACGCCGAACACGCGCACGCCCGGCGGCACCAGCAGGCTTCGGCTGATGCGATAGCGACCCGACGGCAGGAAGACCAGGCCGTGACCCGTGCCGTCGCGCGCGGCGTCGATGGCTTTCTGGACGGCGTCGGTGTCGTCGGCCTTGCCGTCGCCCACGCCCTTAACGGTGATCGCCTTGGGATCCTCCGGCGCTTTCGGCAGGAAGGAATTCGAAGCCGCGGCTTCCGCCACGATGGGGCACGCGGCCACCAGGATCGCCGACAACAGGATCGCTCTCATGCCACTCCCCAAATCTACTTTGGGACTAGTGATAGAGCCATCGGCGTTGGCGACCACCGCGACCATGGTCGTAGTTACGGCCCGTCGAGACGTCGCTAGAACCCCAACCTCGGCGTGTCGATCTCCGACACCTTCGGTCGAGGAAACCGCTTGCCGCCATCGCGCCCAGCACGCTCCGCAGGTTTCGCCGTCGTCGTCATGGGCGTCAGCGGTTGCGGAAAGTCGACCCTGGGCGCCCTGCTGGCCGGCGCGCTGGATTGCCCGTTCCTGGAGGGCGACGAATTCCACGCCGCCAGCGCCGTCGCCAAGATGCGGGCGGGGCAGCCCCTGTCCGATGACGACCGCTGGCCTTGGCTCGACCGGCTGGGCGCGGCCATCGGCGAGTCCTTGGCGACGCACGGCGGGGTCGTGGCGGCCTGCTCGGCGTTGAAACGCGGCTATCGCGAACGGCTGCGCCAGGCCATAGGCGCCCCCACACGGTTCATCCTCCTGGACGCACAACCGGACGAGCTCCTGCGCCGCCTCACCCAACGCGCGGACCACTACATGCCGGCCAGCCTGCTGGACAGCCAGTTGGCCACCCTGGAGCGCCCGGACGCCGACGAGGCCATCCTCACGCTCGACGCGGCCACCTCGCCCGAACGTCTGCGGGAACTGGCGCAAACCTGGCTGGAGACCGTAGCGCGGCCCGTCAGCGCCACGCGCCTAGGGCATGAGCCGCTTTCGCCCCCTGGATAGATGCCAGCGCATGGCCAGGGCCGCGCCGTCGCCGTCCTGCGCCCGGATCGCTTCGACGATCATCTCGTGCTCGCGCATCATCTCGGCGATCGCTTCCGGCGGCCTTGACCGCGAGATGTCGACGCCAGCGCGCATGATGCGGTCGACATCGGCCTCCAGCGCCTCGAAGGCGGCAAGGAAGGCCGGGTTGGCGGTCGCCAGCACGATCTCGCGATGCAACGCCATGTCCTCGGCGTGGGCCGGCGCGCTGGACATCAAGGCGCTGCGCAGCCTCGACAGCGCCGCCTCGATCGCCACCATCTCCTCGGCCGAGCGTCGCACCGCCGCCAGCCGCGCGGCCTCGGCCTCCAGCACGAAGCGCACCTCATAGCTGCCCATGGTCGATGGCAACTCGGACAGCGGCATGTAAGCGCTCAGCTTGTCCGACGGCCGGTTCTTGATGAACGACCCCGCGCCGCGCCGCGCCTCGGTGATACTGTCGGCGGCGAGGCGCACAAGGGCCTCGCGCACGACGGTGCGCGACATACCGAACATCTCGGCCAGCCGCGCCTCGGACGGCAGGCGGTCGCCGACCTCCAGGCCGTCGCTGTTGATCATCTCGACGATGCCCGTATAGGCCCTATCAGCCAGGCGGCCTTCGCTCATCGCTCTCCCCTTTTCTGACGCCACCATCGGGCCATTCGCGTCGCGAGGCCAACCCCAGCGCCTCGTCGCCGTGCATCACCCCGAAACCTGTATGACAGGTTTCGAGGATATGACGACACCAACGCGATGTTCACGCTCACATCGCTAAAATATCTTGAATTGGTCCAACAGATAACGCTAACATCTGAAATAAGCGAACCGGGCCCAGCCGACTCACAGCGGCAGCGAGAAAGCCGGTCGCCGCACCTCCGAACACGGAGGCGCAGGGAAGAGACAGAGGGGTTGACGCATGACCACGATGGACATCCGCGGCGCGGACCAAGGCATCGAGACCGGGCTGGGCGCACTGACGCCGACCCAGATGAAAGTCCTGGAAGGCGTCAATCTGGGGCTGCTGAACAAACAGATCGCCCACGACCTCGGCATTGCCGAGGCCACGGTGAAGGCGCACATGACCGCGCTGATGCGCAAGCTCAACGTCCACAACCGCACCCAAGCCGCCATCGCCGCACAGTCCCTGACTCAAGGCCTGCGGTCCGCCGGACGCTAAGCCCGCGCTTGCCAAGCGGGACGACCTCGCGCTAGCGCAGGGGCATGCCCCTATTCTCGGACATCTGGCGCGTCGGCGTGATCGAAAGCCCCATCCAGGCGGTGGCCGCGGCCGGCGGCCTGCATGCCGCCCCGGTGCGCTGGCTGCCAGAGGAGCCGTCCTACACCTTCCTGGCCGATCCGTTCGGCCTGTGGCGCGACGGCCGCCTGCACCTGTTCGCCGAGGCCTACGACTACCGCACGCGGCATGGCGTCATCGATCATCTTGAGCTGGACGCCGACTATCGGCCAGTCCGCCGCAGCACGGTGATCCGCGAGCCCTGGCACCTCTCGTACCCCATGGTGTTCGAGGCCGACGGCCAGACCTGGATGACGCCAGAGGCCTTCCGGTCCGGGACTTTCACGCTCTATCGCGCCAAGCGCTTCCCCGACGTCTGGGAGCCGGCGGCCAAGATCGCCTTCGACACCCCCGCCATCGACCCGACCTTCTTCCAGTGGGAGGGCCGCTGGTGGTGCGCCTATTCGCCGGACGGCACGCAGCGTGACAAGCAGGGCAAGCTGCATCTGGCCCATGCGGACCGCCTCGAAGGCCCCTGGACGACCCATCCGGGCAATCCGGTGCGGATCGACCTGGCCAGCAGCCGACCGGGCGGCACGCCCTTCATCCACGAGAGTCGCCTGCATCTGCCGGTCCAGGACTGCACCCGCACCTATGGCGGCGACCTGCGCCTGCTGGTCGTCAACGTCCTGACTCCCGACCGTTTCGAGGCCGAGGCGACGACGCCCCTCAAAGCCCCGCTCGACGCCGGCCGCTACGCCGGCGGACGCCACACCCTGGCCGCCTGCGGGCCAGTGACCCTGTTCGACGCCAAGCGGCTGAAGGCCTCGCCACGCGGTCTGGCTATCGATATCGCCCGCAAGATCCGCGCGCGGGGGGCGAAGGCCGGGCGCTCCGCCTGACGCTTTAACCCCTACGGCGAGACCCGGCGAGACGTCGCGGTCACGGTTTTTTTGGGAACTAGTACGGCTTCGCCCGATCGGTGTCGTCTGACTGGTATGCGGATTTGTTTCCTCTTCAATCACGACCAAGTCCATCAGGTGGCGCACAGCCTGCCGATCGCCCTGGCGATGCTGGACGCCAATCTCGACGCCGAGATCGTCATCGCGACGTCGAACGCCCGGCTGACCGCCGAAGTGACGCGACTGAGCGCGGGCCGACCCGGCCTGCCCGTCGTGGAACTGGGCCTGACGCGTAGGTCCAGCCAGCTCGCGAACCAGATGCTGGAGCGATTGTTGCCCGCCGGGAAACTGCTGTTCTATCGCGACAACCTCGACTTCTTCCGCTCGGTGGACGTGCTGGTGGTCGCCGAGAAAACCTCGCTGATCCTCAAGACCAAGTTCGGTCTGGATGACCTGAAAATCGTTCACACCCGCCACGGCGCTGGGGACCGGGCCGTCGGCTTCGACCCCGCCAGCGCGCTCTTCGACCATGTGCTGGTCTCGGGTCCGAAGATTCGCGAGCGGCTGGTCAGCGACACCGGCGTGCGCCCCGAGGCGATCTCGGTGGTCGGTTATCCGAAATTCGACCTGGCCTCGGCTCCCCCCACCCGGCCGCTGCCGAACGACGGTCGCCCGCTGGTGCTGTATAACCCGCACGTCTCGCCGCACCTGTCGTCGTGGTTCACCGTCGGCCGTCAGGTTCTCGACTGGTTCGTCGACCACCCCGAGTATCAGCTGATCTTCGCGCCGCATGTCATGCTGTTCGAGCGCCCCTTCGTGATCAGCGTCGACAAGCTGCGCATCGACCGGCCCGGCCGCATGGCGGCGCGACACCTGAACGCGCCGAACATCCATATCGACCTGGGCAGCCGTGCCTCGACGACCATGACCTACACCCAGGCCGCCGATATCTATCTTGGCGACGCCAGCAGCCAGGTTTACGAGTTCCTGCTGCGCTCGCGTCCCTGCATCTTCCTGAACCCGCAGGGCCACGACTGGCAGGACGACAAGAACTTCGGACACTGGAAGATGGGCCGGGTGATCAACGGCGTCGATCAGCTGGGCGGCGCGCTCGAAACGGCCTCGGCCGACCACGCCGCCGGCTATAGCCAGGTCCAGCGCGAGCAGTTCGAGAACAGTTTCGACCTGACCGATGAGCCCTCGGCCCATCGCGCGGCTCGGGCCGTGGCGGCGTTCGCGGGCCTGACCGCGCCTCTTCTGCAGCCGATCGCCGAGTTCGCCCGTGTCGCCAATGGCTGAGGATCGCGGCGCGTTGCGCGGCATCTTCGGCAATACCTTGCGTCTCCTGAGCGGCAAGGCCGGGGCCGGGATCATCAGCCTTGTCTATATCGCCCTGGCCGCCCACGCCCTGGGCCCGAAGGACTACGGCATTCTCGTGCTGGTCCACACCTATGTGCTAGCCGTCGGGGGGATTATCGAGTTCCCTGGCTGGCACGCGGTGGTGCGCTATGGCGCACAGGCTTTGCTGGCCGGCGACGAACAGCGACTGGGCCGCCTTTTGAAACTCGCGACGGCGCTGGAGCTGGTCTGCGGCGTGGTCGCTGTCGGGATCGCCGCGCTGCTGGCCCCATGGGTCGGCGCCAAGCTCGGCTGGTCGCCCCGCGCCATCGAACTGAGTCTGCCCTATAGCCTGGCGGTGCTGGCCACGGTGCGCGCGACGGCCGCCGGCTATCTGCAGGTCACCGGACGCTTCGGCCTGCTGGGCGCCCACAGCCTGGTCCCGCCCGTCGTGCGCCTGATCGGCGCCGTCGTCGCCTGGGCCGGCGGCTGGGGCCTGGTCGGCTTCCTGTGGGCCTGGCTGGCCGCGGCGGTGCTGGAATGGGCGGTCATGTGGATCATGGCCTTCGCCGTCATGCCGCGTTCGCTGCGCAGGCTAGCCGTGACCGCCGACCTTCATGGCGTGCGGGCCGAAAACCCCGGCATCGTCCGCTTCATGCTGGGCGCCAACGCCGACGTGACCTTCGCCGAACTGGCCGCGCGGGCGACGCCCCTGGCCATCGGCTGGCTGGGCGGCCCGACCGCCGCCGGCCTCTTCGCCATCGCCCAGCGCGCCACCACCGTGATCGCCCAACCCGCCCAGAGCCTGGGCCAGGCGGCCTATGCCGAGCTGGCGAAGCTGGCGGCCAAGGGGCAGACGACGCTGGTCATCTCGACGATCGCCCGGGCCAGCGGCGTGACCATGGCTATCGCCGTCCCGGTCTGTGTCCTGTTCGGTCTGTTCGGAGACACATTCGCCCGGCTGATGGGCGGCGACGGGTTCGCCGCGGCCGGCGGGCTGATGCTGTGGCTGGCCATCGCCCGCACCCTGCTGCTTTGCGCCCCACCGCTAAGCGCGGCCCTGACCGCCCTCGGCCGTCCCGGCCTGTCGGCCGGCATGAACCTGGCGGGCAGTTTCAGCCTGGTCGCCATGCTGTCGATCGCCTTGCCCAACTGGGGCCAGGGCGCGATCGGTCCTTGCATCGTCGCGCAGGCGGTGCTGACCATGGCTCTCCTGGCCGCGGCGCTGGCCACCCAGGCTCGCCCGTCCGCGAGCACGCCCCAAACCGCCTAGCCTGGCCGCCTGACATGCGTATCGCCTATGTGATCAACTCCGTCGAAGGCGGCGGCGCTCAATCGCCTGTTCCCGCCATCGCCAGGGTGCTGCGCGACGAAGGCGTGGAGGTCGCGGTGTTCGCGCTCAGCCGCCGCGACGGCCGAGGCGCCGTCGCCATGGAGGCCGCCGGCCTGGACGTGCGCGTCTGTCCAGCCAGTGAAAGGCAGCAGGTCACCGCCCTGCGCTGGCTGCACGCCGAGCTGAAGGCCTGGAAGCCTGATGTCGTCTGGACGTCCCTGACCCGCGCCACCCTGCTGGGCCAGATCGTCGGCGGCTGGCTGGGCAAGCCGGTGGTCAGCTGGCAGCACGCCGCCTTCCTCAAGCCCGCCAACCGCGCCCTGCTGCGCTGGCGGCGCTCGGCGTCGGCCCTGTGGATTGGCGATTCAGAGAGCGTCACCGCCCTGACCGCCGAGCGGATCGCCCCCGATCCGGACAAGCTGGTCTGCTGGCCGATCTTCTCGATGGACGCCAACGCGCCCCAGGCCGCGCCGTGGCGTCCGGGTCAGACCCTGCGCCTCGGCGCGCTGGGCCGGCTGCACCCCGTGAAGGGCTATGACATCCTGCTCGAGGCTCTGGCCCAACTGAAGACCCGAGGCTTCGCGCCCGCCACGCCGTTCGAGGTGCTGATCGCCGGTGATGGCGGCGAGCTGGAGCGGCTCGAGACGCAGAGGACGGAAGCCGGTCTCGACAATGTCCGGCTCGTCGGCTTCCGCCAGGATCCGTCCAGCTTCCTGGCGACCTTGCATCTCTACCTGCAGCCGTCACGCTCGGAGGGCCTGTGCGTCGCCGCCCACGAAGCGATGCAGGCGGGCTTGCCGGTGCTGGCCTCGGCGGTCGGCGAGCTGCCCTACAGCATCTTGGCCGGCGAGACGGGCTTCCTCGTCCCGCCGCGCGACCCCGCCGCCCTGGCCGCCGCGCTGGCCGAAGCGCTATCGAATCCGGAGCGCCTGGAGCCCATGGGTCAGGCCGCCCGCGCGCGGGTCGAGGCGCGCTTCGGCGCCGAACAGTTCGCGGCGCGCGGCGCGGCGATCGTCCAGCGCCTGAAGCGCCTGAGCACCTGAGATGAGGATCCTCGTCGTCCTGCACGACCTGCCCCTAGGCGGCACCGAGCGCGTCGCCCTGCGCCTGACCGCAGCCTGGGCCAAGGCCGGCCATCAGGTCACCCTGCTGTGCGGCTCGGCGACCGGCGCCCAGGCGGGTTTGGTGTCAGAGGCTGTCGAGCTGGTCGCGTGCGCCCCGCCGATTCCGCGCGGCTTTGGTTCACGGATCCGCCTGGGTCGCGCGGTGGCCGAGCATTTGCGCCACCACCCCGCCGACGTGCTGTTCGTACCGGGAAACTTCCACTGGTCGGTCTGCCGGTCTGTCGCCAAGGGCCTGGGCGACGACCGCCCGGCCATCGTCGCCCAGGTCAGCTCTCCGATCTTCAAGCGTGGTCGCGACGGCTTGAAGCAATGGGCTTTCGAGGTTGGCGCCCGCCGCCGACTGCGCGACGCCGACGCGATAGTGACGTTGTCACCCCAGACCCTTCCGCAGATCGACCGGCTGCTGGGCCGCCGCATCGCCACGGCCATCCCCCTGCCCGCGCTCGACGACATCGTCCATCCCGCCGAGACGGCCTCGGGTAAGTTGATCGTCGCGGCCGGGCGCCTCGCGCCGGAGAAGGGCTACGACATCGCGCTGAAGGCGTTCGCCAAGGTCGCCAATTCGGAAGCCCGCCTGGCCTTCGTCGGTGATGGCCCGCTGCGTTCACAGCTCGAGGCCCTGGCCGACAGCCTCGGCGTCCGGGAGCGCGTGACCTTCGCCGGCTACGCGCCCGACATCGGGCCATGGCTGGACCGCGCGCGGCTGCTGCTGCTCAGTTCCTGGCACGAAGGCTTCGGCGCGGTCATCGTCGAGGCCCTGGGGCGTGGCCGCCCGGTCGTCGCCACGGACTGCACGCCGGCGGTCCGGGACCTTCTGGACATGCCCGGGCGCGGACGTGTCGCGGCGCCGGGCGATGTGGACGGCCTCGCCAGGGCGCTCGAAGCCGAACTCGCCGCCGCGCCGCCCGAGCCCTCCGCCCTGATCGCCGCGGTTCAGGCGTATCGGATCACGCCGGTGGCGAACGCCTATCTCGCCGTCTTCGAGGCGAGCCGGACGCGGCGTCGAACTTCCGTCGTCTAGGCGCCACCGCCCAAACAAGCGGTTGCGAGCAGCCTGACGAGATCCTCTGCCGCCTTCAGGCGTCGCGGCCGCGCCGCCCGGACCCGCGCCAGAAGCCACGGATCAGATCGACAGCGAAAAGTCCGAGGATGACGGCAAGGTGCAGGCCAAGCGTCATGAGCGCCAGCGCCGCCAGCAATACCGCGACCGAGGACTGCGCGCCCAAGAGCAGAAGCATGAGGTTTCCGAACACCAGATCCTTATTCGAGATCAGCGGGAGGCGCGAAACGAGATAGCGGATCGCCAGCAGGACGAGCCACAGGCCCGGGGCGACGTCCGGCAACGCCATCCGCCAGATCAGAACGATCAGGGCCGTCGACACCACGAGCCGGAGCCCGTGGGCGGCGGCGATATAGGCCAGTTGCCCCAGGCGAAGAGAGAACACCCGGCGCCCGAAGACCAGAAGGCCGACGGAGATCGCCACGGGAACAAGCCCCGACCAAAGCGCCGGCCCCAGCCGCTGGGCGAAGTCGAGATCCTGGAGCCGCGTGGCGCTGATCGCCGCCAGGGCCAGGGTCAGGAGATTGCCCAGCAGCGCCGAGACGATGTTGGCGTCCTTGATGGCCTCGAAAGGCGCGGCGGCGCCGACCGCGCGCCGCGCCCAAACGTAGAGATAGGCCTCACCGCTGTAGCCGAGCACGACCTCGTTGATCACGGTTTTGCGCAGCAGGGCCTCGAACCCGGACAGGGGCAGCCTCCACAGACGCCGGAAGACCGCGAAATCACAAAGTGGCTGCGTCAGGTAGAGCAGCACCAAGACCGGCCAGACGAGGAGCGGGAGCCGACCTATGGTCTTCAGGACGTCCGAGGTCGCGTCGTCCAACTGCAGGACGATCGCGACGACCAGGCCGACCGACAGGCCGCCGCCCAGCAGAGTCCACCAAGGCGACGCCTTGTTCGTCGCGACCTCTGGGGTGACGCCGGAGGGGGCGCAATTGGCTTGCGTCACGCGAGTCAAGCGCCCGCGCCGACCGCCTGCGTGGGTCGGGGCGCGGGGCGCGGCTCGACCGACCGGTCCCTGTCCGCGACGACTTGATAGTGCTCGAACAGGTCCGCGAAGTGGTCGGTGTCGCGCCGAACCCCAGCGGCCGCCTCGATCGCCGCGGCTTTCAACGCGCCCGGATCGCGCGAGAACAGACGACGGATGGCCGCCGCCGCCGCTTTGGTGTCACCGGAGCGATAGACTTCCGAGGTCGACGGCTGGGCGAGGTCGGCGAAGCCGCCGCGATCCGGCCCCACCAGAGGAAGGCCGCTGGCCATCGCCTCGGCCGGAAGCAGGCCGAAAGTCTCCGAGTCGCAGCCGTGCACCAGCACATCCGCGCTGGCCAGGTGAGCGGCCAGCACGCCCCGGTCGCGGATCGGCGGGATCAGGTGGACGTGAGTCTTTCCGGCGGCCGCTCGCAAGACTCTGACGCGATCGATGCCGTCGCCCACCACGACGAGGCCGATCGGGACATCGGCGCGGGCTCTTGTCGTGGCCTCGATCACCATCGGCCAGCGCTTCTCCGGATGGAAGCGTCCCACGGCCAGGGCCAGCTTCGCATCGCCGGGGCATGAACAGGCCTTGAGCAGTTCCGACCTCAGACGCTCGTCTCGCAGTCGCGGGGAAAAAGAGCCCCGATCCACGCCGAGCGGGATGCTCGTCACGGCCTTCAGGCCGTGTTGCTCGAAGCGGCGACCCAGCCAGTGCCCGCCGGTCACGACGGAGGCGAAGCGTCCCGTCAGCTTGCGAAGATAGCTCCAGAACCAGTCGAAGAGCTGGTCGATCCGAGCCGGGCTGGCGACGGAGGCCAACCATCTCTGGGGATAGATCGCCACCGGGTCGGCGTGCATGAACATGGCGCGGGCGACGGGCGCGGACCAATTGGCGACGATCCAGGCCCCGCGCCAAGGCGAGGACGCCTCGACCAGATCCGGCGACAGCGAATCGAGCCAGCGATGCACCGGCTCCGCCTCCCAGAACATGTGATAGTTCGCGTCGAACGGCAGCCGAGGCGAGCGAACCTGGATCAGACCTCCCGAGGCGCGTGGTTCGAATCCGTCCTCCGGCCCGGGTGCGATGACGAAGAGTTCGTGACCCAACTGGGCGGCCGCCTCGAACTTGCGATCGATATAGGTTCGCACGCCCCCGCCGGTGGGCGAATAGAACTCGGCGACATCCACTACCCGCATCGCGTTTCCCAAAAATAGTCCGCCCTCACCGTTAAAGCATCACCATGACGGTGATGCGGCTGACGACCTTCACAAAAAGACGACGTTAGCGGGTGTAGGTCTCATCGCATTCGAGATTCCTTGTGGTGGTGGGGCAAGCGCGTCGTCGTAGTGGCCGGGGGGCCAGGGCGCGCTCGTGGAAGGACTGATATGGATATCAAGGCGTTGACGCGCACCGATGGTGTGCGCCCGTTGCGGATTGCCTTGTTTTCGGGGAACTACAACTACACCCTCGATGGCGCGAACAAGTCGCTGAACCGGTTGGTCGGCCACCTGCAGAGCACGGTGGATGCGCAGGTGCGGGTCTATTCTCCGACCGGACCGAACCCCGCGTTCGAGCCGATGGGCGAGCTGATCTCGGTGCCGTCGGTGAAGATCCCGTTCCGGCGGGACTATCGCCTGGCCCTGGGCCTGCCGCGCGCTTTGCGACGCGATGTCGAGGCGTTCAAGCCCGACCTGATCCACCTGTCCGCGCCGGACCTTCTGGGTTCGGCGGCCTTGAAGTTGGCGCGCGCGCTGAAGGTTCCGGTGGTCGCCAGCCTGCACACGCTGTTCGACACCTATCTTGACTACTACGGCCTGGGCCGGCTGCGCCCGCTGGTGCGCCGCCAGCTCTGGAACTTCTATGGGGCGTGCGACTATGTCCTGGCCCCGACCGAGGCGATCGGCGACGAGCTTCGCGCCCAGCATCTTCCGGCCCGCATCCGAACCTGGGCGCGCGGCGTCGATCCCGAACTGTTCCATCCCGGACGTCGCAGCGAGGCTTGGCGGCTGAGCCAGGGTTTCGCCCCTGATCGTCCGGTGATCGTCTTTCTGGGGCGGATCGTCATGGAAAAAGGTCTGGCGGCGTTCGCCGAGACCATCGGCCAACTGGAGACGGCGGGCCACACCCCGCAGGTGGTGGTGATCGGCGACGGTCCCGGCCGGTCGTGGTTCCAGGAGCGGATGCCCTCGGCGGTCTTCACCGGCTTCCTGACGGGAGAGACCCTGGCCACGGCCCTGGCCAGCGGCGACATCTTCCTCAATCCCAGCACCACCGAGACCTTCGGCAACGTCAATCTGGAAGCGATGGCCTGCGGCCTGGCGATGGTCTGCGCCGACGCGCCCAACACGCGCGCGCTGCTGCGCCACGGCCGCAACGCCCTCCTCTGCGCGGATCATCCTTCCGCCTATGCCGACGCCCTGTCAGGCCTACTCGTCCACCCGGAGGAACAACGGCGCCTAGGCGCCGCCGCGCTCGAGCGCAGCGGCGCCTATCGCTGGACAGAGATTCTGGACGAGGTGCTGGACGTCTACGTCGAGGCCCTGGACGCACGCCCCGCCCCGCAAGCGCCCCGCGCGCGAGCGTGGCGCTCAACGGCCACGGTCGAGCCGCGGGCCGCCGGCCTGCCGGCGCTTTGAAGCCCCGCGCGTATCGCCCATGATCCCGACCACGCTCGACCGCTACCTGCTGCGGCGGACCTTGACGCCGATGGCCGCCGTGCTGATCAGCACGATGGTGGCGTTCCTGATGGAGCGTCTGATGCGGTCCTTCCAGTTGCTGTCGCAGACGACGGAGGGTTTCAAGTTCCTGACCGAACTGCTGGTCAATCTCGTCCCGCACTATGTGGGCCTGACCCTGCCCGGGGGCTTCTTCATCGGCTTGTTCGTGGTCGTCAACGGGCTCAACAAGAGTTCGGAGATCGACGCGATCCTGGCCAGCGGCATATCTCTGGGCCGGTTCGCCGCGCCCTTCGTCGGCCTTGGCGTCCTGCTGATGGTCTTCAGCGTGCTACTGTTCGGCTTCATCCAGCCCTACAGCCGCTACGCCTATCACGCGGTCCTGCACGCGGCCGAGAACGCCGGTTGGAACGGCGACGTCAGGCCTAAGGCCCTGCTCACCGCTGGCCCCGACGTCTTCCTGACCGCTGATGACGCCGACGCCAGCGGACGCCGGCTCGAGCACGTCTTCATCCGCAAGATCGGCCCCGACGGCCGCGAGGACGTCCTGACGGCGATCTCGGCGGAGGTCAGCAAGGACGCGGGCGATCAAAGCGTGAAGCTGGAACTGCGCGACGGTCGACAGGTCAGCACGACCCGCGACGCCCGGGTCTATGTCGCCAACTTCTCGCGTTTCGCGTTCGACCTGCCCCTGTCGCAATCGGCCAAGCTGTTGCGGCTGCGGGGCGACGAAGTCAGCGAACTGACCCTGATCGAGCTTGCCCAGCAGGGTTTTGGCGCCGCGCGGCCCGCCATCCCCCGACAGACCCTGCTGGCCGAACTCTATGCTCGGTCCTCGCGAGCGCTGATTCTGCCCCTGCTGCCGCTCCTGGCCGTTCCGTTCGGCCTGAGCGCCAAGCGCGCGGGCTCGGGGTCGGCCATGGCCACTGGCGGCATTCTGCTGTTCCTCTTCGAGACCTCGATGATCCTCGGCCAGGCCATGGTGTCGGCGGCTCACCTGCCGGCGGTGGTCACGGTCGGCGGACCGGCCGCGCTTTTCGCGATCATCTGCGTCGCCACCTGGATGGCCAGCCGCCGGCGCCCCGGCGAGAATCCCGTCAGTTGGCTGACCGAGCACGTCGCCGCCGCCTTCGCCGCCGTCGCACGGGCGCTCCGCATGCGTCGCGTCGCGCCGTAGCCGACCGCCTCCAGGCGCGCCGGAAGAAGGACGCCTCCCCTAACTCTCGCCACTGACGGCGGTCTATCCGCAGCGGTCACGATAGAACGCTGGTCTTGACGGTCCAGCTCAATCGCTCATCGTGATCACGCGAACTTCGGCCACACACACGCTATAATAGCATCGCCGAGTCGAAGGCGCTTCAGGAGAAAGTGGGCGCATGTCTCTGATCACCTACGACACCTTCCGGAAATTCGTACCCAAGATCGGACCTCAGAGCGCGGAGGCCTGGTGCGCCGCGCTGGCGCGGGCAGGCGATACGTGTGGCGTCACCGGCCGGCGCGCGACCGTTCACTGGCTCGGCCAGATGGCCCACGAGTCCATGGGATTTCGCACGTTCGAGGAGGATCTGTGGTACTCGGCCGCGCAAATTCGCAAGACTTGGCCCGGGCGCTTCAAGACCGTCGACCCCACCCCGTTCGCCGGAAACCCAAAGGCGCTCGCCAACAAGGTCTACAACGGCCGCATGGGCAATCGGGAGGGTTCGGACGACGGCTATTACTTCCGAGGCCGGGGCCCCAAGCAACTGACTGGGCGCGACAACTACACGCTCTTTGGCGCCTGGCTGGCGTCTCGACGACCCGATGTCGGCGATATCCGCCTGAAGCCGGAGCTGGTCGCCGGCCCGGATATCGGGTCCCTCGCCGCGGCCTGGTTCTGGGACAAGAACCACCTCTCGGCGATCCTGCAGACCGACAGCAACGAAGAAAGCGCGAGCAAGAAGATCACCCAGGCGATCAACAACGGCCAAACCGGCTGGGAGTCGCGATGGACCTGGACCCAAAGGGCCATGACGATCTGGTAGCCCGCGTCCCGTCGACCGCACCGGACGGTCCGAGAGCGGAACCGGTGTTCACGTCAACGGAGGTCTGCACGCCAGGGTTAAGTATTGTTCCCAATGGTGTGGCTGGCCCGCCCGGCCTTATCCCTGTCATCGATCCGCAGGGAGAGCCACGATGTCGATACACGCCTTACCGAGATCCGCCGCCGCTCCAGCGATGACGTCGCTGTATCCGCCCACGGACGACATGTTCGGCGACATGGGCGTTAGCATCGCCTATGCCTGCGACGAGGAGATCTACGCCCAGGGCGAGGAGACCGATCTCGTCTATCAGGTGCAGAGCGGCGCGGTGCGCGCCTCGCGCCTGACCAGCGACGGTCGCCGCCAGATCGCCGGCTTCTATTATCCGGGCGATCTCTTCGGCCTGGAAACCGGGCCCGCGCACCTGTCCTCGGCCGAGGCGCTGGGGCCGACCCGGGTCCTGGTCGCTCGGCGCTCGGCTATGCGTCATCACGGCGAGGCCGGCCACAGCCTGGAACGAGCCATCTGGCGGGCCACCGGCTCGGAGCTGGAACGAGCGCACGAGCACATGATGCTCCTGGCCCGCAAAAGCGCCTTTGAGAAAGTCGCCGGCTTCCTGTCCGACGTGGCCAAGCGACAGCGGGCCGTCTGGAGCGAGTTGGCGATGAGCCGCCAGGATATCGCCGATCACCTGGGCCTGAGCATCGAGACCGTCTCGCGCATGTTCAGCCAGTTGCAGAGCGAGGGCCTCATCGCCCTGGAAGGCTGCCGACGCTTTCGCGTGATGGCCCCTAACCGGCTGGCCGCCCTCGCCGCGCTCTAGGCGGTATTCTTGGGCCCATGACTCGATGCGGTCCCGCTCTTCCCGCCGTGCGCGCCAAGATGCAGCAGAACCATGCCGGGCGCCATCGGCGTCCACAGGGTTAGCAGCCGCAGCAGCACCGTCGAGGCGAACGCCTGCTCCAGTGGCACGCCCAGGAGATGCAGGGTCGCCGTGCAGGTGGCCTCGAAGGCGCCGAGCCCCAACGGGATCGGCCCCAAGGTGGCGACGATCGAAGCCATGATCAGCGCGATGAAGCTCGTGGCCGGCGCCATCCCTCCCCCCAGCGCCAGAAGGCACGCCTGAAGGGTCGCCGCGTCGATCATGAAGACCAGGCCATTGCAGAGCGTCACACGGGCTAGCAGCGTCTTGTCGGCCAGGAGATCAGCAGGCGCTTGCGCCAAGGTGTCGAGCAGAAGACGCACTGGAGCCAGACGCTCAAGGTAAGCCGGCAAGGGCTGACTGCCGCGCCGTCGCAGCCACAGGGCCAGCGCCGGTATGGCCAGGGCGACCAGCAAGAAGGTCGTGACCAGCCCCACCATCAGAGGGGTGGCGTGATCATGCAGCCACAACATGAACAGCATGAGGACGGCGAAGGCCGCATAGGCGGCGTAGTAGCCGATCAGGGACATGATCAGCGCCGCGACCGCCGCGCCCTTCGGAACGCCCAGCCGAACCAGCTGATCGATCAGCACGACATTGCCGCCCAGGCCCGCCGTCGGAACGGCCTGGTCGGCGAAGAGCTTGGTCACGGCGATCGGGGCCAGGCGTGAGACCTTCTGTGGCGCCCCGGCGCGGGCCAGCACCAAGGCCCAGCCGCCGGCGACGCTGACATAGGTCATGACCTGAAGGCCTAGCGCCGCGGCGAGCCACAGCGGCCGCGCCCGGGCCAGGAGCTGGCCGAACGCCGCCAACTCGCCGAAGTGAAGAATAGCCCAGACCAGGGCCGCCGCGGTCAGGACGCCGAGCGACCACCGTCGCCAGGCGCCGCCGAGGCCCAGGGGCGGGCGCGAGGACGGCGCGAGTTTGGCTTGCGCGCTTTCCCGCGGGTCAGCGTTCGAGGACATAGCGCCCCGGCGCGGGCGCGCGGCTGCCCTTCCCGGGCTGGTCCGCCTGTTCCAGCGTCTGGGCCGGAACGGACGGACCCGAGCGATCGGCCAGCCACTGCGCCCATTGCGGCCACCAGGACCCCTCCCCGTGCTCGGCCTGGCCAAGCCAGGTCTCGGGATCGACATAGCGGCCCTCGGTGGGCCGCGTCCGGCGCCGCCAGCGCCGGCCAGGACGCCGCGGTTCGGAGACGATGCCGGCATTGTGTCCGCCACTGGTCAGCAGGAAGGTGACTTCCGCGCCGGTCAGCAGATGGATCTTGAAGACCGAGCGCCACGGCGCGACGTGATCCCATTCGGCGCCGACCGCGAAGATCGGGACCCGGATATCCTCCAGGGCGATGGGCCGCCCCTCGACCAGGAACCGGCCCTCGGCAAGATCGTCGTTCAAGAACAATGAATGAAGATATTGGCTGTGCATGGCGTAGGGCAGTCTGGTGCCATCGCTGTTCCAGGCCATTAGATCGCTCATGGGCGCGCGCTCGCCCATCAGGTAGTCGCGCACCAGGCGCGACCAGACCAGATCGTTGGAGCGCAGGATCTGGAACGCTCCGCTCATCTGACGGGGGTCGAGATAGCCGCGCGACCACATCAGGTCCTCCAGGAACCGCACCTGGCCCGCATCGATGAAGAGACCCAGTTCACCGGGCTCGCTGAACTCCGTCTGCGCGGCCAGCAGCGTCACGCTCGCCAGCCGCTCGTCGCCGTCGCGCGCCATGGCCGCGGCGGCGATGGCGAGCAGAGTGCCGCCCAGGCAGTATCCCACCGCGTGAACGGCGCTGGCTCCGGTCTCCGCGACCACCGCGTCCAGCGCCGCCAGGAAACCCTGACGCCGGTAGTCCTCCAGGTCGCGGCCACGATCCGAAGGGCCAGGATTGCGCCAGGAGATCATGAAGACGCAGAAGCCCTGATCCACCAGCCAACGCACCAGGGAATTTTCGGGCGACAGGTCCAGGATGTAGAACTTCATGATCCAGGCCGGGGTGATCAGCACCGGCTCGGGCCGGACCTGCGCGGTGGCGGGCGCGTAGCGGATCAGCTCGATCAGGTCGTTGCGGAACACTACCTGCCCCGGCGTGATCGCCACCTCATGGCCGGGACGAAAGGCTTCCGCCCCGGCCGGCGGCTCGCCGGAGAGCGCGCGGCGGACATCGTCGAGGAGATTGGCCGCGCCCTGAGCCAGGCAGAGGCCGCCCGTCTCGGCGACCTTGGCTTGGACGACGGGATTGGTGAGCACGAAGTTCGACGGCGCCAGGACATCCAGCATCTGGCGCGCGGCGAAGCGCGCCATGGCCTGATGCGGCGCGGTGACGCCCGGCACGCCGGTCAAGGCCGCATCCCACCATTGTTGTTGCAGCAGGAAGCCCTGCTCGAGCAGATTGAAGGGCCAGGTTCGCCAAGCCGGATCATCGAACCGGTGGTCCTGGGGCAAGGGCGTGATCGCCGGCGCGGCGGCCGAGCCTTCCAGAAGGGCGCGCCCGGTGAAGTCGGCCAAGCGCGACATCTTGCGTCCAGCCTTGACGCCCAGGCGCCACTGGCGGCCGGGCGAAAGAGCCAGGTGAGTGGCCCAGTCGGCATAGGCGGACAGGATCGACAGCGGCGAGAGCCCGCCAGTCATCCGCGCCAACCCCGCGCTGGTCAGACGATCCAGGCGTTCAGCCCAAGCCTCGGAGGGATCGTCGTCGGCCTTGGCGGCTGGCGAGTGGCGGGTGTCGATCGCAAGAGCGGCGGTCACGGCGGGCTCTCCTCCACCAAGGCGGCGAGCGCTTGACCTACCGCGACGTCGGCTCGGGCGAACCTCGCAAATCTACGTAGCTTTCCCAATTGGGTGCGGCGGTCGCCCCGACCACCCTCTGTTCGTCTGGTTCGCAACCCGTCGACGCTCGTCCGGCGCCGGCGGAGACAGCGGAGGAGAATGGGATGCTCAGGCGCGGAGACGACCCGGACCTTGGCGCGGCCTTGTCGGCGCCGTCTGATCTGGCGACGGGGTTCATGGCCTCTGTCTGGTGCTGGATGGCTGGCGGCGTGCTGATCTCGGCGGGCGCGGCCTGGGGCGCGGCCTATCTGCCGGCCGTTTCGCGGGCCCTGTTCACCGACCAAGGTCTGACGGGCGTCGGTTGGGTGGTGACCCTGGCGCCCCTGCTGATCGTGCTGACCCTCAGCACCTCGATCACCCGCCTTTCCCCCATCGCAGCGGCGATCCTGTTCCTGGGTTACGCCGCGCTGGTCGGACTGTCCTTGGGCGGGATGGTGATGGCCTATTCCGGCCATGACCTGGCCCTGGCCCTGGTCGCCGTCGCGGCTGGCTTTGGCGTCATGGCCGCGCTCGGCGCGGTGACACGGATCGATCTTGGCGGCCTGGGCGCCTTCATGACCATGAGCGTCGTTGGCTTGCTCGTGGCCATGCTCGCCAACCTCTTTCTGCGATCCTCGCCGCTGGATCTCGCGATCTGCGCGATGGGCGCCCTGACGTTCGCCGGCCTGACGGCCTTCGATGTCCAGCGTTTGCGGCGCCTCGCCGCCGAAGGCTGGGATGGCGACGCGCGGCCGGCGGTGATGGGCGCGCTGACGCTCTATCTCGATCTGCTGAACCTCTTCCTGTTCGCGCTTCGCCTGACCGGACGTCGGCGGTGAGCGCCAAGCCCCCGCCCTTCTGGCGGCAAGGCGCCGACGTCCTGCTCAAGGCCCTGGGGAGTGATCTCCAGGGTCTTTCAACGTGGGAGGCCCTGCGCCGACTGGCCGTGGATGGTCCCAACGCCATCGCCCAACGCGCCCGTCGCCATCCCCTGACGGAGCTTCTGCGTCGCCTGGCGAACCCGTTGGTGGCCATCCTGCTGGTGGCCGCCGCGATCGCCGGGGCGACGGGCGATTTGCCCAGCTTCGTGATCATTGTCGCTGTCGTCCTGGCCTCCACCGGACTGGACATGATCCAGGAACATCGCGCCCAGGCCAGCGCAGAAGCCTTGCGCCAGACGATCGCGTTGCGCGCCTGCGCCTGGCGAGACGGCAAGGCCGGCGAAGTTCCCGTCGCCCAGCTGGTGGCGGGCGATGTCGTCGACTTGGCGGCCGGCGACCTCGTGCCAGCCGACGGCGTGGTGCTTGCCGTCAACAACGTCCAGGTCAACCAGGCCCTGCTGACCGGCGAGCCCTATCCGGTGGAGAAGGCCGTCGAGCCGGCCGCGACCGAAGCCACGCTGGCGGACGCGCGCAACGCCCTGTTCGAAGGCGCCTCGGTGGTCGCCGGCACGGCCAGGATGCTGGTGACCGCCACCGGCCCGCGCACCCGGCTTGGCGCCATCGCCGGCGCGTTGGGCAAGACGCAGCCGCCCACCGCGTTCGAGCGCGGCGTTCACCAACTGGGCGTCCTGATCGTGCGCCTGACCCTGTTCCTGGTGCTCTTCGTGCTCCTGGCTCACCTGGCGCTCGGCCGACCAGCCTTGCAGTCGTTCCTGTTCGCCATGGCCCTGGCGGTCGGGCTGACGCCCGAGCTCCTGCCGATGATCATGACCGTGGCCCTGTCACGCGGCGCCCAGCGCATGGCCGCCGCCAAGGTGGTGGTCAAGCGCCTGTCGGCCATCCACGACCTTGGCCAGATGGACATACTGTGCACCGACAAGACGGGCACGCTGACCCAGGCGCGCATCACGCTGGTCGCCCATCCCGGAATCGACGGGGACGACGATGACCAGGTGGCCGAATGGGCGGCGATCAACGCGCGCTTCGAGACTGGTCTGAAGAGCCCTCTGGACGAGGCGTTGCTCCTGCACATGTCCGGCCGCAGCCTCGGCGGCTGGCGCAAGCTTGACGAGCGTCCCTTCGATTTCGAACGGCGGCGAGTCTCGGTTCTCGTCGAGCGCGCGGTCGACGGCGTTCGGCTCGAGATCGTCAAGGGCGCGCCCGAAACCCTGTTGACCCTTTGCACGGACGCGCGGGATCGCTCGGGGGTGATCAGGCCGCTCGATGCGGCGCTCCGTCAGCGCCTGGCCGACCTCCAGGCCGACCGCGCCGCCCAGGGCCTGCGCCTCTTGGGCGTGGCGTTCAAGCCTGCCGCAGGACGCGACACCATCGGCCAGGATGGCGATATCGGCCTTGTGTTCCTAGGCTTCTGCGTCTTCGTCGACCCGCCCAAGGCCAGCGCCACCCAGGCGATCTCCCGGCTCCAGGCGGCCGGTGTGCGGGTCAAGGTGATCTCGGGCGACGCCGCCGCTGTCGTACAGCATCTGGTCGCCACGCTGAACCTGCCGGTCGAGGGCCTGTTGACCGGGGAGATGATCGACAAGCTCGACGACCAAGCCCTGGCCGTCAGGGTCGAGCACGCCGATCTGTTCGCCCGCGTCACGCCCGACCAGAAGACGCGGATCGTCCGCGCCTTGCGCGCGCGTGGCCACACGGTCGGGTTCATCGGCGACGGGATCAACGACGCCCCAGCGATCAGGGCCGCCGATGTCGGCCTGTCGGTCGACGGCGCCACGGACGTGGCGCGCGAGGCGGCCGATATGATCCTGCTGGCGCCGGACCTTTCCGTCCTTGCCGACGGGGTGGCCGAGGGACGGCGCACCTACGCCAACATCATGAAATACGTGCGCATGGGCACCAGCTCCAACTTCGGCAACATGCTGACCATGGCGCTCGCCTCGCTGGTCCTGCCATTCCTGCCGCTGACCGCCGTCCAGGTGCTGCTCAACAACCTGATCTACGATCTGGCGCAGGTCGGCATTCCGTTCGATGGGGCGGACGCTTCGGATCTGGCGCGCCCCAGAGCCTGGGACATGCGCGGCCTGCTGCGGTTCACCGCTATCATGGGACCTCTGTCTTCGGTGTTCGATGTCGCCACCTTCGCCCTGCTGCTGTGGGTGTTCCACGCAGATGTGGCCCAGTTTCGCGCCGCCTGGTTCATCGAATCGATGGCCAGCCAGATCCTGGTGATCTTCGTGATCCGGACGGCGGGTCCGGCCCTGACGAGCCGCGCGCATCCGGCCCTGACCGCCACGGCGCTCGCCGGCCTGGCCCTCGCCCTGGCCTTGCCGTTCCTGCCATGGGGCGTGGTGCTGGGCTTCGCGCCGCCGACCGGGGCGACCCTGGCGGCCATCGCCGGGCTGGTGGGGGCCTATCTCGTCTGCGCCGAGGGGCTGAAGCGCCTGGCGCTGGGTCAAGCTCGCGCCGGGAGGATCTTCTAGGCTCAGCGCCGGCGTGAGCGCTCAGCTGGACCGAAGCCCCCCGGGACCAGATACCTAGCCAAAGGCGATCCTCGCGCCGCCGGCGGCGATCATCAAGGCCAGTCCGCGGCCCTCGAGGCGCAAGCGGATTTCCACGCCCTTGCCGTTGCGCAAGATCGCCGCGCCGTGGCCCAGGATCAAGGCGCCGCCCGCCCCCGCGCCCCAATAGACACCCTCGAAATCGGCCAGGGACTTCAAGTGGCGGACCTCGGCGGTTCCTTCGAGACGCTCGGCGCCGAGGCCGACCGCAGCCAGGCCGTTGACGCGAAAGTCATAGCGCCGCCCCCGGAAGGTCAGCCGCCCCGAGCCGGACTGATAGCCGATCACCAAGGCCAGGTTCTCGCCCCTGAATGTGGCTTGCGCCGTATCCGAACGGCCCTGGCCGAAGGCCTTTGGCGCCAGCGGCAGGATCGCGGCCAAGGTCATCAAGGTTCTGCGGGTGAGACATCGGGGCATGGCGGGAGCTTCTCCAGGGCGCGCGGCGGGGTTCGTCAACTTCGCGCCGCCTGGCGCTCGACCGCATGATCTTGATCAATCCCGGCCGCCCCAGCCCGTGTCATCACCCTCCAAGGCCGGCGTCCGGCGGCCTTTTGGATTGGCCCTTGGCCTGATGGACACGCCCCTCCCACGCTCCGCCGCGGCGCCAAAGACGGCCAATCCCGCGCCGGCGGTCGCGCCGATCTCCGCCAAGGCAGGATCGCGCCGGCTATGGGTCTTTGGCGCGTGCCTGCTCATGCTAATCGCGGCGCTTGCCGCCGCGGCGTTCTATCTGAAGCCGGCGCGGGTCGTCGTCGCTCGAGCCGTCGTGGGTCAGGCCGTCGATGTCGTGTATGCCTCCGGCGTGGTCGACTATGTGCGCCAGGCTCATGTCGCGCCCGTCGTCAGCGCGCCAATCCGCGAGGTCATGGTCGCCGAAGGCCAATGGGTCACGGCGGGCCAACGACTGGCCCAGCTCGAGGATGGTCCGGCGCAAGGTACGGCTCTGCAGTTAGCCGCCCAGGCGGTGCAGGCCCGCATCGTGGCCGGTCGTACGCGACGCCTGCTGGAAGCGGGTTTCGCCGCGCGCGCCGCCGATGACGACGCTCAAGCCCAGGCCCGCGCCGCGGGGGCGGCCGCCGACGGCGCCATGGCCCGCCTGCGCGACTATCGCCTGACCGCGCCGTTCGCCGGCCAGATCCTGAGGCGCGAGGCCGAACCCGGCGATCTGGCGGCGGTGGGAACGATGCTGTTCCTGCTGGCCGATCCGCGCACCTTGCGCATCACCGCCGATGTCGACGAGCGTGACATCGCCCGCCTGAAGCTAGGCGCCCAGGCCTTGATCCGCGCCGACGCCTTTCCCGGGCGGACGTTCCAGGGATCCATCGCTCAGATCACCCCGGCCGGGGACGCCACGGGCCGCGTATTTCGCGTCCGCATCGCCCTGCCCGCCGACTGCCCGCTCTCGCCCGGCATGACCGTCGAGACCAACCTCGTCGCTGACCGGCGCGAGCATGCGATCCTCGTTCCCGCCACGGCGGTCCAGAACGGCCAGGTGTGGCGCGTGGAAGATGGGCGCGCCCGCCGGGTTCCGGTGCTCGTGGGCGCGATTGGCGCAGCCCAGACCGAACTCAGGTCAGGCGTGGCCGCCGGTGACACCGTCATCGTTGCGCCCGGCCGCCTGCGGGACGGTCAACGCGTGAGCGCCGCGCGCCCATGAACTCTGTCGCTGGCGTTCTGGCCGGGGTCGCCCTGGCGCATGTTCGAGTTCGAGCCCGTCAGACCCTCGTGGCCACCTTGGGCGTGGCGATCGGCGTCGGGTTCTTCCTGGCCGTCTCGGGCATGATGGTTGGCTCCCAGAAGGATTTCATCAAGACGCTGGTGGACTCCGCGCCACACATCATCGTCCGCGACGAGCAGCGTAAGCCGGTTCGACAGCCCGCCCTGGACGCCTTTCCCGGCGCCGCGATCGCCATCCACGGCCTGCGGCCCCAAGAGGAGGTGCGCGGGCTGAAGGATTGGTCCGCCATGCTCGCCGACGCCCGCGCGATCCCCGGCGCCGTGGCCGCCGCGTCGCTGAGCGGCGCGGTGACCATCGCCTACGCCGGCAGGACCGCGGCGGTGGCGCTCAATGGCGTTGACCCACGGCTGGAAGGACGCTTGGCCAAGATCAGCGAAACTCTGGTCGGTGGCGCGCTGACGGATCTGGAGGCTCGACCCGACGGGATCATTATCAGCCGCCCCCTGGCCGAGCGCCTGGGCGCGCGGTTGGGTGACACCCTGGTCGTGACCGCCTCCAGCGGAACCCTCCAGCGCATGCGGATCCTGGCGCTGATCGAGCCCGACGCCCAAGCCGGCTTCTATGCCGGCGACACTGTGGCCTATGGCCTGCTGCGCACCGCCCAGGTCCTGTTCACACGGCCCAACATCGTCAACCAGATCCACATTCGGCTTGCCCGGTCCGACGACGCCCAGGCGCAGGCCAATCGCCTGGAAGGTCGATGGGGCTACAAGTGGGAGTCCTGGCAGGAGCGCTCGGCCGACATCCTCAACCTGCTCGTCGTGCGCAACGTCATCATGTACGCGGTGATCCTGGCCATCCTGATCGTGGCCAGCTTCGGCATCTACACCGCCGTTTCCAACAGCGTCGCCGACAAGCGCCGCGACATCGCCATCCTGCGCGCGATGGGTTTCACGGCCGGCGACATCCAGGCGATCTTCCTGATGGAGGGCCTGCTGGTGGGACTGTTGGGCGCGCTCGTCGGCTTCGCGGTCGGCACGGGCCTTCTGCAGATCCTGGCCAGCCTGCCTTTGACCATGGGCGGCAAGCCGCTCGTGCTGCCGCTCGACCGCAGCCTGCCGCAGTATCTCCTGGCCGGCGGCGCATCGCTCGCCGCGGCCCTGATCGCCGCTTGGCTGCCAGCGCGCAAGGCCGCGCGAGTGGATCCGGTCGCCATCCTCCGAGGGGCGACGTGAGCGCCCTGATCGAAGCGCGCGCGGTCACGCGGGTTCTCGCGGATCCCGAGCCCTTCACCCTGGTCGACGCGGCGACCCTGAAGATCGAAGCCGGCGCCCTGGTGGCGATCGTGGGACCGTCCGGGTGCGGCAAGTCTTCGCTGCTCTACCTGCTGGGTCTCCTGGATCGACCCGATCAGGGCGAGGTGCTGATCGCCGGACAGGCGACGACCAATCTGGGCGAAGCGGCCCGTACGCGGCTGCGTCTGGAGCGGATCGGCTATGTCTTCCAGTTCCACTTCCTGCTGCCGGAGCTGACGGCGCACGCCAATGTCGCCCTGCCGATGCGACGCCTGGGACGCCGCAGTCCTCCGGAGATCGATCAGGCCGTCCAGACCCTGCTTGATAAGCTCGGCCTGGCCCAACAGGCTCAGCGGCGGCCCGACCGCCTCTCGGGCGGTCAGCGACAGCGCGTAGCGATCGCCCGCGCCTTGGCCAACGACCCGGCCATCGTGCTATGCGATGAGCCAACGGGAAATCTCGACAGCGTCAACACTCGCCTGGTGATCGAGGAGTTCCAGCGCCTGGCCCATTCCGAACAGCGCGCGGTGGTGTGCGTGACCCACGACGAGGGTTTCGCCGAGGCCGCCGATCGCCGTATCCGCATGCTGGACGGCCGGATCGTCGAGGATCGCTAGATCGGGGCAAGGTCGCGTTTGACGCAAAACAACTTGGCCAATACGCCTAGCGTTCGTCGCATGCTGGTCATCGGCGCTTATTGGAGGCGCCATGTGGCGTGATGTTCCAACCTCCATCGCAGCAACCAGCTTGCTCGCCCCCGCCCCCCTTGGCTCGGTCGGTCTGGTCGACACGACGATGCTCTACGCGCCGGCCAGCGGCGGCGTGCGACGCTATCTGAGCGCCAAGACGGACTGGCTGGCCCGACACCGACCCGGCCTGCGCCATCGGCAGGTGCTGCCTGGGCCGGCCGATCGTGACGAGGCTCACATCGCCTTTGTTCAGTCGGCCACTCTGCCCTTCACGCACGGCTATCGCTGGCCGATGAACCTGACGGCCTGGACCGAACGCATCGTGCGTGACACGCCCGCCCTGATCGAAGCCGAGGACCCTTACTTGCCCGGCAAGGCGGCGCTACGGGCCGGCCAAGTCCTCGGCGTCCCCGTGGTCGGCTTCTGTCACAGCGACGTGGCGGCCCTGACCCGGCTCCTTCTGGAGGGGCGCGGGGCCACCGCGTTTCGCAAGCTTTGGGCGCGCCGTTTCCGCCGCTTTGACCAAGTGCTGGCGCCGAGTCGATACATGGCCCAGATCCTCGGCGAAGCCGGCGTGGAAGATGTCCAAGCCGTGTCGCTGGGCGTCGATACCGACGTCTTCCATCCCTATCCGCAGGCCCGCGCGCCGCTGCGTGCGGCGCTTGGCCTGAGCGCGCGAGAACGGTTGCTCGTCTTCGCCGGACGGCCCGCGCCAGAGAAGCGACTGGACGTGCTGGTCGAGGCGGTTGAGCGCCTGGGCCCGGACTATCGCCTGCTCCTGATCGGCGGAGGCGCATCACGCTCGAGGCAGGTGCTGACGCTGCCGTTCCAAAACGACCCGGCAAGGCTGGCCAGGATTCTCTCGGGTTGCGACGCCCTGGTTCATGCCAATCCCTTCGAAACCCTCGGCCTGGTGGTGCTCGAAGCCATGGCCTGCGGCGTGCCGGTGGTGGGGGTCGCCCATGGGGGCGTGGGCGAGACCGTGGACGAGACGTTCGGCCAGTTGGCCGCGCGGGCCACGCCCGAGGCCATGGCCGGCGCGATCACGGCGCTGTTTGATCGCGACCTGTCGGTTCTAGGAGCATGCGCCAGGGCGCGAGCCGTCGAGCGATATCGCTGGGACACCACCTTCGAACACCTGACGCGCCTCTATCGGCGCCTGACAGGACTGCGCGCGTTCACCGCCGGCCCAAGCTAAAGCCTTCACCGGTCCAACTGGATCGGTGAAATGCTCTAGCCCCTGATCGCAAGGACGGCCGCGCCGGTGAAGGCGCCGGCGCGCAAGTCGGCAAGGGCCTTTCCGGCCTGGCGCAACCCGTAGGTCGTGACGTGCGCGCGCACCCCCGCCGCCGCGGCGCGCTTCAGGTAATCCGCGCCATCGGCGCGAGTGAGATTGGCCACCGACAGGACCCGGCGCTCTTCCCACAGGTCGTTATAGTCGAGGGCTGGAATGGTGCTCATGTGGATGCCGGCGCACACCACCGCGCGCCCTCGGTCGACCGCGCGCAGCGCCAAGGGGACGAGGGCCCCGTCGGCGGCGAAGATGATCGCCGCGTCCAGCGGCTGAGGCGGCCGCTCGGCGGAAGAGCCGGCCCAGACGCAGCCGAGCGAGCGCGCCAGAGCCTGCGCCGCGGTGTCCCCGGGCCGCGTGAAAGCGTAAACTTCCTGGCCTTCAAAGATCGCCAGCTGCGCCAGGAGATGCGCCGCCGCGCCGAAGCCGTAGAGACCCAGGCGTCGGATGGCGCGCCCCTGGCCAGCCATGCGCCAAGCCCGAAAGCCAATCGCTCCGGCGCAAAGCAGAGGCGCGGCCTCGAGGTCGCTGAACGCGTCGGGCAACGGCAGGCAGAAGGCGGCGTCGACCAAGACCTGGTCGGCGTAGCCGCCGTCCCGGGTCCATCCGGTGAACTCGGCGCGCTTGCAGAGGTTCTCGAGCCCCTCGCGGCAAAGGTTGCAGCGGCCACAGGCTCTGCCCAGCCAGGACACGCCGACGCGTTGACCGAGCGTCAGCGTCGTGACGCCCTCGCCCAGCGCCGCGACGGTCCCGACGACCTGGTGGCCCGGCACGACGGGGCCGGACGTGGAGAGTTCGCCGTCGAGCAGATGCAAATCGGTGCGGCAGACTCCACAGGCGCGGACCTCCAGCCGCACCTGCCCTGCGCCCGGTTCGGGAACCGGGCGCAGGGTCGCCGTCAGCCGACCGTCCTGCAGGACCATGGCCAGCATGGTCAGGCGGCCGGTGAAGCGGCTTGGATGGGGATGGTGCGTCCGGCGTGCCCGTTGGTCTTCGGCGCGACGATAGTCAGCACGCCGTCCTTGAGATTGGCGGTGAAACCCTCGGCGTCGACCGTCCGCGGCAAGGTGACCTGGCGCGTGAATTCGCCGGAGCGCCGTTCGAGCACGCGATAGGTCTTATCGCCGCTCTCGGTCTGATCTGCCTTGTGGCCATGGACGATCAGACGGTCGTCTTCGACCGTCACGGTCAATTCGTCCTCGGTATAGCCCGGCACATCGAGCTTCAGTTCGATGTCCTTGGCGGTCTCGCTGAAGTCGAGACTGGGAACGGTGAAATTCTCGGCCATGCCGAAGCCTCGGCCGAAATCGCTGAACACGCGATCGATCTCGCGCTGAAGCGGCGCGAAGATGTGGCTGGCCTGTTGTCCGATGGTCGGCAGAGTGGATTTGATCTCAGGCTGGGACATTGGAAAGTTCCTTGCGCAAGACACGCCCAAACGGCGCACGCCAATGATCGCGCTGGCTGGCCGGTGCGGATTGATCCCCGTCAAAACGGTCCTTTTTGAGCGGCGCATCCTGGCCGCCTCAACCCGGAGATAGTCCAATGGCCAAGACCGATACCCCAAAGGTCGCGGAGTCCGTCTTCGACACCGTGATCGCCGCCGCGCAAAACGGCCAAACCCAGATGGCCCGCGACTGGTCGCAAAGTTGCGAACGATACGCGCGTTATTTCGCCAGCCTGGCCAAGGCGCGCGGCCCTGAAGATCTGATGGCCGCCAACGCGGACCTGGTGATCGGAGGGCTGGACGCCGTGGCCCGCCGAACCGCCATCCTGCCGGGCTTCGACGGGGCGCGCCCGCCGGCCGCTTGACACCGGGTCGACTTGGCCTTGTCAGGAACAGCCGCCGCCTGGGATCCGCGGCTCGGCTGAGACGCGGCGTGGCGAACGACCATTCGTCATGATCATCCCTGGCAAGCCAGTTGACGCAGATCAGTTTCACGCGCTCTGGCCGACCTAGGGTTGGTCGTCATCGTCGCGAGGCCCGCCGTGCGCCACTTCATCGATACCCAGGATTTCACCAAGAGCGAGCTGGTCTGGCTCATGGACCTCATCGGGCTGCTGAAAGCGGCCGACCGCGAGCGCGCCCTGCCCCCGCTGCTGGCCGGCGCATCGCTGGGGATGATCTTCGAGGAGCCCTCCACCCGGACGCGGATTTCGTTCGAGGTGGCGATGACCAAGCTTGGCGGGCACGCGCTCTATCTCAAGCCTGGCGAAATCCATCTGGGCGTGCGCGAAAGCATCAAGGATTCCGCGCGCGTGATCAGCCGCATGGTCGACGCCATCGAAGCGCGCACGCTCAAGCACGCCACGGTCACGGAACTCGCCCGCTACGCCGACGTGCCGGTGATCAACGGCCTGACCGACTACAACCATCCCACCCAGGTGCTCTGCGACGTCTTCACCATGCGAGAGCATCGGCCGGCCGGCAAACCGCTCGAGGCGCTCAAGGTCGCCTTCATCGGCGACGCCACCAACGTCTGTTCCTCGTTGATGATGATCTGCACCCAGATGGGCATGGAGTTCGTCCACTGCGCGCCGGCGCGCTACCAGGCGCCCGAAGCCTGGCAGTCGATCGCTCGCGCCAATTGCGCCCAGTCCGGAGGGCGGTTCTCGGTGACGGAGGACCCGGTCCAGGCCGTCGCCGACGCCGACTTCATCTACACCGATCTCTGGTGGTGGGTAGGCCAGGAGGCCGAGATCCCCGAGCGGCAGGCCGCCTTCATGCCGCGCTATCAGGTCAACGACGCCCTGCTGGACAAGGCTCCGCCCCACGCCAAGTTCATGCACTGCCTGCCGGCCTCGCGAGGCGTCGAGGTCACCGACGCCGTCATGGATGGGCCTCGGGCCATCATCTACGATCAGGCTGAGAACCGGCTGCACGCCGAGAAGGCGATCCTCGTGGCCTTCGTGCGGCCGCACCTGAAACTTCCCAGCGCAAAACGCTCGGCCCGTCACGCACACGCCATCGGGGCCTTCCTTCACGATCATAGACTGGACGGCGCGGCGACGCCCGCCGCCGCTCAAGAGGCTTGAGCCATGGCCAAATCCCCCGACGCCCCCGTCCGCGCGCGCTTCGCCCGCGTCATGGGCCTGCTCGACGTGACCCTGTTCACGGTCTGCGCGATCCTGGTCATCGACACCCTGGCCGCATCAGCGGCGATTGGACCTTCGGCCCTGAGCTGGTGGGTGATCACCTTTGCCCTGTTTTTCATTCCCTACGGCCTGATCACCGCTGAACTCGGCGCGGCCTATCCCGGCGAGGGCGGCATCCAGACCTGGATCCGTCGCGCCTTCGGCGACCGCTGGGCCGCGCGCACCACCTGGTACTATTGGGTCAATGTCGCGCTGTGGATGCCATCGGGCTACATCCTGCTGGCGGGCCTGATCGCGCAGATCGCCGGCGTCGAGATGGGCCTGTGGTCGAAGATCCTGATCGGCGTGGGCGCGACCTGGCTGACCGTGCTGATCGGCGTCACCAGCCTGGCCGCGGCCAAGTGGGTGCCCAATGTCGGCGCCTTCATCAAGGCCGGCATCATGGTGTTGATCGGCGGCGGCGGGATCTACGTCCTCTTCACCCGTGGCGCGGCCAACGACCTGTCCTGGGCTAGCCTGGTCCCGCATTGGAGCGCGGGTTTGGGTTTCCTTCCGGTCATCGTCTACAACTTCATGGGTTTTGAACTGGTCTCCGGCGCTGGCGAAGAGATGCGCAATCCCGCCCGCGACGTGCCCATCGCGGTGATCACCGCCGGCCTGCTGATCTCGGCCTTCTATCTCCTGGCCACGTTCGGCATTCTGGTCGCCCTGCCCGTCAAGGATATCGGCCTGATCAAGGGTCTGCTGGACACCCTGCGCTCGCTGCTGGCCGGCGCGCCTGGCCTGAACATGATCATCATTGTCGTCGGCGTCGGCGCGGTGTTCACGATCCTGGCCAATCTGGTGACCTGGTCGATGGGCGCCAACCGCGCGGCCCAGTCCGCCGCCGCCGACGGCGAACTGCCCAAGATCTTTGGCTGGCAGCGCAAATCCAACCAGACGCCGATCGGGGCCTACCTGCTCACAGGTCTGGTCTCGACGGTGGTGATCATCGCCTATGGCGTCTTCGCCCGTAGCGCCGAGGATCTGTTCTGGTCGCTGTTCGCCTTCAGTTCGGTGATCTTCCTGCTGCCCTACCTGGTGCTGTTTCCAGCCTTCCTCACCTTGCGACGCAAGGATCCCGCAACGCCACGCCCCTACCGGGTTCCTGGCGGGGCGATCGGCGCCGTAATCCTGGCGAGCGTCTGCACCCTGTTCATCGCCCAAGCGATCGTCTTCTTCCTGTGGGTTCCCGGGGTGGCGATCGACTGGAGCAAGACCGGGCCAATCCTGGGCGGCGTCATTGTCACCCTGGTGCTCGGCGAACTGGTGATCGGGACGATGAAAGCCAATCGCCGCGCACCGGCGCCGGAGTCGCGCCCGCCCGTCGAACCCGCCGGTCCGCGCTGATTTCTCCGCCCGTCGCTCACTCACATTCGGAAGATCCCGCCATGAGCCGCCTCCTGACCACCACGCCGCGCGCCGACGGCTTCCACATGCCCGCCGAATGGGAACCCCACGCCGGATGTTGGATGCTGTGGCCCGAACGCTCCGACAACTGGCGGGGCGGCGCCAAGCCGGCCCAGCATGCCTTCGCCGCCGTCGCCGCCGCCATCGCTCAGGGCGAACCGGTCACGGTCTGCGTCTCGCCGGCGCAGTACGTCATCGCCCGTGAGATGCTCGACCCGGCCGTGCGTGTGGTCGAGATGACCAGCAACGACAGCTGGATCCGTGATTGCGGGCCGACCTTCGTGGTCAACGCGGCCGGAGAGGTTCGCGGGGTCGACTGGAAGTTCAACGCCTGGGGAGGTCTGATCGGGGGCCTTTATTTCCCATGGGATCAGGATGACCTGGTCGGCGAGAAAGTCGTCGAGCTGGAGGGTGACGACCGCTACGGTCCGGACTTCATTCTCGAAGGCGGCTCGATCGATGTCGATGGCCAGGGCGCCGTTCTGGCGACCAAGGAGTGCCTGCTCAACCCCAATCGCAATCCCGGCCTTCGTCAGGACGAGATCGAACAACGGCTGCGCGACTATCTCGGGGTCGAGACCGTGATCTGGCTCGATCAGGGGGTGTATCTCGACGAGACAGACGGCCACGTCGACAACATGTGCCGGTTCGTGGCGCCCGGCGAGGTCGTGCTGACCTGGACCGACGACCAAGCCGATCCGCAATACGCCCGCTCGGCCGCCGCGCTCGAACGACTGACCGCCGCGCGTGACGCTCGAGGCCGCCCCTTGCGGGTCCACAAGCTGCATCAGCCGGCCCCCGTCCTGATCACGGCCGCGGAGGCCGCCGGCGTCGACAAGGTCCCGGGCACCCTGCCTCGCGAGCCCGGCGACCGGATGGCCGCGTCCTACGTCAATTTCTATATCGGCAACGGCGTGGTGGTCGCCCCCGCCTTCGACGACCCGATGGACGCGCCCGCCCAGGCGCTGCTGGCCGAGCTCTTTCCCGGCCGAAAAATCCTGCCGGTTCCGGCTCGCGAAATTCTCCTGGGCGGCGGCAACATCCACTGCATCACTCAGCAGGAGCCGTCGGGACAACGGCCGGCGGCCATCCTGCGGCAGGCCTGATGCGCCAGGTCATCGCCCTTGGCGGCAATGCCCTGCTCAAGCGCGGCGAGGTCGCCTCGGCGGACAATCAACGCCGCAACGTGGCGCGGGCGGCCGCCAGCTTGGCGACGGCCTGCGACGGCGTCCAGACCGTGCTTGTCCACGGCAACGGCCCACAGATCGGCCTGCTCGCGCTGCAAGCGGAGGCTTACGCGGCCGCGCCAGCTTACCCGCTCGACATGCTGGGCGCGGAGTCGCAGGGCATGATCGGCTACGTGCTGGCCCAGGAACTACGCAACGCACGGCCCGAGCGCCAGGTCGCGGCCTTGCTGACCCAGACCCTGGTCGATCGCCATGATCCGGCCTTTCAGCGCCCCACCAAACCGATCGGGCCGGTTTACACGCTCGAACAGACGCTTGCTCTGGGCGAGACCCGTGACTGGTCCTTTTCCATGGATGGCGCCGGCCACCGTCGTGTCGTCGCCTCACCCGCGCCGATCGAGGTCATCGAGCAATCGATCATCGAGCGCCTGATGACCGAAGGAACGCTGGTGATCTGCGCGGGCGGCGGAGGCGTTCCGGTCGCCAGAGACGCGACCGGCCGTCTGATCGGCTTGGAGGCGGTGATCGACAAGGATCTGGTCGCGGCCCTGCTGGCGATAGGGCTGAACGCCGACCGACTTGTCATCCTGACCGACGTGGAGGCGGTCTATCGCGACTGGGGCGGTCCCAACGCGACGCCTCTGAGAACAATCCGCGCCGACGCCCCCGCGGGGGAGACCTATGCCGAAGGCTCGATGGGCCCAAAGGTGCGGGCCGCCCGACAGTTCGCGTTGGCGACCGGACGCGAAGCCCTTGTCGGCTCGCTTGATGACGTCTCGGGCCTGCTGGCCGGCGTGAGCGGGACGCGGATCACGCCTTGAGCCGAAAGGGGCGCTGGGCCTTCGAGCGAGCCCTTGCAGAAGCGGCCCGAAAGACGAGACGGTGGTGCTCGCTCCCGTCCGAAGCGAGAGGCCAGGACCGCCTGCGCGCCTCTGCTCGGGCGGGACCTAGCGTTGATAGGCCACCTTGCCATCCAACACCGTCATGTCGACCGGAATGTCGGCCAACCTGGCCTTCGGCGCGGTCAGCGGATCCTGCGCCAGGACCACGAAGTCAGCCAACTTGCCGACTTCGATGCTGCCTTGGGTCTTCTCCATGAAGTTGGCATAGGCGGCCCAGGTTGTGAACATGCGGATCCCGTCCATCACCGAGATCGCCTCTTCGGGCTGGGTGACCGTGCCGTACTTGGTGTCGCGGTTGACCGCGCGGGCGATCGAGAACATCGGATAGGTCGCGAAGTTCTGCGTGCCCACGGTGTCGACGCCGCCCGCCGGGTGGAAGCCGCGATCGATCAGAGTCTTCATCGGGAAGAACTTCACGTCCGGCTCCTTGACGTTGACGTCCGTCAGTCGCCACAGGAACGCCGGCTGCGGCGAGGGAATGACGTGGTCGTCCTTCATCCGCTTCAGCCGCGCCTCGGTCCGTTCCGGGTCCTGGACCAGGAAATGGCCGAAATGTTCGATGCGATAGCGAGGGTCGGGACGCGGATAGGCCTTTTGCGCGGCCTCGTAGGCCGTCAGCACCATGTCCTGGGCGCGGTCGCCATTGGCATGGATCTGCACCTGCCAACCGTCCTTGGCCGCCTCGATCACCGCCGCGGTCATCTCCTCCTGGGTCATGCCCGTTCCGCCGTAGTTGTTCGGCGTCCAGGTGGTGCCCGCCCCATTCCAGACCGGCTTGTAGACCGCCGCCGTCGTGCCCCAGACGCCGTCGGCGATGTACTTGATGGCGCCCGCGCGCAGCCAGTCATCGCCCTTGCCGGGCGCGAGGCCAGCGGCCCGTAGCGACGCCAAAGGCGAGACGGACGGATCCGTCGCGGTATTGACGCCGGGAACGCTCTTGAGACCGCGCAGCATGTAGTTCATGCGCACCCGGGTCGGGAGGCGGCCCTCGGCCTTGAGCTCGGCATAGGCCTTGTAGGAGTCCATGTCCGACATGTCCGACACCGTCGTCACGCCGCGCTTGAGGTAGAAGTCGCTGAGGATGTAGCGCACCGCCTCCTTGAGCTCCGCGGGGTTGAAGGCCGGCGACTTGTCCTTGGGCCAGGGCGCGGGCGCGTCGCGGATGATCGCCACCTCGCCCTCGGCGGTGCGCTCGTAGCGCCCCGTCGCGCCAGCCGCAGGATCGGGGAAGGCCTTGCCCATGCCCATCACCATCGCGGCCTTGTGGTTGATCAGGTGGTCGTGGACGCTCCACTGCAGGTCGACAGGATTGTCCGGGAACGCCGCGTCGATCTCGGCGCGGGTCGGCATGACCTGGTTGTACGTCCCCTGCCCGGTCAGCCAGGCGCCAGGCGGCAGCTTGGCGGCGACGTCCTTGAGGCGCGCGATGACCGCGGCCCCGTCCTTCAGCGGCGGAACCTGGATGTTGATATAGTGCGCCTCGACATTGGCCATGCCCGCCACGTGCGAGTGGGAGTCGATGAACCCCGGCAGCAGCGCCCGCCCCTTCAGGTCGATGACCTTGGTCTGGGGACCGCGCCAGGCCGTCACGTCGCCGACGGCGGCGATCTTGTTGCCGATCACCGCGACGCCCGCGGCCACCGTGTCCTTGTCGTCGACCGTGATAACCTTGCCGTTGATGAACATCAGGTCGGCCTTCGGCGCGGCGAACGCCGGCGCGCCAAGGGCCGAGGTCGCCAGCAGGGCGAGGCCCGCGAGAACGGATTGGGCTGGACGGCGCACGCGAAGCTCCCCTGATCTTTTCAAATCTATGACAGCGATCATGTCCCGCGCCACAGCCAAGGCGGAGTTGCCATTCGAGCCCTGCGCGGTGTTGTTTCGACACCGCGCAGGGCTCGAAGTCGTCACCGCATGGTGGGGATGACGAAACTCTGGTCCAGCACCGCCCCGCCCTTGGGCCAGCGCTGGGTGACGGTCTTGGTCCGCGTATAGAAGCGAACCCCGTCCATGCCATACTGGTTGAGGTCGCCGAAGCCCGAGCGCTTCCAGCCGCCGAAGCTGTGATAGGCGACCGGCACGGGTATCGGGACATTGATACCGACCATGCCCACCTCGACCTGGTCGGCGAACTCGCGGGCGGCGTCGCCGTTGCGAGTGAAGATCGCCACTCCGTTGCCGTACTGGTGGCGCGAGGCCAGCGCGACGCCTTCGGCCAGACTTGCGGCGCGGACCATCTGCAGCACTGGGCCGAAGATCTCATCCTGGTACGAGCGGCTGGTCGGCTTGACATGGTCGAACAGGGTCGGGCCGACGAAGAAGCCGTCTTCGTGTCCTTGCAGGCTAAAGCCGCGGCCGTCGACGACCAGTTCGGCGCCCTCGTCGACGCCCATCTGGATGTAGCTTTCGATCCTCGCCTTGTGAGCGGCGCTGACCACCGGGCCGTAGTGGGCGTCCTGGTCGGTGCTGACGCCCACGCGCAAGGACCCGATGGCGGCGACCAGCTTCTCGCGCAGAGCCAAGGCGGTCTTCTCCCCGACCGGCACGACCACCGGCAGAGCCATGCAGCGTTCACCGGCCGAACCGTAGGCCGCGCCGATGATGTCGGCCGTCGCCTGGTCGAGGTCGGCGTCGGGCAGGACCAGACCGTGGTTCTTGGCCCCGCCCATGGCCTGGACGCGCTTGCCGCTAGCGCCGGCGCGCTGGAACACCGACTGGGCGATGTCCGAGCTGCCCACGAAGCTGACGGCCTTGATGTCCGGATGGTCCAGAATGCCTTCCACGCAGTCCTTGTCGCCGTGGACGACGTTCAAGATCCCCGGCGGCAGGCCGGCCTCCATCATCAGTTCGGCCAGGCGCACCGGCACGGACGGATCGCGCTCGGAGGGTTTGAGGATGAAGGCGTTGCCGCAGGCGATGGCCGGCCCCATCATCCACATCGGGATCATGGCCGGGAAGTTGAACGGGGTGATCCCCGCCACCACGCCCAGGGCCTGGCGCATCGAATAGACGTCGATGCCGGGGCCGGCGCCTTGCGTGTATTCGCCCTTTAGCAGGTGCGGAATTCCGCAGGCGAATTCAATGACTTCAAGGCCGCGTTGAATGTCACCCTTACTGTCGGCGATGACCTTGCCGTGTTCGGACGACAGCAGTTCCGCCAATTCGTCCATGTGGACGTCCAGCAGGCGCTTGAACTCGAACATCACCCGAGCGCGCCGCTGCGGATTGGTCGCCGCCCAGGCCGGCTGGGCCGCCTTGGCGTTGGCGATGGCGGCGTCCAGTTCCGAGGCCGAGGCCAGGGCCACGCGCGCCTGGACCTTGCCGGTGTTGGGGGCGAAGACGTCGCCAAAACGGCCGGACGTGCCCTCGACGGCGCTGCCGCCGACGAAGTGGGGAATGGTGCGCATGGCGGCTCCTGAGGTTACCCCTCTCGACTAGCCATGCGCACCTGTGCAGCAATAGTGCTCAAAATCGCGTGGCAATCTGCAAAAATGCAAACACTCAATTGGAACGACCTTCGTTTCTTTCTGGCGGCGGCGCGAGGGGGCGGCCTGCTGGCGGCGGCTCGGCGTTTAGGCGTGGATCAGACGACGGTCGCCCGACGTCTATCGGCCCTGGAGGCGGCGGTGGGCGCGCGGCTGGTCGACCGCTCGCCCCGGGGATTGACCCTGACCGGGCAGGGCCAGGCCTTGGTGGAGTACGCCGAGCGCATCGAGGCCGAAACCATCGCGGCGGCCGAGCGACTGGGGATCCAGGGCCAGCCCCTCTCCGGCACGGTGCGCCTGGCCACGCCCGAGGCCTTCGGCGCCTGGCTGGTCGCCCCCGCCGCCAAGGTCTTTCACGATCGGTATCCGGGCCTGCAGTTGGAGCTGGTTCCGGAATCGCGGTCGGTGAACCTGTCTCGTCGCGAGGCCGACATCGCCATCATGCTCAGCAGGCCGACCCAGGGCCGCCTGGTCGCCCGGCGGCTGGCGGACTACACCCTGGGCCTCTACGCCTCGCGCAGCTATCTCGAAGCGCACGGCGCGCTCGAAAGCCTCGCCGACCTACCCGGCCGGCCACTGGTCTGGTATATCGACGAGCTGATCGACGTGCCCGAGCTTCGCTACCTGGACCAGGTCGCCGACGGCGCGCCGACCATGTTCCGGTCCAACTCGATCACCGCCCAGCAGGCGGCGATCGCGTCGGGGCTCGGCTTCGGCGTCCTGCACAAATTTGCGGCATCGCAAGACCCCCGGCTGGTGAGGGTGCTACCAGAGGCCCTCGATCTGAAGCGCAGCTACTGGCTCTGCGCGCACGCCGATCAGGCCAGGATCCCCCGTGTTCGCGCCGTGATGGACTTTCTGGCCGACCAGACAGCCGCGCGCCACAGGGACCTCTGACGAATGGAGGCTCCTGAAGATCAGGGGGTTCATCGAACAGTGGTGTCGGTTTGACACCACCGCCGTCCTGTTTCTCACCTTACGCAAAGCGATCTTGCTGGAACTCTCATGGGGACTGAGAGGCGAGCCTTTGTGGGCTTTCCGATGAAGGGCCGAACCCTTCTGGCGCCGGCTCAGCGTTCGCAACTGGCGCATGACAAGGGGGATAGCGATGCTTCGCGACAGAATTTCAAAGCAGGTGCTGCTGTGCGGCGCGGCCGCGGCGATCATCGGCGGCGGACAAGCCATGGCGCAGACGGCCGCGGGACCGGACAGCATCGAGGAAATCATCGTCACCGCCACCAAGCAAAGCACGGTTCTCTCCAAGACCCCGATCTCGATCGCCGCCTATTCTCAGGAAGCGTTGGACAAGCGCGGCGTTCGCGACATCCGCGACGTGATCAACCAGACCCCGGGCGTCGACATCACCCGCAGCGGCGCGACCCGCGTCACCATTCGCGGCATCGACTCGACGGCCGGCGCGGCGACTTCGGCGATCTACATCGACGACACGCCGGTCCAGGCCCGTAACGCCTCGCTGAACTATAACGGCAGCACCCTGCCCTACATCTTCGACCTCGAGCGCGTGGAAGTGCTGCGGGGTCCCCAAGGCACGTTGTTCGGCGCAAGTTCGCAGGGCGGCGCCATCCGCTTCATCACGCCCACGCCCAGCCTGACCAGCTACAGCGGCTATGGCCGCGCAGCCGTCAGCAAGACCAAGAACGGCGGCGAGGGCTATGAACTGGGCGTGGCCGTCGGCGGCCCGATCATCCAGGACAAGGTCGGGGCGCGGATCAGCTTCTACCATCGCGAGGACGCCGGCTGGATCGACCGCCAGAGCTGGCAGAACGCCGCCAGCCGCGACGAGGACGTCAACAGCAGCGCCGCGACCGTCTTCCGGGCCGTGTTGACCATCCAGCCTACCGACTGGCTGACGATCACGCCCAGCGTCTACCACCAGAACAGCAAGTTCGACGACCGCACGGCGCTGACCACGCGCTGCCCTGCGACGACCGGTTCGGTGATCAACCCGACCCTGAACCCCTGCCCGCTCGGCGCCTCGGACCCCGACAACGGCAAGTTCCTCAGCTACGCCTCGATCCCACAGCCCAGCAGCGACCACTTCACCGTGCCTGCGTTGAAGATGGTGGCCGCGACCGACGACCTGAACTTCACGAGCGTCAGCTCGTTCTTCAAGCGCCACGTGAAGGAGACGAACGACGCCACGCACGGCAACGACCGCACCTCGTTCGGCAACGCCTATCTCTATCCGGTCACGCCGGGCTTCGCCCAGTCGATCACCTGGCAGAACCCCAACATCTACCAGAACCTGTTCACCCAGGAATTCCGGGTCAACAACACCAATCCCGACGCACGCCTGAAGTGGAGCGTGGGCGCCTACTTCTCGCGGAGTTCGCTGCGCTCGGACCTGCCGATCAATGAGCCGCACTACAACGCGCTCTACCTCGTCCGTTACGGCCGCACGCCCCAGGCCGCCGGCGTCCCGGCCCTGGTCAATGGCGTCGCCCGCTACTATGGCAACGAGTGGACGGTCGAGAAGACCACCGCCGTCTTCGCCAACCTCGACTACAAGATCCTCGACAACCTGACCCTGACCCTGGGCGGGCGCTACTCCAAGGACGTCCTCGACTTCGACGTGCTTGAACGCGGGGTCTCCTATGCCGGCGGCGTGTCGCGCGCGTCGGGCTCGATGACCACCAAGCCGTTCACGCCCAAGGTCGCCCTGTCGTGGCAAGCCACGCCCGCGGCGCTCTACTACGCCTCCTACGCTCGCGGCTATCGGACGGGCGGCGTCAACAAGGCGCTGCCGGACATCTGCGCGGCCGAATCCTCGGCGTTGGGCCTGGGCAAGGCCTCGACCTACCAACCCGACACCACCGACAGCTACGAGGTCGGCTCGAAGAACCGGCTCTTCGGCGGCAAGGTGCAGTTCGAGGCCAGCGCCTACTATATCGAATGGAAGAACATCCAGCAGCAGTTGCGCCTGACCTGCGCCTTCAGCCTGGTGGCCAACACCGCCAGCGCCACCAGCAAGGGCGTGGACGTCAATCTCAACGTCCGCCCGGTCGAGAACCTGCTGCTCGGCCTGGGCCTGGGCTATAACGACGCGACCTACGACAAGACCATCCAGATCGGTACGGCCCCGGTGGTCATCGCCGGACAGACGCTGGGCCAGACGCCCTGGACGGTCAATCTCAGCGCCGAATACCGTTTCGCGGTCGCGGGCCGCGAGAGTTTCGTGCGCGCGCAGTACAACTATCGCAGCGTCAATGACGGGCCGTTCCTCTATCAGGTCCCGACCGCGACGACCTACGATCCCCGCCGCCCGCTGCCGTCAGAGCCCACGACCCTGGACCTGCGCGCCGGCGTTGACTTGGGCCGGGTCAACCTCTCCATTTACGGGGAGAACATTCTGAACAATGTCGACTACATCGCCGAGTCGTCGACCTATGTGAACGGTCCGCTCTGGACCGGCGCCACGCTTCGCCCGCGGACGATCGGCCTTCAGGCCATCGCCCGCTACTAGGCAGACGCAGGGGGCGCCGGACCGGAGACTCCTCCCCGGCCCGGTCCAGCGCCCCCGGCCCAAATGCGCCGACACCAAGAGGCCCGAGTGAATACCCAAACCCATCCTACCCGCCGGACCTTGATGGCGATGAGCGGCGCCGCCTTGGCGCTCAGCGCCTGCGGCCGCAAGGCCGGCGCGCCGGGCGCGCTGGTCGTCGGCTCGACCGCCACCGGCGCTCCGTTCAGCTTTCTGGACCTCAAGACCAACCAGTTGACCGGGGCGATGATCGACATCGCCCATGCGGTCGCGGCCAAGGCCGGACTCGCCATCCGCATCCAGACCACCACCTTCGCGGCGCTGGTGCCGTCGCTGACCGCCCGCAAGATCGACATGATCGCAGCCGGGATCTTGCGCACCCCGGAACGCGAGAAGGTCGTGGCCTTCACCGATCCGGTCTATGCCTATGGCGGCGGCGTGGTCACGCCCCAGGGCCAGGCCCGTCCGATCCGCGCGCTGGCGGACCTCAAGGGCCTGACCGTCGGCGCCCAGGTCGGCACCCGCTTCGTCGACCAACTGGCCCAGGCCGGCGTCACCGACGTCAAGACCTATGACAATCTGGGCGATATCCTGCAGGACCTGGGCAACGGCCGCATCGCGGCCGGTTACGGCGATGCGCCGATCCTGGCGCATCGGCTGCGCACGACGCCCAACGCCACGCTGCGGCTGGCCCCGGACTTCACGCCCCCCTCGCGCGAGGACGTCTGCCTGCTGGTGCGCCGCGACGACCCGGCCCTGCTGGCCAAGCTGAACGCCGCCATCGGCCAGATCAAGGCGACGGAAATCGCCGCGATCCTGACCAAGTGGTCACTCTGATGGACCAGTTCCTCACCGACGCGGTGAAGTTCCTGCCCATCCTGATGTCCGGCCTCGGGGTGACGATCGCCGTCACCCTGGCGGCGCTCGTGATCAGCGTGATCCTGGGCCTGGTCTGGGCCCTGATGGGCATCTCCGGGAATCGCGTGCTGCGCGCGATCAGCCGGGTGGTGATCAACACCGTCCGCGGCGTTCCGATCATCGTGCAGCTGTTCTACGTCTACTTCGTGCTGCCAGAGCTGGGCGTCCAGCTGGACGCCTTCGTGGCCGGCGCGATCGGCCTGGGCGTGGCCTACTCCGTCTATCAGGCCGAGAACTTCCGGGCCGGCTTCTCGTCCGTGGATCCGATGCTGATCGAGACCGCTCAGTCGCTGGGCATGAGCGAGCGCAAGATCATGCTGCGCGTGATCATGCCGCTCGCCATCCGCGTCACGCTTCCGCCGTTCGGCAATACCGCGGTGATGCTGCTCAAGGATTCCTCGATCGCCTCGACGATCACCGTCGCCGAACTCACGCGCGCCGGTCAGCTCCTGGCCGTCAGCACCTTCCAGAACATGTCGGTCTACACCCTGATCGCCCTGCTCTACCTGGCCATGAGCCTGCCCTTGACCTACCTGGTCGGCCGCCTCGAACGCAGGTTCGCCCGCAAATGATCAGCCTCAAGAACGTCAGCAAGTCCTTCGGCGACACCCAGGTGCTCAAGGACATCAGCTTCGAGATCCAGCGCGGCGAGGTCGTCTGCCTGATCGGGCCGTCCGGCTCGGGCAAGTCGACCATCCTGCGCTGCATCAACGGCCTGGAGCGGCACGACGGCGGCGAGATCGTGGTCGATGGGTCCGTGCTCGGCGAAAAGTCCCTGCCGACCATTCGCGCCAAGGTCGCCATGGTGTTCCAGAGGTTCAACCTCTTCCCCCACCGCACGGCCCGGGAAAACGTCGCCGAAGGTCCGATCCATGTCGCCGGCCGGCCGATCGCCGAAGCCATGGCCGAGGCGCGAGACCTGCTCGAACGGGTCGGCCTGGGCGACAAGTGCGACGCTTACCCCGCCAAGCTCTCCGGCGGTCAGCAACAGCGGGTCGGCATTGCCCGCGCCCTGGCCATGAAGCCGCAAGCGATCCTATTCGACGAACCGACCTCGGCCCTGGACCCCGAACGGGTCGGCGAGGTGCTGAAGGTGATGCGGACCCTGGCCGACGAGGGCATGACCATGGTCATCGTCACCCACGAGATCGGCTTCGCCCGCGAGGTGGCCGACCGCGTCCTGTTCATGGACGGCGGCCGCATCGTCGAGAGTGGTCCGGCGCGGGAAGTTCTGACCGCGCCCAAGGTCGAGCGCACGCGCGTGTTCCTCGACCGGGTTCTCAATCCGCTCTAGCGCCGGGAGGTCCAGGCATGATCGATCGACGCAAACTGCTGACCGGCGCCATGACCACGGCGGCCCTGGCGCCGATGTCACGCGCCCTGGCCCATCCCGGCGGTGATGAGCAGGATATCTCGCGCGATCCGCTCTGGGCCGTACTGGGCGCCACGACGCTCAGCCAGTCGCCGCCGGACTATGTCTACCGTGCGCGTTACCCGGCGACCGTCCTGACGATGAGCGGCCGCGAGATCGAGATCTCCGGTTTCATCACGCCACTGACCATGGAGCGCCAGGCGCGGCAGTTCATCGTCTCGCGCTACTCGATCGAGTGCTGCCCCGAGGGGCGACCCAACGAGATCATCGAGGTCTTCGCCGATGAGCCGGTCCTGCAGCAGAAGAGCCAGGAAATCCGCCTGCGCGGGCGGTTCGATGTGCAGGACAACGGCCAGGTCGGCCTGCTCTTCCGGCTCAGTGGCGCACGCCTGGCTTAATAGCCCGCGCCCCGGTCCACGAGGTCGAGCAGCGCCTCGCCGGCAAGATGCCGGCGAATATTGGCCACGATCGTCGGCCCGGCCGTCCCTGGCGGCGTCAGGGCCGAGGCGTGCGGCGTCACGGTGATGCGCCGGTCCGACCAGAACGGATGACCGGCCGGCAAGGGCTCGGTCGCAAAGACGTCCAGCGTGGCGTTGGCCAGATGGCCGGCGTCGAGCGCGGGGATCAAATCGGCCTCGACCAGATGCGCGCCGCGGCCGACATTGATCAGGCTGGCGCCCGACAGATGCGACAGGGTCCGGGCGTTCAGCACGCCACGGGTCGCCGGCGTCAGGGGCAGCAGACAGACCACCACCTCACACGGCTCGAGAAAGGCCTCGATGGGTCCATCGAACGCGGCGACGCCGGGCAGATCCTTGGGTGTCCGGCTCCAGCCGCGCACGGAAAAGCCGTTGGCGGCCAGGCTGGCGGCGCAGGCTCCGCCCAACTGGCCCAGACCCAGGACGCCGACCGTTCGCTCCCCCGCCAGCGGCGCGGCCAGCTGGCGCCAGACCCCCTCGCGCTGCTGGGCCTCATAGGCCGGCATCAGGCGGTGATAGTGCAGGACCCGAGCGAGCACGAACTCAACCATGTCCTGGGTGAGTCCCTCATCGCGCATGCGTGCGATCGGCACGTCCGGCAGGTCGCTGTCCTGCAGGATCCGATCCACCCCAGCGCCGATGCACAACACCGCGCGCAGGTTGGGAAACTGACGCAGGAAGCCGTCAGGCTGGGCCCAGACGACGACGTAGTCGACCTCGTCCTTCGCGCCGCTGTCGGGCCAGACGCGCCAGTCGAAGTCCGGCGCGGCCTGATCCAAAGCCGCCAGCCATGGCTCGGGCCGGACGCCGAAGCAGGCGAACAGCACCACCGTCTTGCCCAGAGCGTTCATGGAATCCCCGCCGCCGCGCCTCGGGCCTGCACTACTGCTTGCTGAGCCGGCGCACCAGGGGGGCGTCCAGCGGCGCGGGCCGCTTGGCCTTCATCGCCGCGTCCATGCGGGCGAAGCCGTCCTGGACGTAGCGCACGCCCAGCCAGCGCGCCGGCTCGGGCTCCCAGTCGGGCGAGCGGTTCCCGACACTCGGCAGGAACTCCAGGCCCGTCGGCTTGCCGGTGATCATCCCAGCCAGGATGCGCGCGGAGATGTTCGTCGTCGACACGCCCCGGCCGGTATAGCCGAACAGCTGGCCGATCTTGGTGCGCGGATCGAAGCTGATCGTGGGCGTCCAGTCGCGCGAGACCCCCAGATAACCCGCCCAACTGTGGGAGAAGGCCACGCCATCAAGGGCGGGAAACCACTCGACCAGGGTCTCGCGCATGGTCTTGGCCGTGGCCGCGTCCCAGGGCTGATCCATGTTGGAATTCAGGTGGTAGGGCGCGCCGCGGCTGCCGTAGAGAATGCGGCCGTCGGTGGTCTTGGTGAAGTAGTCGACCATGTTGACCTGCGAGCCCAGGCCCTCGCCGTCCGCCCAGCCGATGCTGGCCCACTGCGCGGCGCTCAAGGGCTCGGTGAGCACGATCAGCGACGACATCGGCAGAAGGGTCCGGCGGAAGCGCGGTTGCTGGGTCAGATAGGCTTCGCCCGCCGCGACGATCGCCTTGCGAGCCACCAGCACGCCGCTGTCGGTGTGCAGGCGAGGCGTCTCGCCCGGCTCGAAGCGGGTGACCGGCGATCGCTCGTAGATCACCCCGCCCAGACGCTCGACCGCTTGGGCGAGACCGCGCACCAGCTTGGCCGGATGCACCGTGGCGCTCTTGGGTGAGAAGAGCGCGCCTTCGATCTCGGTGGCGCGCACCTTCTCCCGGGCGGCTTCGGCGCCGAGCAACAGGTTCTGATCGGCCAGGCCCAGACGCTCGTAGGCGCGATGGGCGGCTTGGACCGTGGGGAGTTGCACCTTGCCGCGCGCCAGGCTGAGGATGCCGGTCTGGCGGTATTCGGCGTCAATGCCCTCCCGCGCGCAGACGCGCCCGACCTCCTCGACGGCGTCGTACATGGCCAGCAGGGTCTTGCGGCCGATCTCGACACCGTAACGTCGGGCGAGGGTGCTCGCATCGAGCGGGTAGCGCGACGAGCACCAGCCGCCGTTGCGCCCGGAGGCGCCGTAGCCGCAGATGTCCTTCTCGAGGATCGCGACCTGCAGACCGGGATTGTCGCGCATCAGATAGTAGGCGGTCCACAGGCCCGAGAAGCCGCCGCCCAGGATCGCCACATCGACGCTCACCTGGCCCTTGAGCGAGGCGCGGGGCGTCAGATCATCGTTGCAGGTCTCCAGCCAGAAGCTGGTGTCGCGATAGGCCTGCGCTTCCGCTACGGCCGTGAGAGGCTGTGGCCGCATGTTCATCGCGCTTCATCGAAGATGACATAGGCCTTGCGGGCCTTGGTCTCGATCGTCCAGACGCCGGCGGTGTTGGCCGGAAAATAGACCGCCTCGCCCGGGGCGATACGGATCGGCTCCCCCTCGTCCGGCTCGAACACGCAAGCGCCTTCGAGGAAGACGCAGAACTCGGCCGCCAGCACCTGCCGACGCCAGCGTCCCGGGCTGCACTCCCAGACGCCCGTGCGCGTGGTCGCGGCGGCCTGCGAGGCGAAGCCGCGCACGGCGATCTGCGAGACCGGATCGCCGATCGGAACCGGCGCGGGATTGGCGGGCGGCATGGCGGCGAAGAGCTCGGCCGGCGCGAATTTGATGATCATGGCCTAGTCCCCCGCGATATCGCTGCACAGAAGTTTGAGTTCGACGAACTCGTCGACGCCGTGACGTGAGCCTTCGCGGCCCAGGCCCGACTCCTTGACCCCGCCAAAGGGCGCGACCTCGGTGGAGATCAGGCCGGTGTTGAGCCCGACCATGCCGTATTCCAGCGCTTCCCCGACCCTCCAGGAACGGTCCAGGTCACGCGTGAAGAGGTACGCCGCCAGGCCGGCGCTGGTGTCGTTGGCGATCGCGACGGCTTCGGCTTCGGTCTCGAACCGGATCAGGCCAGCGACGGGGCCGAAGGTCTCTTCCCTGGCCATGGCCATGTCGCCGGTGACGCCCGTCAGCACGGTCGGCGCATAGAAGAAGCCCGTCCCCGGTAGCGCTTGGCCGCCGGTGCGGACGACCGCGCCGCCCGCGACGGCGTCCTCGACGTGACGGGCCACCTTGGCGGCGGCGGCGGCGTTGATCAGCGGCCCCTGGTCGGTAGGGCCGGCCAGGCCGTCGCCCACGACCAGCCTTTCGACGCGCGCCGTCAGCTTCCGCGCGAAGGCCTCGTAGACGCCGGCCTGCACCAGCAGGCGGTTGGCGCAGACGCAGGTCTGGCCGGTGTTGCGGAACTTCGAGGCCATCGCCCCCTCGACGGCCTTGTCCAGGTCTGCGTCGTCGAAGACGATGAAGGGCGCGTTGCCGCCCAGTTCCAGCGACACGCGCTTGACCGTGGCCATGCAGCGGGCGGCCAGCATCTTCCCGACCGGCGTCGATCCCGTGAAGGTGAACTTGCGCACCCGCGGATCGCCGGTCAGCACCTCGCCGATCGGGGCGGCCTGCCCCGTCACGACGTTGAACACGCCCGGCGGCACGCCCGCCTCTTCCCCCAAGGCCGCCAGGGCCAGGGCGGAGAACGGGGTCAGCTCGGACGGCTTGAGCACCACGGTGCAGCCCACCGCGAGGGCGGGGCCGACCTTGCGGGTGATCATCGCCGCCGGAAAGTTCCATGGCGTCACCGCCGCCACCACGCCGATCGGCTGCTTCAGCACCAGCAGGCGCTTGCCGGCGTCATGCCCTGGGATAACGTCGCCATAGACGCGCTTGGCCTCCTCGGAAAACCATTCGAGGAAGCTGGCCGCGTAGGCCACCTCCCCGCGCGCCTCGGCCAGGGGCTTGCCCTGCTCGGCGGTCATCAGCCGGGCCAGATCCTCGACGTTCTCAAGGATCAGGTCGCGCCAGCGCCGCAGGATGGCGCCCCGCGCCTTGGCGCTCAGCTTGCGCCAGGGTCCGAAGGCGGCTTGGGCCGCGCCCACCGCCCGGGTCGCGGCCTCCGCGCCAAGGTCGGGCACGCCGCCAAGACGCTGGCCGGTGGCGGGCGATGTCACGACGATCTCCTCAGGGCCGTCGATCCATTGGCCGTCGACATAGGCGACCTGGCGCAACAGGTCGGGCCGTCTCAGCGCCAGGTCCGGAAGGTGGGTCGCGCCGTCCATCAGGCGTTATCCACGCGCAGGCTGTCCTCGAGGATGTCGAGACCCTCGTCCAGTTGCTCGAGGGGAATGGTCAACGGCGCCAGCACCCGGATCGTTTCGCCGCCGACCCCGCAGGTCAGCAGGATCAGGCCGCGCTCCAGGGCTCGCCCCGCCACGGCCTTGGCGCCAGCGCCGTCGGGCCGTCCATCGGCGGTCACGACATCGAAGCCGATCATCGCGCCAGGGCCGCGCAGGCCGCGGGTCGGGATCAGGTCGTTGCGCCCCGCGAAGCCCGCCATGCGCTCGCGCAGCCGTGCGCCGATGAGGTCGGCGCGCGCGCACAACGCCTCGTCCTCCATCACGTCGAGCACCGCCAGGGCCGCGGCGCAGGCCACCGGCGAGCCGCCATAGGTGCCGCCCAGGCCACCGGGTTCGACACCGTCCATCAGCGCCGCCCGTCCGATGACGCCGGACAGGGGAAAGCCGCCCGCCAGCGACTTGGCCACGGTGATGAGGTCGGGCCGCACGCTCCAGTGCTCGGCGCCGAACATCTTGCCCGTGCGGCCGAAGCCAGTCTGCACCTCGTCGGCGATCAGCAGGATGCCGTGCGCGTCGCAAATCGCCCGCAGCGCGGTCATCAGAGCGTCGGGCGCGGGGTGGAAACCGCCCTCGCCCTGCACAGGCTCGATGATGATCGCCGCCACGGAACTGGGATGCAGGTCGGCGGCGAACAGGAAGTCGAGGGCCTTCAGGCTATCCTCGACGTCGACGCCGTGCGCCGCGATCGGAAACGGCGCATGGAAGATGTTGGCCGGCGCGCCGCCGAACATGCGCTTGTAGGGCGCGACCTTGCCGGTCAGGGCCGAGGACAGGGTCGTGCGGCCGTGGAACGCACCAGTGAAGGCGATCACCCCAGGCCGGCCGGTCACCGCGCGAGCGATCTTGACCGCGTTCTCGACCGCCTCGGCGCCGCTGGTGAAAAAGATCGTCTTGGCCGGCCCGTCGATCGGGGCCAGGGCATTCAGGCGCTCGGCCAACGCCACGTAGGGTTCGTAGGCCAGCACTTGGAAAGCCGTGTGGGAAAAACGCTCCAGCTGGTTCTGGACCGCCGCCATCACCCGAGGGTGACGATGACCGACATTGAGGACGGCGATGCCGCCCGCGAAATCGACGTAGCGACGCCCCTCCACGTCCCAGATCTCGGCATTGAGCGCTCTATCCGCATAGATGGCCGTCGAGCTGGCCACGCCCGAGGACACCGCCGCGCGGCGACGCTCCAGAAGGGATTCGTTGGAGACGGGAGCGGTCGCGAAGGCGGACAAGGCAACTCTCTCAGGAAACAAAACACCTGAGATGATGCTCGGCCACAACCGGCGCGATGCGGAGATGACAACTCCGCTGCAAGTGGTGACGAAACGTCACCGATGTGCGCTACCAGCGCGCCGCTTCCCCGGCGGCCTCGCGCACCAGCCATCGCCGGAAGGCCAGCAGCGCCGGGGTGCGCCAGCGGTCCCGACGGGCCGAAAACACATAGCGCCCCATCACGATCGGCTGCGCGCCGATCAGCGCGCCAACATCCACCAATCGGCCAGCCTTGAAATCCTCGCCGACCAGGAAGGCGTTGGCCAGGGCCAGGCCCTCCCCGCGACGGGCGGCGTCGACGGCCAGGTGGGCATGCCAGAGCCTGTGCCCGGGCAGATCCGGCTCCGGGATCACGCCGTTGGCCTCGAACCAGGCGGTCCATTGCCGGGCGTTTTCCTCGTGCAGCAGTGGCCCCTTCAACAGGTCTGTCGCGGTCAAGGGTTTGCCCAGGGCGTCCAGGCGCGCCGGGCTGGCGACGGCCAGAACCGGTGGGCGGGCCAGTTGAACGGACTCGACCTCTCCGGCGGGCGGCTTGTCCGGCGCGGCGTCGATCACGTAGCGGATGTCGCCATCCATATCGCGGCGGGTGAAGTCCGGGGCGGTGTCCGACGGACGCAGCACCAGTTGGATCTCGGGATGGGATTGGCGAAAGTCGGCCAGGCGCGCCAGCAGCCAGTTGGAGGCCAGGCCGGGGATGCAGGAAATCTGCAACGTGCGCTCGTCCGAGCCATGCAGGAGATCGGCGGACGCCGCGGCGATTTCGTTGAGGGCGGAGGTTATGCGGGCGTGAAACTTGGCGCCCTCCGGCGTCAGCTTGCCGCCGTTGGCCCCGCGCTCGACCAGCGGGACGCCGGCCCAGACCTCCAGACCGCGAAGGTGCCGACTGACCGCGGCGTGGTCCAGCTCCAGCACCGCCGCGGCCTTACGGATGCCGCCAAATTCGCCGACGGCCGCGAACGCGCGCAAGGCCGTGAAAGGCGGCGTCGAGCGGCGGTTCCAAAAGACCAAGCGGGGATCTTCGGGGGACGTTGCACGCGGCGACATTCGGAACTCCAATACCGCCGTCAGGCTAGGGCAAGCGTCGCGTCATGTCATCTTGAGCGTCCGCGTCGAGCTGAACGCTTCCGAAACCGGTCCCGCGGGCGCCGCCTCCAAAGGGCGTTTGGACCGTAGGCGCGCGAGACCGATGATGTTCTTGCGCTTTCCAAAGACCGGAGCGTTGGTCAATCCGCCGCTGTGTTGGGCGTGGTGCTTTCCTCGACCCTTTCAGTTTCACGCAGCGGAGCGATCGGCCTGAACGGCTCGGCCCGCTCGTCCCCGGATTCGGCGGCTAGGACCTTGTCGCCGCTCTGGGCGCTTCACTCGGCAATTGGTTCGCGGGCATCGTGATCGTGAAGGCTGAAAGGCCGTCACGTCGCTCGTAGGTCGCTCGCCCTCCATGGGCCTCGGCGATGCCGCGCACCACGGCCAGGCCCAGGCCCGATCCGCTCTTGAGATCGACGTCGTCTCCGCGCCGGAAAGGCTCGAACGCGCGCTTCGAGAGGCCTTCCGGCATTCCGGGGCCCCTGTCGATGACGCTGATCAGGACCTCAGTGTCCGACACACGCGTCGCGATTTCCAGGACACAGGGCTCCGCATACTTCAACGCATTGTCGACGAGGGCCAGCACCGCCTGCCGCAAGCGGACGGGATCGGCCACGCACCGGCCGCTCGTAAGGACCATGCGCAGGCCAAAGCCCGCCCTGTCCAGATCGCGCTCGACGAGCCGCGCCAGACCTTCCAGTTCCGAGGCCAGGTCGATCTCGACCAGCCGCAGATGCAGGCGGCCGCTGTCCAGCAGGCTGACGACCCGCAGATCCTCAACCAGCCGCGCCAGGGCGTCGGCCTGTTGATGCAGCGATTGGAGAAGCCCCGGTTCGGGCTGGAACACCCCTTCGGCGAGCCCCTGAAGCCGGCCCTTGAGGATCGTGACCGGCGTCCGCAATTCGTGGGCGATCAGACTGTTCCAGGTGACAATGTCATCGACGGCCTTCTCAAGCCGATCAGCCATGGCGTTGAAGTCGGCGATCATCTGGCTGGCTTCGGTCGGGGCCGGGGCGGTCAAGTTCGCCCGCGCCGCCAGGTCTCCCCCGGCGATCTGGCGAGCGGCCTGCGCCAGCGCCTCGAGCGGTTCGACCATCCGTCGGGCGACCCGCGTCGCGACGACGCTGGCGGCGATGCTGCCCAGCACGATACAGACCGAGTACATCGCCCACTCCACGGGGCCGGGCAGGATCGCGTCCTCGGCCGACAGCAGCTTGGGCGCGAACTCGAAGAGCAGACCGTAGGCGACGATCACGAACGTCAGGCTCAACACCAGGGTCGCCAGCGTGATGCCGACGATCGCCAGGTTGAGGCGCTGCGAAAGGCTCTGGGCTTTCATTGGTCCCCCAGCAGGCGATAGCCGAGGCCTCGGACATTGCCGAGCATGCCGGGCGCGCCCGCCACCTCGAGCTTCTTACGCAGCTTGCTCAGATGGCTGTCGACCGTCCGTTCCAGCGCGTCGCCGCCAGAGAGGCAGGCGTCCAGCAGCTCGGCCCGCGTGTAGAGGCGCATCGGCGCCTGGGCCATGTGGAGGAGCAGTCTGAACTCCGTCAGGGTCAGGCTCAGCCGGCGCGGCCCCTCCGGCGTATTCACCGTCGCGATGTGGTTGACGGGATCGACGTCAAGCGGTCCTGAGCGCGCCACCGACGCCGCGTCCCTTCCCGTGGCGCGACGCAACACGGCCTTGGCGCGGGCGGCGACCTCCAGCGGGTTGAAGGGCTTGACGACATAGTCGTCCGCACCGATCCGCAAAGCTTGCAGCTTGTCCAGGTCCTGGTCCAAGGCCGTCAGCATGATGACGGGCGTCGCGCCGCGCCTGCGCAGTTGCGCCAGGACCTCCCAGCCATCCAGCTTGGGCAGACCCACGTCCAGCAGAACGATATCGGGCCGAAGCGCCTGATGCAGCTCGACCGCGGTCTGACCATCCCGCGCCGTGACGGTCCTGAACCCCTCGCGTTCAAGATAGCCCACGAGGATTTCCGCGATCTCGGACTCGTCCTCGACGATCAAAACCAATGCGTTCACGGGATCTCCAATGCGGCCGCGACCGGATCGCCAAGGCAATAATCATCCTTCCGCGGGCGACGCCAGGGCTCTCCACGAAGTCGCAACCTTCGCTCCACGATCGCGCAACCGCGCTCGGGCATAGCCGCCCAGCGCCCCAAAAGGCGCGACTTTGGGAGCTTGATTTTCATGGACCGCCACCGTCGTCGCATCGCCGCGGCCCTCCTGCTGGGGAGCGCGGTGCTGGCCGCTTGCCGTCATCCCGAGGTCGCCGCCGCACCGCCGCCGCCCGAGGTTGCGGTGGCGACCGCCGAGGCGGCCACGGTCACGCCCGTGGATGAACTGCCGGCGCGTGTCGTGGCCTTCCGAACCGCCGAGATCCGCCCCCAGGTGTCGGGCGTCGTAACCCGTCGGCTCTTCACCCAGGGGGGTGATGTCACGGCCGGCCAGCCGCTGTTCCAGATCGATCCCACGCCCTATCGGGCCGAAGCCGCCGGAGCCCAGGCGGCCCTTTCGCGCGCGATCGCCGTCGCCGAACGCGCCAGGGCCCAGGTGACGCGCCTGGCCCCGCTGGTAGAGGCCGACGCCATCAGCCGCCAGAGCTATGATGACGCGGTCTCGGCCAGGGCGCAGGCGGAGGCGGATCTGGCCGAAGCGCGCGCGACCCTGCGCCGCCGTGGGATCGAACTGAGTTTCGCGACGGTCACGGCGCCGATCTCCGGCCGGATCGGCGAGGCCCAGGTCACGGAAGGAGCCCTGGTCGCCGTCGGCGGCGTGGGTCCGATGGCGACCATCCAGCAGATCGACCGAGTCTATATCGACGTCCGTCAGCCGACCGCGCGCCTTGAAGCCTTGCGCGCCATGGCGGGCGGCGGCGCCGGCCGCGAGGTCGAGATCCTGACGCCGTCCGGCGAGCCCTATCCCCGCAAAGGGAAGATCTTGTTCTCGGGCGTGGCGGTCGATCCCGCGACGGGCGATGCGGTCGCGCGCGTCGAGATCGACAATCCTGACCGCGCGCTTCTGCCCGGCATGTTCGTCCGCGCCCGCCTGCCGCGCGCCCCGATCCATGGTGCGGTCATGACCCCTCAGCAGGCCGTGCTGCGCGACAGCGGCGGCAAACCGATCGTCAGCCTGGTGAACGCCCAGGGCGTGGTCGAGACCCGCGCCGTCGAGGTCGGCGACGTGGTGGACGGCCGCTACGTGGTGACTCGCGGCTTGAAGGTCGGCGAGCGCGTCATCGTCGAGGGCCAGGACCGCGTCAGGGCCGGCGCCGGGGTCAAAACCGTTCCGTTCCAGATGGGAGCGCGCTAGTCGGATGCCCAAGTTCTTCATCGAGCGGCCGATCTTCGCCTGGGTCATCGCCATCGCCATCGTTCTGGCGGGCCTGATGGCCATCCCCCGCATGCCGGTGGCGCGCTATCCCGTCGTCGCCCCTCCCACGGTCAGCATCTACGCCAGCTATCCCGGCGCCACGCCGCAGGCCATGAACGACTCGGTCGTGAGCCTGATCGAGCGCGAGCTCTCAAGCGTCAAGAACCTGCTCTACTTCGAGTCCTCAACCGACACCTCGGGCTCGGCCACGATCACGGCGACCTTCAAGCCGGGCACGAATCCGGAGCTTGCCCAGGTCGACGTCCAGAACCGCCTGAAAACCATCGAGCCTCGCCTGCCCCAGACCGTGCGGCAAACCGGCGTCGGCGTCGAGAGCGCCGCCTCCAACTTCCTGCTGATGGTCAGCCTGCGGAGCGTCGACGGACGGGACGACGAGGTGGCGCTCAGCGACTACATGGTCCGCAACATCGCCGATGAGCTCAAGCGTATTCCGGGCGTGGGGCGCGTGCAGATGTTCGGCTCCGAGCGCGCGATGCGGATCTGGGTCGATCCCAACAAGCTCACGGGCTTCAACTTGACGCTGAGCGACGTCACCGGAGCGATCGCGGCGCAGAATCAGCAATTGGCCCCCGGCGCCCTGGGCGGCGAGCCCACGATCGAGGACCAGCGCGTGACCGTGCCGCTGACCGCCGACGGCCAATTGCGGACCGTCGAACAGTTCGCCGCCATTGTGCTGCGCGCCAACACCTCGGGCTCGCGCGTCACCTTGGGCGACGTCGCCCGCCTCGAACTGAATTCGGCCAATTTCAACTTCACGACCCGCGAGAACGGTCAGGCGGCGACGGCCCTGGGCGTCCAGCTCTCGCCCGGCGGCAACGCGGTGCGGACCGCCGCCGCGATCCAGACCCGTCTCGACGAGCTGCAGAAGGCCGCGCCGCCCGGGATACAATTGGGCGTCCCGTTCAATACCGCGCCATTCGTCCGCGTCTCGATCGAGAAGGTCGTCCAGACCCTGGTCGAGGCCATGGCGCTGGTGTTCCTGGTGATGTTCCTGTTCCTGCAGAAGATCCGCTACACGCTGATCCCCGCCATCGTCGCGCCGATCGCCTTGATGGGCACGTTCACCGTGATGCTGGCCGCGGGCTTCTCGATCAACGTGCTGACCATGTTCGGCATGGTGCTGGCGATCGGCATCATCGTCGACGACGCCATTGTCGTGGTCGAGGCGGTGGAACGGATCATGGCGACCGAGGGGCTTTCTCCCAAGGACGCGACCCGCAAGGCCATGTCGGAGATGACCAGCGCGATCATCGGCATCACCGCCGTGCTGGCGGCGGTGTTCATTCCCATGGCCCTGGCGGATGGCTCGGTCGGCGCGATCTATCGCCAGTTCACCCTGTCCATGGCCGTCTCGATCCTGTTCTCGGCTTTCCTGGCCCTGTCCTTGACGCCGGCCCTGTGCGCCACCTTGCTGAAGCCCATCGACGCCCACACGCCGAAAAAGGGCTTCTTCGCCTGGTTCGACCAGCGCTTCGACCGCCTCACCGAGGGCTACACCCGCCTGCTGGGCGCGGTGTTGCGACGCGGCGGTCGCGCCATGGCCGCCTTCGGCGTGGTCGTCGCGATCGTGGCGGCAGCGTTCATGCTTCTGCCCTCGGCCTTCCTTCCCGAGGAGGACCAGGGCTACTTCATGACCTCCTTCCAATTGCCCGCCGACGCCACGGCGCAGCGCACCAGCGAAGCGGTCTCGCGCTTCGAACACTACGCGCGCACGCGCCCCGCCATCGAGACCACCCAGGCGGTCACCGGCTTCAGCTTCGCCGGCCAGGGACCCAACGCGGCCATCATCTTCACGATGCTCAAGGACTGGAACAAGCGCGACGGCGCGACCAGCGCCAGCGAAGTCCAGGCCGCGACCGAGGCCATGGGAGCTCAGCGCGAGGGCGAGATCATGTCGGTGATGCCGCCTTCGATCGACGAGCTGGGCAATTCCTCGGGCTTCACCCTGGCGCTTCAGGACCACGCCAATCGCGGCCCGGAGGCCCTGATCGCGGCCCAGACGCGACTGCTGGAACTGGCCGCGCTGAGCAAGCAGGTGACGGGCGTCTATCCCGATGGCCTGCCCCCCGGCTCGACGGTGCGGCTGGATATCGACCGCCAGAAGGCCCAAGCCCTGGGCGTCTCCTTCGCGGCCATCGGCGACACCCTGTCGACCGCCCTGGGATCCAGCTACGTCAACGACTTCGTCAACGCCGGCCGCCTGCAGCAGGTGATCGTTCAGGCCGACGCGCCCTTCCGGATGCAGCTCGGCGACGTGCTGAAGCTCTACGTCCGCAACGAGACCGGAGGCATGGTCGCGCTCTCTGAAGTTGTCTCGCCGGTCTGGACCCGGGCGCCGGCCCAGATGAAGCGTTTCAACGGCTATCCGTCGGTTCGCCTCACGGGGTCGGCCGCGCCCGGCGTTTCGAGCGGCCAGGCCATGGCCGAGATGGAGCGTCTGGCGGCGCAGCTTCCACAGGGTTACGCCGTCGCGTGGACCGGGCAGTCGCTGCAGGAGAAACTGGCGGGCGCCCAAGCTCCCGCGCTGCTCGCCTTGTCGATGCTGGTCGTCTTCCTGGTGCTGGCGGCGCTTTATGAGAGCTGGTCGATCCCGCTGTCGGTCATGCTGGCCATTCCGCTCGGCCTGATCGGCGCCTTGGCGGCGGTGCTGCTGCGAGGCCTGCCCAACGACGTCTTCTTCAAGGTCGGACTGATCACCATCATCGGCCTGTCGGCCAAGAACGCCATCCTGATCGTCGAGTTCGCCAAGGCCAATCGAGCGAACGGCATGAGCCTGACGGAGGCGGCCCTACACGCGGCCAAGCTGCGTCTGCGCCCCATCCTGATGACGAGTCTGGCCTTCACGCTGGGGGTCGTCCCGCTGGTGATCGCGTCCGGCGCCAGCGCCGAGACCCAGCACGCCATCGGCACCGGCGTGTTCGGCGGGATGATCACCGGCACCCTGCTCGCGATCATCCTGGTTCCCACCTTCTTCGTCCTGGTCGTCGGCGCGGCGGAGCGCCTGTCCAGACGGAACAAAGCCACGCCCGAGATGGAGGCCTGATTCATGCGTCGTCTGATCCTCTGCGGCGCCGCGCTGCTCGGGGCGTGTTCCGTCACGCCGCGTCTGGACCTTCCAGCGGCTCCGGTGGCGGCGGCCTATCCCGTCGTCGAAGGCGGCGTGGCGGCGGACATGCCCATGGCCAGGTCGCTTACCTGGAAGCAGGTCTATACCGATCCCAGGCTGGCGGCCCTGATCGACCAGGCGCTGGACCAGAGCCGCGATCTTCGCGCCGCCCTGCTGAACGTCGAGGCCGCCCGCGCGGAGAACCGGATCGCGCGCGGCGCGCTGGGGCCAAGCCTCGACGCCAATCTTTCTCGGACCCAAGAGCGCTCGCTGGCCCAGGGTCGCTCCGAGACATACGCGGCCAATCTCGGGCTCACCGCCTTCGAACTGGACGTGTTCGGACGGCTCCGGGCGCAGTCCAGCGCGGCCTATGAGCGCTATCTGGCCAGCGAAACCGGCGCACGCGCCGCCCGGATCGCGTTGATCTCGGCCGTCGCCACGGCTTATCTCGACGAGCGGCTCGCCGAGGAGCAGTTGGCGTTGAGCGAAGCGACGCTGTCGGACTGGCGAGCCTCTCTCGACATCGCCCAACGGCTCAAGGCGGCCTCGCAAGCCGGCGGCCTCGACATCGCCCAGGCGGAGGGCCTGGTTCGCCAGGCGGAGGCCGATCGCGAGGCGGGCCGGCGCGGGCTCGCCCAGGCGCGCAACGCCCTTGAGCTCATTGTCGGCGGGCCGGAATCGGCTTTGCTGCCTCCGCCGATCCCCCTCGCCGGTCAGCCGCTTCCGACGCAGCTTGAGCCGGGCTTGCCGGCCGAGTTGCTGACCCTGCGCCCCGACATCGCCCAGGCCGAGCATGTCCTGCACGCCGCCAACGCCGACATCGGCGCCGCGCGGGCGGCCTTCCTGCCCAGGGTTACGCTTAGCGGCGCGATCGGCGGCGCCAGTCCGGACCTTGGCGCACTGTTCGACCGAGGAAGCAAAGCCTGGACGTTCATGCCGCAGATCACCCAACCGATCTTTCGGAGCGGCCAGTTGAGGGGCGCTCTGGCGTTGAGCGAGGCGCGCAAATCGCTCGCCGTCGCGGCCTACGAACGCCAGATCCAGATCGCCTTCCGCGAGGTCGCCGATGGCTTGGCCGCGCAGGCCACTTTCGCCAGCCAGATCCATGTTCAGGAAGGTGTGGCCGAGGCCGCGCGCCAGCGCTTCCGGCTATCGGATCTGCGTTACCGCGCCGGGCTCGACGGGCGGTTGGAACGCCTCGACGCGCAGCGCGCCGACTACGCCGCCCGTCAGGTTCTGCTGTCGCTCAGGCGCGACCAACTGGCGGCCATGGTGGCGCTCTACGCCGCGCTCGGCGGCGGTCTGGAGGCGACGTCGTGATGGAGAAGCCGATATCGAAGGACGGAATTCAATGACGCCGTCCCCCCCGCACGGACACTCCAAGCGATGCAGTAGGGCGATGTGTCCACATCGCTCGGCTTTGAAGTGACGATCAATCGGCTTAGGCGTCGCCTAGGGACATGTCTCCATCGAAGACATTGGCCGGCAAGGGCAAGCGGCGCCCATCACCGGTCCTGTCGCGTGGCAAACTTCGCCGCGAGCCACCCAAAGGTGAGACCTTGGGCCAGCACCGAAAAGATCACGACTGCAAAGGTCGTGGACAGGACCAAGGTTCGAGCTTGGCCCGGCGGCAGGGTAAGCGCCAGCGCCAGGGACAAGGCCCCATGAAGACCGCCCCATCCGAGCAGCAGACTCGCGCCGAGTTGCTGTTCATGGCGCCGGAAAAAGGCGCCCCACGGTGCGACGACAATCAACCGCGCCAGAACCACGAGCAGGATGGCCACGATCCAAAGGCCGGCCATTCTGGAATCGAACGGCACCACAACCAATTCCAGACCCAGCAGCAGGAAGAGCAAGGCATTGAGGATCTCATCGACCAAGGTCCAAAAGCCATGCACGTGTCTCTGGGTCATGTCGCTCATCGCCGTGCGCATGCCGAGGTTGCCAACCATCAAGCCCGCGACGACGACCGCGATCGGCCCGCTGACGCGGAGCGCGTCGGCCAGGGCGTAAACGCCGACCGCCAGCGCGATGGAGAGCCCGACCTCGACGGCGTTGTCGTCGATGGCCCTCATCCCGGCGATGACCAGGAGCGACGCGGCCAAGCCAATGGCCAGGCCGCCAATTGCCTCGATAGCGACTTGGCCGATGGCCTGCAGGGGATGGAGCTCCCCGCCCCCGCTGGCGATCGCGACCGCTGCGGTGAACACCACGATGCCGATCCCGTCATTGAACAAGGCCTCGCCCTGCAGCACCGCCTCCAGGGTCTTTGACAGACTGCCCTGTCGCACCGCCGCGAGCACGGCGATCGGATCGGTCGGGCTAATGAGGGCGCCGAACACGAACGCCCAAGGCAAAGTCAGCGGCAAGTCGAGCAGACGCGCGGTCAGCCAGAGGCCGCCGCCAACGATCAAGGTCGAGGCCAGCACGCCGACGGTGGCCAGGCTGCCGATGGCCAGCAGTCGCTTGCGAAGCTCGGCGAGACTGACCTGCATGGCGCCGGCGAACAGCAGGAAGGCCAGCATGTAGCCCAGCACGGTCTTGGGAAAATCCACTCCCGCGATCGCGCTAACGAGCTGTCCCGCGGCGTTGGGGCCGGGAAGCCAGGCCCGCGCGGCGAGCAACAGGCCCGCGCCGGCAAGACCGGCCAGGACCATCGCCGTGGCGGTCGGCAAGTGGAAGAACCGGACGTTCAACCAGCCAACCAGCCCCACCAGGGCCAGGAAAATCGCGGCAAGATCGAAGGCGGTCATGAGGACCTCGTAAAGTCTACGGCCTCGAGGAGAACGGTCGGAGCGGCGCGTTGGATCTCATCGAACGTCCAGTTGCCCGTCGTCCGCCAGGGCCGCGGCGTGACGTTCGCTTTCGGGCGCATCGGACTTGGAAACTCGCAGGATCAGCATGCCGAGCAAAGCCGAGGCCAGGGAGCCGGCCAGCACGCCGATCTTCGTCTCATCGACCAGATGGTCTTGCCGAAAGGCCAGGTTGCCGATGAACAGGCTCATGGTGAAGCCAATGCCGCAAAGCACAGCCACGCCGTAGAGTTGGCCGGTCGAGGCGTATTTGGGCATGTCGGCCCAGCCCAGCCGCACGATCGTCCAGGCGGTGAGGAACACGCCCAGTTGCTTGCCGACGAAGAGGCCCAAGGCCACCCCGAGCGGAACCGGGTCCAACAGATTGGCCAGGCTGACGCCGGTGAAGGACAGGCCCGCATTGGCGAAACCAAACAGTGGGACGATCACGAACGCCACCGGCTTGTGGAGGGCGTGCTCGAGCCGATGCAAGGGCGAGGTCACGTCGTCGGGACAGGCCGGGCTCCTGCGCAGCGGGATGACCATGGCCAGCGCCACCCCGGCGAGGGTCGCGTGCACGCCGGACTCCAGAACGAAGAACCATAGAAGAAGCCCGCCCAGCAGGTAGGGCCAAAGCGCCTTCACACCGAGCCGGTTGAGGAAGATCAGGACCGCCAGGATGCCGGCCGACACCGCCAAAGCGCCCAGGTGAAGCTGGGCGGTGTAGAAGATGGCGATGATTACGATGGCCGCCAGATCGTCCATGATGGCGATGGCGGTCAGGAAGATCTTCAGCGAGGTCGGCACGCGGGGACCCAGCAGGGCCAGAACGCCGAGCGCGAAGGCGATGTCGGTCGCCGAGGGAATGGCCCAGCCCGAGCGGGTGTCGGGATTGGCGGCGTTGAACACCAGATAGATCAGGGCCGGCGCGGCGACCCCGCCAAGAGCGGCCAGCCCCGGCAGGATGATGCGCGAGGGTCGCGAGAGCTGTCCGTCGAGGACCTCGCGCTTGATCTCCAGTCCGACCAGCAGGAAGAAGACGGCCATCAGGCCGTCATTGATCCAATGCAGCACGCTCTCGTCGAGCGACACCGGGCCCAATGAAAAGCCCAGGTGATGGCCCAGCACCGAGAAATAGGCGTCGGCCAGGGGCGTATTGGCGACAATGAGCGCCAGCGCGGCGGCCGCCATCAAGACATAGCCGCCCGACGCCTCGTGCTGGAGAAAAGCGCGCAGCGCCGACATGGGGCGAGCCCGGTCCGTCTGGAAAGGGGTCATGGCGTCAGGCCTCCAAAATTGGAAACGAGGGCGCAAGGCGGCCATCCGTCATTCGGCTTCTAAGGGCCAAGAGGTGCTTCAAGATGGATCGTGCAAGGGTCAGGTGTTCTGCCACGGCGGCCTCCAGACTGGATCGAGCTGTCGTGGCGTCAGGTTATCGACGGACGCCGGACCGTATTCGCCCGAAGGCGCGGCCTGGCCGCAACCGCAGCCTGATATCTGGCCGGAAACTTGTCGCAACCTCCGCCGAGGTCAAGCAAAACCGGCTTCGAGTGGTTCGTTTTGCCTGCGCCGGCCACTCTGCGCACCCTCGCCAAAGCACTTACATCGTGTTGCGATCTTTTTTTGGCGCCGCTTGGCGGTCTCACGCATTGTCTGTGGTGCGCGGCCGCTCAACGTCGCTCGCGCCCTTTGCCGCGTCCTAGATTCCAGTCGGAACGTCCCATGACGAACACCTCCAAGACCTTGGTCCAAGGCCACGCCTGGTTCGCACGCACCGTGGGCGTCATCCTGGTGTTGATCGGCGCGATCTTGTCGGCGGGCGGCCTTTGGCTCGCGCTCGTGCGGGGATCGCCCTACTATCTGCTGGCCGGACTGGGCCTGGTCGGCTCCGGCGCGCTGATGGTCCGCCGGCGCGTTCGAGGCGCCTGGTTATATGCCGGCGTCTTCGCCGCGACCCTGGTCTGGGCGCTCTGGGAATCGGGACTCAACGGCTGGGCGCTGACGCCAAGGCTTGTGGGACCCTTCATTCTGCTGCTGCTGGTCATGGCCAGCGTGCCCAACCTGACGCGGGACCGCACGCCCCGGCAGGCGAGTCTGGGGGTTGCGGTCGGGGCCAGCGCGCTATTGGCCGTGCTGGTGATCGCCGTGCTCCTGGCGGGGCGTCCCCCCGCCCCTGGAACGCCGACGCTCGGTCCAGGCCCGCTAGCGGCGGGATCGGCCGGCGCCGACTGGCCCGCCTATGGCGGTACTTACGGCGCCCAACGCTACTCGACCCTCTCCCAGATCACGCCGGCCAATGTCGGCAAGCTCGAGCGCGCCTGGCTGATCCACACGGGCGACCTGCCAGCCACCGCCCAGGCGCGATCGCAATACGGTGCGGAAACCACACCGTTGAAGGTGGGCGACAGCCTCTATCTCTGCACGCCAAAAAACATCCTGATGTCCCTCGACGCGGCCACCGGCAGGACGCGGTGGCGCTTCGACCCCAAGGTCGCCGATATCCACATCCCCTATACCGCCGCCTGCCGCGGAGTGGCCTACTACGCCGTGCCCGGCGCCAAGTCCGGCGAGGTCTGCGCCACCCGGATCATCGAAGGCGCCTTGGATGCGCGGTTGATCGCGGTCGACGCGGCCACCGGCCGCCCCTGCCCCGACTTCGGGTTCGGCGGCCAGGTCGATACGACCCAAGGGATCGGTCAGCACGTGCCGGGCATGTTCTCCATCACCTCGGCGCCCACCATCGTGCGTGGCGTGGTGGTCACGGGCCATCAGGTGCTCGATGGGCAAAAGCGCGACGCGCCATCCGGTGTGATCCAGGGCTATGACGCCGTCACCGGCAAGCTGGCCTGGGCCTGGGACATGGTGCGGCCCGAGCGGACCGGCGCGCCGCCACCCGGCGAGACCTACACCCGCGGAACCCCCAATATGTGGACGACGGCGACGGCCGACGAGGCCCTTGGCCTGGTCTATCTGCCGCTCGGCAATTCGGCTGTCGACTATTGGAGCGGGCTGCGCACCTCGCGTGAAAAGGCCCATTCGACCTCCCTGGTAGCCCTGGACGCGGCGACTGGACGCAAGGTCTGGTCGTTCCAAGCCGTGCGCAACGACGTCTGGGACTATGACCTTGGATCGCAAGCCACCCTGGTGGACTTCCCAACCCGGCAGGGCTCGGTTCCGGCCCTGATCCTCCCCAGCAAACAGGGCGACATCTATGTCCTGAACCGTCGCACCGGCGCGCCCCTGACAGGCGTAACCGAGCGACGCGTGCCCACGGGCGGCGTCGAGCCTCAGGAGCGCTCGGCCACCCAACCGTTTTCGCTCTATCACACCCTGCGCAAGCCCGACCTGACCGAACGGTCTATGTGGGGCATGTCGCCGATCGACCAGATGATCTGCCGGATCCAGTTTCGGTTGGCCACCTACAAGGGCTTCTACACCCCGCCCGAGACCAAGAGCCGCTACGTCGAATATCCTGGCTACAACGGCGGCTCGGACTGGGGCGGCGTCGCCGTAGATCCCGTTCGCGGCGTCATCGTCGCCAACTACAACGACATGCCCAACTACAATCGTCTGGTGCCGCGCGCCGAAGCCGACAAAAAGGGCTGGGCGCCGCGCGGCCAGGCACGCGGCGGCTCGATGAAGAAGGGCGCCGAGGGCGCGGGCGATCCGCAGGCCGGCACGCCCTACGCCATCGACGTCAACGCCGGCTGGCGTCTGCCGGTCACGGGCCTTTTGTGCAAGCAACCGCCCTATGGCGGCCTGCGGGCCATCGACCTGCTCAGCGGCAAGACTCTATGGGATCGTCCTCTGGGCACGGCGCGCACCAACGGTCCGTTCGGCATCCCCTCGCACCTGCCCTTGACCATCGGCACACCGAACAATGGCGGTTCGGTCGTCACGGCCGGCGGGGTGATCTTTATCGCCGCGACCACCGACAATCTCATTCGGGCGGTCGATCTGAAGACCGGCCGCACCCTGTGGCAGGACGTGTTGCCGGCCGGCGGCCAAGCCACGCCGATGACCTATGAGGTCGGCGGCAAGCAATATCTGGTGATCATGGCCGGCGGGCATCACTTCATGGAAACCCGGATCGGCGACGCCCTGGTCGCCTACGCCCTGCCCGGCCCGGCGTCGTCGAGCGCGAAAGGCGCCAACCCATGACCCGCAGAGCTGGCCTGGCTCTCTTGTTTGTTCTGCCGCTCTTGGCGAGCGGAGCCCACGCCCAGAGCGCGCCTTTCGAGCAACAGGGCGGCGCAGCTCTGGCTGGCGCGGCGCCCCTGGGCCTGACCGGCGTCCAGGCCCTCATTGGTCAAGAGCTGCCATCGCTGGCGCGCGCCCCTCTGGTCTGTGGCGCGCCGCGGCCCGATGGCGCCAAGGCCTGCCGCGTGGCGCGTCGTCACGGCCAATATGTGATCGACGACCCAGCGCCGCTCACGGCCAAGGTGCGACTAGACCGCCTCACCCTGATTGTCCGTGGACAGATCGTTGAGGCGGTCGCGTTCGAAACCTCGCCTGACAATTTCCATGCGGTGACGCACCTGCTCACGACGCGGCTTGGCGCGCCGGCGCGGACAAAAAGCGCTCGGGTGCGCCTTTCGGCCAGTTTCCAGCCGCGCGTGACCATGACCTGGCGGGCCGATGGCGCGGTGGTCAGCCTGACCGACCCCACGCCGCACCAGACCCTGTCGATCCTCATCGGCCACGATGACGCCGCCCCCAAGACCGCCAGCGGCGCCTGAGCGACCCCAGCGACCGCCTAGCCAGTCAAGGGATCGTGAGGTGCGCGCGGAACGGGGCCGGGCCGGGCCGGGCCGGACCGCCGGGGATTGGAAAAGGGGTAAGAAAGGCTGTTCTCATGCAACGCCCCCACCCTTTTCAGGCCCTCGGGCCCTTCGATCACCCTGGCCAGGATCGCCGCGGGCGCAGGCGCGGGCCTCTTGCTGGGCCTGGCGTCCGCCGCCAGCGCCGCAGGCGACGACCAGACACTCAGGACCGGCGCGCAGGTCAGCCGCGACAGCCTGGGCGGCGCGGTTTGTGAACAGGCCACGGATTCATCTTAGGTCCGCCCCAAGGGTTCGCGAACACGAAAACATCGTGTAGCGATATTTTTGTCCCAAATCTTCAGATCACGTTAACCAGGCTGACGGCGACATGGGCCACACCTTCTTGCCCAGTTCAGGGACCGCCGCCCGGCGGACTGCCCATGATTTTGTCGTCGCGCTTGCGCCTTGCGCTGATCAAGCTCCTGGCCGCCATGGTCGTGATGGTCTGCGCCCCAGCCCAAGCGATGGCCGACAGCCCGGTCGAGCGACGCTTCGCGGCGATCGTGATCGACGCGCAGACCGGCGAGACGCTTTATGCCCGCCACGCCGATGCGCGACGCTACCCAGCCTCGCTGACGAAGGTGATGACGCTCTATCTGGCGTTCGACGCTCTGGACGCCGGTCGCGTCAAATCGGCTGATCCGGTGGTCATTTCGCGGCGCGCCGCCGCCCGCCCCCCTTCGCGGCTTGGCCTGCGGGCCGGAGAGCGCCTGAGCATGCGGGAGGCAATGGACGTGCTGGTGGTCAAGTCAGCCAATGATGTCGCCACGGCCCTGGCCGAGCATTTGGCCGGCAACGAGGCCGCCTTCGCGCGCGCGATGACCGCCAAGGCCAAAAGCCTTGGCCTGGAGCATACCCGATTTCTCAACGCCTCGGGCTTGCCCCAAGCGGGCCATTTCAGCACCGCGCGGGATCTGGCGCTGCTGGGTCGGGCTTTTCTGCGCGACCATCCCGACGACTACGCCATTTTCGACCAGGAGCAGACGGTGTTCCGCGGACGGCTAATCCAGGGGCACAATCGCCTGCTGTCCCGCCCGGGCATCGACGGCTTCAAGACCGGCTTCGTCAACGCCTCCGGCTACAATCTGCTGACCTCTGGCGTGCGCGACGGTCGGCGGGTGATCGCCGTGGTGCTGGGCGGTCGCTCGGCGCGGTCGCGCGACGCGTTCATGGCCAAACTGGTCCAGGCCAGCTTTTCCAGCCTCGCGATCCGCTCGGCCGGCTTCGAGCTGACGGTCGCGGACCTGATGGCCCAACCCACCGCGCCTCTTTCGTATGCCTCGGTCGCTTCGGACGAGGTCGCCTCGCGGCCCGTCATCCAGGCGGCCCTGACCCAGGCCGAACCGACGACGGCCCAGGGCGACGCCTCGCCAGCGGCCTCGCCGCCGTCTCGCCTTTGGGTGCAGGTTGGCGCGTTCCGCTCCAAGGCGCGCGGCCAGGCGCGCCTGGCCGATGTCGTCAAACGTCATCCCCGCCGTTTCGGGGAGCGGTCGCGGGACGTAGCCCGGATCGGCGGCCTCTTCGCGGCGCGCTTTGCGGCCCGCACCGCCGAGGGCGCCGACGCGGCCTGCGCGCTTCTGGCGGCCGAGGGCGAGGATTGCCTGGTGCTGACGGAATGAAGGCGCCGGATGCATCGCCTTTGAGGTTCGCGCGCTTGAACCGCGGCCCCTGTCGCGCTGGAGACAGCCGGGCCTGCTGGCGAGGATGACATGACCGACATTGTCACCGATGCGACCGACAGCCATGCCGCGCCCTCGGCGGAGCGCTTCTGGCCTCTGGCCCTGGGCGCCATTGGAGTGGTCTTCGGCGATATCGGCACGAGCCCGCTTTATGCGATGCGCGAAGCCCTGGCCCATTCGCGGTCGGGCGGGACGGCGCCCCTGGCGGTGCTGGGCGTGGTGTCGTTGATGACCTGGGCGCTCATTCTGGTCGTCACCCTCAAATACGTCGTCTTCCTGATGCGGGCCGACAACAAGGGCGAAGGCGGGACCCTGGCCTTGATGGCCCTAGCCCGACGCGCCCTCGCCAAAGGCCCACCTTCCCAAGGAACATCGACCAAGGCCGCGTCCGCCGCGCCAAGACCTGCCGGCGGGCGGCGGGTCTCGGCGGTTCTGGTCCTAGGGATCCTCGGCGCGGCCTTCTTCTATGCCGATGGGATCATCACCCCGGCAGTGTCGGTCCTGGGTGCGATGGAGGGCCTGCGCGAAGTCCCCAAGTTCGGGCGAACGCTATCGTTCCTGATCATGCCCCTGACGATCGGCGTCCTGGTCAGCCTGTTCATGGTCCAGTCGCGCGGCACCGCCAGCGTCGCCCGGTTGTTTGGGCCCATCACGGCACTGTGGTTCCTGACCTTGGCCGGGCTCGGCCTGCTCCACATTCGCGACGATCCGGGGATCCTGCGGGGACTCTCGCCCCACTATGGGGCGCTCTTCTTGCTCGACAACGGACTGCTTGGCTTTGCTATTCTCGGCAGCGTCTTCCTGGCGGTGACCGGAGCCGAGGCGCTCTATGCGGACATGGGTCATTTTGGCAAGACGCCGATCCGGATCGCCTGGCTGACCTTTGTCCTGCCCTGCCTGCTGCTCAACTATCTGGGCCAGGGCGCCCTGGTGCTGAGCCACCCGGAGGCTCGCGGCAATCCGTTTTTCCAGATGATTCCGCAGGTGGCCTATTGGCCCGTCTGGCTGCTGTCGATCGCCGCGACGGTGATCGCCAGCCAGGCGGTGATCACCGGCGCCTTTTCCATGACCCAGCAGGCGGTTCAACTGGGTCTGTTGCCCCGTATCGTCATCCGGCGCACCAGCGAGACCCAGGCGGGGCAGATCTTCGTGCCGGGCGTCAACACCCTGCTGCTGATCGGCGTGCTGGTTCTGCTGGTGATGTTCAAGACCTCATCGAACCTGGCGGCGGCCTACGGCATCGCCGTGACTGGCGCGATGCTGGTCGACAGTCTGCTGTTCTTCGTCATCATCCGACGGCTGTGGAATCGTCCGCTCTGGAACGCCGTCGCGGCGCTCCTGGTGTTCGGGGGCCTGGACGTGGTGTTCGTCAGCGCCAACCTGCTGAAGATCCCGCAAGGGGCATGGTTGCCCTTGCTGCTGGCCGGCGGCCTGGTGACGGCGATGCTGACCTGGGCGCGCGGCGCGCGTCGCCTGGCGCTGCGCGCCCAGCAGGACACCCTGCCGCTGACCGAACTGGCCAAGACCCTGGCGGCCAAACCGCCGCATCGCACGGCCGGAACCGCGATCTTCCTGACCTCTGAGCCGCATCAGGCGCCCTTGGCGCTGTTGCACAATCTCAAGCACAACAGGGTGCTGCACGCCCAAAATATCATCCTGACGGTGCGCACCGCCGCCACGCCCCGGGTGGACGAGGCCACACGCCTGCGTCTGGAACCCGTCGATGACGCTTTCAAGATTCTCACCGTCACCTACGGCTTTATGGAAAGTCCCAACCTGCCCCAGGCGCTCAACCAGAGCCGCCGACTGGGCTTGAAGTTCGACATCATGGAGACGAGCTTCTTCTTGGGCCGACGCACCATCATCCCCTCGCCCAAGGGCATGCCCATCTGGCAGGATAAGCTCTTCGCGTTCATGATGGGCGTGGCCGCCAATCCCACCAGCTTCTTTCGGATCCCGCCAGGCCGCGTCGTGGAGATGGGAACCCAGACCACCGTCTAGGCCACACCGTGCTTTTGAGTTGGGGTCGGGAAATATATCGCTCCACGATCATTTAACCAGGGCGCGCGGTCCGCGCCAGTCCTGGAGGACGCGATGAGCTATCTGCGTTTCGCGGCGATGGTCGCGACCTCGACCTTGCTGATGTACGGCCTGATGTATCTGAACACCTACAGCCTCGATCACGTCGCCTTCAGTCAGACCCGGGCCTGGATGGCTCTGGTGATGGGCGCGGCCATGGCGATCGTCATGCTGCTGTTCATGCGCAAGATGTATTCCAACCGGCGCCTGAACGCGGCCATCTTAAGCGGCGGCGTCCTGATCTTCGCCGCGAGCCTGTTTATGGTCCGCAGTCAGGCCGGCGTCGGCGACGTGGCCTATATGGAGGCGATGATCCCCCACCACTCCATCGCCATTATGACCAGCCGCCGCGCCCATATCCGCGATCCACGCGTGCGCCAACTGGCCGATGGGATCCTCACCGCCCAGGTGCGCGAGATCGGGGAGATGAAGGCGTTGGTCAGAGATCTGCAGAGCCATCCGACGCCAAGGGGCGCGCCGGATCTGCCCCCGCCTCCAGCCCGGTGAGCCCCCGCTCGTACGGGGCGAGCTCGGGGTGACCCGGCGGCCGCGGCGGCAGCGCTCCGGCGACACGCCGCAAGCCCGCCACGACGAAGGCCAGCACCGCGACGGCGGCGACCACGGCGCTGAAGACGCCAGCGATGTGGCCCGCCATCAACCAAGCGTCATGGGTCATGACACTGACGCCGATCGCTCCGATCATGATCAGGGCGCTGGCGCACAGGAGCCTTCGCGCCAGGTGAAGAAGGCTCATGCCGCGCGGTCTCCCAGTGCCGCCGCCGGGCCGCTTCCAGGCGCGGCCTGGGCCGCGCGACGGCGCGGTCGCGTCCAGGCGCGGGCCAGGGCGTGGTAGAGCGGGGTCGGCGCCACCGCTTCGGAGCAGCGCCGGGCGATCAGGGTGCAAAGCAGCAGCGGCCCGACGAGGCCCGGATCGCGGGTCATCTCCATCAGGATCACCGCGCTGGTCAGGGGGGCCTGGACGACACCAGCCAGATACCCGGCCATGCCCAGGGTGACGGCCTCGCGACCGCCGGCCCAGGGCGCCAGGTGCGCGAACAGCGCGCCGATCCCCGCCCCCGTGGCCAGGGAGGGCGCGAAAATGCCGCCTGGCGCGCCGCTGGCCGCCGCCGAAAGGGTCGCCAGCCACTTGCCGGCCGCCAGATCCCAGCCCGAGGCGAAGCGACCAAACAGCAGCGACTTGGCTTCGGCATAGCCGGCGCCATAGGTGACGCCGCCGCTAAGGACCGCCGCCGCGGCCGCCGCCACGCCACAGAGGGCGGCGAACCGCACGGGTCGGGCGTCCTTCCATCGCCTGACGGGATTGTCGCCCACCAGCACGGCGGCCATCAGCCGCGAGAACAGGCCGCCGGCCAGCCCCGACACCACGCCGATCAGCGCCGCGCTGAACCAGGCCTTCCAGCCGGCCGCGCCCGACATGTCGCCGAAGTAGGCGTAGTTGCCGCCGAGCGCGTAGGCCGCCACCCCCGCCGACACCACAGCGAGGATGACCACGGTGTTGGCGCGCTTGTCGAAGCCGCGCGCCAGCTCCTCCACGGCGAAGACAATGCCGGCGATGGGGGTGTTGAACGCGGCCGAGACCCCGGCCGCGCCGCCGGCGATCAGCAGGGTGCGCCGCCCGGGTCCGCCGCGCAGCCAGCCGGTCAGGAACACCATCACCGCGGCGACGACCTGCACGGTGGGTCCTTCGCGCCCGATCGAGCCGCCGCAAACCAGCAGCAAGGCCGCCAGCACGATCTTGACCAGGGCGGTGCGCATGGAGACGCGGTCATCATGGATCTTCTCGCCGTCGAGACCCCGTCCCCGGCCGATTTCGCCGGCGGCGATCACCTGGGGAATGCCGCTGCCGGCGGCGGCGGGCGCCAGGTGGCGCATCAGCCAGACGCACAGTGGCAAACCCACGATCAGGAGCGCCGGACCAAGCCACGGCCAGGCGGCGACGAGATGAGCATGGGCGGCCATGGCCGCATCGCAGAGCTTGGCGAACCCGACAGCGGCGCCGCCCGCCACCACGGCGGCGGCCACCACCGCCCCGGTACGCATCGAGCGCCGGGCGCGCACGCCCACGAGCTTGCGCTGACGATCGAGCCTTTCGAGCGGCGAGGGTTTTGACACGGACGTTTCGCTGCCTGGCGCGAGGAAAGAGCGTCGGCGACCATTGTATCGCCTTACGATATTTATGCCCTAGGGGCGCCCGGTGTCGGGGTCAAGCCGGCAGGCCTACAGCCGGCGCTGGAGCGGCAAGTTCTGATGAGGACGGCCGCGACGCCCCCTTGGCGAAGCCCTGATTTTCCGAACGCGGCCTCTAGAGTCCCGCTCCGTCGCCGACTCTTAGCAATCTACGCGAACCGCCCATCCTATGACCCGCTCAAATCCATGCCCAAGGTGGGGCCGATCCCGTCGGGATGATCCCCGAACGGATTGGCCGGCGCGCGGCGACGGGCCAGGTCGTCCAGTCGCGCCCTCAAGCTGGCGTCGAGCCCGGCCGTGGCGTCGGCTTGCGCCCCACCGTCGTGCCCCACGGCCGGAGCGCCGGCCAACACGCGAAAGAGCGCCTGATCGAATCGCCTACCGTCCTCGGTATCCGCGTCGGGGGGCGACTCCAGGAAACCCACGACGATTTCGAGCGCATCTTCCCAGTCAAGATGGGTCATGCGACGTCTACTCCAATCCTGCTTTGCAGCGCCTCTAGCCCGCCAGGCGCAGCGACATCGCCGCCAGGCACCCCAAGGCGGCCAAGGCCACGACAATCACCTCGATCGGAACGCCACCGTTCCGCCTGCCTCTCATGAGCGTTTCCTCCCGCCTGGCGACACTGACGGTCGCCTTTCCCGATCTAGGATCGGCCGGAACATCGTATCACGAGGCTTTTCGGCTGTCGCCGTGATCGTGGCCGTCCCGAGCCTTTCCTCGGTCGAGCGCGGCGACATAGGCGTCGCGCCAGGCCGCCACGTCGTCGCGCGACACCCCGTCCATCAGCCGCCGCCAGCGAGCGATCCGTTCGGCGCGCGGCATGGCCAGCGCCTGTTCCAGGGCTTCGGAGGTTTCTTCGCGGCTGAAGGGATTGATGATCAGGGCGTCCTGCATCTGCTCGGCCGCCCCGGCATAGCGTGACAGCACCAGGACCCCGGGGTCATCGGGGTCCTGGGCGGCGACATATTCCTTGGCCACCAGGTTCATCCCGTCGCGCAGCGGCGTGACCAGGCCGACATGGGCGGCGCGATAGATGCCCGCCAGTTCGTCGCGGCGATGGGCGCGGTTGACGTAGCGGATCGGCACCCAGTCGACCGTGGCGTAGGCGCCGTTGATGCGCCCCGACACCCCGTCCAGGCGAGCGCGGATTTCCTGATAGGCCTCCACCGCGTCACGGCTGGGGGTGGCGATCTGCAGCAGAAACACCCGCTCGGCCCAATCGGGATGGTCGGCCAGAAGCTGTTCATAGGCCAGGAAGCGCTCTTCGAGACCTTTGGAATAGTCGAGCCGGTCGACGCCCAGGATCATCTTGCGCCCGGTCTGGCTCACCCGCACCCGCTCGAACGCCGCTTGCGCGGTGTCCCCGCACGCCAGCTGCGCGAAGGCGTCGCCCTCGATGCCGATCGGAAAGGCCCCGATCCGGGTGGAGCGGCCTTCGGCCGCGATCACGCCGTCCTCGATCGTCAGGCTCAGGTCGCGTTCGACATAGTCGCTGAACGCTTCCAGGGCGTCGCGCGTCTGGAAGCCCACCAGATCGTAGGCCAGCAGAGATTCCACCAGCTCCCGGTGTTGGGGCAAGGTCGTCAGCAGCCGCCGGCTCGGCCAGGGTATGTGCAGGAAAAAGCCGATCCGATTGGCCACGCCCAGACGACGCAGCTCCTGGGCCAGGGGGATCAGGTGGTAGTCGTGGATCCACACCCGGTCGCCCGGTCCGATCAGCGGCGCCAGAGTCTCGGCGAACCGGCGATTGACCCGCTGATAGCCTTCCCCGAACGAACGCTCATAGGCGGCCAGATCGGTCCGCGAATGAAAGATCGGCCACAGCGTGCGGTTGGCGTAGCCGTCGTAATATTCCTCCCGGTCCTGCTCTTCCAGATCGAGGAGCGCCACGGTGACTCCGCCGACCTTCTGCATGGAGATCTGGCCGGTGAAGCTCTCGGTCGTCTCACCGCTCCAGCCGAACCAGACGCCAGAATATTCGCGCAGCGCCGCCGCCAGGGCCATGGCTAGACCGCCCGCGGTGCCCACGCCCTCGTCGCTGGGCGGATTGACCCGGTTGGAGACCACGATGAGCCGGCTCATGCGACGCCTCCGGGGATGGCCGCCTCCAACCAGTCGAGAACAGCGGGGACGTCCGGCAGGCGATGACGCGCCAGGGTTTGGCGGCTGGCGGGCCCGACCAGGACGCCATATCCGCCCGCGGCCTCGGCGGCCATGAAGCCGTCCTCGTCGGTGAGATCGTCGCCCACGAAGATCGGCCTCGCGCCCTGGAACGGCCATTCGGCCAGGAAGGCCTGGACCGCCTGGCCCTTGTCGGCGCCGGCCGTGCGCAGTTCTGCGACCATGTCGCCCTCCTGCAGGATCAGGCCGGTGGCCGCCTCCAGGCGTCGCGCGGCCTCGCGCACCGCCTCGCAGGCGCTGGGACAGGCGCGGTAGTGCAGCGCGACGCTCAAGCCTTTCTCTTCGACCAACAAGAGCGGCTGGGCCCGGGCCAGCGCCCTGAACACCGCCGTGGCGTCGGCCAGATCGGCGTCGGGCAGCGCGGCGATCTCGTCGCCCAAGACTGTGCGCCTGTGCAGGCCGTGAACGCCGGCGACAGCCGCCACGGCGTCCTCGGTGATCGCCGAGACCTCGGCGACAGTGCGCCCACTGACGATGGCGAGGCGTCGCTGCAGGCGCTCGGCCAGACGGCGCAGGATGAAGGTCCGCCGCGGGTCGGGTCCGACGTCCTGCGGCCTTTTGACGATCGGCGCCAGCACGCCGTCAAGATCCAGAAACAAGGCGCAGCCGGCGGTATTCAACGGCGGCGGCGGCGGCAAGGGGTCGGGAAAGGTGATGATTTGGGCCGTCATGGCGAGCTCCATGGCAGGCGCCGGAATGGTCAAATTCGGACGCAAGAACGCCAGCGCGCCGGTGGAGACCGACGGCGGCTCAGGGGGCGGCGCGCAAACGCGCCGAGCGATCGAAAGGCCTAAGGCTTGGGCGACTGGCCGGCGGGGCGCAACGAGGCGCGGCGGCGGGCGAGCGGAAGGCGTGGTTCGCCTGGCGAGATCGATGATGGCATGACAGGCCCCTTGTGAATGCGAGCGCCGTGCGCGGCGCGGTGGTTCTCCAACGATGAGGGATCGGCCGAGCGGGCAGGCGATCCTGTCGCACGATGCGACGAAAGCGTGACAGGTCCCGGCCTAAGCGTCAGGACCCGCCGCAGCCTAACAGGCAGGGTGGCGGATGGGAGACGGGTCACGGGATAGTGACACTGGCTTTACCACCCTGCCCGGGCAGCACGCGCAGATGCGGTCCGCGAGGCGGTCGCAGTTCTAGATCGTCCAGGCCAAGCCGGGCGCCAGCCCAAGCGCCCGCGGCCGCCATCAGGACGGCCCCGACCAAGGCGATCATCAGGCGTTTGCCCCGAAACGCTGATGCGAACCAGACCATGAACGTCCGCCTCGGCGCCCCCGTGACCGAGTCGCTCTGGGGTGTGCGATCAGTCATCGCCCATAAATATCGTGTCACGATGTGATTTCAAATCGAGGGCCCTCCCCCTCTCCCTCGACTCGTCAGGCATGCTAGAAAGCCCAGCGCGACGCGAGTGTTTCGCGCGCCAGGACCTTGCCCGTGATCGCGCCCGACCAGCCCGCCTTCCCTCTTGTCGAAAGCAATGCCGAAGGCGAGCCTGGCCAGCCTCTCACCGCCGATGACTATCAAGCCTTGGGAGAGTTTCGCCGGGCCATCCGCCAGTTCCTGGCGTTCAGTGAAGAAGGCGCGCGGGCCTATGGCCTGACCAGTCAACAGCATCAGGCTTTGCTCGCCATCAAGGCCCATCGTGGCCCCGATCCCATCTCGATCGGCGAACTAGCCCAGTGTCTGTTGATCAAGAACCACAGCGCCGTCGAACTGGTCGCGCGTCTGATTGAACGAGACCTCGTCTCGCGACGCGATGACGACGCCGATCGCCGTCGGGTGGTTCTGGCGCTGCGACCGCGCGGCGCGGACATCCTGGAAACCATCTCCAGGCGCAATCTGGGCCAACTGCGGCAAGGCGCGGACATCCTGGCCGAAATCATCGAGGCGGCTCACCGCGCCGCGCCGGCCGCGCGGTAATCCAAGACGAGCAACTCTATCGCGGCCAATCGGCCAGGACCGCTCCGTCCCTGTCCTCGAAGGCGACGCGATCGAGATCGACCGCAAAGAGGCACACGGGCCGATGCTCGGCCGACTCGCTCCAGCAATGGGCCGCCGCGCCATCGGCGAAGCCGGATATCCGCCCCTCCAGGACCAGCTCGAACACCCGGCCCTGGGCTGTGCTGTCAGGCGGCAGTTTCAGGACATGCTCATAGGGGCGCTGGCCTCGACGCTCGGTCCGGGCGGCGTCCTGACCATGCAGGACCGCCAGGCCAAGGCTTGGCTGCTCGACCGGCGTGGGCGTGGCGGGCGGCGCGACCTCTCGCCGCTTGGGGCACTGGTCACCCGTCAGCCACGGGCGCGGAATCCAGAACCCCTCCACGGTCTCGGTGCCCGCCGGCGTGGGCGCCGCGCGGACGAGCGGGAGGTCCGTCCAGATAGAAGGCCTGGCGACGAGACGCAGGGACGAAGCCTTAGCGTCGACCTGGTAGTAGGCCTGGGCGGGGCCGGGATCGGCGAGAGGGCCAGCGCAACCAAACGCCAGACGCACGGAAAACCGGCGGCCGATCAGATCGGCGCCCTGGCTGGGCGCTCCCGAGGCGTAGGCGTCGGCGGCCTTGGCCGCCGCCTGGATCAGGTCCGCGCGAGAGACGACCGCGGCGGGCGCGACCTTGGCCGGCGGCGCGGCGACCACGGGCGGCGGCGGCTCAGGAGCCGGCGGCGCGGGCGCGGGGCGCGTCAGCACCAGGACCAGGACCAGCACGACGATCGCCGCGGCCCCGATGGCCAGGGGCGCGATCAGGGCGAACTTGCGGTCCGGGGACCTCTGTCTATTGTCGCTCATGGCTTGAGCCTAGCAGAAGACAAGGTCCCGATTGCAATCGCCTTCGCCCCGGTTCGCGCCTGACGTCCTCTCCGCCGGGTCCGCGCGCCGGCCATGACGCCTGGTCAGATCATCGCCCTGGCCGTGTTGGCGGCGGTCGTGGCCGGCGTCATTCACGGCAAGCTGCGCTCGGACGTCGTGGCCCTGGCCGGGGCGGCGGTGCTGTTGGGCACGCGGACCGTGCGTCCGGTCGAGGTGCAGGCCGCCTTCGCCAGTCCGGCCATCCTGGCCTTGGCGTCGTTGTTCGTCATCGCCTACGCCATGGAGCTGTCGGGTTTGCTGGGCTTGGTGATCCGCGGGGCGACGCGGCTGTGCGCGCACCTGGGCGCCACAGGCCTGTGGCTGGTGATCGTGCTTTGCGGTCTGGCCTCGGCGTTCCTGAACAATACGCCGATCGTCGTGCTGGGCGCGCCGGTGGTGCGCGATGTCGCCCGGTCGATGAACCTGTCGCCCAAGCGGTTCCTGATCCCGCTGTCCTACGCCACGATCCTGGGCGGGGCCTGCACGCTGATCGGCACCTCGACCAACCTCCTGGTCAACGACATGGCCCGTAACGCCGGCCAGCCGACGTTCAGCCTGTTCGAGGTCACCCCCGTGGCCTTGATCATCGCCGCCGTCGCCGGCGTCTACATGGTGGTGTTCGGTCCTCGGCTGCTGTCGGCCGCGCCCTCACCCAACGCGCAGGACGTCCCCGCCCCGCTCGCGGGGATCAATCCCCCCGCCGGTGAAGACCCCGCCCTCTATCCGGTCGACGCGCCGTTCGATCCCTTGCGGGCCGGCGCGGCCTTGGGCGTCTTCGTCCTGGTCGTCACGGTCGCGGCCCTGGGCCTGCTGCCGATCGCGGCGGCGGCGTTCGCGGGGGCCGTGCTGCTGGTGGTTACCGGCATGATCGGCGTCGACGACGCCTATAAGGGCCTGCGGCCCGAGATCCTGTTGCTGATCGCCGGCATGGTCGTGGTGGGCCTGTCGATGGAGGTCACCGGCCTTGCGGCCCTGGCCACCGACGCGCTGGTCGGCTGGCTGCGGCAACTGGGCCCGCTCTACGCCCTGGCCCTGATCTATGGCGCGACCCTGCTGCTGACCGAGATCCTCTCCAACGCGGCGGTGGCGGTGCTGTTGACGCCCATCGCCGTGGCCTTGGCCGAGAGCCTGGGCGTCAGCCCTCGTCCCTTCCTGGTGGCGGTGATGATGGCCGCCAGCGCCGCCTTCGCCACGCCGTTCGGCTACCAGACCAACGTCTTGGTCTACCAGATGGGCGGCTACCGCTACCTGGATTTCGTGCGCATCGGCGCGCCGCTCAACCTGATCACCTGGGCGGTGGGACTGGCTGTCATCCCGATGTTCTTTCCGTTCTGACCGCCAAGGTTCCCGGCCAAAGCCTCACAATATTGTCAGGCCATCGTGTTTCCGCGCCCGATTAGATCGCTCTACGATGCTTCTTGACCGCAACCGGCTGGAGGGAACATGGACGATCCTATCAACGAAACCATTCTGCTGATCTGCGACGACGAGGATCGCGCCACACGACTAATGGCCGCCCTGGACGAGGCGCAGGTGAGCGTCATCGGCCCCTTCACCACCGCGGGCCTGGCCTTGGCGGTGACGGCCCACACCGGTCCCACCGTGGCGCTGCTGGCCAGCCAGACCACCGGTCAGCGCAGCGCCGAGCAGCTGGCTCAGACCCTGAACGACAATTGGGGGGTCCGCTCGATGCTGCTGGACGAGACCGCCCACGCCGCGGTCGAAACGGTGGGGTGGCGCGCGCCGGACGAGCAGGTGGCGCGCGTGCGCCGAGCGCTGGCCAAAGCGTTCGCGCCGGCCTGACCCGGCCCGCCAATCACACACCCTGCAAGGAGACCCGCTCCCGATGACGGCCAGCGAACGCATCCTGGCGGCCTTGACCGGCCTGCTGTCCCATTTCGCCCAGCTCAGCGCCTTGGCCTGGGCGCTCAATCTGCTTCTGACCCTGCTCGTCGTCGGCCTGTCGATCGCGGCCGGACGTTTGGCCAGGCGTATCGCCAAGGTCGGCGCCCACCGCCTGCCCGGGCCCGCCGACGCGGAGATGACCGTTCGCGCCAACCGCCTGGCGCGGCTGGCCGGCTGGATCGTCCAGGCCCTCGCCGGCGTGGCCGCCGTTCTGGTCATCGCCGACATCTGGGGCTTCAACCTGCTGGCCTGGACCGCGACGCCGCTGGGGGCGCGGATGTTGGCCGGCGTGATCCGCCTGGGGCTCTTGCTGATCGCGACGGTGGCGGTGTTCGAGGTGGTCAGCCTGGCGATCGGGCGGGGCATGGACGGCTTCGCCGACCATGCGGTGGAACCGCGCCGGCGCGCCCAACTGGCCACGCTCGCGCCGCTGCTGCGGGGCGTGGCCCAAACGGCGATCGTCATCGTGGCGATCCTGATGGCCCTGAGCGAACTGGGCGTGAAGATCGGCCCGCTTCTGGCCGGGGCCGGCGTCGTCGGCGTGGCCCTGGGCTTTGGCGCCCAGACCCTGGTCAAGGACTTCCTGACCGGCATCTTCCTGATCGTGGAGGACATCGTCTCGGTCGGCGACATCATTCGCATCGGCGACAGCGGCGGGCTGGTCGAGCAGATGACCCTGCGCACCATCCGGCTGCGGGACTTCGACGGCACAGTGCACGTCTTTCCCTATAGCGAGGCGCAGGTGCTGCATAACCTGACCAAGAGCTTCTCCTACTACGTCTTCGACCTGCAGGTATCCTATGGCTCGGACTTGGACGCGGCCCTGGCGATCATGAAGCGGGTTGGGGCGCGCCTGAAATCCGATCCTGACTTCGCAGACAAGATCCTCGAGCCCATCGAGGTCGTCGGGGTCGACAGCCTGGCCGACAGCGGCGTGGTGCTCAAGGCGCGGATCAAGACCCAGCCCCTCCAACAATGGAACGTCGGGCGCGAGTACAACCGCCGGATCAAGCTGGCCTTCGACGAGGCCGGGGTCGAGATCCCCTTCCCGCACCTGAAAGTGGTGATGCCCGAGCGCCAGGTCTCGGAGCTAGCTGGCTTGCGGGCCGCGGCCAACTGACGGGCGTCGCGCGCGCCGGGGTCGGGCGGATCTCGGGGCGCGCGCCATGTCTCGATCACTCAAGTCGGCGAGCGCGCCGTGGCTCGGCCCCGCGGGCGATTCGCCGACGGAACCTCGGCCCTATTGCGACGCTCTCGTCCGACAGCCCCGGGAGCCAGGCCCATGACCTCAGAAACACCTTCGCGCAGCGGGGGCGCGCGTCGCACGATCTCGACGGGCACGCTCGTCCGCGCCGCCGTGGCGCTGGTCGTCGCCTATGGCCTAGCCCAGATCGCGGCGAAGCTGGCCAGCTTGTGGATCCTGATCTTCGGCTCGATCGTGGTCGCGGTGGTCCTGCGGTCCATCGCTGATCCGCTGGTCAAGCGGCTGAGATTGCCAAGCGGACTCGCGGTCGGCCTGGCCGTTCTGATCGTCCTGTCGATCTTGAGCGGGATCGGCTTTCTGTTTGGCCGCCAGATCTTCAATCAGGTGGAGGATCTTTCCACGACCCTGCCCCGCGCCTGGGCGACGGTGCAGGCGCGGTGGGCGGCTTGGCCTTTCGCGAGCGTGGTGCTCGACCAATTGAAGGGCCTGGGGGCAGAGGCCGGGCCCGCGTTGGCACGCGCGCCCGGGGTCGCCCTGGCGATGGTCTCCGGCTTTGCGACGCTGCTACTGGTCCTGGTGGCGGGGGTGTTCCTCGCCGTCCATCCGCAAACCAGCCGCGAGGGTGTGCTGGCGATGATTCCCATGGCGCGCCGAGCCCGGCTGCGCGCGGTGCTGAACGCATGCGGCGCGGCGCTGAACGGCTGGTTGCGGGCCCAATTGGTGTCGATGACGCTTGTCGGCGGGCTCGTGGGCCTTGGGCTTTGGGCGATCGGCGTGCCCGCGCCGGTGGCGCTTGGCCTGATCACCGGCGTCGCCCAGTTCGTGCCGATCGTGGGGCCCATCGCCTCGGCCGCGCCAGCCTTGATCCTGGCCGCGATGCAAGGCGGCCAGACCTTCTGGCTGACCCTGGCCCTTTATGCCGGGGTGTCGCAGCTGGAGGCCAATGTCATCACGCCGATGGTGCAGAAGAACCTGGCGTCCCTTCCGGTCGTGCTCGGCATCTTCGCGGTCGTGGGTTTGGGCATTGTCTTCGGGCCGCTCGGGGTGCTGTTCGCCACGCCGCTGTGCCTGGTGGCCTACACCGTCATCACCATGCTCTACCGGCAGGACGTCTTGCATGACAAGGACGCCCACGCCCCCGGCCAGGCCAAACCCTAGTCGGCCGCTCAAGACTCGATGCCCGCCGAAGCCGGACGGAGCAGGCCAACCGTACAGCATCTTCCCGCTCCAAGCGTTGCCTTCCCAGGAGCGCGCCACGTCCCGCCACACGCCCAGGAGTCCGGCCCATGAGATCCAAATTGCTCAAGCTGGTCGACGACCTGCAGGGCGGCTACTGGTTCTTGCCCTCGATCATGGTCCTAGCCGCTATCGGCCTTGCCAGTGGGATGATCTTCGCCGACACCCCCGCCGGATCGGGCTGGATGGACGGTTTGCCCTGGCTCTACGCCGCGCGCCCCAACGGCGCGCGACAGGTGCTCTCGGTGATCAGCAGTTCGATGATCACCGTGGCCGGGACGGTGTTTTCGGTGAACATCGCCGCGGTCGTCTACGCCTCGGGTCAATATGGCCCCCGACTGCTCAGCAACTTCATGAGCGATCGCGGCAACCAAGTCACCCTGGGCGCCTTCATCGCGACCTTCGTCTATTGCTTGCTGATCCTGCGGACGATCCGTTCGGCCGACGAGGCCGGCGCTCAAGGCGACTTCGTCCCGAACCTCGCCCTTCTGGTCGGGGTGGCCCTGGCCCTCTGCTCGATCGCGGTCCTGATTTTCTTTATTCACCACGTGCCGCGCCAACTGCATATCAACCACGTCGTCGAGGACGTTGGCGACCGCCTGCTCGCGAGTATCGGCCGCCGCCATCCTGGGGTCGTCGGCGCCCCGGCTCCCGCGCACGCCGCCGCCGACGCGCCGCCGTCCATTCCCGCCGCGTTCTGGCCGGACGCCAGCGTGACCGACGCCGCCAACCGAGCCCTGATCGCCGCCCCAAGCACCGGCTACCTGCAGGTGGTGGAGGACGAGACCCTGATGGCTTTCGCCCGCCGGCACGATCTGGTGCTGCGCCTGCAGCATCAGCCGGGCGATTTCGTCCAGGAGGGTCGTACGATCGTGGAGGCCTGGCCGCCGGAACGCTACGATGAGGCCTGCGCCGGGTCGGTGACCCAAGCCTTCGCGGTCGGCTCAAGACGCACGGCGCTGCAGGATTTGCGGTTCCTGATCGACGAACTTGTCGAGATCGCCGGCCGCGCTCTGTCGCCGGGCGTCAACGACTCGGCGAGCACGGCGCGAGGTTGGCGGATTTGGCCCGCGCCCAGTTGGCGGGGTTCAATCTCCAGCAGGTGATCTCGCGGGCGGCGCAGCTGCAAGCGGCCCTCGCCGAGCCCGACTACAAGCGCCGCCTGGCTCGGCGGGAGCGCGTAGCCTGCTCCGATTGCGCATACGCAGCCGATGTCTCGCGCCCGTGGCGACCGGCCAGTTTATCCCTTCCACGAGCAATGCCCTTCGCGCCTATCCCAACGGCAAGGTTAGGGTGCAATCGAAGGGGCCGCTGCTGGGCGTCGATGGTCGGCGGTCGATCCCTGACCCCATCAACCTTAGCTGAGAGGACTTGAATCTCACCGACTGCGGAATCCGCCTCGGCGAGTTGTTGCCGACGCCAGAAAGCGGCCCCTTCAAAGAGCCAGCGATGAGTCAGGCGCGGTAGCCCCTCCTGACACATCGATCTCGATCTCCCAGCGGTCGTCGCCGGAGCCGCCCATGTAAGTGTGAGACGCCGGATGCAAATCCAGCGAATACGGCATTATATTACCGTCGTTCCCACTCAATTATGATTTAGAGCCAAATGAATTGAATTCACTGGGCCTTTTTGATAACGCGTTTGCGTTTACCCGTGATCAATACCGACAAACCACAGCGTTTTGATTTTAAATTGGAATCTCTACATTTGACAAATACGCGTCTCTATGCTCTAGTATTTTATCTTCACCTACAATTCGACCCTTCGTATGCGTGTTTACTTTCAAGACTGTTCGCTGATGTTCACCTCAGCCGGCCGCCACTTTCTCAATATCGAACTACCCGAGCAGCATCGCTTGAACGTCTCACAGGCAGGCCACTACGACACGCCATGAGGGACGAAAATGCCAGAACTTGGAGCTGATCAGGAGCGCGAGTCTGTCAAACGGCGTTCAAAAGTGGCTCTGACGCACCTTTGGTGACGTGATCAGGTGGCGTGGCCCAGGAGTCTGGCCTCTAGCAGGTCGAGCTTTCCGCGGCCGTACATCTGGCGTTTGACGAGCTTGAGCTTGGTGATCTGGCCCTCCGTCTGGCCACTTGACCAACCCGAGGTGATGGCGGCGCGAACGGCGCTGATGTCCCGGTCGACACCGTTGGCGAACGACGCCACCAGGCTGGCGCGACCGCGCTCGATCCAGGCGCAAAGGTCGCCCTCGGTCTTGCGACGGATCATCAAGTGGAAAGCGGCGATGATTTCGCGGGCTTCGATCAGCGCCGGCACGCCCGTCTCGACGGCGGCGACGGTGACCGTCTCGGCCTTGGAGAGCGTGTCGCGCGAGGTCGTCGTCAACCTGCTGATGGTGCGCGCTGAAGGAATATGGCTCAGCGTGTCGGCGTTGACCTGGTCGGCGCGCCGCCGCCGGGTCGCCCATTCGGTCACCACGCGAAGTGAACCTCGGAAGCCCTGCGCCCTAAGCTGCCGCCAGAGCTCGGCGCCGTTTCGGCGTCCGGCCGACCACTGGCCATCAAGCCAGGGGAAATAGCCTTCCAGCGAGCTCTCGCGCAGCCTGAAGACGTCACTACGCTGGCCGCGAAGGATCTGACGCACTAGGCCGCGACAGTGCCCTGTACGGCGGACGATCTCCTTGATCGCCACGCCGTCCTTGGCCAGGGCAAAGACCGCCGCGTTGGCTTCCTCGCGCCGGAGGTAACCCTCATATTGAAGGCGCTCGGCGGCGCTCAGCAGATCGGGATTGATGGTCATGGCGCCGATGGCGCTGCGGATCTGGCGCATAGACTTGCGAACCGCGTCGAGGAAGGCCCGGCTGGCGTTCTCCATCAAGTGCCAGCGGCCGGCGACTTGGACGGCGTGCGGAACTGCCCTGGCGGCCGCTAGGGCGTAAGCGCCGACGACAGCAAAGCCGGCGGGGACGGGACTGGATTGGGAAAGGCGTTTGGCCATGGCGCTGATCCGAGCGTGAACCTCACGCCAGTCAGCCGGCCAACTTCATCAAAACTGAGTCAGAGCCAGTTTTGAACGCCGAAACACAGCTATGATGACGACCGAGGCGACTATCTGGCGTCCTCCACTTAAACTTCGAGGACAGCCCATTCCGCCTGGAGCTGAGCCATGCCTATCCGAGTCCTTGCCGTCCTCACCGACGCCCGCACCGCCCAGGCCTGCCTTCAGGGCGCGGTCGCCGCCGCGGCGATCGCCGCCGATGCGCGCATCGAGGCCCTGCATGTGAAGGTCGATCCTGACAAGCTTGTCCGGTCTTCTGAAGAGATCGACTTTCAGCGCGTTCGTGAGCGCTTCGAAGGCAGCGCCGAGGATCGCGCCCGCGCCGTCCGCGGCGCTTTCGATCACTGGATCGCCAGCCTTCCGGCTTCAAGCGCCTCGCGCATCCAGTGGCGCGAGGATGTCGGCGCCGAGCAGGACAAGGTGATCGAGGAAGCCCGCGATGCTGATCTCCTGGTCATGGCTCGCCCTCACAACATGGACGGCGGCGACGCCATGCACGCCGCCCTCTTCGAGGTTCGACGTCCCCTGTTGGTTCCCTCCGATTGGTCGGCCAAGTCGGCGCAAGGGCTCGATCGACACATGCTCATCGCCTGGAAGGCGTCGCCTCAAGCCAAGGACGCGGTTGAGGGCGCGGCGCCCTGGCTGCGCCACGCGGCGAAGGTGACCTTGGTGATGATCGCCGAGGACGACAAATCCGGGGGGCGCGACGAGGCCGAACATCTGTTGCGGGACGTCGGGGCGGAAGCTGAGATTGTTCGCCTCGCTCCGGCCGGACACGAGCCGGCTGAACAGATCTTGGGGATCGTGCATGAGCTGAAAGCCAGCGCCCTGGTCATGGGCGCATACCGCCACAATGACGCGATCGAATGGGCGCTCGGCGGCACAACCCGGCATGTGCTGGCCAAGGTGGACGTGCCGCTGTTCCTAGCGCACTGACCCAGCCGGCCGCCCGAAGGCCGCCACCCGGAACAGGATGCGCGCTCGCGCCTTGCCTTGTTTCAGCCCGACGCCGTTTCGTCCCCCCAAACCGCACTCAAATCTTGAAAGCCAGGTCATCATGTCTAATGCCGGCGCCAACCCTGCGGGCCTCGTCGCCCTCACCGCCCGCGAAATTCTCGACTCCCGGGGATGGCCCACTATCAAGGTGACGGCGGTGTTGGCGAGCGGCGTCGCCGCCAGCGCCTCCGTGCCGTCGGGGGCCTCCACGGGCCGGTTCGAGGCCCACGAACTGCGCGATGGCGACCCTAGCCGCTATTCCGGCAAGGGTGTCCTCAAGGCCTGCGCCAATGTCGAGCAGGTGTTGGCCCCGGCGTTGTTGGGCCTGGACGCCACCCAGCAGGCCCGCATCGACGGGCTGATGTGCGAGCTCGACGGTACGCAGAACAAATCCAAACTCGGCGCCAACGCCATTCTAGGGGTTTCGATGGCGGTGGCGCGGGCCAGCGCCCGCAACGCCGGCCTGCCGCTCTATCGCTATCTGGGCGGGCCAACGGCGCGCCGCCTGCCTGTCCCGATGATGAATGTGATCAATGGCGGCAAGCATGCGGACAACGACCTGGCGATGCAGGAATTCATGATCGTGCCGCACGGGGCGCCGACCTATGCCGAAGCCTTGCGGTACGGGGCCGAGACCTATCACGCCCTCAAGACGCTCTTGGCCGAGGCCGGCCTTTCGACCGGAGTCGGCGATGAAGGCGGCTTCGCCCCCAATTTACAGACCGATCGCCATGCGCTGGAGTTCATCGTTAGGGCCATCGAAAAGGCGGGCTATGAGCCGGGTCGCCAGATCGCCATCGCCCTGGACCCCGCAGCCAGTTCCTTTTTCGAGAATGGCGGCTACGCCCTTCCGACCCTGGGCAAGTCCAGGCTCGCCGCCGACGAATTGCTGGCCATCTATCAGGACTGGATCAAGGCGTTCCCGATCGTCTCGATCGAAGACGGGTTCGCCGATGATGACTGGCCAGCCTTCGCCAAGCAAACCGAGGCCATGGGCAAGACGGTGCAGATCGTCGGCGATGACCTCTACGTCACTAACACCCGTTTCATCGCGCGGGGCGTCGCCGAGCGTTCCACCACGGCGGCCCTGATCAAGCCTAACCAGATCGGCACCGTCACCGAGACGGTCGCGGCGATCGAGCTGTGTCGCCGCGCGGGCCTCGCCTACAAGTTCTCGCATCGCTCGGGCGAAACCACCGACAGCTTCGTGGCCGATTTCGCCGTGGCCATGGGCGGCGGCCAGCTCAAGTCCGGGGCGCCGTGCCGCGGAGAGCGCCTGGCCAAGTACCAACGCTTGCTCGAGATCGAGGCGGAGCTGGGTGACAGCGCCCAGTTCGTCTCGCCGTTCGCCGTCTCGTCCGCCGCCACGGCGACGCCCTTGTCATGAGCCGGACGCCGATGGGTCCCGTTCAGGGCGCACGGCGCCTGATCCTGGCGCGTCACGGTCAAAGCGCGTTCAATGCCCAGAACCGCTTCACCGGCTGGCGCGATTGCGCGCTGCCCCCCCCAAGGTGAAGCCGAGGCTGGCGGACTGGCGCGGCAGCTTCAGGCGGCGAATCTCGACGTCCATTACGTGTTCAGCTCGACGCTCCAGCGCACTGTTCGGTCCGCGAAAATCATCGTCGCCGACCTTGGCGGCGGCGCGGATCTTCGTTCGGTCGAGGCGTTGAATGAGCGTGACTATGGAGAGCTCACCGGACTGGACAAGGCCCAGGCCGTGGCGCGATGGGGCGCCGATCAGGTCCGTGAGTGGCGGCGATCCTACGCCTTGGCCCCACCGGGCGGCGAGAGCCTGCGTGACACCGTCGCCCGCGTCGTACCCTACTATCTGCGCGAGATCCTGCCGGTGGTGTTGGGCGGCGCCAACGTCCTGGTCGTCGCCCACGGCAATAGCCTGCGCGCCCTCGTCAGCGCCTTGGAGGGCCTGACGCCGCTGCAGGTGGAAGCGCTGGAGATCGCGATTGGAGAGCTTCGTGCGTATGAAGTCGCCATCGATGCGCGCGTTCAGCCTCTGCCCCTCTGATCGGACCTTCGCAGCTTGACACTCCCGCGCTCGCCTCCCTAGAAGCCAAACTCGGCGATGGATTTCCGCCTGGCGTCATGCCGAACCGCTCCTCGGGAAGGAGCCGATGATTCCTACTTTAACGCGGCTTGCCGCGAGAAAGAGGAATTGTGTCTGAAGCGTCCTTGTTCGCCCGTCTTGATGTCTCAGGCCTCAAGGGCTTTTTCCGCCTACGGACGTCTCATCTGATCGCCACCGCCAGGTGGGCGGTGATCCTGACGCCGGTCGCCGCCGCCATCGGATCCCTGTGCGCGCTCTTCCTCTGGGCGCTGGACGAAGCCACCCGCGCCCGTTTCGCCCATCCGTGGCTGTTGTTTGGCCTGCCGCTCGCGGGGCTGGCGGTCGGTCTTGTCTATCATTGGAAGGGCAAGTCGGCCGAGGGCGGCAACAACCTGATCGTCGAACAGATCCATGAACCCGGCGGCGGGGTGCCACTGCGCATGGCCCCGTTGATCCTGGTCTCGACCGTGGTCACCCATCTCTTCGGCGGTTCAGCGGGTCGCGAGGGTACGGCGGTGCAGCTGGGCGGCAGCCTGGCCAGCGCCTTTGGCAAGGTATTCCGCCTGGACGCGGCCGACACGCGGATTTTGCTGATGGCTGGGATCGCCGCCGGCTTTGGCGCGGTGTTCGGCACCCCGGTGGCCGGCGCGGTGTTCGCCCTGGAAGTCCTGACGATCGGCCAGGTCCGCTATGAAGCCTTGATCCCTTGCCTGGTCGCCGGCCTGATCGGCGACTGGACCTGCCACGCCTGGGGCATCGAGCACACCGCCTACGCCATCCACTACCATGCCGCCCCCGGCGCCTTCAGGCTGGACCCGCTGCTGCTGGCCAAGGTCGCCCTGGCCGGCGTCACCTTCGGCCTGGTCGGCTTGCTGTTCTCCGAAACCCAGCATCGGCTAAGCGCGCTGTTCAAGCGTCTGGTCCCCTATGGGCCGCTGCGGCCGCTAGTGGGCGGCGTCATCGTCATCGCCCTGGTCTTCGCGCTCGGCACCCGGGAATATCTTGGCCTGGGCGTCTGGTCGCCCAACCCGGGCGACGCCACCATTCCCGGCTTCTTCAGCCCCGACCGCGTCGATCACTGGAGCTGGTTGCTGAAGATCGGCTTCACGGTCATCACCCTGAGCGCCGGCTTCAAGGGCGGCGAGGTCACGCCGCTGTTCTTCATCGGCGCGGCCCTGGGCAACGCCCTGTCATGGGTTCTGGGCGCGCCGACCGATCTCTTCGCCGCCCTGGGCTTTGTCGCCGTGTTCGCGGGCGCCGCCAATACGCCGCTGGCCTGCACGATCATGGGCGTCGAGCTGTTTGGAGGCGAACATACCGCCTACATCGCGGTGGCTTGTTTCATGGCCTATCTGTGCAGCGGCCATTCCGGAATCTACCTGTCCCAGCGCCTTGGCGTGGCCAAGACCGACCGCGACCAGATCCCGCCCGACATCGCTTTGCGTCAGGCCCGGGAGCTAGGCGGCGGCGAGCCGCTGGTGCGCCTGGCCGGCCGCTCCCCCCAGATCCTTCCGCTCGATCCCAACGCCTCATCCCTCAACACGAAAGCATCCCCCATGAGCTTCGCCCACGCCGTCACCACCCAGGAGGTCGGGATGGTCCGCATCTACATGAAGCCCCGCGAAAACGCCCGCGAGGCCAAGCTGAAGACCTTCTTCAACGCCAAGCCCCTCTATCGCCAGTTAGTGGAGCAGGCCAAGGCGGCGGGCATCATGAACGCCGTGGCCCACCACACCCACTATGGCTACAGCAATCACGGTCGCATCCAGGACGAGGGCGCCGAGATCAGCAATCCGGACCTGACCATGTGCGTCGAGTTGATCGGCGCGCGCGAACAGCTGGAGGCTTTCTGCCGCGAGCACGGCGCGCTGCTGCAAAACAAGGTGATCATCTACAAGCATCTTGAGCACTGGCGGCTGGATGCCGGCGCGGTCGAGGCCAGCGAGATCACCCCGACTGTCGCCACCAAGCCCGTAGCCTAGGCGCGGGCGATGTTGCGCGAGGCCTATCTGGCCCTGGTTGTCTTCCTTGGCGCCGGCCTAGGCGGCGTGCTGCGGCATGGCGTCAATCGCCTCTGCCCGCTGCTGATCGCCACGCCGTTCCCGGCCTCGACCCTGGTCGTCAATGTCACGGGATCCCTGGTCATGGGCCTTTTGACCGGCTGGTTCGCCTTTCGCGGCGAGCAGACGGGACAGGACCTGCGCCTTTTCCTGACCACCGGGATTTTGGGCGGCTTCACCACCTTCTCGACCTTCTCGCTGGACACGGCCGTGCTCTGGGAGCGTGGCCAGATACTGCACGCCGCCGGCTACGCTCTGGCCTCGGTCGGCGTCAGCCTGGCGGCCGTGTTCCTGGGCCTGGCCCTCGCGCGGATGCTTCTGAGCTGACGAGTCCGCCCCCTTTTCGCGTGGTCATCCACGCTCGGAGACCTGCCTTGCGCCTTCGCCATCTGTTGATCGCCGGCTTCTGCCTGCTCGCCACCGCTGTTCACGCCCAGCCCCGCGCCCGCAACCTGATTATCTTCGTGGCCGACGGCCTGCGCTCGCAGATCGTCACGCCGCAGACCGCGCCCAACCTGGCGGCCCTGCGCGCCGAAGGCGTGGACTTTCGCAACAGCCATTCGCTGTTTCCGACCATTACCACGCCCAACGCCTCGACTATCGCCACCGGCCACCTGATCGGCGACACCGGCAATTTCGGCAATGCGCCCTATGTCGGTTTCGCCACGCTCAGCGCGGGCGGCGCTACGACACCGTTCCTAGAGAATGACAGCGTGCTGGGCGACGTGGCCGGGCACTTCGGCGGCAACTACCTGAATGAAACCACGGTCCTGACCGCCGCCCAGGCCGCCGGCTTCCAGACCGCCGCGATCGGCAAGCTGGGTCCCACGGCGATCCAGGCCCTGACGGCCCGCGACGGACAGACCTCGATCGTCATCGACGATGAGACCGGCCGCCCGGCGGGGCTACCGCTATCGGCCTCGACGATCGCGGCGATCACGGGGGCGGGCCTGGAGGCCAAGGCCCCCGGCCGCGGCGACAATGGCCGGTCGGGCGACGCCCATACCCCCGGTACGCTCAGCGCCAATCTCGTCCAGCAGGCCTGGTTCTCGGCGGTGGCCGCCCGCGCCATCCTGCCGCGTTTCAAGGCCGATGGCCGGTCGTTCGTCATGGTCTATTGGTCGCGCGACCCGGACGGCACTCAGCACAATCAAGGCGACAGCCTGAGCAAGCTGACCCCGGGCATCAATGGTCCGACCACCATGGCGGCCATCCGCAACGTCGATGACAACCTAGCGACCCTGCGGGCGGCGCTCAAGGCGCTGAATCTCGACGCCGACACCGACATCCTGGTCACCGCCGACCACGGCTTTTCGACGGTCGACAAACAAAGCGACACCAGCCCCGCCGCGCGCCTCGCCTATACCGACGTCCCGGCTGGCCAGTTGCCGCCCGGCTTCCTGGCCATCGATCTGGCTAGAGCGCTGGGCCAGCCCCTGTTCGACGCCGACGGCTCCAAGGCCCCGGTCTCACCGGGTAACGGCCAACACCCCAAGGCGGGCAGCGGCCTGATTGGACCAGACCCGGAGCGGCCCAAGGTGGTGGTCGCGGCCAATGGCGGAGCCAACCTGATCTATCTGCCACAGGGCCTGGATCGCCGTCTGGCGCGCAAGATCGTCCGCGCGCTTCAAGGCCAGGACTACACCAGCGCCCTGTTCGTCGATGATCGGCTTGGCGCGATCCCCGGCACGCTGCCGCTCAGCGCGGTCGGCCTGCAAGGTTCGGCCCTGACGCCGCGTCCGGCGATCGTCGTGGGCTTCCGAAGCCGCACCACCGGCTGCGCCCTGCCCGAAACCTGCGCCGCCGAGGTGGCCGACACCAACCTCCAGCAGGGCCAAGGCATCCATGGGACCTTCAGCCGGGCCGACACCCACAATTTCATGGCCGCGATCGGCCCGGACTTCAAAGCCGGCTTCGTCGATCCGGCCCCGACCAGCAACGCCGATGTCGGTATGACGGCGGCCTATCTGCTGGGCTTGAACATCGCGCCCAAGGGCGACTTGCGCGGCCGGGTGCTGGGCGAGGCGTTCCGGGGCGGTGAGGTTCCCGCCATCACCCAGGCCGAGCACCGCGCCCGCCCGGGCCGCAAGGACTTCGCGCCGATCCTGCGAACGCAAAGCGCCGGAGGCGAGACCTATTTCGACGTCGCCGGGGTGGTCGGCCGCACGGTGGGCCTGCCCGCCAAATAGCGGGCGGCCGCCCTCAAGCGGCCACGGCCCGGGCGGCGGCCGAACGTGGAACGACAGCGCGATGCGCCGCGGCGCCAAGATAGTCGCGGAACTCGACGACTAGGCTGTCGGCGCTCAGGTCGTAGGTCGTGAACCCCGAGCGGGACAGGCAGAACTTGGTGCCAGCCACGGCCTTCACCGGCCGCGTCTCCGAGCCCGCGCCGGTGCAGATGTAGGTCACCCCGTCCACCTCGATCTGCTGCAGATCGTGATCATGACCATTGATGTAGGCCTGCACGCCATGACGCTGGAGGATCGGCTTGAGCTGGGCGACCAACTCGTCGGTGTCGCCATGATCGCCGCCGGAAAACACGGCGTGGTGGCCAAAGACCAGTTTCCAGGGGGCGGTCGAGCGGGCCAGTTCGGCGTCGAGCCAGACCAGTTGCGCGGCGGTGTCTTGGCTGACGACATTGTCGCGCAGCCGGGATGGGAGCGCCCGGTACTTCTCGACGAACGGCGAGGTGTCGAGGATGAAGAGATCGGCGTCTGCGAACCCATGATCGGCGCCGGAGACCTTGTAGTAGCGCGAAGGCATACGCCACCGGGGGCTGGTCAGGGCGTAGTCGAGCTGGGCCTGGGGCACGCCGCGATAATCGTGATTGCCCAGGGTCACATACCAGGGCGTCTGCAACGAAGGGGCGGTATAGACGTCCTCGAACGAGGACTTCCACTGCGGATCGTCCGCAGACTTAACCCCCGTTTCATAGAAGTTGTCCCCCACCGAGACCACGAAGCGCGCGCCAAGGGTCGCGGCCGCTACGCCCATCTGCTGGGCGACCTCGCGCTGGTGGGCGGCGCCGTCTCGGCCCCAATCGCCGACCGCAAGGAACCGCAGGCCCGGCTGCGCGGCCAAGGCCTGGCTCGCTGGCCAGACGGCGGCCAAGGCCGCCCCGGTCAGGCCGCCAAGGATTTCCCGGCGGTTAAAGTTGAGCGGATCCATATGAAACTCCCTAGGTCGATGGCCCTCGCCGGTCCGCCTGACAAACCGCTGACACCCGGTCTGATCACCGGGCTCTGAGAAGGGCCACCACGCCGACGGCCATGAACGTCGCGGCCAAACTAAAGCTGAAGGTCGGCGAAATCGCCGTCCACAGGACCCCGACCGCGGCGCTGGAGACGAACTTGGCCGCGCCATTGACGGTGCCTAGGGCGCCGTAGCTGGTGGTCAGGGTTTCGGGCGCGACCATGTCGGCGGTCACCGTGCTCTCCAGGGCTTCTTGCACGGCGACATAGAGACCGGCGACGAAGAAGATCAGCACCAGGAAGCCAAGGTGGTCCAGCTTCAGCGCGAAGGCCAAGGCAGCCAGGACGGCGGTCAGCACGCCCAGGACGTAGCCGGCGACCAGCACTGGCCGCGAGCCGAACCGATCGGCCAGGACGCCGACCGGATAGGACAGCGCTACCTGCACGACATTGCGCCAGACATAGAGCAGGCCGGCGACCTGGGCGGCGTGGATCACCCCCATGCTGGGAGCCAGCAGTTGGGTCGCCGCCAAGATCAGCAGACTGTGGGAGAAATCCCCAATGCCGAAGATCCCGACCGCGCCCAGATAGCGCTTGAAGCGGGTCGGCAGGCCCCGGAGTGTCGAGAAGAACTTCAGCGCCGGGTTGGGCGAGATCTCCGGATCGCGGACAAAGATCAGAAACGCGGCCACGGCCAGAAGACCGGGGATCAGGGTCAGCCAGAAGACGAAGCGGAACGGCCCTGGTCCGTCCACGCCCGGCAAGGCCTGCGCCCAGCCCAACAAGGCCACGCCGAGCAAGGGTCCGAGGACCGCCCCGACGGAATCCATGCCCCTGTGAAAGCCGAAGGCTCGGCCGCGCGTCTGGGGGATGATGGCCTGGATGACGATGGCGTCGCGCAACGGTCCGCGCAACCCCTTGCCGAACCATGAGACGATGCGACCCAGCAGGATGAGCGGCCAACCCATGGCCAAGGCGATCATCGCCTGGCCGATGGGGGTCAGGCCATAGCCGAGCATGACCAGGGCCTTGCGATGCCCGAATTTGTCGGCGAAGTAGCCCGCGATCATCTTGGTGAAGCTGGCGACGGCGTCGGCGATCCCCTCGATGATCCCCAGGGCCGCGGCGGGCACGCCCAGCACCGCCAGAAACCCCGGCAGGATCACCGTCGTAGTCTCGTAGCAGAAGTCGCCCAGGGCGCTGGTCAGACCCGCGCCGAGCACAGTGCGGTTCAGCCAGCCCAGCGGAGCTGGGGTCGGCGTGGCCGGCGCGATGTCGTCAACGTCGGACATGAAGGCCTCAAGATCGCTGTGGGTACGGGGGCGGCGTCGGCCCACGGCGTTCGAGTGACCTCGTAGCGCGTGGCGCTCGTCGCCATGGCGGCGGTGGCCAGCACGTAGTCGCAGCGCATGACGGGAAACTCTGCCCCGGCGAAGGTCGCAGTCGGCACCGTGAGGGAACGGTCGCCCAACGCGTGGCCGATATATCGAGCCAACCCGCCGCCACTAGGCCCGTCATGACGCTGGTGTCAGCGCAGCCCAGATCGTCCGCTAGGTATCGGGCGCGATGATGAGCGGGTAGAGCGTCGAAGCCCACCGGCGGCGGGTCATGCGGCGAGGCGGAATTGAAGTCGCCGGTCAGCGGAACCAGGGTGTCGGGCGCGGCTTGGACGGCGAGATAGGCCGCCTCGCGCCGCCGCACGGCTGGGCCATTGGGGCAAAGGTGGGCGCTGCTGAGCAGGGTTAGGGGCCGCCCACCAGACAGCGCCACCTTCAAACACGCGAGGACATGATGGAAGTTGACGCCGTCGGCCTCGAAGCTGATCGGCGCGAGCGACTCGCGAATGAAGATCGCCACGTTCTGACCCGTCCGCGGGGCCAAGGCCAGAAAGCCGCGCATGCCAATCCGCGCCTCCAGATCATGCAAGGGCGCTCCGCCGTCCGCCCCCAAGCCCTTAGCTTCCTGCATCAGCAGGACATCCGGCGCGACTTGATTGATCAGCTCGATCTGGGCTCGGGCGCGGCGATCATCGCCCTCGTCGCGTCCGGCGAACAGGGTGTTGTAGGTCAGGGCGCGCAGGGTGACGGGATTGCTCATCGGTTTTCGTCCTGGGCGTCGAACACCCGCTTGGCGTAGTCATCGAGCAGCGCTCGCATCCCCTGAGACGTTCCTGAGCCTCGGCGCCACGAGACGGGCATAGAAGTCGAGCTTACGAATCTTTTCCAGCCAACCCCGCAGCTTCCTCAGGTCGACGTCGTTCTCCTCGAGCTCGGCATAGGTAAAGTGCTCGGCCGCTGCCTCCTTGGCGATCTCGGCTTCGAAGTCGGCGCACTTGTCGATGAACTCGACATAGGCCTCGTCGCGATCGGCTTTGAAGCGTCCGACTACCTTGTCCTCCTGGTTTCGGTCGAGCGCCACGGTCTCCAGGATGATCGCCTCGCCCTAGGTGTTTAGTCCCGGACTTTGATGGATCGGATTGAGCCGACGCAGGTGGTCATCTGTTTTGGGCAGCAGGCAAACCCCGCTCTGGAGATGGACCGCGCCCATCCCTTTGATCTTGCGCCAGAGCGCCGCGCGCCCTTTGGGCGGGTCGGCCGGAACTTTGTAGTTAAGTAGGAGCCAGGACGATGTGGTCGTGACCGCCAGCAATATGTAACGACGGTTACAAATCAAGCGATCAGCCATGAGGTTGAACAAGAAACAAGACAGTACAAGGAGCCGACCGAGAACCGAATGCGCCGCGTGTGCCGTCCCCACCGTAGCCCTCGGGTCGCCACTTAAGAGCGGCCGGCGTCTGCAAGGTGCCCGCGGACGCCGGATCCAAAGGTCTCCCAGAATGACGCGCGTCCATGATCGGGATGCTGGCGAGATCAAATTACTCGTTCATCCCGAAACGGTCAGCCTGATCGCCAACGCCGCCAACGTGATCAGCAGGATCGGTGTGGTCAGCACGATCCCGACCTTGAAATAGTAGCCCCAGGAGATCTTGATCCCCTTGGTGCTCAGGACGTGCAGCCACAGCAGCGTCGCCAGCGAACCGATCGGGGTGATCTTGGGACCCAGGTCGCTGCCGATGACATTGGCGTAGATCATCGCTTCCTTGACTGCGCCCGTCGCGCCGCTGGCGTCGATCGACAAGGCGCCGACCAGGACGGTGGGCATGTTGTTCATCACCGAAGACAGCAGGGCGGTCAGGACGCCGGTTCCAAACGCCGCCCCCCACACGCCGCCCTTGGCGAAGTGGTTGAGCAGTCCGGCGATCTGGTCGGTCAGGCCCGCGTTCCGCAGACCATAGACCACCAGGTACATGCCCAGCGAGAAGACCACGACTTGCCACGGCGCGCCCTTCAGCACCTTGCGGGTGCTGATGATGTGTCCGCGTCCGGCGATGACCAGCAGGACCAGGGCGCCGACGGCGGCGGTGGCGCTGACAGGAACGCCAAGCGGCTCCAGGGCGAAAAAGCCGATGAGCAACAGGGCCAGGACCACCCAGCCGGCCTTGAAGGTCGCCGCGTCCTTGATCGCCTCGCGCGGCGGCTTTAGTTGGCCGACGTCGTAGGCCTTGGGGATGTCGCGACGGAAGTAGAGCATCAAGGCCGCGAGCGTGGCGGCGATGGCGGCGATGTCGACCGGGATCATCACTAGGGCGTAGCGGCTGAAGCCGATCTTGAAAAAGTCAGCCGAGACGATGTTGACGAGGTTAGAAACCACCAGCGGCAGACTGGCCATGTCGGCGATGAATCCCGCCGCCATCACGAAGGCCAGGGTCGCCTTGTCCTTGAAGCCCAGGGCCATCAGCATGGCGATGACGATCGGGGTCAGGATCAAGGCCGCGCCGTCGTTGGCGAACAGCGACGAGACCGCCGCGCCCAGCAGCACGATCGAGGCGAAAAGCAGCCGCCCCTTGCCGCCGCCCCAGCGGGCCACATGAAGGGCGGCCCACTCGAAGAAACCGGCCTCGTCCAGCAGCAGGCTGATGATGATCACCGCGATGAAGGCGCCGGTCGCGTTCCAGACGATGTGCCAGACCGTGATGATGTCGCTGGGATGGACCACGCCCGTCAGCAAGGCCAGGACCGCGCCGAGCGTCGCGCTCCAGCCGATGCTGAGCCCCTTGGGCTGCCAGATGACCAGGGTGATGGTGAGCAGGAAGATCAGCAGGGCGAGGATCACGGGCGGCGCTCTATCCTGAGAAACAACAAGGACGGCGGGCAAGATCTCCCCTGCCCGCCGCGTCCAATTAAGGTCAAGCGGCGCGCCGCCCTCCCATCTTTAGTTCTTTGGCGAGACCATCGCAGGCAGGTTGCTCGCCGCCGCCTTGGCCGCCTGGTGTTGTGCCGGCGGCAACAGGATCAGGCCACGGCTCTGAAGATAGCCACCACGGCCGGTCGCCGAGTCAGAAACATACTCTTTGATGAAGTCCTTCAAGCCCGGCGTCACGCCGACGTTGGCCTTCTTGACGTAGATGTAGAGCGATCGCGACACGGGGTAGCTGCCGTTCGAGATCGTCTGCGCCGTCGGCTTCACGCCGTTGACGCTGGCGGCCTTGATGCGATTGGCATTTTCTTCAAGGAACGAATAGCCGAACACGCCCAAGGCGCCGGGGGTCTTTTCGATGGTGCCGACGATGGCGTTGTCGTTCTCGCCCGCATCGATCCAAGCGCCGTCGGTGCGCATCGGATCAACCTTGGCTTTGAAGGCTTTCTCGTCGCTGTCGTTCAAGGTCTTGGCTGTTGGGAATTTCTTGGCTCCGGCCTCGATCGCCAGCTCGACCCAGGCGTCGCGCGTGCCCGAGGTGGGCGGCGGGCCGTAGACCACGATGCGGTTGCTGGGGAGATTCGCGCCGACCTCTTTCCAATTCTTGTAGGGGTTGGCGACGAACTGACCGTCCTTCAGGGCGTTCTTCGCCCCCCCCAGATAGAGGTGCTCGAGCTTGAAATCATAGTTCGGGGCGGACTTGTCCATGGCGATGACGATGCCGTCGAAGCCGATCTTGATTTCGACGATGTCCTTGACGCCCTTGGCCTTGCAGGCCTCGAACTCGGACTTCTTCATGGGGCGCGAGGCGTTGGCCACGTCAGGGAAGCCCTCGCCATTGCCGCCGCAGAACATCTTGAAACCACCGCCGGTGCCCAGGCTCTCGACCTTGGGCGACTTCTTGCCGGTCTTCTTGGAGAAGTTTTCGGCCACGCGGGTGGTGAACGGGAAGACGGTGGAGGAGCCGGCCGCCCAGACATAGTCGCGGGCGGCATGTGCGGCCGAGGCGCAGGTCATCAGGGCGGTCGCCGCGGCGACGCCTAGGAGCTTTTTCATCTGTGTGTTCCTGATCGTTCGGGAGATTAGGTCAGGGAAACGACTTCACCGTCTTCCTTGGTGAAGCTGGCCGGCTTGCGACCGAGCAGATCGAGTACGACCTCGGACGGCCGGCAGAGTTTGACGCCCTTGGGCGTGACCACGAGCGGTCGGTTGACGAGAATGGGATGGGCGATCATGGCGTCGAGGATCTGATCCTCGGTGGCGCTGTCGGCCAGGAGGCCTAGTTCGGCGGCCGGCGTGCCCTTTTCGCGCATCAATTGGCGGAAGGTCAGCCCAGCTTCGCCGGCCAGTTCGCGCAGCTGATCATGGCTCCAGCCGGCCTTGAGATATTCGACGACCGTGGGCGTGTAGCCGGCCGCCTCGACCATGGCCACCACGTTGCGCGAGGTCCCGCAGGCGGGGTTGTGGAAGATCACGATCGGAAAGTCGGCGTCGGACATCAGGTCACCAAGCAACAGGATCAGGAGGGGTTAGGCGGCGGACTCGTCGGGCGCCTTGGACTTGCCGATCTCGTCCAGCCGGCGCTGCAGCGACAGCTTGTCGATCGAAGCCAGCGGCAAGGCGCAGAACAGGGTGATGCGGCTGTTGAGCTGGCGATAGGCTTCAGCGAAGGCCAGGGCGATCTCGGCTTCCGTGCCCTCGGTCGAGCCCGGGTTGGGGATGCCCCAATGGGCGGTCATCGGCTGGCCCGGCCAGATCGGGCAGACCTCGCCGGCGGCGTTGTCACAGACGGTGAACACGAAGTCGAGCTCGGGGGCGGCGGGATTGTTCAGGACCGCGAACTCGTCCCAGGCCTTGGAGCGAAGGTGGTCGGTCTTGTAGTTCAGGTGCTGCAGGAGGCTGATGGCGCGCGGATCGAGCACACCGCTGGGCATGGATCCGGCGGAACAGGCCTTGAAGCGGCCGGCGCCGACCCGGTTCATGATCGACTCCGCCATTACCGAGCGGGCGGAGTTGTGGGTGCAGAGGAACAGAACGTTGAAGGGGCGTTTTTGGCCGTCGCTCATGCTGTCTCCAATTGGGTAAGGCAGGTTCCGTCACAGGCGGCTGCCTTGGCGATGATGTCATTCAAGGGCGCGCAGATCTGCGGATTACCGCCGCAGCAATCCTCCATCAGGAACCCCAGCAGCCCGCTCATCGCCCCGTAATTGGCCGAATAGATGATCGAGCGCCCATCGCGACGCGAGACGATCAGGTCCGCGTGGCTGAGGATGTTCAGGCTGGACGACAGGGTATTGGGCAAGATGCCGGTGGCCCGGGCGATATCGCCAGCGGCCATGCCGGAACTGCCCACCTGGACCAGCATCCGAAAAATGCCAAGACGGCCTTCGTGGGCCAGGGCGCCCAGGGCGCTTGCGGCGGCTTTCGATTCCATATTTCGACATTGTTGGAAATATGCGACAGAAGTAAGACAGGACGAGCCGGCGCGCAACTGGGCTCACTCACCTTTTGTGGTGTGGAGGACCCGATGACACAGCATCGGCATAGCGTTTTTGTCGGCTTTGGATTTGCCCTGGCCCACGTCGCGACCATGATCGTCCTGCTGGCGAAGAAACCAGCCACTTGCAGAGTACGCCGACGCCATCGTGATCTTCGTCTGCGGCCCAGCGATCGTCTTGGGTATCGGTATGATCTTGGTGGCCAGGATTGCCTCGGCGCTCTGCCATCAAGACGATGGATGACAGACGGCGCGAGGTTCTTTCTGTCATTAGCTTGATCGTCATGCTGGCGGGGCGACGCGCTCGTGGGACATCGTCCCCCCATCAGGAGCTGTGATACCGATGTTCAGACCCGACGGACTTGGCGACGGCGCAGCCTTCGGCCCAAGCAGCCTGTATGACTGAGGCCGCGCCCAACACCCGCGACGTGATTGTGATCGGCGGCGGCCAGGCCGGGCTCGCCACGGGTTACTTCCTACGACGCACCGGCTTGAGTTTCGCGATCCTCGACGGGGAGGTCGGCCCCGGCGGCGCCTGGCGTCATGGTTGGGAGTCGCTTCGGCTGTTCTCGCCCGCGCAATGGAGTTCCTTGCCCGGCTGGCCCATGCCGCCTGCCGCCAACGACGGCTACCCAAACCGCGAAGAGATCTTGGCCTATCTGGCCGCCTATGAGGCGCGTTACGACCTGCCGGTCATCCGCCCCGCCGAGGTCGACCTCGTTCACGCCCAAGACGACGCGCTGGTCGTCGAAACCTGCCCCGCCACCTGGCGGGCCCGGGCCGTGGTCAGCACCACCGGAACCTGGCGCGCGCCTCATTGGCCCGCCTATCCGGACCAGTCTCTATTTCTGGGCGTTCAGATCCACTCGGCCCAGTATCAACAGCCCGACGCCTTCGCCGGGAAGCGGGTTCTGGTGGTCGGCGGCGGCAACAGCGGGGCTCAGATCCTCGCTGAGGTTTCGCAGGTCGCCGAGGCCACGTGGGTGACGCCGCAGCCGCCAGTCTTCCTTCCCGACGACGTGGACGGTCGCGTGCTCTTCGAGCGCGCCACGGCGCGGTGGCAAGCCGGCCAAGGGCTTGGCGAAGGCGCGCCTCCCCCCGGCGGCTTGGGCGATATCGTCATGGTCGAGCCGGTGAAGGCCGCCCGCGCGCGCGGCGTGCTGCAAGCGGTCCGCCCGTTCGAGCGCTTCACGCCCACGGGCGTCGTCTGGCCCGATGGGCGCGAGACCGAGATCGATGCGGTGATCTGGTGCACTGGCTTTCGGCCAGCGCTGGAGCATCTGGCCAGCCTCGGCGTCATCGAGACTTCAGGACGGGTGGCGGTCGTGGGCACGCGCGCGGTCAAGGAGCCACGCTTGTGGCTGGTGGGCTATGGCGAGTGGACGGGATTCGCCTCGGCGACGCTGACCGGCGTGATGCGCTCGGCGCGAGACACCGTGCGTCAGATCTTCGAGACGCTCGCCTAGAACCTCGCCGGGCCAGCGCGCCTGGCGATCGATCGTCGAGATGCTCCGCCGTGCTTACACCGGTTGGGGGGCGCGCTCATGGGACATCGCCGCCTCGCCCAGCGCCACATGCTCGGGGATGCGGCCCGCCGCCTTGCGCTCGCTGTAGCGGTCAACGAGGTAGTCGACCCTGTCCCGAGTCAGAAGCGTGAACTTGAACAGTTCCTCCATCACATCGACCACGCGGTCATAGTAGGCCGACGGCTTCATGCGGTCGTGCTCGTCAAATTCCTTATAGGCCATAGCCACCGACGACTGGTTGGGGATGGTGATCATCCGCATCCAGCGACCCAGCAAGCGCAGGGTGTTGACCGCGTTGAACGACTGCGAGCCGCCCGAGACCTGCATCACCGCCAGGGTTCGCCCTTGGGTCGGGCGCACGCTGCCGATCTCCAGGGGGATCCAGTCGATCTGCGACTTCATGATGCCGGTGATCGCCCCGTGGCGCTCGGGGCTGCACCAGACCTGCCCCTCCGACCACTCCGACAGCGCGCGAAGCTCCTGGACCTTGGGATGCTCGGGGCCCGTGGCGTCCGGCAGCGGCAGACCGGCGGGGTCGAAGACGCGGGTCTCAGCGCCCATGCGATCAAGAATGCGCTTAGCCTCGAAGGTCAGCAGCCGGCTGAAGGAGCGCTCGCGCAGCGAGCCGTAGAGCAACAGGATGCGCGGCGGGTGGGTCGAGACCTTGGGAGGCTCCAGCTTTCGTAGGGTCGGACGGTCGGCGTAGTCGAGGTTCAGAGCAGGCAGATCGGACAAGGCGGCTCCTAACAAATCCCTAGAGAGGTCGTGATGTCGCCGGAGAAAGACGGTCAGGCGGCGCTCGCGGGAGCGCATCCGAGTTCCAGGCCCACGCAACAGCTCTCTGTCAGATAGGCGGCTAGCGCGTTGACCCGTTCATAGTTGGCGGTGCAGATCACCTCGCGACCGCGCCGCGCCTGGCCGACCAGGCTGGCGCGCGACAGGGCCGTCAGGTGATGCGACAGGGTCGAGGCCGGCATCTCCATCAGCCGCACTAGGTCGGTGACATTGGCGCCCGCCTCCCCGGCCCGCACCAGCAGGCGAAAGAGGCGCAGGCGCACTGGGCTTCCCAGGGCGGCCAGGCCGGCCGCAGCGTCGGTTTCGATCAGCGTTGACACAACATAACTATATTTCTAGTGATGTCGGAATGTCAACCGGCGTCAGGAGATAGCGTCGTGAACACCCTGACCGCAAGGCCCGCAACGCCGCAGGATGCGCCGGCGATGACCGAAATCTACAACGAAGGGATCGCCGACCGGATCGCGACCTTCGAGACCCATCCCCGCGCGGTCGAGGACGTAGTGGCTTGGTTCGCGACTGATCGACCGATTGTCGTGGTTGTTGATCAAGCGGGGCAAATCGCCGGCTATGCGGCGACCTTCTCCTACGCCGATCGCTGCTGCTATGCCGGCATCGCCGAGTTCGCGGTCTATGTGCGCCGATCGCATCGCGGCCAGGGCGTGGGAACCGTCGCGATGAAAGCGTTGATCGCCGCGTGCGAGAAGACAGGATACTGGAAGTTGCTCTCGCGGGTCTTCGTCGAAAACAAGGCCAGCCTCACCCTCCTCGAGGGCGTCGGTTTCCGCCAGGTCGGCGTGCATGAAAAGCATGGCAAGCTGGACGGGGCTTGGCGCGACGTGGTCGCCGTCGAGTGCCTGATCGAGGCCAATCTCTAGAGTCCATCGCGGCGCCGGCGGCGCCAACCCCGGCCACGAAGGCGTCAGGAACCCCACGGGCGCCGGCCATTTTGTCGAGCAGTTCGCCGCCGCCGCCGCGGCGGGTGTTAGCTCGCCAGTTGTCGTCATTGGAAAATTGTCGGGACAAAAACCCTTGGGTTAGCCCGCATACTCCTGCGGCATCGCGATCGCCCCCAGAAAGCCCCCTCCTCTTGGGAAACCAACCGAGATCGATCCCGGCGTTACCACCCGGAACGAGGAGCCGCGCTCATAGGCGGCGCCGACTATGCTGCATGCCATTCGGTCCCTGATGCTCCCGGTCGGATTATAGAGCTCGGCCTTGGCGTAGACCGTTGAGATTTGACCGCGCCAGCGCAGGTCGATCGCCAGCACCGGATGTCGGGCGATCCGTCATTCGATGGTAAAGAGTCCTGTCCGCGTTCAACGCCGCTGGATCCAAAGCTTCGCGCCGTCTTCCAGAACGACCGCCCGCAGATGGCCGGCCGCATCGGTCGCCGGAAAGACGATGTGCCCATGAAAACGCCGCGCAGTGGGCATGGCGTGACGGCCGCCGTCGATCGTGGTGTAGAGCCCGATGACGACGATGGGCGCGGCGTTCGTGGTGAACTGCGTCTGCGTAGGAAGCGTATCCAGACTCCAGGTCGCCGACTTGGCCCGCCCTTCGATGCGGAAGGCCAATCGCGCGCCGTCGATGCAGCCAGCCGCAACGACGGCCTCGTCCAGGCGCTTGCCCAATTCATCGAGCGAGGAGACGCCCAGGAGTTTCGTAGGTCGCGACCAGGCAACGGGCGTAACGACCTGCAGCATGAAGGCGCCCTCGCCGTCCGCCGCCGAATGACGGGTCTGCACGCCGCCAGCCCCGTCAGGCCTGACCAGATAGAGCCGGCCATCGGCGATGGTGATCTCGTCGCGCCGCCCGCCAGCGGCGCCGTAGCCGACGCTACGACGGTCGAGTGGCGTCTCCGAGAACAGGACTTTGGGCGAGAAATCACCTGTCGCGTCCTTCATGGGACTGTTTGCGCCAGCCACCGGCGCGAAGCACGTGACGGGCGCGGCGGTGGCGGGGCTGGCCAGTCCCAGACCGCCCACGACCGCCAGACCGGCAGCCAAGCGCGCGCCATATGATTGAGATTTTGAAAGCAGTCGGCGCGCGGCGGTGTTGGGCGGCATTCGAATCTCCCCAGGGTGAGCCGAATTAATATGCGCTTGTGCGCATATACGCAAAGAAATAGGAAAGGAGCATGCTTCAGACCATCCAGCTCCTAAACGCCCTGGCCGAACCCACCCGGCTCGCCGCTGTGCGGCTACTCTGGGACGGCGCGGAACACTGTCTTTGCGAGCTCGTCGCTGAACTCGGGGCCACACAATCGCGTATGTCTCGCCACATGAGCGTCCTCAAGCAGGTTGGACTGGTGGTGGACCGGCGAGACGCCCAATGGGTCCGCTACCGCCGCAATCCGAACCTTTCGCCAGCCACCACCGCCGTAGTGGACGCCGCTCTCCGGAGCATTCCGGAACTCGAAATGCAGAGCGCCGCATGAACACCGATACGTCCTTGATCCTGCGCAAGCCGCGCCGGGATCGCTCCAAGGTGGTCTGGATTGCGGTGACGGCGCTCGCCGTGGCGGCCTGGTTCGTGGTCTATGGCCAGCTCAAGCCTTTCTCGCAGTGGGCGGTCGCCCACCTGCCCCTGATGCCAGGGAGCCATGCGGCCGAGGCGATTGAATTCTTCATCTACGACACGCCCAAGGTGCTGATGCTGCTGACCCTGGTCGTCTTCGGCATGGGGGTGGTGCGCAGCTTTTTCTCGCCCGAACGCACCCGCGCCATCCTCGCTGGCCGGCGTGAAGGGCTGGGCAATATCGCAGCGGCCTCGCTAGGTATCGTCACGCCTTTCTGCTCCTGCTCCGCCGTGCCGATCTTCGTGGGCTTCGTGTCCGCCGGCGTGCCTCTCGGGGTCACATTCTCCTTCCTGATCGCCGCCCCGATGGTCAATGAAGTGGCGCTTGGCCTGCTGTTCGCCCTGGTCGGCTGGAAGGTCGCCTTAACCTACCTGGGCTTTGGCCTCGCGGTCGCGATCGTCGCCGGCTGGGTGATCGGACGCCTGCATCTGGAGGGCTGGCTCGAGCCCTGGGTGCGCGAGGTCCGATCGGCCGAGGCTGATCTATCGGACGATCGCTTAACCGTGGTCGACCGCCTGAAGGCGGGGCTTACCGCGATGGGCGAGATCGTCGGCAAGGTCTGGCTCTGGATCATCGCCGGCATCGCGGCCGGCGCCTTTATCCACGGCTATGTGCCGGCCGAGCTCCTGGCCCAGATCATGGGCCGCGATTCCTGGTGGTCCGTGCCCGCGGCCGTGCTGCTGGGCATTCCCATGTATTCCAACGCCGCCGGCATCATCCCGGTGATCGAGGCCCTGCTCGGCAAGGGTGCGGCCCTGGGCACGGTCCTGGCCTTCATGATGTCGGTGATCGCCCTGTCGCTCCCGGAGATGATCATCCTGCGCAAGGTCCTCAGCGTGAAGTTGATCGCCGTCTTTGTCGGCGTCGTGGCCTGCGGGATCCTTGGGGTCGGCTACCTGTTCAATTTTCTCTTCACCTGAGAAGGCGTGAGCGATGAAAACCGTGAAAGTTCTGGGTCCCGGCTGCAAGCGCTGCGAGGCCACCGAGGAGATGGTCCGCAAGGAGGCCGCCAAGCAGGGGCTTGAAGTCGCGATCGAGAAGGTCAGCGACTACGCCGCCATCGCCGGATTTGGCATCATGTCGACGCCCGGCATCGTCATCGATGGCAAGGTCGTCCATGCCGGTGGCCTGCCCAAGCCGGAGGACCTCGCCAAGTGGCTGGCCGCCTGAGGTAATCCGCGCGCTGGTTTGTTCGAAGCTTCTAGAGGGCGATCATGCAGAAAATTCGCTTCCTGTGTGTCGCCAATTCGGCGCGCAGCCAGATGGCCGAGGGGCTCGCGCGCAGCATTCTGGGCGACCGCGCCAGCGTGATGAGCGCGGGGTCTGAGCCCTCAAGCCTGAACCCCTATGCGGTCGAGGCGATGGCGGAGATCGGCATCGACATCTCGGGACATCGCTCCAAGTCCGTAGAGGACATCGATGCGGCCGTGGTCGATCTTGTCGTGACGCTCTGCGCCGACGAGGTCTGCCCGGTCCTGTTGGGGCGGGTGCGGCGGCTGCACTGGCCGGTCGCCGACCCGACGTCCAACGATCCCTCACTAACGCCGGACGACCTGCGGACCCGCTTCGGCGCCGCGCGCGATCAGATCAAGGCGCGGATCGAGGTTCTGGCGGGGCTGTTCGATGTGCCGCAAGGCCCGGTCGCCCAGGAGTTTCACTGCAGCATTCGGGTCGGCGACCTGGCCGCCAGCGCGCGGTTCTATGCCTGGCTGCTCGATATCTGGCCCAAGGACTGGACCCACCGCTACGTGACCTTCGTCCGCTCGGACCTGAAGCTCAACTTCGTGCTGGTGGTCTCCGACGGCGAGCCACTGCACCACGACACCCTCTATCATCTGGGCGTCGAAGTCGCCGACAAGGCCGCGGTCATCGACGCCCACAGCCGCGCCAAGGTGCTGGGCGCCCAGGTCGAGAAGCCGCCGCGGACCACATGGAAGGGCACGCCGCTGCATGCGGCTGTGGCTCACCGATCCCGATGGCAACCTCATCGAGATCTATGCGCGTCCGACGGATGACGAGATGTCGCGGAAGCCCGCCGATGAGCAGCCGGTCTTTCTCGTTCCCGAGACAGCCTGAGGATCGAAGATGCTGGAATACCGCGTCAACGCCACCCGCCAGGATCGTCATGGCAGTCTCGCCAGGTGCAAGGATGCCGAGGTCGTCCTCGACACCGACGTCAACGGTCGGCCCGATGCGTTCAATCCGGCTGAGCTGTTTCTCGCCGCCATCGCCGCCTGCATGATCAAGGGCATCGAACGCGTCACGCCGATGTTGAAGTTCGAGCTTCGCGGGGTCGAGGTCTATCTGCACGGGGTGCGCCAGGACGAGCCGCCGATGATGGTCTCGGTCGACTACGAGCTGATCATCGATAGCGACGAGGACGATCAGCGTCTCGAGCTTCTGCACAAGAACGTCCGCAAGTATGGGACGATCTCCAATACCGTGGCGCAGGCGACCAGGCTTGAGGGCGCCATCAAGCGCAAGGCCTGACTGCCGCCATCGCCGCCTCGAACGCAATCGAATCCACTCAAGGAGTGAGCCAGCCATGTCCGAAACCGACACGCCCCAACGCGTGCTCTTTTTGAGCGATGGCGGCCCAGAACTGGCGTCGATGGCCGCGAGCCTTCTGGACGCCCGCCACCCCCGGCGCTTCGAGGTCTACAGCACCGGAATGGAAGCCGATCCGATCTCGCCCAAGGCGATCGGCGTGATGGGGGACATCGGCCTTGATATCTCCGGCCGCCCGCTCACCGCGCTGGGCGACTTCAACAGCATCCGCTTTGACCACGTCGTCACCCTGTGCGAACAGGTGGACAATTCCTGCCTCGATTTCCCAAGGGATCAGGACGTCACCCACTGGCAAATCGCCGACCCGTCACGCGTTCACGGGACCGACGAGCAAGTGCTGGAAGCCTATCGGCAAGCCCGCGAGGCGTTGGCGGTCCGCATTGAGGTCTGGTCGGCCCAGTTGGCGCAAGGCGTCCCATGATCGGCGATGGATCATCAGGCGGGCGGTGAGAGGCGCGCGCTTGATCTGCGTCAACATCGGGTCGCGGCAAGGCCGATAGGCTGCCCAGCGGCAACCAAGCGGTGAACCATGTCAAAGCGTGACGTCGTCCTCTGCCATCCCGTCCGGACCGCGATCGGCGCCTATGGCGGAGCCCTGAAATCCACCCCGGCGGTCGCTCTTGGCGCGGCCGTGATCAGCGAAACCCTGAGACGCTCCAAGCTCGATCCGACAGGCCTGAACGCCGTTGTCATGGGCAATGTCGTGCAGGCCGGCAACAAGATGAATCCCGCCCGCCAGGCCGCGATCCATGGCGGCGTGCCCGTCGAGGTTCCGGCGATGACCGTGAACCGGGTCTGCGGCTCGGGCGCCCAGGCCATCGCCTCGCTGGCCCAGGAAATCTGGCTGGGCTTGGCCGAGGCCGGGATCGCCGGGGGCATGGAGAATATGGACGCCGCCCCCTACCTGATGACGAACGGTCGCTGGGGTTACCGGATGGGCGATGCGCAGATCTACGATTCCATGCTGCGCGATGGTCTCAACGACGCCTTCTCCGACCAGCATTCCGGATGGCACACCGAGGACCTCGTCGCCCGACACCAGATCAGCCGCGAGGATCAGGACCGTTGGGCGGCGCGCTCGCAGCAAGCCTTTTCGGCGGCGCAGGCGGCGGGCAGGTTCGACGCCGAGATCGCGGTGGTCGAGGTCAAGGGACGCAAGGGTCCCGAGCCGTTCGGCCGCGACGAACACAATCGCCCGGATACGACGCTTGAGAGCCTCGCCAAGCTCAAGCCCGCCTTCCGCAAGGACGGCACGATCACCGCGGGCAACGCCCCGGGCCTGAACAGCGGCGCCGCGGCGATGATTGTCGCCGAGCGCGGCTTCGCGGAGGCCCACGGGCTCGCGCCGATGGCCCGGCTCGTCGCCTATGGCGTCGGCGCGGTCGAGCCCGGCCTGTTCGGGATCGGTCCGGTCCCCGCCGTGCGCCAGGCGCTGGAGCGCGCGGGCTGGGGGATCGGCGACATCGAACGGATCGAAATCAACGAGGCCTTCGCCGCCATCGTGCTGGCGGTCACCCGCGAACTTGGCCTGCCAGAGGACATCGTCAACGTGGAGGGCGGGGCTATCGCCCATGGCCATCCCATCGGCGCCACCGGCGCGATCCTGACCACGCGGCTGCTGCATTCGATGAAACGCGACGGCCTGCGGCGCGGCGTCGTTACCCTGTGCATCGGCGGGGGTCAGGGCATAGCCTTGGCGGTTGAAGTCTCGTCGTGACTCCGATCGCCGAGGCGCAGACCCTTGCGGCGGAGGCCAAGCGGCCAGGACTGAGCTTCAACAATCCCGGGGCGTCGAGATGATGACGGAGCCGGTGCATAGGACGCTGGACGCCAACGAGGCGGTGGCCGATGTCGCCTACCGCGCCAGCGAAGTTGTCGCCATCTATCCGATAACCCCGGCCTCGCCGATGGGCGAGTATGCCGACGCCTGGTCGGCCGATGCGCGGCCCAACCTTTGGGGCGCCGTCCCCGATGTCGTCGAAATGCAGTCCGAGGGCGGCGCGGCCGGCGCGGTGCATGGCGCCCTGCAAGCCGGCGCGCTTACGACCACCTTCACCGCATCGCAGGGGCTGCTGCTGATGCTGCCCGACCTGTTCAAGATCGCGGGCGAGCTGACGGCCTTCTGCATGCACGTGGCCGCCCGCAGCCTCGCGACCCATGCCCTGTCGATCTTCGGCGACCATTCCGACGTGATGGCCGTGCGCGGCGCGGGCTTGGCTCTTCTGGCCTCGGGCTCGGCCCAAGAGGCGCAGGACCTCGCCGCCATAGGTCACGCCGCCACCCTGGCCGCGCGCGTGCCTGTGCTGCATTTCTTCGACGGATTTCGCACCTCGCACGAGATCAGCAAGGTCGCACCGCTGGATGACGCGACGCTGCGCGCCCTGCTGGATGAGGACGCCGTGCGGACCCATCGCGCCCGGGCGCCAGACCCTGACCGCCCGGTGCTCCGCGGCAGCTCCCAGAACCCGGATACATTCTTCCAGTGCATGTTGAGCGGCGAGATGACCATCTTGCGCGGGTCGGCGTGGGAGAGTCTCATGGGTCGGCTCCTGTTTTCAGGGGTGAACCGGTCCCGCCCGTGATGCTGTCCAAGGCGAAGGGCGGGACCGGGATGCGCCGGGATTGGCGCGGTCGTCCGACGCCGGGCGGACCCCGCGCGCGGAAGGGCAAATACCGGGTCAGACGGACCGTCCTTGGCGTGATGGGACATCAGGCGGACCATGCCTCGGCCGCGAAGATCGAGCCCAGGCGACGGGCGAGCTGCGCCCACATCGACAGCGGGACACGACCGACAAAGAAACGGTCGCGCTCGATCCGAAAGCCGTGCGGCAGGGCGATGGCCTCGATCTCGTCGAGACTGACGTAGCCCAGCTCGGGAAAGCCCTGGTCCAGGTCGCACAGGCCAAACAGGGTGTCGGCGTCGGCCATGATCTCGGTGATCAGCCAGCGCCCCGGTCCGACCGGGTTGAAAAGCTTGAGCGGCGGGACCGGGTCGCGCTCGTCCTGTGCCGCGCTATTGGCGATCAGCTGGGCCATGATCGCGTCGGAGATCAGGGGCGTTTTCATGCCGCGACCTCCGAGACCGGCGCGGCGTCCCGCGCCTCGCCCTCATCCTTGCCTTGCCCCTCGTCCGCCCGGTCGGGGGCGAAGGCCAACAGGTAGTCGGCCGCTTTGCTGGCCTTGGAGGCGGCGCGGAAGATGGCGCGGTTGTCGTCTTTCAGGATCGCCAGCCAGGACCCGATGTAGTCGGCATGGCGCACGGTGGGCACGACGCCCAAGGCGGCGCAGGTGAAGGCGGCCGACAGCTCGGCGACCAGTTCCTCGAAGCCGTAGGGCTTGGACCCAAAGCGCCCCGACTGGTCGCGGTTGAGGCGCGAGGGATGGCCCGTCCAGTGCGACAACTCGTGCAGGGCCGTGCGGTAATAGTCGATCTGGTGGCGGAAGGCCGGTTGCGGCGGCACGCGGACATAGTCGAGGGCCGGGGCGTAATAGGCCTCGGCGCCACCGATCCGGAAATCGGCGCGGGTCGCGGCGATCAAGGCCTCGACGTGCGGGATGATCTGACGCTCGGGCAAGGGCGCGGGCGCCGCCGCCAAGGTCTCCAGACCTTCGCACTGATCGACGTTGAAGACCGTGAAGCGCTTGAGGAAGGGCACCACGCCCGGCGCGTCGCCCTCGCGGGCGGCGCGGTCCTGTTCGGCCTTGGGGGTGAACTTGTCGGCGAAGACCACGGTGGTCCCGCGCTCGCCGCGCCGCACCTGCCCGCCAGCCTTCTGGGCTTGGCGGAAGGTCAGCCAGCCCTGGGTTTCGTAGCCATGCTCGATGACCGATCCCCACAAAAGCAGGATGTTGACCCCGGAGTAGGTCCGCCCGGTCGCGGCGTTGCGCGGCAGGCCCGGCCCGGTCCCGCCGACCTTGCCCCACGTGACCCAGGGCAGGCGCCCGGCCTCCAGTTCGCCGATGATCCGGCCGGTGACTTCGTCATAGAGGCTGGCGCGCGAACGCTCCGGCTCGCCCTCTCGGCGGGTTTCATCCGGGTCGGCCGAACCGTCGCCCGCCCCACCGCAGGCCGGGGCAGCGCCCCCCGGCCGGGCCGCCGAACCGACGGCGGACGTTCTTGACGCAAGCTTGACCGTTCCCTGACGGCCTTTCCGGGAAGAGCGCATGAGGTGGCCTCCATCCCCGCCCCAAACCCCGCGTCCTTTCGCCGGAAAGGGGGGTGGGCGGCGATGAGCGACCGGAGAGGCCCGCCGCAGCGGGCGGCGGCACCCGAAGGGCCGCAACGCAGTGGAGGACCGGCCGAAGGCCGGTTGCCGCCGTCCGTGGCGGGCCTAGAAGGGCGCGTCGCCCCCCCTTTTGGAGAAAGGATCTTCAGATAAGTCATCGCGCGCCGCGCGATGGCCTTATGCGGGCCAACGGCCCGCCCCTGCGCCAGTGATCGTGATCCGTATGGGACGAGACCCACCTTCGGGGCTCGGCGGCCTTGGCCGTAGAGCGCGATCGCGGCGTGACGCGAGGCGCCTAACCTTGCCCGGCGGCTTTGACGTCGAGGCCGGACTGCCGGACAACAGGGCTCCCCTGGCGAGGATTTCCCGATGACCGATGCCCCTTGGACTGAAATGGAACGCCGCGCCCTGGCCCGCGCGACGCTGGCGCTGGTCGAGACCTGCGTGCGCAACACCAAGATCGAGGATTGGCACGCCGGCCGCGAAGTCATCAGCCCGGCCGGCGACTTCAGCGAGGTGAAGATCATCAGCCCCGCGGGGGAAATCCCCTACCTTAAGGCATCGCGCATTTCCGACGCCGAGATGAAGGCCTGGATGATCGAGGTCACCAACCGCGTCTTCACCTTCCTCAGCTTCCCCGACCAGCCCATCCAACTGGGCGGCGCGGCCCGCTGGAACACACCCAAGCTCGACGTGAAGATGGCCCAGGGCATTCGCAATCGCATCGCGATCCGCGACGGCGCCGATCCCGCATCGATCTACGGCGGGCGCGCGCTCGACCTGGATTAGTCGTCCCCGGTTTGCTCCAGGTCGACGACCGCGCTCGATCCAGGATGACAAATCAGCGCCGCGCGGCTCGTTTGGCCGGCCCAACACCGCAGGAGCTTTTCCATGAACGTTTCAGACCTCGTCGAAGCCGCCGTGGCCGCCGAGCCCAAGCTCACCAAGACCCAGGCCAAGGCCATGATCGACGGCGTCTTCAAGGCGCTGACCGACGCCGCCGTGAAGGGCGAGGAAGTCTCGATCCCGGGCTTTGGCAAGTTCAAGGTCCAGGCCAAGCCAGCGCGCACCGGCCGCAATCCCTCGACGGGCGCGACGATCGAGATCGCCGCCAGCAAGAAGGTCGCCTTCACCCCGGCCAAGCAACTGAAGGACGCCGTCAACGGCTGACGATACGGCGGCGCGACCCAGGTCCCGAACGGACCGCGGTCGCGTCGCCCCGCCGTCTTGTTGCCTTTGATTTCGGCCCGCGCCGATCGCCGCTTGTCGGTTGCGCGCTCTATCGGCGGCGCAGCAGGGTCACGGCGTGAGGACGCCATGACCCAAACCCCTTCCCCTGACAAAGCCCGGACCGCCGACGGCCCGCCCCTGCGTGCGATCCGCCGCGCCCAGCTCCATAAGATCGTCCCGCTGGCCGACACGACCATCTACGAGATGGAGCGGCGCGGCGAATTCCCCCGCCGCCTCGCCCTGACCCGCCGCCGCGTCGTCTGGGATCTGGCGGAGGTCGAGACCTGGCTGGCCGAGCGCAAGCGGCAAGCTCAGGAAGGGACCCAAGAGCGCGCGCCCCTGCCCGATGTCCGCGACCGCAAGACCCGACCGGTCAGGAACCGATAGTCGAGCAGCACGGCACGACAGCTTTCGGGGGTGATGCCTCGGGCCGGGCGCCGCCCCGGGGCGCAGTCCTGACCCGGCGCGGTGGCGAGGCCGCCGAAGGGGTCACCGTCGTGGCGGGCGTGCGCCGACCTGGACCTGACTGTCCCTACTGAACGGTCGGCGCCGAACCGGTCGATCAGCCGGTAGAGCGTCTCGTTTACACCGAGAGGGTCGGGGCGGCGTTCAGGCCCGTGGATCCAGCGTGACCCCGTGGATGTCAGCCGGCTTCAAGGTCGGGACATGACGCTCGCCCCGCACCCAGGCGTCGATCATGTCCGCCCACTCCTGAAGCATGTGCCGGCGCTGCTGGGCGTACTCGGCGACATTGTGGACGCGACGGGAGGTTCGCCGATCGACGTGGGCCAGGCACTTCTCGATCCAGTCGCTTTCGAACCCGATCTCGTTGAGCAGAGTCGAGCCCGTCCGGCGCAGGTCGTGGTCCGTGAACGGCGCGAGCGGGAGCCCCTGCGCCTTGGCCCGCTCGGCAATGCTCATGGTCACGCGGTTGAACGTAGCCCGCGACATGGGCTGATCGGCCTCATAGCGCGAGGGCAGGAGGTACGGCGAGTTTCCTGCGCAGGTCTTCAGCGCGATCATGATGTCGAGGGCCTGGGTCGACAGGTAGATGTTGTGGGCCCGGCTGGCCTTCATCCGGGCAGCGGGAATGCTCCAGATCGCGTTGACGAAGTCGACCTCGTCCCAGGTGGCGTCCTGCAGCTCGCTCTTGCGCACCAGGGTCAGCAGGATGAGCTTCATGCCAAGCCGGATCGTCGGCAAGGTCGGGACCTGCTCAAGGAGCGGATAGAGCAGCCGGATCTCCTTGGGCGACAACGCCCGCTCGCGCGGCGTGAAAGACCAGATCGACGACGGGCTGACGTCCTTGGCGGGGTTTTCCACCTTCTCGCCGTGCAGGCGCGCGAAGGCGAAGATCAGGTTGATCTGATCTCGGATGTGGATGGCGGTCGCGGGCGCCCCACGATCCTTCACGAGTTGGCAGAGCGCGCGAACATCGCCCGGTTCGATCTCGGTCAGCATCCGGTTCTTGAAGGCCGGCTCGACGTCGCGCTCGTAGATCGCGCGGCGCATGGCGCGAGTGCTGTCGGCCATGCGGCCTTCCTCGATCCACTTCCGCCCGAAATCGGCGAAGGTCTTGGCCGCCTTGATGCGCGCCTTGTCACGCTGCTTTTCGATCGCCGGCGAGACCCCTTCTCTCACCCTGCGCCGAGCTTCCATCCCAAGCTCGCGCGCCTTCAACAGACTGACGCCATCGCGCCCGTAGCGACCTAGCGTCGGGGTCTCCCGGCGGTTGTTGATCCGGTAGTCGAGCCGGAAGGTGATGGGCCCGGCGGGAGAGACCAGGACGTAAATACCGTCACGGTCCGCGACCTTGTACGGTTTCTTTTTTGGTTTCAAAAACTTGAGTGCGGCATCGGTGAGCATGGACGGCCTCCTTCTTGCCCCGAAAACCGGCGAAAAGGCCGTAAAATACCGTCACGCCCAAAACGGCATGTCGGGAGCACCTTTTCTGAGGAAATTCAGGGGCTTGATGTGAGAAAAAATACCGTCAGGCCTGACTTGCCTGACGGTATCAGCCGCTCGCCCTCGCGAGCAAGATCGCGGGCGTACCGTCAATCGCACGAAATTTGAACTGGCTCCCCTCGATCGTCGCCGATCGTTGGAGAGCCAGAATACTTATTATTCCAATGATTTAACCGATATTCGCGATGGTCCGCGAAGGTCCCCGACGGCCCTGAATCATTCCCACTCGATAGTGCCAGGCGGCTTGCTGGTCACGTCGTAAACTACCCGGTTGACCCCTCGGACTTCATTGATGATCCGCGTGGCCGTCTTGCCCAGGATCGGCCAGGGGAACTCGAAGAAGTCGGCGGTCATGCCGTCGGTCGAAGTCACCGCGCGCAGGGCCAGGACGTTTTCGTAGGTGCGCGCGTCGCCCATGACGCCGACCGTCTTGACCGGCAGCAACACGGCGAACGCCTGCCAGATCTGGTCGTACAGGCCGGCGTTGCGGATCTCTTCCAGATAGATGGCGTCGGCGTCCTGCAGGACCTTGACCTTCTCGGGCGTGATCTCGCCGGGGATGCGGATGGCCAGGCCCGGGCCGGGGAACGGGTGACGACCGACGAAGGCCGGGGCCAGGCCCAGTTCGACGCCCAGGGCGCGGACCTCATCCTTGAAGAGCTCGCGCAGCGGTTCGACGAGCTTCAGCTTCATGTAGTCCGGCAGGCCGCCGACATTGTGGTGGCTCTTGATCACGGCGGAGGGACCGCCGCGGGCCGAGACGCTCTCGACGACGTCGGGATAGAGCGTGCCCTGGGCCAGGAACTCGGCGCCGTCGATCTTGGCGGCTTCCCTGTCGAAGACCTCGATGAACAGACGGCCGATGGTCTTGCGCTTGGTCTCGGGGTCGCTGACGCCGGCCAGCTCGCCCAGGAACAGGTCGCCGGCGTCCACGTGGACCAGCGGGATGTTGTAGTGGTCGCGGAACAGGGTGACGACCTGGTCGGCCTCGTTCTTGCGCAGCAGGCCGGTGTCGACGAACACGCAGGTCAGCTGGTCGCCGATCGCCTCGTGAATCAGGACGGCGGCCACCGAGCTGTCGACGCCGCCCGAAAGGCCGCAGATCACCCTGCCGGTCCCGACCTGGTCGCGGATCCTCGTGACCATCTCCTGGCGGAAGGCCGCCATGGTCCAGTCGCCCTTCAGCCCGGCCAGGGCCAGGAAGTTCTTGTAGATCTTCGAGCCGTTGACGGTGTGGACCACCTCGGGGTGGAACTGGACCGCATAGATCTTCTTTTCGTCATTGGCGATGGCCGCGAACGGGGCCCCGGTCGAGGTGGCGATGACCTCGAAGCCCTCGGGGATGGCGGTGACGCGGTCGCCGTGGCTCATCCAGACGGTTTCCAGCTCGCCAATGCCGGCCAGGCCCTGGAACAGCGGACTGTGTTTGCCGATGGTCAGCTCCGCGCGGCCGAACTCGCCGGCGTGGCCACCCTCGACCCTGCCGCCCAGCACGTCGCACAACAGCTGCTGACCGTAGCAGATGGCCAGCATCGGCAGACCGAGGTCGAACAACTTGCGGCCGATACGGGGGCTGTCGTCCTCGAGCACGCTGGCGGGGCCGCCCGACAGGATGATGGCGGCGGGCTTGTAGTCGTCGACCAGGGCCTCGACCTTGTCGAACGGATGGATCTCGCAATAGACGCCGGCCTCGCGCACCCGGCGCGCGATCAGTTGGGTCACCTGGCTGCCGAAGTCGACGATCAGGACGCGCTGGTGTTCGGTTTCGGTGGTCATCGGCTAGTCTCCAGCGGTCTTCGTTTCAATCAGGGCGTCAGGTCAGGGCGTGTACGAGGATCGCTCCAGCACGGCGGCGAAGAAGCCGTCCGTCCCGGCGCGATGAGGGCTCAGGCGCAGATAGCCTTCGGGCGTGACGTGCTCGACGCCGTCCAGGGCGATCGGCTTCACGGTGAATTCGGGGTGGCGTTCAAGGAAGCCGGCGACACGGTCCTCGTTCTCGTCGACCAGCAGCGAGCAGGTCACATAGACCATGCGTCCTCCGGCCTTCACGAAGGTCGAGGCGTCCTCCAGCACGCTATCCTGCTCGATCTGACGCTTGACCAGTTGGTCGGGCGACAGGCGCCATTTCGCATCGGGATGTCGGCGCCAGGTGCCGGAGCCCGTGCAGGGCGCGTCGACGAAGACGACGTCGATCTTGCCTTCCAGGCCCTTCAGCGGCGTGGCCTCGATCGGCGAGCGGATCTGCAGGTTGCGAACCCCTGCCCTCTGGCCGCGCCGGATGCAGTCGGCCAGACGCCGGGCGTCGCTGTCATGGGCGAAGATCTGGCCGGTGTTGCCCATGGCGGCGGCGAGCGCGAGGGTCTTGCCGCCGCCGCCGGCGCAGAAGTCCAGCACCTGCTTGCCCTTGACCTCGCCGGCCACGGCGGCGGCGATCTGGGAGCCGAGGTCCTGGACCTCGAACCAGCCCTTGGAGAAGGCCGGCACCGCTTCGACCGACGGCGCGCGGTCGGCGGCGGCCGGAGCCGGGATGCGGAAGGCGTTGGGCAGGATCCCCGCCGGCGCGGCGTGGATCGGGGCCAGGGCCTTGGCGGCGCGATCAGCGTCGGTCTTCAGGGTGTTGACCCGCAGGTCGACCGGGGCGCGTTCGGCCAGGGCTTGCATCTCGACCGCCTGGTCCGCGCCGAAGGCGCGCACCAGACGCTCTTCCAGCCAGTCGGGATAGTCGCCCGTCACCGGGGCCGGAGCCGCGTCCAGCGAGATCGGGTGAGCCAGACGTTCACGCTCGCCATCGGTCAGGGCGCCGAAGCCATGCTCTTCCGAGGCCGCCTCGGCGATGCGGTCAGACGTCCATTTCCAGGTGAAGGCCAGCACACCCAGCACCGCCCCACGCGCGCTCGCATCGCCCATCATCCAGCCCAGCGAGCGCTTGCGGCGAAGGGCGTCCAGGACCAGGCCCGAAACGAAGGCGCGGTCCTTGGAGCCGGCGTAGCGCGCGGTCTCGCCCCAGCGCTTCAAGGCCATCTTCGAGGGAAAATGCCGCGTCTCGATCTCGGTCAAAACCTCGATCGCCGCCGAAACCCGTCCGCCGTCGCGCATCAGACCACCAGGGCCGCGAGCAGCATCAAGATCCCGACCATCGAGGCGACCCAGGTCAAGCTGCGCACATAGGGCACGCCGAAGGCATAGAGCGGGATATAGACGGCGCGCGCCGCCACATAGATCAGCGCGCCCAGCGAGGTGAGCTCGCCCAGGCGACCGCCGAGATAGTCGACCAGCACCAAGACCGCGAAGAACGGAAACGTCTCGCGGAAGTTGGCGAAGGCGCGTTCCAGGCGCCCCGCGACGCCGGTCAGCACGACCGGCTCATCGCGGGGGCCCGCATTCCACTTCAAGCCGCGCTGGGGCTGGGCGGCCGCGGCCGCCCACAGCAGGTGGACGATCCCGATCAGGACCGCCGCCGCCAGCATCTGAAGCTCGAAGGCCATCCGCATCGCCTAGACCGCGCTCGGATAGTTCGGGGCTTCGCGGGTGATCATCACGTCGTGGACGTGGCTTTCACGCAAGCCCGCGCCCGTGATGCGCACGAACTTGGCGCGCGCCTGCAGTTCGGGGATGGTCGGCGCGCCGACATAGCCCATGGCCGCGCGAAGCCCGCCGACCAGTTGGTGCAGCACTGGCGAGATCGGCCCCTTGAACGGGGTCTGGCCCTCGATGCCTTCCGGCACGAGCTTGAAGCTGTCCGTCACTTCCTTCTGGAAATAACGGTCGGCCGAGCCTCGGGCCATGGCGCCCACCGAGCCCATGCCGCGATAGCTCTTGTACGAGCGGCCCTGGTAGAGGAACACCTCGCCCGGCGCCTCTTCGGTGCCGGCGAACATCGAGCCCATCATGGCGGTCGAGGCCCCGGCCGCTATGGCCTTGGCCAGGTCGCCCGAATACTTGATGCCACCGTCCGCGATGATCGGCACGCCGCTCTCGCGCCCCGCGCGCACGGCTTCCATGATCGCGGTCAGCTGCGGCACGCCCACGCCCGCGACAATGCGGGTAGTGCAGATCGAGCCCGGGCCGATGCCCACCTTCACCGCGTCGGCGCCGGCGTCGATCAGGGCGCGGGCGGCGTCGTAGGTGGCGATGTTGCCGGCCACGATCTGGACGCGGTTGGCTTCGCGCTTCAAGCGCGAGACGGCCTGGGCGACCTGACTGGAGTGACCATGGGCCGTGTCGATGACGACGACGTCGACGCCAGCGTCCACCAGGCCCATCGAGCGCTCGAAGCCGGCGTCGCCGACGGTCGAGGCGGCGCCGACCAGCAGGCGGCCCTTGTCGTCCTTGGCGGCCAGGGGGTGAGCCTGGGCCTTCTCGATGTCCTTCACCGTGATCAGGCCGACGGCGCGATAGGCCTCGTCGACGACGATCAGGCGTTCGATCTTGTGCTTGCGGAGCAGCTCGCGCGCCTCGCGGTGATCGATCCCCTCGCCCACAGTGATCAGGCCCTCGCGGGTCATCAGCGCCGAGGCCGGGACCTTGTCGTCGCCCTCGAAGCGCATGTCGCGGTTGGTCAGGATGCCGACCAGCTTGCCCGAGCCGCGTTCGACCACCGGGAAACCCGAGATCTTGCGGCGGGCCTTGATCTCGCGGATCTCGGCCAGGGTGGTGTCGGGATGGATGGTCAGCGGATTGATGACCATGCCGCTTTCGTAACGCTTGACCTCGCGCACCTGATCCGCCTGCTCCTCATTGGTGAGGTTGCGGTGCAGGATGCCCAGGCCGCCGGCTTGCGCCATGGCGATGGCGAGGCGGCTTTCGGTCACCGTGTCCATGGCGGCGGACACGAGCGGAATGTTCAGACTGATTTCACGCGTGAACCGGGTCTCGGTCGTCACCTGGGTCGGCATGACGTCGGACGGGCCGGGTTCGAGCAAAACGTCGTCGAAGGTGAGCCCTTCGCGAATCTCCATCGGAGTCTCCATTTTGCGGCGCGTATGTAGCCGCGAGGCCGCCGGTTGTCGACCCGTTGAGCGCGCCTTCTTCAGCAAATTGTGCGCTGCGTCAGGCCAAGGGGTCCGCGCGAAGGTCGAGGCGCTCGGCGACAGCGGCCTGGCGCTGGTCACAAGTCCAGACCCTGACGCCCGCGGTCAGCTTGGCGCTGGCCAGCAAATGGACATCGATATAGCCGACGCCAAGGCCATGGAGACGGTTGGCTTCGATGAAGCTCAGAACCTCGTCGTCGGTCGCGGACACGGCGCGCGGCATTTGCCGCAATAACTCGAGCACTATTGGCCGGTTGCGCAGATTGCCCAACGCCAGTTCGCCGATAACAAAAGGATGAGTCAGGACCCCGCCTTCACCGAGCAGCCGCACGAGCCCTGCATTCGTGGTTCGCAGGTGGTCGACCCAAATGGATGTGTCGACCAGGATCACGCCGGTTCGAGACGCCGACGCGGAATGTCCTTGAGGTCGGGTTCACTGCCGCCGAGCAACGCCAGGCGGCGCGCGCTCTCTCGTTCGACCAGAGCCTTGAGCGCTTCACGCACCAAGGCCGTCTTCTCCCCAATCCCGGTCAGGGCCATCGCCCGTTCCAGCAGATCGTCGTCGAGCGCCAATGTCGTCCGCATGCCGCTTCTCCTTGCAGCACGAAATCTAGCATCCAATGATGCTGGCATCCATGCAAGAAGGGCCGCGCCCGCAATCCAGGCGATAGCAGCTTCAGCCGGCGAGGGCCGAAAGGCCCACACGGCCTAGCTTCGCGACGATCGAGACACCGTCGCCGGCATGAATGAGGTCTTCCGGCTTTGGGGCGTCGACTACGCGCCCATCGACGCGGTCGATTCGAACCACCAGCAACCCTCCGCCACGACGCTCGAACTCCCCGACCGTCACACGCCTAGCCGCGAAGGACGCGGGCGCGGTCACGACGCTGAGATCCAGCCCCAGGGCCGCCAAGCGCGCTTCCTGCTGGCTCGTGTCGGACTGTGCGCCGCGCAGAAAGTTGGCCAGCTTCGGGTAGAGGATGATCTCGGCGATCCGCTCGGCGCCGATATGGGTGGGCATGACCACCTTGTCCGCGCCGGCCTGGATCAGCTTGCGCTCAGTCGTAGGGCGCTCGCCGCGGGCGATGATCTCGAGCTTGGGATTGAGGCTGCGGGCCGACAAGGTGATGAACACATTGGCCGCGTCGTCTGGCAGGACCGTGGCCAGAACCTTGGCCCTCTCGACACGCATCGCGCGCAGGATATCCTCGTCGGTCGCGTCGGCATGACGGCAGAGATAGCCGAGATCCCGCGCTTCCTGGCAGCGCGCCTCGTCGCGCTCCACCACCACGAAGGTCTCGCCCGCCGAGGCTAGCTCGCCGGCCAGCATGAGCCCGATACGGCCAAAGCCGCAGATGATGATGTGGCCGTCCAGCCGGTCGATGTCGCGTTCCACGCGCTTTCCAAAGAACTGTTCGAGTTGAGATTGGGTGAGCGCCTGCACCAGCGAACCGGTGACCACGATCACCCCCGTGCACCCGAACACCATCGTGGCCATGGTGATCAGGTGCAAGTAGTCGGTGTCGATCGGTCTGACTTCACCGTAGCCTACCGTGAAAATGGTCAGGGTCACCATGTAGATGGCGTCGTCGAACGACCAGCCAGCGCCCAGATAGCCAGCAATGGAGAAGAGGCCGACCAAAAGAACGAAAACGACCGAGATCGCCAGATTGCGAAACGGCCGCGCGACCAGCGCCCCAATCGCGCCCCCCGGCCGGCTCACCGTCCCTTGAACCCCGTCGCGACCAGGAAGACCTCTGAGCTGTCGGCGCGGCTGGCCTTGGGCTTGAAGTGCTGGACCTTGTCGAAGTGACGCTTGAGACGCCCGATCACCTCGGCCGTCTCGCCGCCCTGGAAGGCCTTGGCGACGAAGGCGCCGCCCGGCTTCAGCACGTCGATGGCGAATTCGGCGGCGATCTCGATCAGGCCGACGATGCGCAGGTGGTCAGTCTCGCGGTGCCCGACGGTATTGGGCGCCATGTCGGACAGGACGAGGTCCGGCGCCCCGTCCAGCAGTTCCAGGAGCTTGCCTGGCGCGTCGTCGGCGGTGAAGTCCATCTCCAGCAGGTGCGCCGGCGCCACCGGATCGACGGGCAGCAGGTCGATGCCGGCCAGTTGGGTCACGCCACGCTCGACGGCGATCTGCAGCCAGCCGCCCGGGGCGCAGCCCAGGTCGATGACCTTCGCGCCCTTATGGAAGAAGCGGAACTTGTCGTCGATCTCGCTGATCTTGAAGGCCGCGCGGCTGCGATAGCCGAGGGCGCGGGCCTTGGCCGAGAATGGGTCGTTGATCTGGCGCTCCAGCCAGGCCTGCTGGCTGGGCGTGCGGCCATAGGCCGTCTTCAGGCGCGCGGGCTTGGCGCGGCCGCCTTCGGTGCCGCCGGCCGGCGGCTTGACCATGCGCTTGCGGGGGGGCTCTTCATCGCTCATGCGGATACCGGCTTCTTGGACGATCCGCCGCGACGACGCCGACGCGGGCGCTTCTGTTGGTCGGACATCAGGGACATCAGAAGCCCCTCTCTAAGCCCTCGGTCGGCGACGCGCACGCGCGAACATGGCCACAACTCCTGAACGGCCTGGAGAATGGCCGCGCCGGCAAGGACGAGATCGGCTCGATCCGCGCCGATGCACGGCTCCAGGGCCCGCTCGGCCGCCGTCAGCCCCTGCAGGCGTTCAGACGCGACGTCGCAGTCGGCGCGGTCCATCCAGAGGCCGTCGACGATGTTGCGGTCGTAGCGCGGCAGGCCCAGATGCAGACCCGCCAGGCTGGTGATCGCGCCGGACGTGCCGATCAGGTGGGCCCTGCCCTCGGCGAAGATCTCGCGCATCGGCTCGGCGTGCGGGAAAGCCTCGATCCGGGCCTTGACGTCGTCGACCATGGCCCGGAACCAGCCTTCCTCGGCGCGCTCGCCCTCGGGGAAGCGCTCGGCCAGGGTGACGACGCCCACGGGAATCGACAGCCAGGCCTTGATCGGCAGCTTCCACGCGGCGAACTGGCGCGGCTTGGCGTCGAGGCCGCCGCCCTTCAGGTCGACCCATGACAGCTCGGTCGAACCACCGCCGACATCGACCACCAGGGCCGCATCCTGCTCGCGGTCGAACAGGCTTATGCAGCCGGCGACGGAAAGCTGAGCCTCCTCGCGTGGGCTGATGATCTGCAGCTTGAGGCCGGTTTCCTCCTGCACGCGCCTGACGAAGTCGGGACCATTTGTCGCACCCCGGCAGGCCTGGGTGGCCACAGCCTTCACGCGGATCGCCTTGCGGCGACGGATCTTCTCGGCGCAGACCTTCAGGGCCGCCAGCGAGCGTTCCATGGCCGCCTCGGACAGTTGGCCGGTCTGCGACAGCCCTTCGCCAAGACGCACGATGCGGGAATAGGCCTCGACGACGCGAAACCCGCGCGGCGTGGGCGTGGCCACCAGAAGGCGGCAGTTGTTGGTCCCCAGGTCGAGCGCCGCGTAGCAAGCGACGGACTCATCCTGAGACCTCCGGCGCCGGCCGTGTGGCGCGCCGGGCGCGCACGGCGCCTCCGACATGGTCTCTACTACCTGTCTCGCAGGTCTTCGCGAACGGTCGCGAAACCTCACTTCGAGTCGACCATAGCACGCTGTTCGCCTCTCGGAAGGCGCCCGCTTGTGTTCCGCGTGCTGACCTCTACGTTCAGGATTCAGTCAGGTCCGCCCGGCTATTCTCAACGCCATGAACTCGAGACTCGCCAAATTCGCGATCGGACAGGTCGTCAGGCACCGCATCTTCCCGTTCCGGGGCGTGGTGTTCGACGTCGACCCCGTGTTCGCCAATACCGAGGAGTGGTGGCAGTCCATCCCGGAAGACATCCGGCCGACCAAGGACCAGCCCTTCTACCACCTGCTCGCCGAGAACGAGGACAACAGCTACGTCGCCTATGTGTCCGAGCAGAACCTGCTGCCCGACGACAGCGGCGAGCCCGTCGGCCACCCGCAGACGGCGGTGATCTTCGAGTCGTTCGATCACGGGCTTTACAAGCTTCGTCCCCGAATTTCCCACTAGGCGGCACGCTTCTCCGCCGAACACGGTTCTGGGCGCAAACTCCGAACAGCATTTGCCAAATACGGGGCGTAGCGTCGTCGCATGAGCGGAGATGGCTTTAGCAAGGGACCGCCCCCGGGCGCCCGTCCCGACTGGACGATCGATCAAGGCTGGGAAACCTATTCCCAGGCCGAGCACGATGTCTGGATCACCCTATATGAGCGCCAGGCCGACATGCTGCATGGCCGCGCCTGCGACGCGTTCATGCGCGGCCTCGACGCGCTGGACCTGCACCGCACGGGCATTCCTGACTTCAATCGCATCAACGAGGAGCTCCAGCGCCTGACCGGTTGGAGCGTGGTCGCCGTGCCGGGCCTGGTGCCCGACGATGTGTTCTTCGATCACCTGGCCAATCGCCGCTTCCCGGCCGGCCAGTTCATCCGCAAGCCGCATGAGCTGGACTACCTGCAGGAGCCCGACATCTTCCACGATGTCTTCGGCCACGTCCCGATGCTGACCGATCCGGTGTTCGCCGACTACATGCAGGCCTATGGCCGGGGCGGCCAGCGGGCGGTGGGCCTGGGTCGCCTTACCAACCTCGCCCGTCTCTACTGGTACACGGTGGAGTTTGGCCTGATGAAGACGCCGGCGGGTCTGCGGATCTACGGAGCCGGCATCGTCTCGTCGCGCGCGGAGTCGATCTTCGCCCTGGACGATCCCTCGCCCAACCGCATCGGTTTCGACCTGGAGCGGGTGATGCGCACCAACTACCGGATCGACGACTTCCAGCAGGCCTATTTCGTGATCGACTCGATCCAGACCTTGCAGGAGGTGACGCTGCGCGACTTCAGCGCCCTCTATGAGCGTTTGACGGGCGCCAGCGAGATCGGTGTCGCCGAGATCCTCCCCGGCGACACCGTCATTACGCGCGGCACACAGGCCTATGCGAAAGCCGGCGGGCGCTTGGCTTCGGCCGCGGCCGGCTGACCCTTCAGGCCGAACAGGATCCGCACGCCGGGGATGCGCCGGACGACCTCGTAGGTAGCGAAGCAGCCGGCGAACGTCGCCACGATCAGGATCGCGCCCTCCAGCCCCTGGGGCAGGCCCAGCTTGGCCAGATGGTAGGCCATGACCACGATCAGGGTCTGGTGCACCAGGTAGAACGGGAAAACGCCCAGGGTCAGGTAGCGCAGCGCCGGCCCGCCCTTGTTGGCCAGATGCTTGGCCCCGAAGCCCAGGATGGCGATGATGGCGCACCAGGTGTCGGTGGCGAACACGAAGCGCATCAGCAGCTTCAGCTGCGGCGGCGGGACGGCGCTGTCGCTGCGATAGGTCCAGACATAGACGCTCCACCCCGCCCAGGCGGCGATAGCGATGATCAGCGCCGGCCAGCGCACGGCCGTCAGGTGATCGCGCAGCACTTCGGACTTGGCGAGACCGAAACCCAGCAGGAAGGCGCTGAACGAGACGGCGTGGACATAGTGGTCGCCGACCAGGGCGTGGGTCTCGCCATACTTGGCGTAGAGCGTGGCGCGCAGCATCCCCAGGAACAGGATCGGCCAGACGAACAGACCCACGCCCTTCAGCGTCCACTCAGCCGCCTTCTGAATGTGCCGGCCGGCCTTTTTCCAGACCAGCAGCATGGCGGCCAGGACCAGGGTGTAGAACAACAGATAGGCGACGAACCACATGTGGTTCCAGGTCGGGGTGGTCAGGCACTCGCCGTCGGTGCCGCACCAGTGGCCCGAGGCCGTGGCGTAGCGGACCCAGAAGTTGTCGACCGTGAGGCCACTGTTCGGGTGCAGGGCGATGTACTCGACCACCTGATAATAGGACTGCGGCGGCACGATCACGAACATCGCGAACAGCAGTGGCGGCAGCAGGCGGGCGACCCGGGCCCACGTCAGCTTCCCGACCGGCGTCTTGTCCGCCATGAACCGCGTCGCCGCGCCGGAGACCAGGAACAGGAGGGTCAGGCGCCACGGATTGGTCAACAGCATGAAGGGCATCAGCCCCTCGACCACGTGCGGCGACTTCACGTGCCATTCCCACGGCACGTAGAACATGCCCGTATGGTAGAGGATCAGCAGGAAGAACGCGCCGACCCGAATCCAGTCGAGGTCATAGCGCCGGTCGAGGGGTAAGGCAGTCGTGGTCATGAAGAGGCGTCCGGCTTGAAAAGCGATGCCAAGGACCTGACGCAGCGCGCCCCGGTCAGCCAAGCGTCCGGGGATCAGCGGTCGCTGGCTGGGACGACCGGAAAGGCTTCAGGGACCAACGGCGGGCTTTTCGGGATGACCGGCGAGGAACGCCTATGGCTAACCCGCGCCTGGATTCTTGGAGCCTGCCTGATCGCGGCGATCACGGTGGTCAACGTCCTGACCATCCAGCACGACGCGCCGAGACTGGGCGTGATCCGGCCGGCGATCTGGGAGGTCAGCAGCGCGCTGGTCACCATGGTCATCTTCGGCATTCCGGCGACCATGGCCCTCTGGATGGTGCGCAAGCAGCCGCGCTGGTGGCAGGCCGTCCCGGCGCACCTCGTAGCCGTATTCGTCTATTCGGTCCTGCACGTCTCCAGTTTCGTGGCTCTGCGCAAGCTCGGTCACGCCGTCATTCTGCACGAGGGTTACGACTTCGGGCCGCTCTCGTCCGAGTTCCCCTACGAGTTCCGCAAGGACATGATGTCTTACGGCCTGGCGACGATTATCTATTGGCTGGCCCTGCGGCGCAGCGCCCAGGGGCCGATGGGCGTCCAAGCCCCCGCCCTGCCCGCCACCTTCGACATCCAGGATGGCGCGCGGCTCATCCGCGTGCCCGTCGCCGACATCGCGGCCGTGCGCTCCGCCGGCAACTACGTGGAGTTCGTCCTGGCTGACGAACGCCGGCCGCTGATGCGCTCGTCGCTGAGCGCGGTGCACGCCGGTCTCGCCGCGCACGGCTTCGTGCGCTGCCACAAGTCCTGGCTGGTCAATCGTTCACGGGTCACGGGGCTGAAGCCCGAGGGCTCCGGCGACTACGCCGTGGAGTTGGGCACGTTGGAGGTTCCGCTGTCGCGGCGCTATCCCGAGGCCCTGGCGGCTCTGAAAAGCTAGAGCAGCATTCCCATCAGGATGTCGTCCTCGAACCGGCCGTCGGGATAGCGGCCACGCTTGGGCTGACGCCCCTCCTGCTGGAAGCCTAGGCGCTCGTAGAGCCGGATGGCGTCCGGATTGCCCGCCCCGGCCGCGAGCTCGATGCGCAGCACCGGAGGGCTCATGGTGCGCGCCTCGGCGATCAGGGCCATGAAGAGCTTGGAGCCGATGCCTCGCCCTTGGTGATCCGGCTGGACCGCGACCGTCACCCCGCCCAGCACGTGGGCGAAGAGCGCGATATGCTCACGGCGCGCATGGATCTCGCCGCAGATGCTCCCCTCTTGATCGACCGCCACGAGGCAAACGCCGCCTGGCGTCTCGATCACGCCGCGAACATAGGCCTCCGTGATTTCGTCGGGCGTGCGCGCCAATCGCCCAGGCTGAACCGCCGCGGCCTTGTGCGTGGCCAAGATCCCGGAAAGGTCGTCAAGGCTCGCCTGCCGGATAGTGACGCTCATGACGCCCTCTGAAATGGATAGAAGTCTCCGCCAAGGTCTAGGATCTGGCTGAGTTCGTCCAGAGCCTCCCGACATTCTGTCAACAGGTCGGGGTCGGCCAAGTCCGCCGGAGCCAGGCGGTCGCGATAGCGGCGGCGCACCCAGTCGGCCAAGGTGGTGTGCAGAGCCGGCGTGAACCGCTGGGCGGGATTCGTCGCCGCCAGCTCGGCGTCGGTCAGGACCACCCGCAAACGCAAGCAGGCAGGCCCGCCGCCATTGCGCATGCTTTGGCGGACGTCGACATACTCCACGCGCCCGACCGGACCGTTGGACGAGGCCAGGCTCTCAGCGACCGCGAAGGCGCGCGGGTTGTCGCGTGTCTCGGCCGGGGCCAGCAGCACCAGGCGGTCCTCCCCCGGGATCACCAGAAGCTGCGAATTGAACAGATAGCTAGCCACGAGATCGGCCATCGGGAGGTCAGCCTCCGAAACCTCGACGAAGGCCGGCTCGAACAGCCCCTCGGCGGCGTCACGAATATCTCGCTCGATCCCGGCGCGATCCTCGAAGGCGCGTTCGTGGAAGAACAGACACTCCCGCGTGCCGACGCAAACCACGTCGTTGTGGAACGCCCCGCCCTCGATCGCCGCGCGGCCCTGCTGCGGAAACACCGCCCGCGCCGCGTCATGGCGGCGCTGGATGGCCTCGAAGGCCTCGCGAGTCTGGCGGGCCGGGAACTTGCCGTCCCAATGGCCCCAAGCCTCGCGCCCCCAGACGAACAGGTTGACGCCCGGCGCGCCGTGTTCAGCGCAGAGCCGGACGTGGTTGGCCGCGCCCTCGTCGGCGAAGTGCGGCTGGGCCGGCAGCGGGTCGTGGACGGCGAAACGGGCTTCGTCCGGAAACAGACGACGCAGGGCGCGCGTGGTCTGCGGGCCTTCCAGGCTGCGATGCAGGTTGGTCAGCAGGTTGGCCGGCGTGAAGTGGACACGGCCGTCAGTCGTATCGGCGCTGGTCGTCACCGTCGCGGCGTTGGCGGCCCACATCGGCGAAGCCGAACAGGCGGCGGCGGCCAGCGCCGGCGCATCCTTCCAGGCCTGTTCGATCACCGCCGCTTCCGAACCGGAAAAGCCTAGGGATTTCAGAAGACTTACAGCCGGCCGCTCATGCGGTGGCAACACGAACTGCGGGATCCCCAGATCCGCCAGGCGGCGCATCTTGCCAAGCCCTTCCAGCGCCGCGCCCCGCGGGTTCGACGCCTCGCCGGCGTTCTTCTGGCTGGCCAGGTTCCCCGGCGAGAGACCGACGTAGGAGTGGGTCGGCCCGACCAGGCCGTCGCAATTGGCCTCGATCGCGCTGCTCATCCGCGCAGGCCCTTGATGTCCTTCAGGGTGTCGGTGATGGCCGGCGCCTCGAAACTGGCGATGGGATAGGCGCAGTAGTCAGCGGCATAGTAGGCGCTGGGCCGATGGTTGCCCGAGGCGCCCAGACCGCCGAACGGCATCGACCCCGCCGCGCCCGTCGTCGGCCGGTTCCAATTCACGACTCCCGCGCGGATACGACTCAGGAATTGATCCCAACGCTTTGATTCGTTGGAGATAAGCCCCGCCGACAGACCATAGCGCGTGGCGTTGGCGGCTTTCAGCGCGTCGTCGTAGCTGGCCACGCGGCGCACCTGCAGCCATGGGGCGAACAGCTCCTCGTCGGGCGTGTCGACGCCGGTGACGTCGACGATCCCGGGCGTCACGAAGGCCTCGCTGAGCCCCTCGACCGACCTTAGCGAACGGATGCGCTCACCGCCCATGGTGTCAGCGATGGCGCGAGCGGCCTCGGCGGCGCGGGCCGAGATCAGCGGACCCATGAAGGTCTCGCCTTCCCCGTTCCAAGGTCCAATCGAGAGCCGGTCGGCCAAGGCCGCTGTCGCCTCGATCACCTTCCGGCCAAAGGCGTCGTCCGGCACGATCAGCCGCCGCGCGCACGAGCAGCGCTGGCCCGTGGTGATGAAGGCCGACTGCACGACCAGCGCCGCCACGGCCTCGGCGTCATCTCCGTCCCAGGCCACCAGCGGATTGTTGCCGCCCAGTTCCAGGGCCAGGATCACATCGGGTCGGTCGGCGAAGTGGCGGCGGAAGAAGGTTCCGGCCGCCGCCGAGCCGGTGAACAGCAGGCCGTCGATCGCCTGGTTGATCAACGCCTGACCGGTCTCACGGTCACCTTGAACGAGGTTGACGACGCCCGCCGGCACGCCAGCCGCCTCCAACGCCTCGATCATCAGCTGACCCGCCAGAGGCGTCTCCTCCGACGGCTTGAACACCACGGTGTCGCCCGCCAGCAGGGCCGGCACGATGTGGCCGTTGGGCAGGTGGCCGGGAAAGTTGAACGGCCCCAGCACCGCCATGACGCCATGGGCCCGATGGCGCAGCACGGCCCGGCCGAACGGCATGGCGTTCTCGGTGACGCCCGTACGCTCGTCATAGGCCTTGATCGACAGGTCGACCTTGCCGGCCATGGAGCCCAGTTCGGCCCTGGTTTCCCACAGAGCCTTGCCAGTCTCGCGGCTCAGGGCCTCGGCGAAAGCGGCGGTGCGCTCGACCAGGATCTCCTTGTAGCGGCGCAGGACAGCGATGCGCGCCTCGCGCGGCTGGTCGGCCCAGGCGGGGAAGGCCCGGTGCGCCGCGGCCACGGCCTCGGCGACGTCGGCCTCGGTGGCAGCCGCCTCGCGCCACACCGCCTCGCCGGTCGCCGGGTCGGTCGAGACCAGCTCCGGACCGCGCCCCGAACGCCACTTCCCGTCGATGAACAAGCCGCTCATGCCTTCACCCGCACCATGTCGCCTTCGCCTACGCCCAGAGCCTGGGCCGTCTCTCGTCCCAGGATCGCGTTCTCGCCATCGATCAGCACGGGCGCTCGCGCCGCCCGGAACCGGGCCAGGGCGCCGCTGGAGACCAAGGCCTCCTCACCGAATGCGTCCTCGCCAATCTTCACCCGCAGGCTGCGCGCATCCCGCACCGTCTTGATGTCGTCGCGGCGCGCGGCGACGGTCGGCCCCGCGTCGAAGATGTCGATCAACCCCTGATAGCGAAAGCCCTCGGCCTCCAGCATGGCCCGCGCCGCCTCGCCCTCGCGGTGGACACGGCCCAGCACCTCGCTGGCTTCCTGGGGCAGCAACTCGGCATAGATCGGATGGCGCGGCGCCAGGTCGAGGATGAACTGGCCATCGGTCGAGGCGCTCATCATGTCGGCCTCGTCGAACTCCAGGCGGAAGAACTTGCTGGCCACGTGGTCCCAGAACGGGCACCCGCCATCCTCGTCGAACCAGCCGCGCAGTTCGGCCAGCACCATTTCGGCGAAGCGCTGGGGCTCCAGGCCGATCAGCATGTAGCGCGACTGGGCCAGCAGGCGCCCCGCCCCGCCCTTGCGGCGCTCGGGCCGCAGGAACAACGAGCCGACCTCCGACCAGCCGGCGCATTCGTTGACCAACACCAGGGCCCGGTGATCGAAGCGCTTTTCGAGAGTCGGCGACGACTGGGCCAAGGTGACCACCCGGAAGGAGAAGTGCGGCCGCTTCAGCCCCACGCCCGCCTTGACCCCGGCGACGCCGATCAGGTCATTGGCCTTCAGGTCCTCCAGCATCAGGGTGTACCAGGCCTCGGGCGGGGCGACGCCGGACTGAAAGCTGGCTTCGGAGAGGGCCAGGCGGGCGCGCAAGGTGGGCTCGTCCTCGGGCAGGCTGGTGAAACCGCGCCCGGACAGCACGGCCAGTTCCATTAGGGCGTCGAAGTCGGCGGAGCCGGCGGGACGGACGACAAGCATTCAGACACTCCCCATGGCCGCGCGGATCGCTCTGGCGTCGATCTCGCCGCTGGCCAGTTTCATCAGGATCAGCGCCGAGAGCTGCGCGCGCTCGACGAAGCTTTCGGGAAAGGCGTGCTCGGCCTCGCTGTGGATATCGCCGCCGCGCACACCCAGGGTGTCGACGTTCGGCAGGCCCGAAGCGAACAGGTTGTTGCCTTCGCAGACGCCGCCCGACGGCTTCCAGGCGATGTCCTGCCCGAGCAGTGCCCCGACGTCCTTCACCGCTCCGAACAGCTGTTGCTGGGCGGCGTTGAACGGCTTGGCGCCGCGGGTGATCAGGCCGTGCAGATGGGCGTGCAGGTCATCGCCGACCTCGCCGACGATGCGCGCGACTTCGGCTTCGAACCAGGCCGCGGCCTGCGCTTCCGGGAAGCGGACGTTGAAGCGGACCACGGCTACGTCCGGCACCATGTTCAGCGGCGCGCCGCCGTCGATGCGGGCGACATTGACCGTGACGCCGTCGCGGCGGCCGTTCAGGCCGTGCAGCTTCTCGGCCACGCGCGCCGCGCCGATGATGGCGTTGCGGCCGGCGGCGAAGTCACGGCCGGCATGGGCCGCGCGGCCGTGGATGACGATGTGGAAGTTGCCCGAGCCCTTGCGCGCGGAGGCCAAAGCCCCATCCGCGAGAGCCGGCTCATAGGTCAGGCCGACATGGCCGCGCCGCGCGAAGTCCGCCAGCACCGGCCCCGAGGCGATCGAACCGATCTCCTCGTCGGGCGACAGCAGCACGCGGTAGCCGAGATTATGCGAGTCCGGGTGGGCTTCGAAGCCTTCGAGCGCCGCCAGCATCACCGAAATGCCGCCTTTCATGTCGGCGATGCCCGGGCCGTGCAGCGCGCCGTCGGGACGCGTGCGGACGACCTGGAACGGGCTCGTCTCGGGATAGACGGTGTCATAGTGGCCGGTCAGCACGACCTGCACCGGGGCCTCGGGGCGCACCACGACAGCCAGGGACGGCGGGTGATGAAACTCGGTCTCGCGGCCGTCGGCGGCGATCTCCCGCGACGGCGACAGCGGCGTCTCGATCGGCGCGGCGGGCAGGCGCGCGGCCGCGTCGAGCAGAATTTGCCTCTGGCGCTCCAGCCCGGCCAAGTGCCGGCTACCGGAGTTGATGGCGCACCAGTCTACGGCGCGGTCGACGATCAGGCCGCCATCGCGCGCGATGTGATCCAGAACCGCGCGATCTTCTGAATTGAGTCGCATGAAAAGCCTGTCCTCCCTCAGTCAAGATAACCAAGGGCCGCGGGTAAAACGTTGTCACCTCCGGGGAGGTAACCGGTCGCCCGCGCAACAGCCTTGCGTCTCTAGTAGTCTTTTCTCCAGCGGACGGAAAGCTTGGCGTCGTTCTGGCCGCCGATCCGCGAAACCAGCGACAGCGTCCGACGGACGCGCCACTCGACCTGGGCGGCGGGCCCCTCCCGGCCGCCGCCGATAATCTCGACATAGACGTCGTCGGTTACGTACTTACCGCCCGACACCGTCATGCCCGTGGCGCTTTCGGCGAAGGCCAGGCGATCGAGGCGCGCGAAGCTGCGCAGGTTGCCGATCACGTCGAAGCCCCCGCCGCCGGCCAGCGAGGCGAGCGCGGACGCCAGCTGAGCCGCCTCGATCGGCGACAGCTGGGCGGCCGAGGCGCCGAACAGCACCTGGCTGAGCACCTCGTCGCTGGGCAGCTCGGGCTTGGAGGTCAGGGTGATCTCGGGCTTGGCGGCCGTGCCCTGGATGCGGACCACCGCCGTCAGGGAGGTGTCCTGGCGTGTCGCTGAAAGATCCAGGCGGATGCGGTCCAGTTGGCTGGACAGATAGACCACGCCGTCGTCGTCGAACTCGAACCGCTTGCCGGCGAAGTCGTACTCACCCCGCACCATGCGCGCCACGCCCGAGAGCTGCGGGGCCAGGGAGGTGCCGCCGACATGGGCGTCCAGCGACAGCTCGACGTCCAGGCCCCGACCGCGCACGAACACCCGGCGCGGCGCCTTCAGGTCCAGGTCCAGAATCATACCACCCGTGTTCGGGCGGCGCTGCAGGCCCTGGTCCAGATCCTGCGGGCGATTGCGCTCGATCACGTCCATTGCCACGACGCCGGCCGGTGTCTTGCTCTGGGCCGAGACATCGGCGCGGTCGAGGGTCACCGCCCCCGTCAACTTGATCTTTCCGTCGGCCGAACGGTTCACCGAGGCCTGCCCACTGGCGACCGCCGAAGCCAGGTCGTTGTCGATCAGGCGAAAGCTCTTCATGTCGAGCTTGAAGTTGCCCACGCCGTCGCGCGCCAGGCTGATCCGCCCCTGGCCCGAGATCGTACCGCCCTGCCCGTCCTCGCCAATGGCCTGGCTGACGTCGATGGCGTTGTCGGCCAGGGCCGTTCGAAGGACGACGTTGCGCAGGCGCAGGCCGGTCTGGCCGTCCTCGAAGCCGCCATTGTCCAGGGTCGCCGAACCCAGCAGGCGTGGATCGGCCAGGGTGCCGCCAATGCTGCCCTGCAGATTGATGCGCCCCGACAGGGAGCGGTCGGCGCCCATCAGCAGGTTCCACAGCGGCTTGATCTCGCCCTTGGCCGAGAACTGCCCCTGCACGCCGCGCTTCTTGTCGATCACCAGGCGCAGCGGCCGGGCCGAGGCCTCGACCGGCAGGACGAGGTTGGCGTCGGCCTTCAGGCCCTGGCTGTTGTCGCCGTCGGCGACGATGGTCAGGTGGCTGTCGGTCAGGTCGCCGTGGACCTTGGCGTTGAGCGACTGCTCGATCTTGGCGCCGCGTTCGCGGGCGTTCGAAAGGCGCATGGTGAAGTCGCCGCCCAGGGCCTCGCCCTGTCCGCGCAGATTGAACGAGCCGTCGATGTCGCCGTCGAGATCGGGGTTGAAGGCGGTGATCGCCACGCCCGCTAGTTCCGCCTTCAGCATGGCCGTGGCGCCGCCCAGGTCGGCGTCGATGTCGGCGCGTCCCTTGTCGATGGCCAGGCGCAGGCGGGCCTGGGTCGGGCCGTCGCCGAAACGCACCTTGGCCATCTCGCGGGTCTTGATCTCGGTGCGGCCCATGCGGCCCGCGGCGTCGAGGCTGAGGTCGTAGATCTTGCCGTTCTGCGCCAGGTCGCCCGTGCCGCCGATGCGCCAGCGGCCACCGGGAGCCTCGCCGCGCGCATCGATGGACAGAGGCAGGCGCGCCAAGGGGCCGTCGGCCTTGATCCGCGCCGAGCGGACTTTCCAGGCCCCGGTCGCGACGTCCTCGGCGGTCAGGTCCAGGGTCGCGCTGGCTCCGCCGCCACCAGGCGCGTCGACCAGCTTGGCCGTGCCCTTGACCTGGCCCTGCGGCAGGAAGGCGCCGGGGCCGATGGCGACGGTCAGGTCGGCCGTGGCCGGCAGCCCGTCGCGCAGGCTCATCGCCCCCTTGGCCTTGGCGCCGCCGGCGTCGACGTCCAGTTCGCTGAGTTCGATGCCGCCCGGCGAGAAGCGGAAGGCCGTGCGGCCGCGCGCCGGACCATAGCCGCTGTCGGCTTGCAGCGCTGCGACGCCGTCGGCGCCGTTGGGGCCGCGCGCGAAGGTCAGCGTCAGATGCGCCTTGGTCAGGGGCAGCATGGGAAGGTCAACGCGGTCGAAATCGGCGTTCAGCTCGGCCTTCGGGGCGGCCAGCGTGCCGCCGACGTGGCCGTCCCCCGCCGCCTTGCCGGCGACTTCGACCGGACCGGCGCGGAACGGGCCCGTCGCGGTCCAGTCCAGCTTGAAGTCGAGATCCAGAGCCTTGCCGACCGTCATCTTCCCGGAGGATTGCAAGCTGGCGTTGGTCCCTTCCAGCTTGGCGCCCGCGACAGCCAGGACGCCGTCGTTCCAGCTGGCCTTGCCATTCAGGCGGGGCGTCGCGCCCAGCAGGCGGTCGATCTCGGGATAGCCGGTGGCGAAACCCGCCGCGCGACTGTCGACCGTGAAGCTCCAGGGCCGGTTGGCGAAACTGCTGGCCGTCCACTTGGCGGTGACCGAGCCCTTCGCGCCCGGCCGCACCGGCCCCATGCTGGCTACCTTCATGTCGCCGTCGAATGACAGGCCGCCGAGCGGTCCGCGTTCGCCCTTGCCGGTGACGATCAGGTTCGGGGCGTCGATCCGGGCCGACTTGATCAGGAACCGACCACCCTTGACCCGTGCGCCTTCGAACGAGGCTTTGGGGCTGGGACCAAGCAGGGCCAGAAGGCCCGCGCCGCCGCCGCCCGACGCGCTCGCCTGGGCCTTGATCTCCAGTTCGCCCTTGGCCCAGCGGACCTTGGCCGGTCCCTTGGCGCGCTTGAGGCGGTAGCCCAGCAATTCCAGGTTGGCGACATCGACATCACCCTCGACCGAGAAGCCGCCCTCCTCCAGCCGGAAGACGCCGTCGGCCAGGCCGCGCCCCATCTGCGGGATGGTCACGATCCGCTTCAAGGCGCCGATCTGGGCGCTGAACGCGACTCCGTCCGGCCCCGTTCGCTTCTTGGCCAGATCCGCCAGGCCGTGGCCGTGAAGGGTCAGGTTCTGGGCCATGATCGCCAGGTTCAGGTCCGACAGGCCGTCCTGGGCCGTCTTCTTGCCATCGATCGTGAAATTGGCTTCCGGCCCGAACATGTGGGCCAGACGTTGGGTCAAGGTCGAGGCCGTGAGATCGATGCGGCCTCGGGCCGAACCGCCTTGCTCGGTCCAGGCGCCGTCGGCCTGCAGCGGCGTCGCCTGGCCCGAGCGCGCCAGGACGTTGAACGCCGCGCGGCTGGTCGTGCCGTCGGCCTTGGCCTTCAGATCGAAGGTGCGGTTGGCCGGCAAGCCCAGCGCGCCGGCGATCGCGCCGCCATTGGCCTCGGTCGCGTCGGCGATCAGGCGCAGGCTCTTGGAGCGGCCCAGGTCGAAATCGAGGTTCAGGTGATCGCCGACATGGAGGCGCGAGGCGACGCCCAGCTTGCCTTTCTGCCCGCCCTGGCGCGCCATTTCGTAGGCGCCCGCGACGTCGAAGTCGCCGTCCTTGCCGCTGAAGGCCGGGCGGGTGATCAGGCGGAACCTAAAGGCGTCGAGATCGACCGACACGGGCGCGGCGCTGGACTTGGGTCCCTTGGGCTCCATCGTCGGGCGACGCAGCACGATGACGTCGCGCGCGTCGATGCTCTCGGCGTGGAAACGACGGCCGAACAGCTCGGTCGGCCGCCAGGCCACGCGCAGGTCATGCGCCTCCAGCCAAATCCCCTTCTCATCGGAGATGGTCAGGCGGCGGACGCCGAAGTTCTTCCAGATGTCCCCCGACAGGCCCTCGATATGCAGCCTGCCGATGCGGCCCAGCTTGAGCCCCGAGGCGCGAGCCTCCAGGAACATCCGGCCCTGCGGCGTGATGGGGGCCAGGCGCAAGCCGCCAGCCATGACAATCAGGATGCCGGCCAGGATCGCCGCGGCGATCAGCACCACGCCGCCCCAGCCGATCTTCCTGGCGACCTTCACGGCGGCCTCGCCCGTGGCCTCGGCGGCGTGGGCGACGGTGTCCGTCAGGTCAGGCTTGTCGTGCTCGCCGCTCAAAAGCTTTGACCGATGCTGAGATAGACTTGGAAGGCGGGATCGCCCTTGCGACGGCCCATGGGCACGGCGACGTCGGCGCGGATCGGGCCAAAGCCCAGGTCGTAGCGGACACCAAGACCCGCACCGGCCCGGAAATCCTCGCGCTGCGGCGTATTGTGCGTGCCGATGGCGCCTGTGTCGATGAAGGCCACGCCGCTCCATTTCGAGGTGATCTTCTGGCGCAGCTCAATCGAGGTCTCGACCACCGAGATGCCGCCCTGCGGGGTGTTGTCGGTCAGGCGCGGCCCGATGGCCTGGTAGGAATAGCCCCGCACCGAACCGCCGCCACCGGCATAAAAGCGCCGCGAGGCCGGAACGTCCTGGACTCCGCCACCGACGATGGCGCCCAGCTTCAGACGGCCGGCGAGCACGGTGCTGGCCTGCCGGCCGAACGGGATATAGGCCGAGCCCTGGGTGGTCAGTTTCAGGTAGGGAACGGTCGTGTCGCCGACCACGTAGGTCGGCTCGCCTCGGGCCTCCAGACGCCAGCCACGCTTGGGATCAAGGATGTTGTCCGAGAAGTCCCAGGCATAGGCCGCCAGGCCCGCGAAGGTCGCCAGGTTCAGCTTGCGGCCCGCCACCAGGCCGTTTCGGCTCACCTGCTCCTTGGTCTGGGAGATATCGAGCGAGACGCCGAAGGTGCGATAGGCGGTCGTCTGCCGTCGCTTGGTCAGGTCCACCCCGACCGTGGCGCCGGTTTCGTTGTAGGCGTCGGTGTCGTTGCGGAATATGGCGCTGTTCAGCTTCAGCGTCTGCTGGGGTCGCCGCCAGTGCGGCAGCGAGATCTCGGCCCCCAGGCGCTGCTCCAACTTGGCGAAACGCAGGGCGTAGGTCGTGGTGTCGGCGCGCTTCAGCCGGTTGTAGCGGATCCAGCGCGCATCGATGCCTGCGCCCTCGTTGGTCGAATAGCCCGCGCCCAGTTCGATGGTGCGCGACTTGCGATCCGCCAGGGTGACGACGACGGGACGGTACCCCTCGGCCGTGGCCTTGTCCGTGCCCGCCAGCGAGACCGAGATCGAATCATAGACGCTGGTGTCGCGCAGGCGGCGCTCCAGCTCGGCCACGTCCTCGGGATCGTAGACGTCGCCGGACACCCAGGGGGCCAAGCGGCTGACCCAGGCGGCGTTGGTGCGCCCCTTGGTCACGACCTCGATGCCGTCGAGGTGAACCAGTTCGCCGGCCGCGATCTTGAAGGCCGGCCGGACCGTATGGTCGGCGTGGTCGACAATGACCTCGCGCGGCTCTGCGGCCGCGTCGGCATAGCCGAGCTTGGCCACCTGGGCGACGACACGCCCCTCGGCGCCCACGACGTCCGCCGAACGGCCCGGCTCGCCCTCGGTCAGGCGCATGGCGGTGGCGGCGCGCTGGCGGGTGCCCTCATCCGGCGGCGCGCCGGACCAGTCGATGCGTGGATCGGCGATCAGGAAGACGGAACCGGGCGTGATCTTGACCACCGCGCGCGGCGGCTCGCCGTCCAGCACGTCGGGCTCGACGGTATAGCCATAATAGCCCTCGGCACGCAGGACGGCGATGGCGTCCTCGCCAGCCTGACGAGCGCGGCGACGGGCTTCGGCGCGGCTTTGGGCGGATGTCTTGGATTGGGTCAGAGCGCGCTGGATGGCGTCGCGCAGATATCGATCCTCGACACCTTGAATCTGGGCCATCGGCTCGTCAGCAAGCGCGGCCGAGGCGATCAGCCAAGTCACCGCCGTCAACGCGAGGGTAGTCCGCCCAAGCACCAAATCACGTTCCCCGCGCGAAGCGCCCCCGGGCCCTGCTGTAGTCCGGGGTGTCGCCGCTGTCACGACAGGAAATGCAACGAACCTTGCCCGAGCGGCGCTTCTCAAAGCGGGCGAATGGCGCCCAAATGATAAGCAGTCATGCGCATCCACGTGGCGGACGTCGAATCCGGCGCGCATGGTGGTGGCTACACTCTAGAGTCGGGGACGGCGCGGGCTCACCGGTCCGCGCCCAAGGTTATGAGAAACGTGGATAAAAGCGTGGCGGCGAAGACCCAAACCCTCGTGGACGCACCGACCCTGCCGATGACGGAGGCGGCGTACCTGCCGGGGATCGCCTACGACGAGATGTTCACGCCCGAGGGGGAGGTCCGGCCGCACTACGATCCGCTGCATGGCCGCATGTCGACCCTCGGCGCCGAGGAACTGGCGGGACGCCAGCGGACGCTGGAACGCTCGTTCCTGCTCCAGGGCATCACCTTCACCGTCTATGGGGCCGACAACACCACCGAGCGGGTCATGCCGACCGACCTGTTCCCACGCATCATCCCCGCGGCCGAATGGTCGAAGATCGAAGCGGGCCTGGCCCAGAGGCTGCAGGCGCTGAACCTGTTCCTGGCCGATATCTATGGCGATCAGCAGATCCTGATGGACGGCGTGGTTCCGCGCGAGCTCGTGCTGGGCGCGCCGTCGTATCGCCGCGAGATGCAGCACGTCTATGTGCCGCACAAGGCCTACGCCAATGTCTGCGGCAGCGACCTGATCCGCTGCCAGGACGGCCAGTTCGCGGTGCTGGAGGACAATCTTCGGGTCCCGTCCGGCGTCTCGTACATGCTGGCCAATCGCGACGCGGCCAAGCGGACCTTCCCCGGCACCTATCGCGCCGCCGGCGTGCGGCCGGTCGAGCGCTATCCCGACCTGCTGCTGGCCACGCTGAAGAGCATGGCCGCCGACTGGCGCGGCGATCCGCAGGTCGTGGTGCTGACGCCCGGCGTCTATAACAGCGCCTACTACGAGCACGCCTACCTGGCCCGCCTGATGGGCGTGCCGCTGGTCGAGGGCCGTGACCTCGTGGTGCACGAGAACATGGTCTACATGCGCACCACGACCGGCATCCGCCGGGTGGACGTGATCTATCGCCGGGTCGACGACGACTTCATCGACCCCCTCACCTTCCGCCGCGACAGCTCTCTCGGCGCCGCCGGTCTGTTCAACGCCTATCGCGCAGGCAATGTGGTGATCTGCAACGCGCCGGGCACCGGCGTCGCCGACGACAAGGCCGTCTACGCTTATGTCCCCGACATCATCCGCTACTATCTGGGCGAGGACGCCATCCTGCCCAATATCGAGACCTTCCTTTGCCGCGAACCGCGCCAGTTGGGACATGTGCTCGACAATCTCGACAAGTACGTGGTCAAGGCCGTCGGCGCCTCGGGCGGCTACGGCATGCTGGTCGGTCCGCACGCCAGCCAGAAGGAGCGAGACGACTTCGCCCAGGCGATCAAGGCCGATCCGGACAACTACATCGCCCAGCCGACCATCCAGCTGTCGACCGCGCCCTGCCTGGTCGACGGACGCATCGAGCCTCGCCACGTTGACCTGCGCCCCTTCATCCTGTCGGGCGAGAAGACCATCGTCACGCCCGGCGCCCTGACCCGGGTGGCGCTGAAGCGCGGCTCGCTGGTGGTCAATTCCAGCCAGGGCGGCGGCTCCAAGGACACCTGGGTGCTGGCCGAGGAGAACGGCCAGACCAATGGCCACGGCAACGGGAGCGCCCGCCCATGATGCTCGCCCGCGTGGCTGACAGCCTCTACTGGCTGGGCCGATACATCGAACGGGCCGAGCACCTTTCGCGCCTCTCCAGCGTCATGTTGAACGCGACCCTGGACCAGACCGACTCCGGCGCCCACGCGGTGCGGATCGCCATGGCCGCGGTGGGCGATCCCGCCGACGGTGTGGACGTCGGCTCCTTCGAGGCCGCCGAGGCCCTGGTGCTGGATCGCAGCGACACCAATTCGGTCGTTTCGTCCCTGGCCCGGGCTCGCGAGAACGCCCGCCAGGTCCGCGACCAGATCACCACCGAGACCTGGGAGCGGCTGAACCTGCTCTATCTGAAGGTCACGGACGACAAGGCCGGCAAGGAATTCTCGGACGGCTCGGCCAACTTCCTGCACGACGTCATCGCCGACCTGCACCTGTTCAAGGGCGCGGCCGACACCACCATGAGCCATGGCGAGAGCTGGCGGTTCATGATGCTGGGAATCTATATGGAGCGCGCTCAGCTGGTCTCGCGACTGCTGGAAGTGTGCTTCGCGGAGAGCCCCGTGCACGGCCACGTCGACGACCACGTGGCCCTGGTCAGCGTGCTGCGCATGGCCTGCGCGCTGGAGCCCTATCTGCGGGTCTACACCGCCGAGATCGAGCCGCGGCACATCCTGGAATTCCTGGTCTTCGACGAGGACTTCCCGCGCTCGATACGCTTCGCCACAGCCCAGATCGAACAGCACCTGTCGGCCATGGCCCGCAACGCCTTCACTGGCGAGCGCCCGGGTCCCGAGCGCCTCGCGGGCCGCCTCAAGGCCCGCCTGCAGTTCGCCGATGTCGACGAGCTGGAAGCCGTCGGGGCCGGACCGCTGCTGACCACCGTCGTCAACGAATGCGCGCGCATCCACGAAGCGATCTACGAGACCTTCGTGGCCTATCCGCTCGAAACGCGCCTTCCGGCCTAGGATTCGGAGCGTGACAGCCGAAAGTGTCAGCGGTTTCGGCGCCCGTCACGCGACCAAGTAAGGACTTTTCCCGTGCTGCTCGAAATCCGCCACGTCACCCAGTACCACTACGAGAAGCCCGTGCGGGAGAGCCTGATGGAGCTGTGGATGCAGCCTCAGAAGACGGCCCGCCAGCGCCTGGTCAGCTTCGAGTTGGACCTGGAGCCGGCCGCCCAGGTGTTCTCCTACGCCGACAGCTTCGGCAACGCCGTCTACCACTTCGACGTGCCCCAGCCGCACGACAAGCTGACCATCGTCGCCCGCTCGGCCGTCGAGACAGAGCCGACCGGCGAGCGTCCAGACCACTTGGATATGGGCGAATGGGACCGCATGCGCAGCGAGTTCGTGCGGGGCGAATGCTTCGACTTCCTGCGCCCCCATGGCTTTGTCCGGACCACCGACGCCCTGCGGACCTTCATCTACGAGCACGACCTGGACACCCTAAGGCGCAAGGACCCGCTGACAGCGGTCCGCACGCTGTCCGAAACCATCTACAGGGCGTTCGAATACCAACCCGGCGTCACCGACGCCGACAGCCCGATCGACCTGGCCCTGAGCGCCGGGCGCGGGGTCTGTCAGGACTTCGCGCACATCATGCTGGCCATCTGCCGCGAGTGGGGCATCCCGGCCCGCTACGTCTCCGGCTACCTGTTCACCGATCGCGACGCCGGCGACCGCTCCGACCCGGACGCCACCCACGCCTGGGTCGAGGTGTTCCTGCCCAGCCTTCGCTGGGTCGGCCTGGACCCGACCAACAACATGATGACCAGTGAGCGCCACGTCGGCGTGGCGGTCGGCCGCGACTATGCGGACGTCACCCCGTCGCGCGGGGTCTACAAGGGCGATGCCGAAAGCCAATTGGCCGTGGGGGTCACCGTCCGCCGCGCCCGGGCCGCCCTGGCCGAGCCGGAATTCCTGCGCATGGCCCGCCCAAGCTTCGCCGGCGGCCGTCGCCGTCCCGACGCGGCCTTGAAGCAGGAACTGCACCACCAGCAGCAGCAACAACAGCAACAGTGATCTACTGAAGGGTCGACCCTACTGAAGGATCGACCCTACTGAAGGATTTCTGGCGGCAGGTTGGCCGCGAACCGGCGGGCGATGTCCAACGCCCCTGCCGCGCCGCCCGCGCGAGGCCCCATGCGCTCGGTCTGCAGGAACTGTACGCCCACCTCTGCGCCCGAACGCCACACGACATGCGCCAAGTGCACCCGGCGCCCGCCGGCGTCGACGAAAATGAACTTGTCCGGCGGCGAGGTGATGCCGGCCGTCGACAGTCGCGCGCCCTTCTCGGCTACGTCCAGCAGCGAGCATTTCCACGAGCGCGGATCGTCGACGATGTAGATCTTGCGCGCCGCCGGCATCCGAGGATGCGCGCGGCGTTCAGCGCCCGAGGGCTCGACCATGACCATGCGACCTTAGAACTCCCGTCGAGTCGTCGACGACCTTAGCGCAGACGACGACGCTACGCGCCAACGCTGAACGTCGTTCATCCGATCTCGGTCTAACGGGTAGAACCTTAGGCAGCGTAAACGTGGGCCTTGCGAGCAGCGATCTTCACCGTGCCCTGAAAACGGGGGGCTTCGGCGCGCGAGGCGCTGATCTCGATCGGACGGCCGTCGGCGGCGGTGGCGCTGACCGTGGTCAGAGCCCCCTGCACGTGGGCGCGATCGACCCGCACCTCGAAGCCGGCGTCGTCCAGCACGAAGTCGTGCGGCCGGACATAGGCGGTGGCCGAACCCTCGCGAACGCCGCCGGCCGGCAGGCGCAGTGCGCCGGCGCTGAACTGGCCGCCGCCGACCTGCCCCTCGAAGCAGTTGGCCTCGCCAACGAAGCCGCAGACGAAGGCGGTCTGGGGCTGGTCATGGACCTGATCGGGCGTGCCGATCTGCTCGATCGAGCCCTTGTTCAGGATGGCCACGCGGTCGGCCAGCTCCAGGGCCTCCTCCTGATCATGGGTGACGAAGATGGTGGTGACGCCCGTGGCGTCGTGCACGCGGCGCAACTCCTTGCGCAGCGACTTGCGGACCGTGGCGTCCAAGGCGCCGAACGGCTCGTCCAGCAAAAGCACGCTGGGCTGCACGGCCAGCGCCCGTGACAGGGCCACGCGTTGGCGCTGGCCGCCCGAAAGCTGCGAGGGGTAGCGCTTGCCCAGGCCGTCCAGCTCGACCAGCTTCAGCAGGTCCTCGACCCGCTGGGCGATCTCCGCCTTGGACGGCTTGTCCTTGCCCTTCCGGACATCGAGGCCGAACGCGATGTTCTTGGCCACGGTCATGTGCTTGAATAGCGCGTACTGCTGGAAGACGAAACCCACGCGGCGATCGGCGGCCGAGGCGAAGGTCACGTCCTCGCCATCGAACAGCACCTGGCCTGCGTCCGGGAATTCCAGGCCGGCGATCGTGCGCAGCAGCGTGGTCTTGCCCGAGCCCGAAGGCCCCAGCAGCGCCAGCAGTTCGCCGTCGGCGATCTCGAGATCGACCCTGCTCAGGGCCGGATAGCGTTCGAACTTCTTGTCGACGGAGCGGATGGAGATGGTCATGTGACTGCTAGGTCCGTTCAGTGTCCGCCGCGGCCGCGCCCAAACCCGCTATTGCCGGGTTGGACGACTTCCAGCGCCGTCTTCAGCACCAGGGTCACCACGGCCAGAAGGCAAAGCAAGGCCGCGACGGCGAAGGCGCCGACGAAGTCGTACTCGTTGTAGAGGATCTCGACGTGCAGCGGCATGGTGTTGGTCAGGCCGCGGATATGGCCGCTGACCACCGACACCGCGCCGAACTCGCCCATGGCGCGGGCGTTGCACAGCAGCACGCCGTACATCAGCCCCCAGCGGACGTTCGGCGCGGTCACCCGCCAGAAGGTTGTCAATCCGCTCGCCCCCATGGACACGGCGGCTTCCTCCTCCGCCGTCCCCTGCTCCTGCATCAACGGGATCAGCTCACGGGCTACGAAGGGGAAGGTCACGAAGACGGTGGCCAGCACGATGCCGGGCACGGCGAAAATGATCTTGATGTCGTTGTCGACCAGATAGTCGCCGAACCATCCCTGCAGGCCGAAGATCAGCACGTAGATCAAGCCCGCCACCACCGGCGACACGGAGAACGGCAGATCGATCAGTGTGATCAGCAGCGCCTTGCCCTTGAAGTCGTGCTTGGCGATCGCCCAGCTCGCGCACAGACCGAAGGCCGCATTGAACGGCACCGCGATCGCCGCCGTGATCAGGGTCAGCTTCACGGCCGCCAGGGCGTCGGCGTTGTTGATCGCCAGCAGCGCCGCGTCGAGACCTTTGCGCAGCGCCTCGGCGAACACGGCGGCCAGCGGCAGGATCAGGACGAGGGCCAGGAAGGCCATGACCGTCCCGATCACCAGGACCTTGGCCCAGAGCGGATCGTCGGTGGCACGGCGACGCCCTTCCAGAGAGTTTTTGGCGGCGGCCATCAATCGAACCTCCGCGCCCAGGCCTGGATGCCGTTGATGATCAACAGCATCGTGAACGAGACCGTCAGCATCACCACCGCGATAGTGGCGGCGCGCGCATATTCGAACTGCTCCAGCTGGATGATGATCAGCAGCGGCGCGATCTCGGACTTGTAGGGCATGTTGCCGGCGATGAAGATCACCGAGCCGTACTCGCCGACCCCGCGCGCGAAGGCCATGGCGAAGCCGGTCAGCCAGGCAGGAGCCAGGGCCGGAAGGACGATGCGCAGGATGGTGTCGATCCGGTTCGCGCCCAGAACGGCGGCAGCCTCCTCGACGTCCTCGGCGGCGTCCCGCAACACCGGCTCGATGGTGCGGACCACGAACGGCAGGCCGATGAAGATCAAGGCAATGGTCACCCCCACCGGGTTGTAGGCGGCCTTGATACTCAGCGGCGTCAGGAACTGCCCGACCCAGCCGTTGGGCGAATAGAGCGTCGCCAGGGCGATGCCCGCCACGGCGGTCGGCAGAGCGAACGGCAGGTCGACCAGGGCGTTGACCAGGGTCTTGCCGGGAAAGTCGTAGCGCACCAGCGCCCAGGCGGTCAGCACGCCGAACACGCCGTTGATCACGGCCGCCACGAACGCCGCGCCGAAGCTCAGGCGGTAGGCAGCCAACGATCGCTGTGACGTCGCCACGGCCCAGAACTCGGCCGGCGACTGCTGCGCGGCCTTCAGGACCACGGCGCTCAGGGGGATCAGGACGATCAGCGACAGCACGGTCAGCGTCACGCCCATGGTCAGGCCGAAGCCCGGGATGGCGGACCGCCGCCGGAACAAAGGCCGCTTGCTCGGCGGCGCGGGCGGCCGGCGGGCGGCGGTCTCGGCGGTCATCGTCTGATCGTCGTCCAGGGTCCGGGCTCGCCACATGGCTCTAGGCAAAGGCTGAACGCGCGGAGCCCCATCGGGGTCCAGCGACGTCGTTGAAACTGAGCCGCTTAAATCTCTACCTCGACAATGGGGCAAACGAGAAACCCCAACTTAAGACGCAGAAAAACTGCCAGCTACGCTATGCCCAGCAATCGGCGAGCCAGTGACTCGGCCCGGCGCCAAAAGCTTGAGCGACATAGTCGCGAACGGCCGACGGAGCGTGATCCAATGGCTGAACCACCTCGCCGTCCAGGAACCCCAGCAGCGAGATCGACGAAACCTCATTGCGCAGCACGAACCGCGGTCGCGCGGGCCGGTAGGGGTGCGAACCCGAGGCGTCGGCCGCCAGTATCTGCAGCCGCGCCTGGTTCGCCATGAGATAGGCGACTTCGAAGTCCCACCAGGGGGCGAAGGGCGCGCGGGCGCGCAACTTTCGGGCCGGAACGCCGGCATAGATGCCTAGCGGCTCGATGTCCTTGGTGACGACCGATGATGCGCCGATCACGGCGCCGTCGCCGACTACGCGCCCACTTAGAATTTGGGCGTTAGCGGAAACCACCACGCCATTGCCGATCGCGAACGGCCTCACGGGCTCCAACCCCTGTTGGTCGAAGCCGCCATTGACCAGCGGCAAACCCGAAAAGCAGATGTTGACCGGCTGATCGTTGGCGTGCTCGCCGCGCACCAGGATGCGGGCGGAAGGGTGCATCTCGCAGAAGCGGCCGATCTCACCAACCTTTCCCGCCTCGCCGGCAGGCACCAGCATCAGGTTGTTGACGCACGGCAGCGATCCAGCGCCGATGTCCACATAGGCCCCCGGCGTACAGTAGAACCGGATGTCGTAGTGGCCCAGGAACGTCAGCACCCTGTTCCAAGGCGTTGCATCGGAGGGAAGATTCACGGTGATGGGCGCCGACCAGTTCATTGGAACTGGCTATCAGAACACCCGAGCTCCGCAAACGATCACGCGACGCCCGGTGTCGCAAAGACGCTCCGAAATCCTTGAAGATCAGAAGATTGAATTGGTAGGCCGGGTGGGGACATGAGAACCACGGCTTTTCAGTGCCTTGTGCTGTCAAACCCGTCGCTCGCCCTCCTAGGGAATTCAACGGCTTAACTGCCGTGTGTCAAACCTACGAAGCCAACGTCCGAGTATGGGCGCGGCGTGGATTGCCGCTAACGACCCCTCTCTGACATTCGCGGCGTCTAGGCGGAAAGATCGACGACCGCTCCGGCCTTGGCGTTCGTCGGATCGCCGCTCGCCATGCCGAGCCTTTGGCGCAGCTGATCCGCCAAGGCATTGAGGGAGAGGGTCGTCTCGCCGTTATTGGAGACCGTTACGCTCATCTTCCGCCAGCCGTTCAGCGATTGCAGCTTCTCGGCGACGGCCAGCGCCCCTTGCGCCTCGCGGTCGGTAAGCTTCGAGATATCGCCGATCTGCAGGTTGCCCCCGGACGCCGCGCGGTTGGCCTGTGTTTGCGCTAGCATCGCTTTCACGTCGACGCCGCTCGTGCGCCTCGTGGTCTCTTCGATGTCGGCCCTCTGAGCCGCCGTCAGTTCAACCGTCTTGAACGGTCCTGCAATGGTCTTGATCGTCGCTGGGTCGACAGGCGATAGTTTGTCCTTGATCGAGTACTGCGCGCGAACAGTTGCGGCGATATCTCTGTTGCTCACGTTCATGAAGCGACCCTCGCCCAAAATCATCGAGGTCATCTCGCACGATCCATGCCAAGTTGGCTTCGCGATTAGGTGTTGATTTTACAGCCTTTCGTTGAGGCCGTTTGCAAGCCCGCCCGGCCAGAACCGCCCAAGCCGGAAATTTCGTTCTGGCTGGATCCGCTCACCAACCAGCCAGCTGAGGTGACGTTCGGTGTGTCGATTGTCTGTGATCGACCCGTCAGAGACATTCGCTGGGTCGGCTTAGGGGATCAGCGATCCGATATTGCTTAGAAGCTGACACAGCTCCCGCCGCTCGGCGCCGAGGCGCGTCGCAAACTCGGCGTCACCAATGTCCATGCTATTGCAGACCTCGTTGAGAGCATTGTTCAGCAGTATCAGCTCATGGGCGGAGAGGCGGATATCAGCGAACTTGTCGGTTCGGCCAAGCTTGATCATCCAGGCACCTTAATTGACGCTCGTCCGCTAGCTAGGCCGTGAACTATCGCCCGAAATCGGTGATGTATGCGTCCGGCCGCTGCACGTCCGTCAGGTGTTGACGTGATTTCCGTGCTTCCAGGCCCAGGGCAGCAGCTCGTCGAGGCGGTTGACGGGGTGGCCATTGACCATGCGCTCCAGCACATCCCGCAGATAGGCGAAGGGCTCGACGCCGTTCATCTTGGCGGTCTCGATCAGCGAACCGACCACGGCCCAGCGGTCGCCGCCGCCGTCCGAACCGGCGAACAGGTGGTTCTTGCGGCCCAGAGCGATGGGCCGGATCGCGCGTTCGACGGGGTTGTTGTCCAGGTCGATGCGGCCATCGGCGAGGAACAGGCTGAGCGCGTCCCAGCGGCCGAGGGCGTAGCGGATGGCCTCGGCCAGGGCGCCGCGCGGCGGCACGCGGGCCAGCTGGCGTTCCAACCAGATATGCAGAGCATCCACCAACGGTCGGGAAGACTCCTGACGCGCCGCCCGCCGCAGCGCCGCCGATTGGCCGCGGACCTGGGCTTCGATGGCGTAAAGCTCGCCGATCCGGCGCAGCGCCTCGACGGCCACGGGCGCCTGGGTGGACTCGGCGATCTCATAGAACTTGCGCCGCGCGTGCGCCCAACAGGCCGCCAGCTTGACGTCGCCGGACGCGGTCAGCGGCTCGAAGCCGGCATAGCCATCGACCTGGAGGACGCCCTTGAACCGGCCCAGATGGGCGGCCGGGCGCTCGCCCTTCCGGTCAGGCGCGTAGACATAGACCGTGCCGGGCGGCTCCGGTCCGCCCCACGGTCGATCATCACGCGTGTAAGCCCAGAGCCGCCCGGTCTTGGTCCGGCCCCGGCCAGGATCCAGCACTGGGATCGGCGTGTCGTCGGCGAACAGATGGCTGCTGGCGAACAGGTTGGCCGACAGCTTGTCGTGCAGGGCTTGCAGCCACCAACAGGCCCCGCCGACCCAGCCAGCCAGCGTCGAGCGTTCAAGATCCACGCCGTGCCGAGCGAAGATCTTGGACTGGCGATAGAGCGGGGTGTGGTCGCAATACTTGCTGACCAGCACCTGGGCGAGCAGCGCCGGCGTGGCCAGGCCGCCGTCGATCGGCCGCTCCGGCGCCGGCGCCTGGACGACCGTGGCGCAGGCCCGGCAGGCATACTTGGGGCGCACGATCCGGATCACCCGCATCTGCGCCGGGACCCAGTCCAGCATCTCGCTGACGCTCTCGCCGATGCTGTGCAGGGCGCCGCCGCAGGCGCAGACCGGGCTCTCGATATCGATCAACCGGTCTTCGCGAGGAAGGTGGTCGGGGAGCGGTTTGCGCTTGGGCTGAGCCTTCGCGGGCGCCGGCAGGATGTCGGGCCGGCGCGCTTCGGCGGCGGCCCGACATCCTCCAGGGCCAGCGCCAGTTGATCGGCGTCCAGGCGTTCGGAACGGCGGCCAAACTGCGCGCGCTGGAGCTGCTTGATGATGGCCTTGAGCCGGTCGATCTCGCCGTCCCGCTCACCGACGAAGCCGGCCATTTCGCGCACCAGCTGGTGCAGCAAGGCCGTGTCGGTAGGCAGGTTTTCGAGATCCAGCCGCATGCGCGATTCTACTATTTTCGGAGTCCGCGACCAAGCATTTTTCCCTTATCCAGCGGGGGTTTTGACGCTATTTCAGCCAGCGATGGCGGGCCGCCATGTGCGTTCTGGGAAGCGCCAGTCGATGCCTTCGATCAGCATGGCGAGTTGCGCGGGCGAGAGCACCACGGAACCTCCTGGCGTGGTGATGTGCGGCCAGATGAAGCGCCCGCGTTGCAACCGCTTGGTGAACAGGCACAGGCCCGTTCCGTCCCAATAGAGCAGCTTGATGGTGTCGGCCTTTCGCCCCCGGAAGGCGAACAGGTGGCCCGAGAACGGGTCCTCCTTCAGCACTTCCTGCACCAGCATCGACAGGCCATTGAAGCCCTTGCGCATGTCGGTGTGGCCCAGCGCCAGATGCACCTTCACGCCGGATGGGATGATCATCATCGGGCCGCCTCCCGCTGCGCCACGTACCGCCGGACCTCGTCTGGATCGCTCCCAGGCGGCGCGAAGACCCTGCGTCCGTCGCCAAGATTGACGGCCACAGCGCCCTCGGGGATGGGCAAGGGAATGCCCGCCGTGAGAGCCTGGCCCGCCGCTTTCAGGCCATCGCCAACCAGCCGGACACGAGCCAGCCGGGCGCGCTCGTCCTGGCCAAGCCCCATCTGCGCGCGCCACCGGAACACCATGCTGGTGACCACGCCGTGGTGCCTGGCCACCGCGCTGACCGTGGCGCCGGGAAGCTGCGTTTCGGCGACGATGGCGCGCCTTTGTTCGTCGCTGAACGTCCGACGACTGCTCCGGCCGTCACCGTCGCAGAGGGTTCCGGGCGCGCCCGTCAAGCCGGATTCCAGCGCCGGGGCCTTAGCACTAGTGCTTCGTCTGGGGCCCACATACGGGCGGGCGCTGGGATGAACGAGCTCCCCCCAATCGATCCCAAGGGGGTCTTCGTCCAGGCGTTGACGCCACTGGCGCAGCGACGAGGTCGTCAGCCGATGGGCGCTGGCGTACTCCGCAGCGGTCAGCCCGCTCCACAGGTGGGCCTCGACGTGCATGGCCCAGAACGCCTGCACGGCCCTGTTACGGACCTCGCTGGTGGAGCGTCGCGGCGGAGGCTTTCGCTTGCTCGAAGGCTTGTGCTGCAAGGCGTCGGCGTCACCGATCTTCTTCAGCCAGTTGCCGAAGACGGCCGGCTTGAGCTGGTGTTCGCCGCAGTATGCCGCCCGCGACAGACCGCTCAGCCGCCACGCCTCGATGTGGACCGCCCAGTAGGTCCGCAGTCCTCGGTTTTGGTAGCGCTTCGACGCCACGGCCGACCTCCCTCGCTAATCAGGAGCCCGACATGGTTCGCCTCATGGAAGGAGAACAAGAGTGCAACAACCGAACGCAAACTCGGTGATCACGAGCGAAGGAAGTCAACCCCTCACTGTCAAACCTCAAATAAGTCACTGTTTTATAAAATAATTTTTAGAAATTTTGGTAGGCCGGGTGGGAACGTGAGAACCAAGGCGTTTCAGCGCCTTGTGCTGTCAAACCCGTCGCTCGCGCTGTTAGGGAATTCAACGGCTTAACCGCCGAGTGTCAAACCTAAGAAGCCAACGTCCGAGTATGGGCGCGGCGTGGATTTCCGCTAACGACCGAGGCCGTGTGGAAACGCGTCTTCCAAGCCGGTGAACACAAGGCCGGGCAAGCGCTTCGCGTGACGATGAATGG
>NZ_JBXAKU010000010.1:0-225866 GCF_058798735.1 Caulobacter sp. GW822-FHT07D08
TGGAAGGTCGGCGCCTGTCGCGCGTCACGCCGACTGACCCCGGCCAGCCCCAGAAAGAACACCAGGGCGCCGACCCAGACGGCGGCCGCCGCGAGGTGGGCGATGTCGGCCGCCAGGTGCAGGCTCCCGCCGAAACCTTCGGTGGCCGCGCCGTGGCCCATCCAGGCCATGCTGGCCGCAGCCACGGCCCCCAACGTTGATACAGCGATCCAGGCGGCGCGGCCGGGCGGCGCGAGCAGAAGCACGTGCAGCGCCACGACCGCGGCCAGGGCCCGTGCGAGCGAGGCCGCGCCCATCGCCATCTCGCTGATCACCGAGGTCAGGATCGAGGGATCCAGCGCCGCGGAAAGCGACCCGGCGACCACGGCCGTTTGCAGCACAAGACCCAGGAGACTGGCCACGACCAGCAGCGCGGCGCAGCCCGCCAGGAGCCGACGCGGCCAGCCCAGCGCCACGGCGCTGGACGGACCCGCGGCCGGCAGGGCGTAGAGCGCGAAGAGCGCCCCGCCCGCCAGGACGAAGCACGTCACATATTGCGCCCAGCGAACGAGGACTACCGCGGTCTCCATCGGCTACTTCACCGTGAAGGCCAGGGTCCCATCCATGCGGTGGCCGTCATCGGCGGCGGCCGCATGCCAGGTGAGCTTGTAGGCGCCCGCCATCAGCCGGCCCTTGGGCACGCCCGTGATCGTCTTGCGGTCGGCCGAGACGGTGGTCTTGACCGGCGCCTTCATGCCGTCGGCCATGGCCAGCTCGAAGCTCGAGAAGGCTGGGGCGAGCTTTTCATTGAAGGTCAGGCGGATGGTCTTGGGCGCGGCGACCGTGGCGTTGGCGGCGGGGTCGGAGGCCACCAGCTTGGCGTGGGCGCTGGCCTGGCCGCCGGCCAGGATCGAGGCCGACAGAACGGCGGTGGCGAGGAAAGCGCGGTAGGTCATGGGGCGGTCCTGTTGAAAGGCGACTTTGTCCTAAGTTCCTACGCGGGCGGCGGCCCAACCCCTCAACAACGCCCGCGCCAGTCAGCGCCTAAAGCCGCACCGCCCGCAGGCGCAGCGCATTGCCGACCACGCTGACCGAGGACAGAGCCATGGCCGCCGCGGCGATCGCCGGCGACAGCAGCCAGCCGAACACCGGATAGAGCACCCCGGCCGCGATCGGCACGCCCGCCACATTGTAGGCGAAGGCGAAGAACAGGTTCTGCCGGATGTTGCCCATCACCGCTCGCGAGAGGCGACGCGCCTTGACCAGGCCCTCCAGGTCCCCGTGCAGCAGCGTGACCCCGGCGCTCTCGATGGCGACGTCCGAGCCCGCGCCCATGGCGACGCCGACCTCGGCCGCCGCCAGGGCCGGCGCGTCGTTGACGCCATCGCCCGCCATGGCGACCTTGCGGCCTTCAGCCCGCAGGCGCTTGACCACGGCGGCCTTCTCGTCGGGCAGGACGTCGGCCTCGACCTCGTCGATGCCCAGCCGCTTGGCGACGGCCTGGGCGGTCGTGCGGTTGTCGCCGGTCAGCATGACCACGCGCACGCCGTCCGCCTTCAGGGCTTCGACGGCCTTCTGGGTGGTCGGCTTGACCGGGTCGGCGATGGCCAGCACGGCGGCGACCACTCCGTCGATGGCGACATAGATCGCCGTGGCGCCGTCCTGGCGCAGCGCGTCAGCCTGGTCGGCGAGCGGCGCCGACGCCACGCCTTGCTCGTCCAGGAAGCGGGCCGAGCCGATCGCCAGGACGCGCCCCTCGACCTTGCCGACCACGCCCTTGCCCACGGGCGAGTCGAAGTCTTCGGGATGCGACAGCGGCAGCTCCAGCGCCGCCGCGGCTCGAACGATCGCGTCGGCCAGCGGATGCTCGCTGGCCCGCTCCAGGCTGGCGGCCAGGCGCAGGATCTCCTCCTCCGTGAACCCCGCCGCCGGGCGGATCGCCGTGACGGCCGGTCGGCCTTCGGTAAGCGTGCCGGTCTTGTCGACGACGAGGGTGTCGATCTTCTCGAAGCGCTCCAGGGCCTCGGCGTTCTTGATCAGGACGCCGGCGGCCGCGCCGCGGCCGACACCGACCATGATCGAGATCGGCGTGGCCAGCCCCAGGGCGCAGGGACACGCGATGATCAAGACCGAGACCGCCGCCACCAGCGCGAAGGCCATGCTCGGCGGCGGACCGAACGCCGCCCAGGCGCCGAAGGCGATCAGGGCGACGAGCATGACGGCCGGCACGAACCAGCCCGATACCTGGTCGGCCATCCGCTGGATGGGCGCGCGGCTGCGCTGGGCCTCGGCCACCATCGCCACGATCTGCGAGAGCAGGGTGTCGGCGCCGACCTTGTCGGCGATCATCAGGAAGGAGCCGGTCTTGTTCAGGGCGCCGCCGATCACCTTGTCGCCCGGCGACTTGTGGACTGGCATGGACTCGCCGGTCACCAGGGACTCGTCGACCGAGGCCTCGCCCATCAGCACCCGACCGTCGACGGGGATCTTCTCGCCGGGGCGGACGCGCAGATGGAAGCCGGCCTGGATCTCCTCGACGGGAATCTCGAAGTCCTCGCCGTCGAACATTCGGCGCGCGGTCTTGGGCGAAAGGTCCAGCAGCGCCTTGATCGCGCCGGAGGTGTTCTCGCGCGCGCGCAGCTCAAGCACCTGGCCCAGCAGCACCAGGACCGTGATCACCGCGGCGGCCTCGAAATAGATCGGCGTCGAGCCGTCGGGACGGCGGAAGGCGGCCGGGAAGAGCTGAGGCGCCAGGGTGGCGACCACGCTGTAGGTCCAGGCCACGCCGATGCCCATGGCGATCAGCGTGAACATATTGAGCTGGCGCGTCGCCAGCGAGCGCGCGCCACGCTCAAAGAAGGGCCAGCCGCAGCCCAGAACCACGGGTGTGGCCAAGGCCAATTGGACCCAATTGGACACCCCTGGCGTCAGGTGAAGCGCCATCAGTCCGATGTGGCCGCCCATTTCCAGCGCGAAGACGGGCAAGGCCAGGGCCAGGCCGATCCAGAACCGGATCGTCATGTCGCGCAGTTCGGGATTGGGGCCGCTGTCGGCCGTGACGGTCAGCGGCTCCAAGGCCATGCCGCAGATCGGGCAGCTGCCCGGGCCGGACCGCCGAATCTCTGGGTGCATCGGGCAGGTATAGATCGCGCCCGGCGTCGCTTCGGACGATGCCGCCTTCGGCGCGGCGACGTCTTGCAGGTAGCGTTCAGGCTCGGCGTCGAACTTGCGCGCGCAGCCGGTCGAACAGAAGTGGGAATGCCGCCCCGCATTCAGGCGGTGCTCCGGCGCGGTGGCCGGATCCACGCTCATGCCGCAGACGGGATCGCGATGCTCGCCGACTGGGACGCCAGGGTGGTGATGGCCATGGTGTGAGTTCGAACCGGACATCACTTCTCTCCATGCGTCACACGATAATTCGCAATACGCATGCCTCGAAGCTATCCCTCGTTGGGCTAGATCAAACGGCGACGGCCACTGCCGGTTTCTCAGTTGTTGGCGAGGCCGATTATGATCGCTACCCCAGTTGGCGTCGTTCGCTGGGTAGCTTTATTTCCGATAATCTCTATTAGACGTGAAATATCGTTATATTGGCGGATTTTATTTTTATGTTGTCCCTGACTCCGATAGCTGCGAGTCGCAGCCCGCCTTGGATCTGTTGCCACGTCGTTCCGGGTTTTCACGATTTTCTGACTCCAATCGTGCGACTGGCTGATCGCAATTGCTGCGACTGGCAAAGTGCGTCGAAGCCAGGCGTCGAGCACAGTGCTGGTGATCCGGGCGGTTCGGCCCATCCTCCACTTCACCCATAAGCGCAAATGCGACACCACCGCGCCGCGCGTCCTGCCGCATAGCAAGGTGAAAGACGTTAATCCGTCGATGGCCGGGTGAAAATGGCGTCTCAGGTCCTTACTGGACTTCCATCCATACATAGCCAACCGTCTCCGAGCTCACCTCCACATAGGACATGGGGGCGAGTCGCTGGTGCAGTTGGAACTAGACATTAGGGGCTGGATTTATCCTTCGCTGCGATAGGGCTGCGCGTTGAACTAGGCAACGACGAGGAGGGACAGCTGACCGCCCCGGAGAGCACCCAGCGGCTGTTGATGAGGCAGCGCCATCAAGCGTTCGATTGGACGCCAACGCCAATCGGGCCGATGGCGTCATGGCCTCGCGCGCTCCAGACAGCCTTGAGCATCGCGCTCGGGTCTCGACAGCCCATGTTCATCGCCTGGGGCCCCGAACTTACGTTTCTCTACAACGACGCTTACGCGGAGATCCTCGGCGACAAGCACCCCGGCGCGCTCGGACGCCCGTTTCAGCAGGTGTGGTGGGACATCTGGGATGACATCAAGCCGCTGGTGGACCGCGCCCTGGCTGGCGAAGCCACGATCCATGTGGGGCTGGAGACTTTTCACCACCAACATGGATCCGAGCTGAGGCCCGGGCGGTACTTGCAGCTCTGCGTCCACGATACGGGTGTGGGCATGGACGAGGCCACTCGGGTCAAGGCGACCGAGCCTTTCTTTTCGACGAAGGGCATCGGTCGCGGCACAGGCCTTGGGCTATCCATGGTCCACGGCTTGGCGGCTCAGCTCGGCGGCGCGCTCTCTTTGGAAAGCGCTCTTGGCGAGGGGACCACGGTGAAGATATGGCTTCCGCTGTCGGGCGCCGATCCAACCGCGCTCGCATCGGCCTCGGAGTCTATCGGCCTGAGCGGACTTGCCTGCTCACGCCCGAGCGGCGTCGTCGCCTAGTGACGTGTTGAGCCAAGCCCGGCAATTTGCGCGGCGACCGTTCTAGCGGCCTCTTGGGCCACGAGAACAATGCGTTCGCTAGCGCCTCGAGACTTCATCCGTTCGGCCCCCGGCGCAAAGTTCAATCGCCAGGTCACCGAGCGCTCAGCGCCGGGTGCTCCAAGATCACGAATTGAGAGCTGAAGGTTGCCCTCTCTAAGGACGGGAATGATCAGCGGCAGGGCAAAAGCCGCGTCGGAATAGCCATCAGGCGTCTCAAATGGAAAGACCTGCTCAAGTCCCTCGCACACAACGGCCAGGGCGCCCGACGTCGCCGTTTGGTCGAGATCCAACTGGACCGTGAGCCAGCATTCGATGAGGCCGGGTCGACTGCCCGCATAGATGTCAGCGCCAAGAATGCCGATATAGGCTGAAGAGCCATCGGGGCGGTGCTCGACCTTGGAGCAAAGGAGTGCAGAGCGCAGACCGGTGATCATCGAACGGCGACGCTATTCGATTTACTACTGGAAGCAAGCAGGCTTGAGATCGTTTGCCTCTTAAGGGTTCTCGTTCGGTTCGCGCTCCTCTCCGAGTTGGCAGCGCTCCGGCGCATCACCAGCGGACTCTTCCCTCGCCTTTGGTGGCGGGCACTTCTCCATTTTGGGGCGCGACCAGGCGAGCTATGCGTTGTCGCCGGCCTCGTCGATGAAGAGCGCTAGTGAAAGCGGCGCGTCGAACAGGGGTCGTCGAGGTGCAAACGATAGAAGGTTCTGGGCGGCTCGCTCTTGGTGGCCATCTCCCAGGCGTCGCCTATTTCGTCCCGCGCCGGGGTCGAGGTCGGGGCCGGCTGGAGCGGCACCGGGAAGGCCCCCGAGCCCCCCAGTCAGCCTGAACCTGAGCCATCCCGACATCGGTTCGCGCGCTTACAAGCGTCACTCCCGGCCGCGCCGCCGGCTAGGACTGCGGCGACGTCTTCACCTTGATCTAGAACGCCGAAGGACTGAGCGGCCTCTCCCCCGGACGCGCGACAAAACCCCCGCGTCCGGCGACGCGGGGCGAGGCGTGGGACCAAGGGTTCGGGGCGGGCCACGGCCCGCCCCTCCCCTCATTCGGCCGCCAGGATGGCAGGGTTGGGATCGCAGTCAGGGCCACGTCGGGGATCTGGCCGACCTGCGCCGGAGGCCTCACGCGGCGCAGCGCGCAGCCTTGGGCCGGTCGTTGATCCCCTTCCAGGAAGTCGCGCAGGATCGCCTTCTGCGTCTTGACCTTCTCGCCGACATTACCGTCGGCGACCTTCTTGCCGCCGAGCTCGGCCAGCATGGCGTTGATCGCATCGGCCTTGGAGACGGCTTGCCATTCTGAATACCACAACACATTCTGATATCGATCGGATCACGAAGGCGGTCGGGGGAGCATCGGAATGACCGAACCGTCATCGGCGTCGACGACGCCAAGCCCGGGCGGAGACTTTGCGACGCCCGAGGGCCCATCGCCGGTTCCCCCCGCGCTCGCCCTGGTTCACCCAGGAAAAGTCGATCTTCTATCCGCTCGGCCGATAGCGGTGCCATGAACGCCGTGAATTTCAGAACCGCTGACCTCAATCTCTTCCGGGTGTTCGTCACCCTACTGGAAGAAAAGAACGCCACGCGCGCCGGCGAGCGCCTGGGTCTTTCGCAATCAGCGATCAGTCACGCGCTGCGGCGCCTGCGCGCTATGGTGGGCGATGATCTCTTCATCCGCGGCCAAACGGGCCTTCGACCGACCCCGCGCGCCTTGGAGATCGCCGAAACCGCCCGCACGGCGCTGGAGCTGCTGGAAACCGCCGTCAACACACAGCGGTTCGACCCCGCCGTCGATCATCACGTCTTCACCATCGCGGCGGGAACCTACATCTCGTATGTGCTGGGCCCGATGATCGCCGAACGCGTGATCACCACCGCGCCCCATGTGGAGATTCATTTCCGCAACCTCTATGCGGGCATGACCGAGGACCTCGACACGGGCAGTCTGGACATGGTGATCGGCTGTTTCGAGGCCATTCCCGGACGATTCAGCTACGCCCAGTTGTTCGAGGAAAGCGGTGCCTGGGTCATGCGCGAGGGTCACCCGGCCGCCGCCGCCGGTCTCGATTACGAAACCCTGGCCCATCTCCCGCGCGTTGGGGTGACCGGCGGCAATGACGATCCGGATCGGACCTCATCGGGGCACCTGGGCCTGCGGCGGCTTACGTCCTGGGGCGAACAGTACGCTTTGGGAGAAAAGCCCTATCAGCCGTTCTCGACCCAGGACGCGTTCAGCGCCTTGAACATCGTCAGCCACTCGGACATGGTCTGCATCCTGCCTCGCCGCCTGGCCCAGACGAGCGTCAAACGCGGCAGGCTGGTGATGATCGAGCCTCCCAACGCGCCGCCGCCAACCCCGTTTGGAGCGGTCATGCGCGCCAGCGACGGACCGGCCTCTCCCAACGGCTGGCTTCTGGAGATTTGTCGCGCGGCGGCGACGCGCCTCTAGCCGCCTGGCCAGGAGAGGTCTCGCGCTGTCGGTCTCTCTGCAGGACAGACGGGCGCCTATCCGGCGTCGCCATTCCGCCTTCAAGGCCCGTTTTGCCCAAACGCGGCACGAGGTCCGCCCCCGGTCTAACGCACCGTCCGGGGCTTCGTCGCCACAATCATCAGGTCGCCGCGGCAGGCAGGCCGCGGCTAGGCCTTTAGACTCGATAGGAAGGCCTCGTGAGACATGGCCAAGGCTCGGGCCCGCGTGATCGCCGCGCGCATTCGGCTAAAAGCGCTATCCAGTTCGGGCTTGGTGAAGTAGTCCGCCATCGGATCATAGGCTCGCGGCGTGATCTCGAAGCCAGCGTACATCGACAGCCAGCTGGGATCGTGGAACGACTCCCACTCATAGCGAACCATGGTCCCACGGCTGGCGAACATCCGCATCTTGTGGACCAGGGGCTCGGGCAGGGTCACCTGACGCACCTGGTCCCACATCGCCTCGCCCTCGCGGCGGTTGGCGAAATAGTGCAACAGCAGAAAGTCCCGGATCCGTTCGTACTCGAGAGTGGTGATGCGATTGTATTCGTCGGCCAGAGCAGGGTCGAAGTCCAGGGTCGGGAACAGCGCGCCCAGCCGCTCCACGCCGCTCTGGACGAGCACGATGCTGGTCGATTCCAGCGGCTCCATGAACCCGGCGGCCAGGCCCAAAGCGATGCAGTTCTTCTCCCAGAAACGATGGCGGTGTCCGGTCTGGAAGCGCAGCAGGTTGGGCTCGGCCAAGGCCCGTCCTTCCAGCCGCGAGATCAGGGTCGCCGTCGCCTCGTCGTCCGAGATATGCCGGCTGGAGTAGACATAGCCGTTGCCGACCCGGTGCTGCAGAGGGATCCGCCACTGCCACCCGGCCGCCAGGGCCGTGCTGCGAGTATAGGGCGTCAGCGGACCGTCGCGCTCGCAGGGCATGGCCACGGCGCGGTCGCACGGCAGCAGATGAGTCCAATCCTCGTAGCCGACGCCAAGCTGTTGGCCCAGCAGCAGGCTGCGAAAGCCCGAACAGTCGATGAACAGGTCCGCCTCCAGAACCCGGCCCTCCTTCAGCGTCACGCCGGTCAGGAAGCCCGTCTCGGGGTGTTTGGACACCTCGACCACCGTGCCATCGACATGGGTGACGCCCAGCTCGGACGTCGCCTTGCGTCGCAGGAACTGTGCATAGAGGCCCGCGTCGAAATGGACCGCCCAGTTGAAGACGCCCAGATCGTTGGGCGGCGAGACCGGCGGGTCCATCATCTGGTTGGCCATCGCCAGCTGGGTGCACAGGCTGTAGGCGGCCAGCGGAGTCGCGTCGCCCTCGGCGCGGCGCTTGAGCCAGAACTGGTGGAACGCCACCCCGCGTGAGGGCATGCCGTAGAGGCCGAAGGGGTGGAAGAAGCTGTCGCCTTCCCGCTTCCAGTCGCGAAACTCGATCCCCAGCTTCACGGTGCCCTGGGTGGCGGCCATGACCTCGGCTTCGGTCACGCCGATATCGCGGAAATAGTCGCGGATCGCCGGCACGGTGGCTTCGCCGACTCCGACGGTGCGGATGTCGGGCGACTCCACGACGGTGATCTGGATGTTCTGCCGCGCCAGCCGGCCGGCGAGCCAGGTCGCGGCCATCCAGCCGGCCGTGCCGCCGCCGACGATCAGGAGCGAACGGACAGGGTTGGTTTGCGCCATCTGGTCCCACGAAAAAGATGCGGCCTGCCCGCAGGATGGGGCAGGCCGCAGGGGGAGGGCTAGATCAATATTTGAAGCGGACGCCAGCCACGTAGCGGGCTTCGAATACGTTGTTGTAGGCGTGCTCGTCCTTCCAGGTGAGGTAGTACTTCTCGTACTCGCTGGTCAGGTTGGTGCCCTGGACGTAGACGGTCAGGTTCGGCCTAACGTCGTAGCTGACCGAAGCGTCGAGATATTCAGTCGGTGCCTGGTACATCTCCAATCCCGAGATGCCGCCAAAGTCCTGGGAGACCGCGCGCTTGGAGCGGTAGTTCCAGGCGATCCGGGCCTGCAGCTTGGAGTCCTGGTAGTACGCGGCGATATTGGCCTGGTACTTGGAGTTATCCTGGAACGGGATCGAGGCTCCGGCCAGGTCGGTCTTGCCCGACTTCGACGGCGAGTAGGTGAAGTTGGTGTCGACGCCGAAGTTCGACAGCATCGACGGCATGAACTCCAGATCGCTGAAGGCCAGCTTGGCGCCGCCTTCCAGACCCTTGAGCGTGCCGCCTTCGCCCTGAACCTGCGTGCTGATCGAGACGCTGCGGTTACGCACTACCCCGTCGTTGTCGGGCAGGTCGGTGCGGGTGATCGCCCCGTTCTGGATGAAGCTGTCGACCTTGATGTAGAAGGCGCCCACGCTCAGCAGGCTGCCGCGACCCAGATAGTATTCCAGCGAGCCTTCGAAGTTCTTGGAGCGCCAAGGATCCAGCTGCGGGTTGCCGTTCTGGCTGCCGCCGGTCACCCGGAACACCGGCGAGCCGGGGTTGGAGGTGTCGATGGCGTAGGTCGGGTTCAGCCCCCCGCCCCACTGATTGAGATCCAGCAGCGTCATGGTCTTGGAGGCCGCGACGCGGAACTTCAGGTTCTCGGCCAGATCGAAAGCAACATTGATCGCCGGCAGCACGTCGGTGAAGTCGCGCTTGGTCTGGATGCTGCCGCCCAGCAGGTTGGCCACGCCGTAGGGGCGTGGGCTGCCAGTGACGTACTGGGTGATGTCCAGCTTAGTCTGGATGACCTTGACGCCGGCATTGCCGTTGAAGCTCAGGCCGAAGAGCTCGCCCTTCAGGTCGCCCTGGACGTAACCCGAGGTCTGCTTGACCCCGACATTGAACGAGGCGCCGGGGTTCATCACCTCGACATTGCCCGGGTAGTAGTTGTTCTGGAACGCCAGGGCGTTGTCCATGGCCGCGGGATCCAGGACGTACATCGACGGCACACCGGCCACGCCCGGGTTGAACAGCTTGACCTGGCCTTTCAAGGTCGGATCGTTGGCCTTGCGCGTCAGGCCGGCGGTATAGGCGCCCGCCGCGTTGCCGGCGCTGCAACTGGCGTCATTGAGCGGCACATCAAAGGCCTTCCACTTGACCAGACAGCCCGTGCCGTTGGAGGCGGCGCTGCCATAGAGCGGCGCGGCGCGATCGAACTCGAAATCATCGATCGAGCGCTCACTGTAGCGCACGCCGCCCGAGATCTTGAAGCTGTCGCTGAACTCGTACTTGCCATCGGCGCGGATGACCTTCAGGTCGCCCTCGCGGCGATAGTTGCCTTCCGACGACATGGTCTTGAGGGCGTAGTCATTGATGTCGCTCAGTTCGGTCAGCAGCTGGCCCGGCAGGGTGAAGACAGGCTTGCTGCCCGTAAAATCGACCTTGGCCGGCAAGGACGCCGCGCCCGCCAGGGTGTTGACCGTGTAGCCACCGGTGTTGAACGGGCGGTCGCCGCCTAGCGAGGCGGGATAGTGCCCGATGCCGCCCGGCTGCCACTGCGCCCCGTTCGACAGGCTGAACTGCAGATAGCTCTGGTCGTAGTACTGGTGGGCCTTGCCGTAGATGCCGCGCACCGAGCCGGTGAACTTGCCGCCGTTGTCGTACTTCAGTTCCAGATTGTAGTTCTGCGACTGGGACTGGTAGCGGTCGTTCTGGGCGTAGGAGTCGAAATTGCCCAGGTCATAGTTGTAAACCTGGGTGGTGTTGACGTGGTAGCCGCCCACGACCGCGCCGGTGTCACGCGACTTGCCCGGCGTGAACTCGGCGGCCTGCCAGTTGACGTCCTGCATCTGGAAGCCGGCGGTGCGGTCGTGCTCGTCCTGCTTGGTGAAGAAGGCGTCGCCACTCAGTTCCAAGGCGTCGTTGAGCTTCCATTGGGCGGACGCATTGACGCCCAACCGCTTGCGCTCGTTGATCTTGTTCCAGCCGGTGAAGCCCTGCGGCACGATGAAGGCGTCGGTGGCGTCGCCGTCGCCATTGACGTCGCGCCCGCCCGCCACGGCGGTCCCGCGCGTCCGACCGGTAGGCGAGAACCCGCCCGACGAGGTGACGTCGGCCATGCCTTCGTTATGCAGGGTGGCGCCGTAGCCTTCTTGAATGCCGTTGTGGCTGTTGGACAGGCGGACATCCGAATAGGCGGCCGACAGCAAGGCGCCGAAGCGGTCGTTGCGGAAGGAGACCAGGCCGTTGACGTTGGGGTCGTACTTCTTGGTCTTGTCGCCGTAGGAGCCTTCGGCCGCGGCGGCGAAGGTCAGGCCTTCCTTCAGGTCGAAGGGACGGCGGGTGCGCAGGTTCACCGTACCGGTGATGCCGGCATTCAACTGATCGGCCGTCGTGGACTTGATGACGTCCGCGCCCGAGAACAGTTGCGAAGGAATGTCGTTGAAGTTGGGCTGCACAGTCGTGATCGATTGGGCGCCCAGATAGGTTTCGCCGTTCAGTAGAGTCGAGACCTGCGGCAGGCCACGAATGTTGATCGTCGAGCCTTCGCCGGCGCTGCGCAGGATCTGCACGCCCGGAATGCGCTGCAGCGAGTCGGAGATGGTGTTGTCGGGCAGCTTGCCAATGTCCTCGGCCGAGATCGCGTCCACCACCGAGGCGGCGTCGCGCTTGATGCTGACCGCGCGCTGTTGCGAAGCGCGAATGCCGGTGACGACCACCTCTTCAACCGTGGAATCGCTCTGGGCCTGAGCCGGCGCGGCGGCTTGCGCGTGAGCAAGGCTCGGCCCGGCGATTGCCACTCCCGAAACGGCGGCCATCAGCAGGCTACGCCGCGCATGTTTGAATCGAGTCACTTCCCCTGTCCTCCCTGACCTCGTGCATTCGAGGCGTATCTGGCGAGAACCGGTTCGAAGGGCGGCGTCCCTTTCAGGACCCACCAAGCCTCCTCCCCGGCAGCGGCTTTTGCCGTCTTCGGAAAGCACCATTATCCGGCCCCTTGCTCGGGTCAACTTAAATGATTTGTTTTTTCTTATTTTTGCATCACCTTCCCTTGGAGCCTCGTTATGCAGGGCTTGCTCATGCCGTCGCGCGATCCAAACTCGCACGAGACGGAAGAACAGAAGAAGTGGCGACGACACGCATCGCCCGAACCGGGAGGCCAGGATGGAAAGTTCGCCCGCCATGCGGCCCATGAGTCCCACGCTCGTCGGCGCGGTCGCCGCCGCGGCGCTGGCGGGGCTGTTGTTCGGCTTCGACACCGCCGTCATCGCCGGGGTGACCGGCGACATCAGTCGCGTCTATAGGCTGACGCCCGCCACCCTGGGGATCACCGTCTCCAGCGCGCTGTGGGGAACGCTGCTGGGCGCCATGGCGTCGGGCAAGCCGGGCGATCGCTACGGAAGCCGCGATGGCCTGCGCGCGATGGCCGTTCTCTATTTCATCTCCAGCATCGGGTGCGCGCTGGCCTGGTCCTGGCCCGTGCTGCTGACGGCGCGCTTCATCGGCGGCGTGGCGATCGGCGGGTCGTCGGTGCTCGCGCCCGTCTACATGGCTGAGATCGCGCCGGCCCGCCGCCGCGGAGCGCTAGTGGGCCTGTTTCAGGTCAACATCGTGGTCGGCATCCTGGTGGCCTATCTGAGCAACTTCTTGCTGGATCAGCTTGCCCTGGGTCTAAGCGCTTGGCGCTGGAAGCTGGCGGTCACCGCCCTCCCCGCCACTCTTCTGTGGCTGATGCTGGCGCGCGCCCCGCAAAGTCCGCGATGGCTGAGGGCGCAGGGACGGGATGAAGAGGCGCACGCGGCTCAAACGCGACTGGGCGGCGATCTGGATCCTTCGGAAGCCCCCAGCCCGCCCGGCGCGCGACTGAGCTGGCGCCTCTATCGCAAGCCTATCCTTCTGGCGGTGACCTTGGCGCTGTTCAACCAGCTGACCGGCATCAACGCCCTGCTCTATTATCTCAACGACATCTTCGCAGCGGCCGGCTTCGGACACGCCACCGCTGGGCTCCAAGCCGTGGCGATCGGCGCGACCAACCTGGTTTTCACCCTGTTAGCCATGAGCGTCATCGACCGTTTTGGGCGCAAGCGCCTGCTGCTGGTCGGCTCGGTCGGCATGGCCGTCTGCCTGGGCTTGGCGGCCTGGATCCTGGATGGCGGCCACCATTCGAGTTGGCTGCTCTACGTCTTGGTCGGCTTCATCGCCGCCTTCGCCTTCAGCCAGGGCGCGGTGATCTGGGTCTATATCAGCGAGATCTTCCCTACGCCCGTACGCGCCCGGGGACAGGCGCTGGGCGCCTCGACCCATTGGGTGGCCAACGCCCTGATCGCCGGCGCCTTTCCAACCGTCGCCGCCTGGAGGCCCGGCGCGCCGTTCGTCGGTTTCGCGGCGATGATGGTGCTGCAGATGGTCGTCGTCGCCCTGTTCTACCCCGAGACGATGGGGGCGAGATTGGAGAGCATCGCCAAGGCGCTCCACGCCGACAACGACCGATTGGCCTGACCGGTTTTGCTTCGGTCGTCACAGATGCTATCGGGCAGTCTTCGAGAACGGGTTGGAGCAGTGCGCCACGTGGCAAGTCAGGACCCCGCCAAGACCGCGCACCGGGGCGCAAGCCTGTCGGGCACCAACCTCGAGCGGGCCGGCGACTACAACCAGCGCGTGGCGCTGCAGTCGATCCGGATCGGCGCGGCCAAGACCAAGCAGGAAGTCGCCGCGCTCACGGGCCTGACCGTGCCGGCGATCACCAACATCACCAATCGCCTGGTGGAAGACGGTCTCATTTTGGAAGCCGGCAAGCTGCACGGCGCCCGGGGCCAGCCGGCCATGACCTTCGCCATCAATCCCGACGGCTGCTTCTCGATCGGCCTGAATATTGACCGCGATCACATCACCATCGTGCTGCTCGACTTCGCCGGCCAGGTTCGGGGCCGGGTGAGCCAGGAAATCGCCTTCGCGAGCCCTGAGGATGTCGTGTTGTTCTTCGAGGACTCATGGAAGTCGCTTCTGAAGACAAAGGGGGTGCGGGCCGATCGCATCGTCGGGGTGGGCGTGGCGATTCCCGACGACATCGCCAACGTCGACCTGCCCCACCGTCCCGCCGCCTACGAGGCCTGGAACCGGGTGGACCTGCGCAAGCTGCTGTCGCGACGCCACGACCTGCCCGTGATCCTCGAGAACGACGCTGCGGCGGCCGCGTTTGGTGAGCTGCATTTCGGTCATGGCATGCAGAAGCCCAGCTTCTTCTACATGCTGATAAGTTCGGGCCTGGGCGGCGGGCTCGTGGTCGAAGGCGAGTATTTCCGCGGCGCCCAGGGGCGCAGCGGCGAACTGGGCTTTCTGCCCGTCAAATCCGAACGCACGTCCGCGGCCACCTTGCAGGACGCGGTCTCGCTGTCGGCCCTCAATGAGTTTCTCGGCGAGGCCTACGCGGTCGGCGACCCTGGACAGCTGGCGGATCTGCCCGTCGAGGCGCAAGACCGCATCGACGCCTGGATCGATCTAGCGGCCGATCTGCTTTACGATCCGCTGATCTCGATCAGCTGCCTGATCAATCCACAGGCCGTCTATATCGGCGGGCGCCTGCCCGAGGTCTTGATCGACAAGCTGGCCAAGGCGGTGACCCAGAAGCTCAGCGTTCGTCGCTCGATCCTGACCATGGCGCCGGTCTACCGCGCCGCCCTGGCGGCCGATGCGCCCGCCATGGGCGCAGCGATCCTGCCGATCATCAACCGCTTCCTGCCATCGCGCTCGGCGCTGCGCAACACCGATCAGGCCTAGGCGCGCACCGCGCGCAGGGCCTTCAGCGCCACCGGCTCCATCAACCCATAGCCCTCCATCGTCGGGTGGACCTGATCATAGGACAGGCCCGGTTTCATGCCGGCGTGACCGTCGTCGAGCGCGGCGGTGTAGTCGGCGAATCCGTGGCCCTGGCTTCGTGCGAAGCCCGCCAGCCAGGCGTTGAGGCGCGGGATCTCGACATCGGGCCGCAAAGCCGGACGCCAGGGATAGGTCGCCGCCGGCGTCACCGCCCCCAAGATCACCTTGACCCCATTGGCCTTGGCCAGGGCGGTCATGGCCCGAACGTTGTCGCAGGTCGCCACCGGATCGTAGGGCCCGGTGTTGCCGGCGATGTCGTTGGTTCCGGCCAGCAGGTGCACGGCCGCCGGCTTCAGGGCGATCACGTCGGGCCAGAACCGCGCCAGCATCTGGGCCGTGGTCTGGCCGCCGATCCCGCGCCCGATGAAGCCGTTGTCGGTGAAGAAGGCTGGATGCCTGTCGAACCAACCCTGGGTGATGGAGTCGCCCAAGAACACCACCCGCCGGCGCTCCGGCGGAAGGGCCGCATCGGCGAGGTTGGCCTGGCGATAGCGCGCCAGCCACGGCCAGTCGGTGTGCAGCCGCAGCTCCGCGGCGGCGTCGGCCGCCGTTGGAGCCGGCGCTGGGACTAGAGAAGAGGCCTGGGCGAACGCCCGTCCGCCCAGCGCCAGCCCCGACGCCACCAGTCCCGACGCCGTCAGCGCCGCCGCCAGCAGCCCTCGACGATCGGCCCTCATCGCACCTTCGCCGCGACCGGGATCACGTTCCAGCCTCGCAACTCGACCTTCGCGCCGGCCATCGCCTCGCCCGAATAACGGATCTCCACCGTCCGGCGCTCACCTGGCAGCAGCGAGACATAGTTGTCGGCGTAGTAGGCCGGCAGAATCCTGGCGCCCTTGGCGTCCACCAGGGTCAGCTTGCCATTCAGGGCCGGGGCCGAACCGGTGTTGGCCAAGGTCACGGTGACCAGGGTCTCCGCGCCCGACTTGCCAGCCGCAGCGGCCAGCGACACCGGCTGGGCGGCCATGGCCGACAGCTTGCGCTCGCCCTCGGCGTCCTTGGCGGTCCAATAGAGGTTGCTGGACAGCGGCGCGCCGTCGGCGGCGGTCAGGTCCAGCCGCACCACCACCGCGCCCTGGGCGAGCGGTCCCGACAGGTCCAGCGTCTCACCCAAGGCGGTGCTGTTGGCGCCCGCGTCGATCCGCGAGGTCCGATCGGCCAGCAGCTTGCCGTCCAGGCCCAGAACCCGGGCCCGCAGGCTGGCGCCGATGATCGGCGTCAGGCCATTGTTGACCAGGGCCAGGCGATGGTCCGGCTGACTCATCTGGACGTGAATGATCTCCGCCCCCTTCTGGGTTCCGTAGAACGCGGCATGGGTGTCATAGTCGTGGCTGAGGATCTGCCACATGGTCGAGGGCCAGGCCGGCTGGGTCATCCACAGCAGGCGTCCCGACGACTTGGTCCACAGCTCCTGGTTCATGCCCTCGAAGATCGCCCGGTGCGTCTCGTAGTTCAGTAGTTGGGCCTTGCGCTCGAAGTCCTCGACGCTGGTTGGCGCGCCCAGCTTGGCGGTCAGGGCGTCCAGGAACGACTTGGTCGCCCCGTTCCCGGTCGGATGCCAATCATGATAGGCCCAGCTGTCGCTGATCGGCCAGCGGTCGGGCGCGGGCACGGCGGCCTCGAAGGCCTCAAGCGTGGGGAACGACGGCGTGCCGACCTCGACCGAGAAGCCCTTGGCGTGGTCGGTGAAGTAGGTCTGCGGCTCCTTGTAGCTGTAAGGTCCGCTGTTTTGGAGGTTCACCCGGTTGGAGCTGCCGGTGTACCAGCGCGTGCCGTCCAGATCGTGGACCAGCTTTTCCAGGCCTTCATTGAGGATCGGCTGCGGCACGCCTTCGTTGCGGCCGAACCACAGAACGATCGAAGGGTGGTTGCGGTAGCGGCTGATCACGTCGGCCGCGTTGGCCAGGAACAGCGGGACGTCCTGGGCTTCGAGATTGTAGTCCTGGGTCGAGTCCCAAAAGTCGTTCAGCACCAAGAGGCCGTACTCGTCGGCCAGGTCGAAGAACGCGTCTTCGGTGTTCTGGCCCACCCAGTTGCGGATGATGTTGAGGTGGGCGTCCTTGTGCAGCCTGAAATAGGGCTCCAGACGGGCCCGGTCGACGCGCTTGCGCCAGTCGTCGGTGCCCCAGTTGCCGCCCCGCGCGGCGATCTTCACGCCGTTGACCTTGATCACCAGATAGGGCGTCAGGCTGGCGTCGTCCGCGTCGCGGACCGCTGGCGAGGCGTCGCCCTGGGCCGTCAGCGAGGTCGCCCAGCCGTCAGCGACCTTGCGGATCCCCTCGTGACTGCCGTCGGTGATGTCTTGCCCCAACTGGCGGGCCTTGGAGAAGTCGACCTCCACGCGGCGCAGATGGCCCGACGGGCTCATCAGCGACAGATCGTAGGTGATCTGGCGAATGCCGAACCGGATCGTCTTCTGGTCCGAGGCCTGGCCATCGACGGCCACCGACAGCTTCAGGTCGTGCAGGGCCGGATCGCCGTAGCCATTGGGCCACCACAGCTTGGGATGGGCCACCGACAGCTGCGGGAACTCGGCCGGGCTCAAGACCACCGATCCGGCGCCCGGCGCCAGGGTGACGGTCTTGGAGACGTTGAAGCCGTCGAAGGCCGCCGTGACCGTGGCTTGCACTGGATGACCGGTCAGATTCTCGACCGGGGCGGTGATCTCGATATCGGCCTGACTATTGTCGGCCTTCGGAAGCGTGGTGACGACATGGGCGTCGCCCAGTCGCGCCTCGCCGCTGGCAGTCAGCACCACGTCTTGCCACAGGCCCGTGTTGCGATCGCGCACGCTGGGGATCCAGTCCCAGCCTTCGCTGGCGATGAACGTCGGGCCGTCCAGGGCCATCATGCCGCCGTTCTCGCCGACCCCGGCCGTCAGCGACTCCTCGTGGGCCAGGCCCGGATGCGGCGGCGGGGAGACCTTGACGGCCAGGGCGTTCTGGCCGGGCTTCAGCTTGCCGGTCACATCGAATTGGCCGCGAATGAAAGCGCCCTTCAGCTCGCCCAGCTTCTCGCCATTCAGCCAGATTTCGGCGGCGTAGTTGACGCCCTTGAACGTCAGCAGCAGGCGCTTGCCCGCCGCGCTCGCCGGCGTCTCGAAGCTGCTGCGATACCAGTAGGCCTGCTTGTTCAGGCTCTCGGGGATCGCGGTGTTGTTCAGACCATAGTCCGGATCCGGATAGACGCCGCGATCCACCAGGGTCGTCAGCACCGTGCCCGGAACGGTGGCCGCGTACCAAGCCCTTGCGTCGTAGGTCGGCGTGGAGACCACCGCGCCGTCCTGGGCGACCTTGGGCGCCTCGACCAAGCTCCAGCGCTTGAGCGTCCAGGCGTCGGGGCCGTCGGCGACAAGGGCCGGCCCGGCATAAGCCGGCTTGGCGACCGGCGCGGAGATCGCGCCCTTGCCCTTGGGACGCGTCCAGGCCTCTTGGGGCGTCACCTGACCGTACATCTGGCGCACCTGCACCGGCCAGTTTGGGCTGCCGGACTCATAGACGGTCAACGGATCGGGTTTGCGCGCCGCCGCCGTCTTGATCTCAGACGCGGAAAGCGCCCGCCCCTCGGCCGCGAAATCGGCGATCCGGCCGGCGAAGGGCGAAAACCCCGCGACCTTGCGCGGCGCCAGGGCGATGATGGCCGGTGTCGCCGCAGCCGCGACGGGCGCCTCGCCGGCCGACGCGCCGTCGACATAGAGCGTGACCTTGGCGCCATCCGAAACGGCGGCGACGAAACGCCAGTCGCCAGGTTTGATTCCGGTCTTGACGCTCAGCGGCCGACCGCCGGTCCAGACACCGAACGCGCCGCCGTCGATCATCAGAAACCGACCGCCGGCCGCCGGATCGCCCAGGCCGGCCACGAGGGTGGGCGCCGAAACCACCTCGGAGGCCTTCACCCAACCATGGATCGACCAGGGCCCGCCCGCCGGGAGGATATCCCCCTCGGTCTTTCCGGCCAGCGGCCGCGATAGGCCGCCGCCGCCCGCCGGGAAATCGGCGTTGTAGGGTCCCCAGGCAGCTTGCGCCGCCGCGGCGACGGGCGCGGCCAGGGTCAGGGCGGTTGCGGCCAGCAGGGCGGTCTTAAAAAGGCGTTGGCGCAGGGTCGTCATGGTCTCTTTCCTCCGCGCGGCTTTGTCGCCGCTTTGTTGTTTGCCGTGAGCGTCACGGTCTTTGGATGTGCTCGCAAGCAGCGCTGGCCAAGCCTTGCCGGACGACCGGTCCGTTGGTCGTGAAGGCCAGGTAGCGCCCGGAGGCGCCATAGGCCGGCCACGACGGCAGGCCCGGGGTGCTGGGATCGCCGGTGCGCGCGAAGTTCAGCCAGTAGGCCTGCAGGGGCGGTCCCTCCGCGCCGTCGAGCACGTAGCGCAGCTCGGAACCATGGCTGACGTCCGCCGCGCCCGGCGCGGGAACTTCCAGTTCATAGCGCCAGACCTGCGCGCCCAAGGCGGTTCGCTGTGCGGCCACGAAGTTTCCGGGGCAGCGGAACATGCGATCGGTGGCGACCCGCAGGGCGATATCGCCGGCGACCGGATCGGGCGCCGGCGGCGTGGCCTGATCCAGACCGTAGACCTTCAGCAAGGCGTCGGCGTCCGGCCGGGTTCTGATCCAGGCGCGCGCACGCTCGGCGTCGGCGCCAAACAGCGCGATCTCCCGCGTGCTGTCGCCGACGATCATCGCCGCGGCCCCGCCCTCGGCCAACAGGACCTCCGGCGCGCGAGGCAACACCCTTCCGTCGACCACGGCCTGGGTCCAGATGAAGCTCTGGTCGTCGATCGGCGCGGTCAGACCCTTGGCCGCCCGCAGCAGGTCCGCGCCGGAGGTCCGGCGCAAGGCCGCCAGGCCCAAGGCGCCGGAAACCGCTCCGGTCACGCCCGCCCGGCGCGCCAGATCCACGCCGATGGCCTCGTTCTGCGCCAGGGTGCGCGGGGCGAAGCCAAAGCCCGGCGTGCCGCTCTCCAGGATTCCCCGCGCGAACAGGCCTTGCGCCTGCGGCGCCAACATCAGCAGACCCACGTCCTGCGCTCCGGCCGAATGGCCAAACAGGGTGACGTTGTCCGGATCGCCGCCGAACGCGGCGATGTTGGTCCGAACCCAGTGCAGAGCCGCGATCAGGTCCATCAGCGCATAATTGCCCGACGCGCCGCCGCCTTCGGCGCTTAGCGCCGGGTGCGACAGAAAGCCGAAGACGCCTAGGCGATACTGTACGCTGACCACCACCACGCCCTGGCGCGCCAGGCGGGAGCGAACCACGCCGTCGCCCGATCCAGCCCAATTGGCGCCGCCATGGATCCAGACCATGACAGGACGCCGCGCCGTAGGATCGAGGGCCGGCGTGGAGACGTCGAGATAGAGACAGTCCTCGCTGGAGCGCGCCGCGTCCTTGTCGTTCCAGCCCAAGGGGGCCTGCAGACAGGCTGGTCCGGGGGCGCTGGCGGCGCGTTCGCCCGTCCAGCGCAGGGGCTGGGGCGGACGCCAACGCAGGTCGCCGACCGGCGGTCGGGCGAACGGCACGCCGAGGAACAGGCTGGTTCCGCCCTCGCCCGTCACGCCGACCAGCGGACCTTCGGCGGTGACGATGTGCGGCGCGGCCTGGGCATGCGCCGCCAGGGGCGCAACCAGCACGGCCGCGACGGCCAGAATGGTCTCGGTCATGCGGCGCAACGGACGTCTCCCAAGGCCGCGCCCAGCACCTCGATCGCACAGACGATGTGATAGAAGGAACTGGCCGGCGCCGGGCCGTTGGCCAGCGCGCCGTCGGCGGTCATGGTGTCGAACCAAAGGCCCCGCACCGGCGTGCGCAGATAGAGCTCCAAGCCCTCGACGGCGTCGGCGACGATATCCCACCACGGTCCGTCGGCTTGGGCGCTCGCCAGGGCCCAGGCTTTGATCCGCTCGGTCTGCGGCCAGAGCCTGGCCTGCGCGTCATGGATCGAGAAATCGTCCAGCAGGCCATTCATCGCGACGTTACGGACCGGGTCAACCCCGAAATCCTCGGCGTTGGCGATCAGGCGCATGGCCGCGACCCGGGCGGCGAGCATCAGCGGATCGGTCTTGGCCAGGCGGCTCCAGCTCAGCAGCAGCCAGGCCCACTCGAACTGGTGCCCGGGCTCGACGATGCGCCCGGCCTCCCCCGGCGCGGGCCGCCAGGTCTCGTCGAAGAACTCCCGCAAGGCGCTGTTGACCGGCGCGATGAAGTGCTCCAGCGCCAAGCCGACGATCTGACGCGCCGTGCTGGACCACGCCGGATCCTCGCTCACAGCCATCCAGGCCAAGCAAGCTTCGAGCAGGTGCATGTGGGGGTTGGAGGCCAGCGGCAGCGATGGCGGCAGCGTCGTCTCGAACCCGCCGGGGCGCCCGAACTGGACGATGACCGCCCGCAGCAGAACCATCGCGGCTTGCTGGGCGTCTTCACCCAGCAGCGGCTTCAGGCTCGCCAGGGCCAAAAGCGCGAAAGCCTGATCGTAGAGAACCGCCGCTTCATCCAGCACCTGGCCGTCCGCCGCGACGAGGGTCCGGATCAGTCCGTCGGAGCGGATATAGCGGGTCGTGAAGGCCTGGAGGCCTCGGCGCAGCACCGACTCGTCGACCTCAGCGCCGAGCCGGCGCGCGGTCTGCAGTGCGTAGAGCTGCCGGGGCTGGACCCTGGCGCGGCGCGGCGCGTTGACCGCGACGCCGTCCGCGTCGAGGATTTCGTGAAAGGCGCCGCAGGCGTCGATCCCGGCCTTGCCCCACAGCGGGACGGCGGCCTCGGTCAGCCAGTCGAGCAGGCGGACATAGCCGGCCCGCGCGCGGGCCTGGGGATCAGGCTGCGACTTCATCGGCCCACGCGCCCAGATCCCACAGACGGGCCGCGCCGCGCACGCCCGACGAGTCCCCCCATTGGGCCTTGACGATCCGCGCCGACCATTGGTCCGAAAAGACCCGTGGTTCGATCAGTCCCGGGAGGCGCTCGTAGAGCATGTCGATATTGGACAGACCGCCGCCGAGCACGAAGACGTCAGGATCGAGAATATTGCAGATCACCGCCATGGCCCGGCCAAGGCGCTCGACCAGTCGGTCGAAGGCTGCGGAGGCCTCGGCGTCGCCCTGCCCCGCCGCGGCCAGGATCGCCTCGCCCGTCAGGTCGCGCCCGGTCCGCGCCTTGAAGTCGCGACGCAGACCCGAACCCGAGACCCAGGTTTCCAGGCAGCCATGCTGGCCGCACCAACAGGCCGGCCCAGGAACTTCATCGGCTGTCGGCCAGGGCAGCGGAATATGGCCCCATTCGCCGCCGACGCCGTTGGCGCCTTCGACCAGTTTGCCGTCCACCACCAGGCCTCCGCCGCAGCCGGTGCCCAGGATGATCGCGAAGGTCGTCCGCGCGCCCTGCGCCGCGCCGTCCACCGCTTCGGACAGGGCCAGGCAGTTGGCGTCGTTGGCCAGGCGGATCGGCCGGCCCAGAGCCTCGGACAGGTCTTCCCTGAACCGGCGGCCGTTGAGATAGACGGCGTTGGCGTTGCGCATCACGCCCGTCCTTGGCGACACCGATCCGGGCGCGCCGATGCCGATCGACCCGCGCCCGCCGACCTGTTGCTCGGTCCGGCCGATCAGGTCGCGCAGGGTCTCGATGGCCGCGTCATAGGTGTTGGGCGTGGGCGCTCGCAGACTGGCCAGCAGCCGCCCGTCTTCCGACAGGGCCGCGGCCTCGATCTTCGTGCCGCCAAAATCGATGCCGATCCGAACCATGGCGCGCCTCGCCTCCCTAAGCTGGACGCGCGGCCGATGGCCAACGGTCTCTTGCCCTGGCTTACCCGCGCGAAACCGGGCCGCCAAGGGATTTAGAAAAATATTTTTGCTTATTTTACGCCGAGGTCACGGCTGGACTCTTAACATGACGACGCCATGCGACGCCGCGGTCGCCTGGTACCGGCCCGTATGGATCCCGACGTCCTTGCCCGCCCAGAGATCGCGAACCTTGGCCTGCAGCGTCGCCGGGTAATCCATCTGGCTCCAGTCGAGGCTGATCTGGGCCGGCGCCGCGCCGCGATTGAGCAGGACGACGGCCCTGCCCCCGCCCTGCAAAGGCCGGATCCAGACTTCCAGGTCGCCTTCCTTGGACACCCGTCGCCCCTGTTGGCCGAGCGGATCCTGATCCACCGCGATGACCTCGCGGTTGGTGAGGATCGCCTGGGTCGAGGCGTCCATGCTGACGATGTCGTTGCCGGCGATCAGCGGCGCGGCCAGCATCGCCCAGAGGCTGAAGTGCGAGCGATACTCCTCGGCGGTCATGCCCCCGTTGCCCACCTCCAGCATGTCCGGGTCGTTCCAGTGGCCAGGACGGGCGTAGGGATAGAGTTCGGCCTGCTTGTCGACGATGTTCATCACGCCGGAGCTGTAGTCGCGCACACCCTCCCACTTGTCGTAGATGTCGCCGGTGGTGCGCCAGAGATTGCCGACCTTGTCGGCCCACAGCCAGGGCTTGGAAGTCCCCCACTCACAGATCGACAGCATGATATCGCGGCCGCTCGCCTGCAGGGCCGCCGACATGATGTAGTAGGCCGAGCGGGCGTCCTGCGCGCCGGCCATGCACCAGTCGTACTTCAGATAGTCCACGCCCCAGGCCGCATATTGCTTGGCGTCCTGATACTCATGCCCCCAGCTGCCGGGGCGGCCGCCGCAGGTCTTCAGGCCCGCGTCCGAATAGATGCCGAACTTCAAGCCCTTGGCGTGGATGTAGTCGCCCAAGGCCTTCATGCCGCTGGGGAAGCGCTTGGCGTCGGGCTGGATATCGCCGTGCGCGTCGCGCGCGCCGTGCCAGCAGTCGTCGATCACCACGTACTGATAGCCCGCCTCGCGCATGCCGGAACTGACCATCGCGTCGGCGGTCTTGCGGATCAGCGTCTCGTCGACATCGCAGGCGAACCTGTTCCAGCTGTTCCAGCCCATCGGCGGCGTGCGCGCCAGACCATTGTCCTTGAGCGGCGGCGGCGGATCGTCCGCCCGCGCCAAGCCGGCGGCCGCCAGGAGGGAAAGCGCCGCGATCCCTGGGACCACCCAACGACGTTTAGGCCTCAACTGGCGATCCATGGCGATGATCCTCCCCGCTTCTTTGACGCTGACCACAAGCCAGAGCGGCGAAATTCACCTCAATCCACGCTTAGCAGCAATTATAAAAATAACTTCATTTTATTATCATGCCGGCCGAACGCCTTTGGCATCTCCTGGGCGCCGACCGTTCCGACGCCAAGCTGCGTTGAAGCAGCCGCTGATCGCCCCACTCGTCCGCCGCTCTTGCCGCGCCAAACCCGCTTTCGAATCCGATTGACTTTCTTGCCTCGCGGGATGAGAACAATTCAAGAACTCGAAGTCGCCATGTCCGCTTCACGCGCCCTCAGCGCGCGCCCCAACCCCGAGCGGATCATCCGCCGCATGACCGTCAAACTGCAGCGCGTGCGCCAGTGGCGGCGCCGCCTGGCCGCACCCTGATGTTCACCTTCGAGGCGGCACGCGCCGCGCCCGGGATCCTGCCGCGACAGGATCGCGTATCCCCCGTGCGCGTTGGTGACAGCCGCCTATCGACAGTATTTTCCAGTCGATGGCGCGCAGCATGCTCCCCTGAAGCTTGAGCTTCAGAGCTAGAAGTGTTCCCGCCTGAATTGCAAGTTTTGAGAACTCAAAACCAGGAGGTGCTCATCGTGGGTCGCCTTGAAAGCGTCACCAATCGGGCGCGACGTCGCGCTCTCGCGCTGACAGGAGGAAACATGCGCAAGTCCCTCGCTCTCGCCGCCGCCATGGTCATGGCGCTTTCCGCATCCAGCGCGGCCCTGGCCGCCGCCCCGTGCCGCGACGCCAAAGGCAAGTTCATCAAGTGTCCGGCTGCGGCTGCTCCGGCCAAACCGAACATGTGCAAGGACGCCAAGGGCAAGTTCGCCAAGTGCGGCGCGCCGGGCGCCAAGCCCGCCTGACCTCGGCGATCGAGAGGCGGTGGCGACACCGCCCTTCTACTTGAACGCCTCGTTGAGCAGCAGAGCCAGGCGAACGCCGGCGCGCTCCACCTGCAGGGCGACAGCCTCTTTGGCCTGGGCCTCATAGCCGTCGGGCAACGCCAGGGGAGCGGCGTCGCTGGCGCATCCGGGCTTTGACCCGAGCGTGTAGACCTTGGCGCGGGCGACATCGAACGCTTCCATCGCCCAGGTCGTCGCGTCGCACCTAGACGCCTCCGGTTGGCGCAGCACGCCTTGCGAGCTGCGCGCCTGAGCCAAGCCCGGGATCTGGCGGCGGCAGGGCCGTCTGATCCTAGAGGCGCCGATGAGACAGTTCCTGACCACCGAGGAGGTCTCCGAGCGCTACCGCGGTCAGATCTCGACGGGGACGCTGGAGAATTGGCGCACCCAGCGGATCGGTCCGCCCTTCGTCAAGATCGGCAGAGCCGTGCTCTATCCGCGCGACGAACTGGACGCCTGGAACAAGCGCAACCTGGTGACCTGCGCCAACGGCAAGATGGAAGGCCGCCGGCGCCGGCGGACCGTCGAACGCCCGGCCGAGCCGCGCTCTTTCGGCGGACGCCATCGGCTTCCAGCGCGCCGGGACGGGCAGACACAGTCTGCCGCCCGTTCCTTCTCTATTGAGAAGCACATTCTTGTACAGCTCAAAAACATGTGCATAGGATGCGTTCAAGTCAGGCGCCTAAAAATGGCGATCCGGCATCAGTGATCGGTGCTCAGGCCGACGGGGAGGAAAACATGAACCAGCCGAAATTCGGCGCGGGCGAAGTCGTGCGCGCTGCGCGCAAGGTCGGCCTTTTCTGGCTCTGCGCGAGCAGTTGCCTGACCTTGCCATCCATCGCCCTGGCCCAGACCACGTCCACAGCGCCCGCGGCCAACACGCTTGAAGAGGTGGTGGTCACGGCTCGCCGGCGCGAAGAGCGGCTGCAGGACGTGCCGATCGCTGTGGTGGCGGTGAGCGAGCGTCAGCTGGAAGAAAAGAACATCAAGAACGTCAACGACCTGACCGTCGTCGCGCCAGGCCTTTCCATCCAGAACACCACGGGCAACCGCAACAACGTCACCTATTCCATCCGGGGGCAGGGACAGGCGTTCGGACAGAATTCGCCGGGCGTCGTCGCCTATTTCGCAGAAGTGCCCGACTTCTCGAGCGCGATCTTCGACCTTCAGAGCGTGCAGGTTCTCAAAGGGCCGCAGGGGACGTTGTTTGGGCGAAACACCACCGGCGGCGCTGTGCTGTTCTCGCCGCAACGTCCGACGGAGACCCTCAGCGGCTACGTCGTCGGGCGAGTCGGCGACCTGAACCGGCACGATCTTGAATTCGCCGTCGGCGGCCCGATCATCGGCGACAAGCTCATGGTCCGCGTCGCAGGTCAGACCCTCAATCGCGACGGATACACCAAGAACCTCTACAATGGGCGAAAGCTCGACAACGAGAACCGCCGAAGCGTTCGCGCCAGCGTGCTTCTGCGGCCCTTCGACGGGTTCGAGAACCTCACCATCTATCAGGATGACGAGGTCAAGGAGAGCGGCTCGGGCTCGAGCCTCGCCTTCGTGGCGCCCAATATCAACAACGCCCCGATCCTGTCGCAGCTGCAAGGCTACCTGGCGGCCCAAAAGGCGCGCGGGCCGCGTGTCATCAACGCCAGTTGGCCCGACTATACGGTCCTCGATGGTCACGGGATCCTCAACTCGACCTCCCTACGCCTGACCGACCACATCACGCTGAAGAACATCGTCAGCAACCGTCACTACACCGGCGGACAGTCCTACGACCTGGACTCCACGCCGCTCGACCTTCTGAACGTCACCAACCCGCCGGGTAAGAAGATCGAGTCCACGACGGAGGAGTTCCAGATCCAGGCCAGCTGGAACGCGGTCAACACCGTGGTCGGTTACTACCGGGAGAACACAAAATCGCCGGTCAATGTCGGCTTCGACACCAAGCAGTTCTTCTCCGCGCCCGTGCTGGGCGCCCTGGCGCCGCCCTTGGCGCTGGCCTTCCCCAATGGCGTCGCCATCCAGGCCATCGCCTATGGCAACAGCTCCAACTCGTCCGAGGCCGTCTTCGGCCAGGTGGACTGGAAGGCGACCCAGAAGCTGACCCTGACAGGCGGGATCCGCCGGACGGAAGACTATCGGCGCTCGTTCTCCCAGACCTTCCTGGTCCTGCCTGGACAACCCGTGCCCACCGGCCCCACCGCGACGGGCCCGTCCTCGTCGGGCGTCTTCAAGGCCACGACCTGGAACGTCGCAGCCAACTACACCTTCACGCCCAACCTCAGCGCCTATGCGACGGTGCGGCGCGGCTACAAATCCGGCGGCTTCAACGGCACGGCGCTCTCGGCGGCGGACAAGTATTTCCAGCCTGAGTTCGTCACCGACCACGAAGTCGGCGTGAAGGGTCAAACCACCCTGGGCGACATGCATTTCCGCTACGCCGTCGACGCCTTCTACGACGACTACACCAACATCCAGCGCTTCATTAACCTGCCCACGACCCCCGCCTCGACCGTCACGCGCAACGCCGCGTCCGGGAGCATCAAGGGGCTCGACGTCGATGTGGCGGCCCAGCTGGCGGCCCATTTCGACGTCTCGCTGATCTACACCTACATGGACGCCAGCTACGACAAATACGAAGATCCGGTGCAGGGCGATCTGACCTCCAGCCGGTTCCCCAACACGCCCAAGCACCAGCTGACCCTGACGCCGCGCTTCACCTACGACCTGGCCGGCGACTGGGGCTCGCTGAGCGCCCTGGCCAGCATCTACTACCAAAGCGGCATGGCGCTGGATCCGGCCAACAAGCCCAACGGCAATCCCGCCGTGGCCCTCTCGGCGATGGGCGCCAATGTGCCCGGCTACACGCGGGTCGATCTGCGGGTCGACTGGCGCGATATCCGCCAAAGCCCGGTCAGCGCGGCCTTCTATGTCCGCAACGCCTTCGACAAGGACTACGTGGTGGGCAGCAACAATCAGCTCTCAACGCAGTTCGGCGTCGGGACCTTCCTCTACGGGGCGCCGCGCCAGGTGGTCTTCGAGCTTCGCTACGCGTTCCATTGATCCCTGTGTCGCGCCGGTCCAACGCCGGCGCGCCACGTCACGACGCGATGAGCGCCGCCTCCCGGGGCGGCGCACTTTTTTGACCCAGACCCTCGCGGAGATGCTGGCGTTGGCGGACCGCTGACGGGCGTCTTGGCCCTCGATCCGCTGCTGAGGCGCCCCGCCCTTAGCCAATCTGGAAGGCGGGGCCAGTAGGCTAAAATAGGCGCCTGTTTTCATCCGACGCCAATCTGTCTACTAGGAAGAAGGGCAGATTGGGCCGGGGTCTCCGCAGTTGACGACAGAACCGTTTGACGCCGTGTCGCCACCGGCGGATTTCGGGCCGGATTCGGCGGGCGCTCGGCTGGCGGAAAGAATCGCGCGCGAGGTGCTGAGCGCCCGCTCGCCCCCCGGAACGGTGATCGCATCGCAACAGGACCTGCGCGCCTCGCATGGCGCAGGACGCGCCGTCTTCCGCCAGGCCGTACGCATCCTGGAGGAACGGGGCGTGGCCTACATGCGGCGCGGCCCCGGCGGTGGGTTGGTGGTGGCCGAGCCGAATCCGGACTTCGTCGGGCGCTCGCTGTCGATCTTGGTCGAGAGCCTGACCCGCGACATCCAGCAATTGGGCGTCCTGCCCTACGCGCTCGAGACCCACCTTTTTCTCCATGGAGCGCCCCGTCTAGGCCCAGAAGCCTGCGAGCGGATCCGGGGCCTGATCCATCGCCTCGATCGGATGGCCGAGGCCCAATTTCAGGCGGTGGGGGGCCACCGCCTACTGCATCAGGCCATCCGGACCGCCTCGCGCGAACCGGCGGTGCTGCTCGCCAATCGGACGGCCAGCGAGTTCGCCAGCGACATCATGCCTTACAGCATCAATGTCAGCGTTGAGAGCGAGCGCGGAGAAGCCTGGCGCATCACGCGCGAAGCCGCTGAAGCGCTGATCGCCGGCGATACGCCCACGCTGTTCGACTGTCGCCGCCGGATGCTGGCGATGTTCCACGCCAGGTGGCCGACCTGGAACGAGACCGACCACGACCCGGGCTCGCCGCTGAAGACCGTCGATCCGGGTCGGCCCGAGTTCAACCGCGCGGGCAACCAAGCCGAACGCCTGACCCGCGAAATTCTGCGCGAGATCCGCTCCAAGGGCTGGCGAGCCGGAGAGCGTATCGGCAGCGGCGCCGAATTGATGGCGCGATATGGCGCCAGCACGACCATCCTGCGCCAGGCCGTGCGAATGCTCGAGGAGCACTCGGCGGTGGAGTTCATCCGGGGCCGCAAGGGCGGGCTCTATGTCGCCACCCCCAACCGCGCGCGGACCATCGCCCAGGCCGCAGCCTTCCTTGCACGCAGCGCGCCGGCTCCCGCCGACATCCACGCCTTTCTGACCCAATTGATCCTGGAAGGCCTGAACCAGGCTCGCGCGGCAAGGCTGGCTGGCGGGCGCAAACAGCCCCAGGCCCGCGAGACGATCGCCTTTGGTGATTTTTGCACGTTCGCCGCGACGCAGTGCGCCAACCCGATGGTCGAGCTGTTCGTCGAGATTCTCTTGCCGTTCGGGGTCCAGCAAAGTCAGGCCGCAACCCAGCCCGGCGCCGTCCTTGACGCCTTTACGGCGGGCGATCTGGCCACCCGACGGCGCCTGTTCCTGACGGCGGCCTGGAAGGCGGACGGCTCGGAGGCGCGTTGACGATCGTCCGGACCGCCTCTGAAGGCGTTCTGTGAGGCGATGTCGGCTGGCGCGCCGGACCGTGGGGTCGGCGTGGCGGGACCGCCTTGCACGGCGCGATGCGGACCGGCCCCGGCTTGAGCGCCGGGGCCGGCGATCGATCTAGCGGGACGCCACCTTGACCGGCGCCTTGCAGGACCAGTTGTGGGCCTCGCCAACCGCGCCCGGGACGCTGGCCTTCGAGCGGTCGAAACTCGCGACCAGCGGATAGGGGCAGAGCAGGAAGTCGCGGGCGTCGCCGGTCGGCGGCGGCACCAGAACACCGGAGACCTGCTTGGTCTTGGGATCGGCGAAGGTCAGCTGCACGCGATCGGCGCCGCGGTGGGCGACGGCCGGGCCGGGCTTTTGGCTTTTTTCCACCCAGTTGATCAGCTGGTCGAGCAGCACGTCGGGGGCGTCTTGCGGGCCGGTGCCGCCGCCGCAATGGCCCATGCCAGGAACACGGTAGAAGCTGGCGAACTCACGCAGGGCCGCCATGCCGCCGACCTTGGCCGCGGCGTCGGCGTAGTACTGCTGCATTTCGGTGTCGATGCAGCAAGGATCGCTGACACCGTTCCACATCAGCACCTTGCCCCCGCTCTTCTGCAGGCCGCGCAGATCGGCGCTATAGGGGTAGCCATAGCCGACCCTTTGGGCCGCCTTCCACCAGGCGTCGATCTGATCCTGGTTGTTGAAGTCGAAGTCCTTCAACGCGTCGAAGTCCTTGCCGAAATAGACCTTGGCCAGCGAGCTGCCGATGACGTAGCCAGCCGAGGACTTGGCGATGTTCTCGTTGGTCGGCGCGTCCGACCAAGGCGGCGGCACCATGCCCAGGAACCCGGCCCAAATGCCGATGTTGGAAACGGGGAAGCCGACCTTGATCGCGCCCTTGGGTCCGCGCGGACCGGCCACGATCGCCTGCAGGGTCTTCAGTTCGGCGGCGGTCAGGCATTCGGGGCCATCGGCCGACGCGCACTTGATCTTGGTGAAGTCGAAGCGGCAGGCGGTGTGGTCCCAGATGACGCCGTCCTTGGCGCCGTCGAGTTCATCGCAATCGGCCGTGACCTTGCGATCGACCATGGCCAGCTTGGCCGGCGACAGCCAGGCGCCCGGTTCACGCTGGGCTTGCTGGGCGGCGTTGATGAACGCCAGCATGGTCGCCGAACTGCGCCCGCCGGGCGCGCCCAGCAGGACCCCGTCGAAATCACCCGGATATCGCTGGATGGATTCGGTCGCCATGCGCCCGCCGCCCGAACAGCCCGAGAAGTAGCGATAGAAGGTCGGCGCGCCGTAATAGGCGCGGGTGATTTGCTGGGTGGCCACGGCCGTGGCGTGGGCGGCCAGATGGATGTGGTCCTCAGCCAGCACCGGGTCGCTGAGGAAGCCCCAATCCAGCATGTTGCCCTGGTGGCCGGTATCGGTGCCGGCGACGGCGAAACCCTTGACCAGGGGATTGCCGCCGGGGATTTGGGAATCGGTCGGCACATAGCCGGCCGAACCGCCCATGCCGATGAAATAGTAGCGCTTGGTCCAGCCCTCGTCGGGCAACTGGAGCCGGAAATTGGCCTTGTTGGTCGCGCCGCCGGCATGGGTCGTGGTCACATAGCCGTCGATCTTGCAGTGCGGCGTCGGCGCGGCGGTCGGCACGGCCGAAACAATGGTGGTGTCCGCCGGCGAGATGGCTTGGATGGCCTTCACGTCGCACGTCGCCGCGGCGGCCGCAGAGGATGGCGACCCGTACAGCGTCGCCGCGCCGGCGATCATGGCGCAGATCGCCAGCTGAAGTTTCAGTCTGTCTTTCACCGCTTGCTCCCTAAGGTTTCGCCGACTGTGTTCGGCTTGCTCATTCTTGGCGGGGCGTCGCGACGGCTGGCCTAAACCGTGACCTCAATTCCCATTTCGGGATCGCACGCCCTTGGCCATTAGAGGCCTTTGGAGAACGGTGTCCAGTCAAGAGTTCTGTATCTAGAATCTCGTTCTGAATATTTCGATCCAGTAACCCGGCCTGCGGCCGGGTTACTGGACGCGGCGGACTAGCTCACGACGATGCGGGCCGACGCCACGTTTTCGATTTGCCGGCGAGCTGTCGGGTCACCCTCGCGGTTCAACTTCACCCGGGCCGTGGCGAAATACGTACCCGGCCGGTCATAGGCATGGGCGAACGACAGGGTCAGTTCGGTCTGACCCGGCGCGATCGGCTGATTGACGGCGAAGCTCCCCGACCCATCCAGGTCCCAATCGACCCGCGTGAAGGTTCCCGCGCCGGGCGGCGCCTCGGCCCTCACCGTCAGCTCGACCTGTCCGCCGGGCGAGATCTGGCGGCGCAAGGCGCCGTCGGCGGTCACCGACACCACGGGCTGAGTGCCCCCGCGCGCCTTGGCGGTCGGCGGCAGGCTGATCTTGCCGTCGACGAAGCTATACTGCGTCTCGGGAGGAGCCACGCCCTTCTCCACCCAGGCAGCGAGATCGACCAGCCCTTGTTCGATGCTGGGCATGTAGTCGATCAGCCAAGTGGCGGTGGCGCGTTTGGGGTCGGAAGGCAGGAGCATCGGCGGGACATGCTCAGCGTTCTGGGTCCACTGCAGCCGGAACCGTTCACGAGCCTTTTCCGCACCTTGGGCCTGCTCCACGGCGCGTTTGTAGATCACGCCCTGAGGCGGCCAGAGCGAGGCGTCGTGGGTGTGGTGGATCCACAGGAGCTTGCCCTCGTACTGCCCCGAATATGGCACGCCCATAAGCGGCGACTGCATCGGCAGGCCGTGCTGGGGATAGATCGGCTGGCCATCGACCCGGAGGAAGTCGTTCAGCGGATCATCGGAAATGTGGTGCCGGTAAGCGTAGCAGAAGGCCAGGAAGGCGTGGTTGTCGACATGCACCTCGTCGCCGACCTGGACGCCGCGGAACCGCTTCAGATTGGCTTCGGCGCGGCCATCACAGAACAGCATGTCGCCGATCGACTTGGTGCAGTAGAGCTGACGTCCTTGCGCGGCGCCGGAAACGACACGAACGCCGGTCCCGCTGCGGTAGCCCTCGCCCAAGCCCTTGACCTCGACGCCGATGGGCATGTCGAACTGCCCCGTCGAGGAGGCCATGAACATCGCCATCGGCTTGGCGTCGGCGAATTCGGGACCCGCGAAATCCTCGCCGCTCAGCAGGTCCTGAGCGGTGATGACGCGGGTGACGGGCAGGACCTGGTCGATCAGATCGTCGCGCACGGCTTCTGGCTGATCGAAACCGACATAGCCTGGCTGGGTCCAGAAGGCCTTGAAGTAATCGGCGTCCTCTTCCAGCAACATGTCGGCGATAGACGACCACAGCCAGATCTGGCCCATGGGCTTGGCGATCATGAACTCGTCGCCGCGGGGATATCCCAGCCGATAAAGGTTGGCCAACTCCTCGCGTTCGTGGGTGTTCAGCCCCAGGAAGGGATCGCCGCCGCCGCCGGGTTGCATGGCGTCGATGACGCGTTCGAGCTTGCCGCCGCGCAGCAGGCGCTGAACGTTGAACATCGCGCCAAACGATAAGGGCTGCTCGCTCCGCACGCGCGAATTGGTGCCGTGCGGCTCGATGTTGCCGCCGCCCATGAACGGGAGGGCGCCGTCATAGACGCCGTCGCAGTATTCGAGGCACAAGGGCGAGCGGCGGCCGCCGCCGCTGCCGCCCCAGACATAGCTGAAATCCGGCTCCCGACCGTAGACCTGCTTGGCGATATGCTTGGAGAAGCGGGCGCTCTCGACGCTGGCGCGATAGCCATAGAGACCCGGATCGACGCCGGCCCTTGGATCCACGTCGTCGCCGATATGGCCCGAATTGGATTCGACCATGTAGCCGCCCAGCTTGGTCATCATCTCCAGTCCGCCAAGAATGGCGCCCATGGCGCCGGCGAACGCTTCTTCATGGCCCGCGTGCGCGCCCTCGAGCGGGTGGTACATGCGCCCGCCCCACTCGCCCGCGTCCGGAAAATAGAAGGTGAAGCGCGTGTCGGTGTTTTCGAACCCGCCGTGGACGTTGCGGTGGGGATAGGGCTGCTGGCGAAGCTCATCGCGATCGATGTATGGCCGGCCGAAATAGGCGTCTCTGACGGTGTAACCCTCGGTGTCGAGGCTGGATTTAGCTTCTGACATCACACTCCCCAATCTGTGACCTCTATGCGTCCGATCCTTGGCGCCGGCGCGTCTCACGGGTAGTGCCAAGCCGGCGCCTCCGTCAATCACCTCGCCTGGCGATTTCCGATAAAGAGCCCACTAATTTTCGCCATTTTTCGAAACGATCACGACGCTACGGTCAACTATTTCGAAAAACTGGGGCGCTTAAATAGCTTCGCGCGCACAGCGCACCGCGATATCGAGATCAGGGAAAACCGACGCCCTATTCAAGCATCCGCGCACGCGAAGGCTCTCACAAGCGCTGGGCGTCCGTCCCGAGGCTGACGCCCAGCCCGCGCCTCATTGCTCGCGTAAGGCACGATCGATTGAGAGGGTGAGCGTCGATGATCGTCAGAGACAGACCAGGACTGGGCGAGGTCCTGACGGCGATGCACGGCTCCATCGTTCCCAAGATCGCCGGCCGCCTGCTGATATTGGCGGCGATCTCAGTCGGCGCGGTCTTACTCCACCGCACCTTGCCCGAGCCCATGGGTCACCTTGGCGCCATGCCCTTCACCTTGATCGGCCTGGCGTTGTCGATCTTCATGAGCTTCCGCAACAACGCTTGCTATGATCGCTGGTGGGAAGCGCGCAAGCTCTGGGGGCGATTGATCATCGCCGCCCGGTCCTTCGCGCGCCAGACCGCCGTCCTCGACGCCGAGGTCCGAGAGCCCCTGCTGCTGGGTCTCTGCGGCTTCGCCCATGGCCTTGCGGCCAGGCTACGGGATCAGGACGAATCCGCCGCGATCAGGCCCTGGATCGCCGCCGACGACGAGCCTGAACCGCCCAATCCTAGTGATGCGGTGCTGGCCGAGGTCGGCGCGCAATGCGCGCGATTAGCGGCGCAAAAGGCGCTCTCCGACATCCACTATGCGGTTTTGGAAAGTCAGCTATCGGACCTTAGCCAGGTCCAGGCCGGCTGCGAGCGGATCAAGACAACGCCCCTGCCCTTCGCATATTCGCTGCTGCTGCATCGGACGGCCTTGCTGTTTTGCCTGCTGCTGCCGTTCGCCCTGGCGCCGGCGTTAGGCTGGTGGACGCCGCTGCTGGTGCTGATCGCCAGCTACACCTTCTTTGGCCTGGACGCGCTGGGAGACCAGCTGGAGGATCCGTTCGGAACCGACGACAACGACCTTCCACTCGACGCCCTGGTGCGCACCGTTGAGCGCGAGCTTCTACACGCCATCGGGCGATCCGACCTGCCGCCGCCGCTGGCCCCGCTCCGTTATCGGCTCACCTAGGCGTTTACGTGCTGGGCGGCTTTGGAAAACTCGGCCTCGAAGTCCTGATCGCTGATGTCGCTTCGCGCCACCAGCAGGCTGCAATCGAGATTATCGACGATGTAGGCCCCGTTGGCGCCGCTCCACCAACGCTCAAGCAAGCTACGCTTGCGGTGACCGACCACGACCAAATCGGCGCGGACCTTTCTGGCGTAGTCTCCGATCTGCTGGGCCGGCTCGCCGCGAACCAGCGCGCCGGTTGAATCCAAGCCCAGCATCTCCAGCTTTCGAAGCCCTTCGTCGAGGACGGCGCGATAGGCTTCCAAGTGGCCGTGGGCCGCGCCGACATGCGCGCCCTCGGCGAGAGCCAAGCCGCCGCTTTCGGCCAGGACCGATAGCAGGAAGACCTTGGCGCCGCATCGCTTGGCCAGCAACGCGCCCTCTCGCAACGCCGCGCGCCCCGCCTTGGTGCTGTCATAGGCCAGAACAATCCGCCGATACATGATGAAGCCCTATTCCTTGCGCGCTCGGGCGCCGAACGCGGCGGCGCCGGAAACCGCCGACGCCAGCCTTCGAAACCGATCTTCTAATCTTGAACGAAATTGACAAGCTTGTTCAGCTTTTCGTTGACTCCGTCGCGGGCTCGCTCGCCAGGCGCTGCATGGACGCCGCCGCTCAGGCCGACATCATCACCCCCGAATGGAGCGCCATCTGCCCGCCATCGGCGTTGAGGATCAGCCCCGTGAGATAGGAGGCTTCGTCAGAGGCCAGGAAGGCGATCGCCTCGGCCTGCTCCTGCGCGGTCCCCATGCGCCCGAGCGGGACGCGTGCGATCCGGGCGCGCAGCCGCTCGGAAGCCATGCCATCGGCCCCGGTGGTCAGGTCGGTGGCCGTAATGCCCGGACACACGCAGTTGACCCGGAGGCCATAGCGTCCCCATTCGACCGCCAAGGACCGCGTCAGGCCGATCACGCCATGCTTGGAGACCACGTAGCCCAGTTGATGGGGCACAGCGGCCAGGCCGGCGATGGAGGCGACATTGATGATCGCGCCCCGCGCGGCCGGGATCATCGCCGCCTTGGCGACCGCCTTCGACCAGAAAAATTGCGAATAGAGATTGATGCGCAGCACCCGGTCCCAAGCCAGGAAATCCTCGGCGGGCGCGACGACCGACACGCCGGCGTTGTTCACTAGGATGTCGATCCGATCGCGGGCCTGCATCACCTCGGCGACGGCCTGCGCCGCCACCGTCTCGTCGGAGGCGTCGCCCGGTATGGCGAGGGCTTGGCCGCCCGCCGAGCGGATGTCGGCGACGCTCGACAGGGCGGCGGCCTCGTCAAGGTCGTTGACGGCGACGAACGCTCCTTGCGCCGCCAACAGCAGCGCCGTGACCTTGCCAATGCCGCCGCCGGCTCCCGTCACGATGGCGACCTTGTTTGCGAACCGCATGGTGACTCCGTCCTGAGCGTTCATCCCGTTAGGCCCGCGCCAGCTTGATCGAGGTCGGCGACACCTGGGCCGAGACTAGACTGGCGCGGCCGGCGATCAGGCCGGTGATGACCAGACCGGCCCCGATAACCACCACTAGGCCGGCGACGGCCTGGAACCCGCCCGTCCACTGGCGGACGAGCCCGACGCTGAGCGGCGCAAACGCGGCCGGGACGTAGCCCACGCTTTGGGCCATGCCTGACAGGTGCGATGCGACATGGCTGTTGGCCGAGCGCAGCAGGACCATGGTCAAGGCCAAGGCGAACAATCCCCCCTGAGCCAGCCCCTGGATGACCGCCCAGACCCAGACGCCGGAAAGCGGCGCCAGCAGCAGGCCCAATAGTCCGGCCGCCGCGGCCACCGAAAGCACGACCGCGATCATCGACTGAGCCGGCTTGCGCGTGGCGAGCGAGGGCACGGTGAGCGAGGTCGCCAACTGGACTACGATCAGGACGGACAGCACCAGTCCCGCCGTCACCGCGTCCAATCCCCGTTCCCGCAGGATCGGCGCCAACCAGCCCAGCACGCAAAACGCGAGCGCCGACTGCAGGCCCATGAACAGGGCCACGCTCCATGCCAGTCGATCGCGCCACAGGCCCACGACCGGTTCGACGACCAGATCGTCGCGCTCGACCTTTCGCCCCAGCTGTAGCGACCACAGCAGCAAGGCCCCCACCACCGGCGCCGCCCAGATCGACAGGCCCACGCGCCAGCCACCGCCCAGCGCGGTCTCGATAGGCACGGTGACGGCGGCCGCCAAGGCCGCGCCGCCCGAGATCGCCGTGACATAGGCGCCGGTCACGATTGCGGTCCGATCCTCGAAATCCCGCTTTACCAGGGTCGGCAGCAAGACGTTGGCTATGGCGATCGCCGCGCCGGCGAGGATGGAAAAGGCAAACAGGGCCCACACCGCCCCGAGCGCGCGCCCGGCGGTTCCAAGCCCGATCAGCGCCAAGGCGCCAAAAAGCGCGCGCTCGGTCCCCAGCCGATGGGCCAACCGCGGCGCCAAGGGCGCGCACAGGCCAAGACACAGCACCGGCAAGGTGGTCAGCAGCCCGACCTGCCAGGCGGTCATTCCGGTCTCATGCACGACCTCGGGCAAGCGCACCGACAGGCTGGCGAACACCAGGCGCAGGCAAAATGCGGCGCCGACAATGCCGGTCGCCAGCATGAGACGGCCGCTGGGCTTGATCTGCTGCATCGCTCGCCTCCCCACGCGCCATACGAGATTCTGCCGGCACGGGTTGCCACAGATCATTCGACGGTGAGAATATCAATCTAATAACAGATCGACGAGGAAACCATGCTGATCGACGTGCACGCCCACCTCTTCACGCCAGGCATGATGAAGCGACACCCGTTCTGGGGCCCCTTCATGAAGCCCCAGGGCCTGACGGTCGGGCATTTCTCCCTGGGCACCAAGCAGCCCGCCAAGGCCAAGGACGACGCAGAGGCCGAAGCGAACCTGCTGGCCCGCATGACCCATTCGGCGAGACTGGCGGTCATGGAGCAGCGCGGCGTCGACAAGCTGGTTCTGTCCACGCCTTCGCACGCCTTCATGTACTGGGCCGGCGCGTTCGGCACCGAATACGCCAGGATCTGCAACGACGAACTCTCGGCCTTCTGCCAGGTGATGCCCGACAAGTTCGACTTCTGGGCCCACGCCAACTTGGCCGATCCGGATGCGGCGGTCGAGGAGATCGACCGCGCCGTGCGCGTTCTGGGCGCCAAGGGCCTTTGTGTCGGCGGCACTAATTTCGACGGAGTTCAAACCTACGACGAGCGCCTGTTTCCCGTCTGGGCCAAGCTGGCTGAACTCGATGTTCCCATCATGGTGCACGGGTTCAACCAGTCGATCTATCTGGGCGAGCGCCATCACGAGGATCGGTTCGAAACGACGTCCATCGTGGGCGACTGCGTCGATGAGACCCTGTTCTTCTGGTACCTGATCTGTGGTGGAGCCCTGGACGCCTTCCCGACTCTGAAGACCTACATCACCCACGCTGGCGGCATGGCGGTGTTCCAGCTGGGCCGGCTGTCTGAATTGAACGGGGCAATGGCCCCCGATGCGCGTAACCAGCGTCCGCTCATGGACTATATGAAGAACTTCTACTTCGATCTCGATGTCCACCACCCGGCCCTGCGGCGGGCCGTGGTGGAGGTGATCGGTCCAGACCAGCTGCTCTATGGCACCAACTTCGGCGGGGCCTACGACCATGGCGACCTCACCGCCGGGATCGACCTTTCCGAAACCGATCGCGAGAAGATCCGCAGTGGCAACGCCATGCGGTTGCTCAAGCTCGATATGGGCCAGGCGGTGCGGGCCGCCTGATCCCGTCAAGCCGGTGGTGTCGGTCCGGCGATACGGCGCAAGGGCGTCGACATCGCTGGCCAGATCCCCGGGGGACCACCGGACGGCGCGCCCCGCGAGCCTTCGTCGATGTCACGAAATCAGCCCGTCGGCGCCGCCGGACGGCCGGGCCGGCGGCTTGCGCCGGCCATGTCGTCGACCAAGGCTGGCTGGGCCGGGGGACCGCGGAAATCGGCGCGCGGCTCGGCCGAGAAGGGACACGTCAGGACCGCGAGGGCGGCCTCGAAGATGTCGCTGTGGTACTGTTGGTGGCTGACATAGCCGCCAGGCGACAACTTCAGCTTTCCGCCCAGCTCCGAAATGCCGTTTAGGAATATGCTAGCGCTCAATGCGAGCCGGCGACGAAACACGTCCGCCCCCAGATGCGACAGGCTTTCGCTCAATTTGCTGCGGATTTCGGTGGAGGCCGGCGAAATGTCGGCCGAGCGTTCGAACGGATGCTCCTCCGGTTCCAGCTGCATGACGGCGAGCGTGAAGCGCGCATAGTCCCTCATGGCCTGTACTTCCAACATCGTCACGAGCGGCGAGAACAGACAGCTGAGCAGCCGCGGCACGCTGAAATCGCCCTCGGCCCGCGCGACCTCGAGCAGGGTCTGGCGATGGGCTTCCATGGCCGGCAATCGCATCTCGGACACGGCCTGGATCAGGCCCAGCTTGGAGCCGAAGTAATGCTGAACCACGTAGTTGTTGGCCTGCCCCGCGGCCGTCGCCAGCTGCCGTAGCGAGACCCCGTCAAGACCGTGCTGACCATACAGGCGCTCGGCGACCAGCATCAGCTTTTGGGCGGTCTTGGGGTACTCCTGAAAACGTCTCGGCATGCTCGATCCTTGCCCGACTGCCAGCGAAAATAAAAGCCGGCGCTCGACGATCAGACGCCGAAACCCGCCTAATTAAGTCACTTGACTTATAGTAGGGATAAATCTTCCATGCCGCGAGGCGTTTCGTTCGCTGCGGCGCGCCGCCACAAACAGGCCTCGAGCGAGACCCCCATGCGCTGGAAGGGATCGCGCTCCGCCAGCGTCCGGTCAGGGATGGCGGGATGTGCGCGATGGCGGCGCGTGGACACGTGCGGAAGCAACCACCCTACGAGAACGGAAGATCCATGACACGTTTGACCGGCAAGACCGCTGTCATCACCGGGGCCGGCTCGGGGATCGGTCGCGCCTCGGCGCTGAAGTTCGCGGCCGAAGGCGCCGCCGTGGCTGTCACGGACATCCTGGGTGACACCGCCCAGGCCGTCGCCGAGGAAATTCGAAGCGCCGGCGGACGGGCCGTGGGCTTCGCGGTCGACGTCGCCGACGACCAGGCCTTGAAGGGTATGGTCGAGCGCGCCATCGCCGAGTTCGGCCACCTCGACATCCTGTTCAACAACGCGGTCAATACGGCGGCGGGCAAGCGCAAACGAGACGTGGACTTCCTGGAGTTCGATCCAGCGGTCTTCCAGGAGATCGTTCAGGTCAACGTGCTGGGCGGGGTTTTGGCCTCCAAGTACGCCCTGCCGCACATGCTCGAGCGCGGCGGCGGCTGCATCCTGTTCACCTCCTCGACCAGCGCCCTGGGCGGGGATGTCGCGCAGTTTTCCTATGGCGCGTCAAAGGCGATGGTGAACTGGTACGTCAAAACCATCGCCACCAACTACGGCAAGCAGGGCGTGCGGTGCAACGCGGTGATCCCCGGGGTGATCGAGACCCCGGCTATGAAGGCGTGGGCCAGTCCCGAGATGCATTCGGCATTCATGAAGCTGCAGAACGCACCGCGTCTGGGTCGCCCCGATGACATCGCCAACCTTGCCGCCTATCTGGCTTCGGATGAAGCCGCCTTCATGAACGGCGGACTGTACAAGTGCGATGGCGGGATGACCGCGCCTCTGCCCTTCGCCCAACTGCAGCTCGACTATCTGATCCCCCAGCACAAGCCAGCCGCCGATCGCGTGCCCCCTTGATCCGCGGGCTGGCCGTCAGGACCGCGCCGTATCGGCTTCCGCCGCCGCCTCCAAGGCCTCCAAGGCCTCCAAGGTGCGCTGGTAGGGTTTCAGCCCCGACCAGGTCAGCCATAGGCCGAGAAGCGCGATGGGGCCGCCGACGACGGCGAGCGCATAGGGCAGCCCCGCATCGTCCTTAAAGACATGATCCGTGACCAGGGCGACCGACATCGGTCCAAAGCCGATGCCCACCAAGCCGCCGATGAGCAGATAGATCGCCACCGCCTTGCCTCGCATACGGTTCGGCGTAATCGCCTGCACGGCCGTCGGCGCGGCGGCTTGGGCCATCGCGAAGCCGGTGACGACCACCGTCAGCAAGGCGAAGCTGAGCCACGGCGCGCCGACGAGGGACCATAGGCTCACCGTTGGCAAGACCAGCAGCCAGGCCAGCATCGCCACGCGAAGCCGCGCGGCGGGCACGCGCTTGGCGGCCCAACGATCGCTGAGCCAGCCGCTGATCAGGGTCCCGACAAGGCCGCCGGCCGCGACCAGCACCCCGATGATCAAGCCCGAGGTCTTGGTCGGAATACCAAAGCGGCGATCAAAGAGGGTCGGCGCCCAGGCCAGGGTCCCATAGCCGATCACGGCGACCACGCCCGGATAGGTCAGCACGCGCGAAAAAGCGGCGGCATGGCGTTTGAGATAGCTGAAGAAGCCTCCCCAGCCGGCGCTCGTCTTCGACAGAAGCACGCTCACCGCGTCCCGGCGCACGGGCTCGCGGATGGTCAGCAAGAGCAGGGCCAGCGCCAGACCCGGCGCGCCAGCGACCAGAAAGGTCAACCGCCAGGGCGACATCAGCCCAACGCCCGGCAGGTTGAGACCCGCATCGGGGATGATCCGTGCGATCAGCGCGCCCAAGATCAAGGATGCGCCCGAACCAATGGCCAAGGACAGATAGTAGACGCTGAACGCGCGCCCCCTCCGTTCGGGCGAGACGTAGTCGGCGATTATCGAATAGGCGGCCGGCGCTAGCACGGCCTCGCCGATCCCCACGCCCATCCGGGTCAACACCAGCGCGTCGTAGCTCTGCGCAAAACCCGACAGAACCGTCATCACGCTCCACAGAACCATGCCGACGATGATCAGATTTCGCCGGATCGTGCGGTCGATCAGCCAGCCGAACGGCAGCCCGGCAAAGGTGTAGAAGAGGGCGAAGGCGTATCCCTGAAGGAAGCTGAAGGCGGTGTCGGAAATGCCAAACTCGGCGCGGATGGGGCGCACCAGCAGCGCGGGCAGCTGCCGGTCCAGTTGCGAAAGCAACGTCGCCACGAACAGGACGCCGATCACGTACCAGGCATAGCGGATCGGGGGATAGGGCGTCTCGGTCGCCGTCGCGCTCGCCTGTCTGTGCATTGTCCGTATCCTCCGCCGATAAACGCCCTTTTGGGGCCCCGGGCGCTCCGTCGTAGAGTCGACGTCGCCTCTTTCGCCTCGCGCGCTCAAGGCCGCGACGCGTCGGACGATAGGCGATCGGGCCTCGGCGCTGTCAAGGTTTGTTTTGACAGCCGAATTACATTCGCGTTAGAGAATGAACTGAACACTATCGACCAAACCGTTCAAAAAATGCGATAGTCGCGCCAGGGAACGCACATAGCTCGAAGAGCTCCGCCAGGGGGCCTCGACGCAGGAGGAAATCAGATGCTGATCGATCTTCACGCTCACGCCCCGCTGCCGGGCTACTACAACCAAGATCCGCACTGGGGCCCCTTCTTCGAAAAGCATGACGACGGCCATATCCGCCTGCGGGTCGGCGAATGGGTGCTGACTCTGGGCTCGCCCGAGCGTCGCGCCGCGGTCAAGCGGGGCGAGACGATGGAAGTGGCCGAGTTCATGTCGAAGTGGAACGATCCCAAGCACCGCCTGGCCGGCATGGACGCTCTGGGTCAGGACGCCCAAGTCCTCTCGGTGCCGTCGCACTGCTACATGTACTGGGCCGAGCCGGAGTTCGCCAACCGGTTCTCGACCACGGTCAATGATACCCTGGCCGAATACTGCAGCCGTTCGGACGGCCGGTTGATGATGTGGGCCACGGCCGCCCTGCAAGACCCGGTCAACGCGGCCAAGGAAATCCGTCGCGCCTGCACCGAGCTGGGGGCCAAGGGCCTCAGCGCCGGCGGTTCGAACTTCGGCGGCCTCGAGTTCGACGATCCGCGCATGGACCCGATCTGGGAGACCCTCTGCGACCTCGATCTGCCGATGTTCGTACACGGCTACAATCAGTCTGTGACCTGGGGGTCCAAAGCCAACACTGACAAGTACGAGACGACGGCCATCGTCGGCATGAACTATGACGAGACCAAGTGCTTCTGGTACCTGATCTGCGGCGGCGTCCTCGATCGCTTCCCTAAGCTGAAGGTCTATATCACCCACGCGGGCGGCTTCGTGCCCTACCAGCTTGGCCGCCTGGCCCAGACCATCAAGAACCTGGACGTGGTCCACAACAAGAAGGACCTCGAGGAGTACCTGCCGAACTTCTGGTTCGATCCGGAACTGCATGAACTGCCGATGCGTCAGGCCCTGGTCGAGGTCATCGGCGCGGACCGGCTGGTCTATGGCACCAATTTCGGCGGCAGCGACGCGATCCGTGGCGACCTTACCGACGGCCTGCGGATTTCTCCGGAAGATCTCGAAAAGATCCGCTGGAAGAATGCGGTCGACCTGCTGAATATCGACCTGGACAAGATGGGTCGCGCGACCAAATCGATCGCCGCCTAATTCCAGTCTCCGGCGCGGCGGCTCCTTGAAGAGCCGCCGCTTGCCGTTCCGAGCCGTCGCCGGCTTGGCGCGAGGTCCAGGACCCCATGACCCATCCGACCGACTGCAAGATCTGTGGAATGCTGCATGCCGCGGCGACCGAAGACGTCGTGCTTGCCGGCCCGCTTTGGGCCGTCGTGGCCATGCAGGATGTCCCCGGAATGCTGATGGCCTTCACCCGCGATCATGATCGCGGCGTGGGCTTCCTGTCAGATGGAGCCGCGGCCGAGCTTGGCCCGTTAATCAACGCCCTTTCCGCCAGACTGGTCGCGACCGGGGCGTTCGAAAGGACCTCCGTCATCTATCTGGGCGACAGCAACGCCCATACCCATTTCATGCTGCTGGGTCGCAAGCCTGGGGATGAGCGCGTGTTCGACAATGCGCCCCTGCTGGCTCGGTTCGCCGCCAAGGACCGCGATCGCGCGCGGGCCATTGTCGCCGATTTGCGCGACACCCTTGGCGGGACGCTCGCGCCCGCCGCTGCCTCAGCCTAGCCAACGTCGAGGAAAGCCGATGAAACTTGCTCGATGCTCGGATGGCGGCGACGCGTTCTGGGCGCTCGTCGATCCCGACGCCGACACGGCTCAGCCGATCGCCGGCGGCGTGTCGGACTGGGGACCCGATGTGACGCGGGGCGGCGGCCAGGACGCCCTCACCTTCAAGGGCCCGATACGCGCCCTGTCGTCGCTACGCCTGCTGGCGCCGTGCGAGAACACCAGCAAGGTCGTCATCGCCGGCGCCAACTACAGCAAGCACCTGGTCGAATTCGGCGTCGCTGCGCCAACCCAGCCCATCGCCTTTCTCAAGGCGTATGGCGCCTTGATCGGCGCCGCCGATCCGATCCGCTATCCGCCGCTGACCGAGCAACTGGACTATGAGTGCGAGCTCGTTGTGGTGATCGGCGACGCGGCGATCGACCTGGACGATCCTCTCGCCTGCGTGCTCGGCTACACGGCGGGCAATGATGTCAGCGCGCGAGATCTGCAGCGCAGCGGCCCGCCGGGCATCGGCATGGACCTCTATGCCGCCAAGAGCCAGGACAAGGCCACGCCGGTCGGCCCGTGGATCGTCACCCGTGATGAATTTGCGCCGGGCAGCCCGGCCTTGCGCCTGTCGACGACGGTCAATGGCGAAGTCCGGCAAGACGGCACCACCGCCGACATGACGTGGGACGTTCCCGAGCTGATCCGGTTCGTGCATCAGCGTGTCAGCTTCGGCGTCGGCGACCTGCTGTTCACCGGCACCCCCGAGGGCGTGGCCCAGGCGTCCGGCCGCTATCTGAATCCCGGCGACCTGGTCGAGGTCTCGCTCGAGGGCGTGGGCGTCCTGCGAAATCAGATTGCGTCCCGCGCCGGCTGACGCCCGCTCATCTCGCTTTGCGCGCGTTCAGGATCTTGTCGACCGTCTGCTGCAGCCTTAGCGCCAAGGGTTGGCCCTCGCGAGGGGAGACCACGGTCTCGCTGAGCGCCAGACGCACCATCATCTCGGCGATGGCGCTGCGATCGACCGAGACACCGATATCTTTCTCCCAGGCGTCGAACACCGTTTCCAGCGCCGACAATACGCGCGCGATGAAATGGTCGAAGTTCGACTCGAAGTACTGCAGCACGAACGCCGGCTCGACGTGCAGGAACTGAGACCCTCTGCGGGTCTCATTGTTGGAGACGCTGTAGCGCAGAAAGGCCCCGAACCGTTCGGCCGGCGTTTCGCATCCCTCCATCGCGTGGCTCAACTCGTCATCGGTCTCGGTCCTGAGCCGCAGCAGCACCGCTTCCAGGACCGCTTCCATCGACGGGAAATACCGATAGAGCGTCCCGCGCGAGACGCGGGCTTCGTCGCAAACCTCCTGCGCGGTGATCCGAGGGGTGCCATGGTTCATCATCACGTTCTGCGCGGCGTTGATGATGTTCTCGATGGTCTTGGCCGCCCTCGGGTCGGGTCGGCGCGGACGAACGTCGACGTTGGAAGCGGAAGCTTCCGCGCGTCTGGCCGAGCGCCTGGCCAGGATGTCCGGACGAGCCGTCCGGGCGCTGGAGGTCATGCTTGGGGTGCTCCGATATACAATCTTCAGCCTAACTTGCGTCGCCTCGGCGCGCAAACCGCGTACGGCTCGCTTTCGGAAAATAAACGAGACAAAAATCGGAGCTTTGACTAGAAAATATCGACATCGGACAGCTCGTCAGAAGCTTCGAGGAAACATCGGACATGCATATCGATCTGAGCGCCAAACGGGTGATTGTGACCGGCGCGAGCCGAGGAATCGGGCGGGCCACGGCCGCGGCCTTCGCCCGCGAAGGCGTGCGGCTGGCGATCTGCTCGCGCAACCCCGACACGCTGTCGGCCGTCGCTGAAGACATGCGCGTGCTTGGCGCCGCGGAGGTCATCGCGGTCGCGCTCGATGTGCGCAATACCGCCGCCGTTCGCGCCTTCGTCAATCAGGTCGCCGAAACCTGGGGCGGCGTCGACGTGCTGGTCAACAACGCCGGCCAGGGCAAGGGCGGCAGCCTCGAAACCTTGGAGCCCGAGGATATCCTCGACCACGCCAACAACATCCAGATCGCCCATTTCCGGTTCGTCCAGGCGGTCGTGCCTCACATGCGCGCGCAACAGTGGGGGCGGATCATCAACATCAACGCCCTGGCCGGGGCCCTGCCGACGCCGGACGGCATTCCCTCGGTGACCAACCGCGCCGCGGGGATCGCCCTGGCCAAGCTCTTGGGCCAGCAGCTGGCCAAGGACAACATCCTGGTCAACAGCCTGAACATGGGTTGGATCGATACGGGCCAGTGGGATCGCCACTACAAGGAGATGCCCCCGTCCATCTCGCGCGAGGAGTTCCTCGAAATGGTGGTCAAGGTCGTGCCCCTCGGTCGGTTCGGCCGTCCCGAGGAGGTGGCCAATGTCTGCCTGTTCTTGGCCAGCGACCTTGCGACCTTCCTGAGCGCGGCCTCGATCGATGTCTCGGGCGGCCTACAGGGCGCGATCGCCTACTATCCCACCCTCAAGCGCGAAATGCAGGAAATGGGGCTGGAGCGTCAGGCCACTCTCGAAGCGGCCTCCGCCGCCTAGGGCCGCACCGCGCCGGGTCGTCATCCCCGCACCGCCGCGGGGATGACGCATCGCGGCCTTGGAGAGGCCCGGCTTAGTGGGCTTCGCTTTGCGGATAGATCGCCAGGCGCGCGATGGTCGCGTGGTCGGGCTGCTCAAGCATGAACCGGATGGCCCGAGCGATATCTTTGGGATCGAGCGCGACCGGATCTTCAATCTTCGCCGCCGCCATCATCCTGTCGAACATCTCGCTTGAGGTCGAACCCGGCGCGATCGATCCGACCTTGACGCCAGCCGCGGCCAGTTCGATCCGCAGCGATTGGGTGAAGGCCTCGAGCGCATGCTTGAGCCCCCCATAGACGCCGCCCGCCCGGGAGATCAGGTAGGCGCTGATGCTCGACACGTTGATGATCGCGCCAGACGACTGACCGCGAAACTCTCGAGCGAACACGTAGGACGAGCGCACCACGGCCTCGAAGTTAACCCGGATCATGTAGCTGACGGCGTCGAGATCGATGGTGTCCATCGTTCCGACGGCCATGACACCGGCATTGTTGATCACCACGTCGGCGCGCCCAAATCGCGCCTTGGCCAACGCCAGAAGTTGCTCTGGAACATCGGGCTCGGCGATATCCGCCGCCAGCAAGGCGCTGGGGCCCGGCAAGGTCGCGGCCAGCGCCTCGAGCTTCTCCAGCCGGCGGCTCGTCAGCACCAGATTGCACCCGGCGTTGCTCAGATCGAGCGCCGTCGCCGCGCCAATGCCGGCGGAGGCCCCGGTCAGGACGACGGTTTTTCCCTTCAACTCCATTGGCCGGGCGCCTTTCTCATGCCTTCGATAGTGGGCCGCATGTCGGCCACGCTGGGCAGGTGCGCGGTGAACCCGCCGTCGACGGAGAGGATCTGGCCGGTGACGTAGGAGCTGAGGTCGGACGCCAGGAACACCACCATGTTGGCGATGTCGCGCGGGGTCCCCAGGCGCGGCACCAGGCAATGGCTCAGGAAGATGTTCTGGATGTGCGCGGGCAGCCGTTGCTCCATGCCCGGCTGGATAATCAGACCTGCGGCGATGGCGTTGACCCGCACGCCCTTGGGGCTATATGCGGTCGCCAGGTGACGGGTCAGGGCGTTCACCGCGGCCTTGCCCGCCGCATAGGCGAAATTGCTGACGTCGCCCGAAAGGGACTGGCCCGACGAGATGTTGACAATCGATCCGCCGCCCCGCGCCAGCATCGACGGGATGGCGTGCTTGCAAAACAGCATCGGCGCGCGGGCGTTGATCGACTGGACCTGATCCCAAAGCTCGACGGACATCTCAGGGATGTCCAGGTCGCGGGATGAAAAGCCCGTCGCGCCGGCGTTGTTGTCGAGGATGTCGACGCCGCCGAAGGTCGCGACGGCGAACTCGACCACCGCCCGGATGTCGTCCTCGTCGGTGATGTCCCCGACCTTGCAGGCCACCTCGTGACCTTGCGCCTGCAAGCGATCGGTGACCGCTGAAAGCTCCGGAGCCCGAAGGTCGGTCAGCACGACCCGCGCGCCCTTTTCGGCCAGCGCCAGCGCCGTCTCCGAGCCGATAGAGCCGGCCGCGCCGGTGACCAGCGCCACCTTGCCGTCCAGTAAACCCATCTGTGTCTCCCCTTGGACGGCTCTAGCCGCCTTGTTGTTCCATCTCCGCGACGTTCGGCGGTCGCGACTGGTAGCCTGGCATGTGCAGACCGCCATCGACGTTGATCAGTTCGCCGGTCACGAAGCGCGACATCTCCGAGGCCAGGAACACCGCGACGGGCGCGATATCCTCTTCAGGGTCGCCGTTGCGCAGCAGAGGCTTGCGCGAGGCCGCCATCTCGGCGAAGCCCGGCATGGCTTCGGCCATGCGGTGAAAGACCGTGCCCATCGCCGCCGGCGACAGCAGGTTGACCCGGATGTTGAACCGCCCCCACTCGTGGGCGGCGCTACGCGTGAGGCCGCGGAGCGCCGATTTGGTGATGTTGTAGTCGGCGTTCAGCCAGGCGGCTGTCTCCACGTCGATCGAATAGAAGTTGATGATCGAGCCGCCGCCGCGGGCGGCCATGTGGGGCCGCGCGGCTTGCATGGCCCACCACCCCGCCCAGAGCCCCGAATGCAGGGTGCTGTCCAGCATCTCGTCCGTCTTCTGCTCGAGCAGGACCTTGGGGCTGAGGGTGAAGGCGTTGTTGACGAGGATGTCGAGGCCGCCGAACAGATCGACCGCCTTCTGCACCGCGCCCTGGATCTGGTCCTTGACGCGCACATCGGCCTTAAGCACTTCGGCCCGCCCGCCCAGCTCCTCGGTCAGCTCCGCCTTGATGGTCGCGCAATAGTCCTCGTTGAATTCGGCGACCAGGACGGTCGCGCCTTCCCGGATGAAACGGCGGGCGATGCCGCGGCCGATGCCGCCGCCGCCGCCCGTGACCAAGGCGACCTTGCCGTCGAGCAGCCCCATCAGCGCAGCTCCTCGGGCGTGCGGATGGTCGTGCCGAGGATGGGCCCGACCAGCTGGTGCCCCCAGTAGCTCAGGCGCTCGGCGTTCAGTTCGAAGGGATCGCCGGGCCAGGGATGGGTTTCGGCGATCACTTCGACGGCGAAGCCCGAAGGGCTGAAGTGGTAGAAGGAGAAATGCGGGTCCTGGGTGTGTTGCCCCAGGGTCATCTGCACTTGGATCTGGCGCTTGTTGACGATGTCCCAGGTTTCGCCGACATCACGAAGATCGCCGGTCAACAGGCCGATGTGCTGGATGCCCATCCGACCGGGGGCGTGGCCATAGCCGATGTCGTGGCTGGTCAGGTTGTTGAGCCCGGCGCGATAGAACCCGGTCCGGCCCTTGCCCGCGCCCGATCCATACCATTGGAAGCCCATGATATTGATCAGGAAGTCGTCCAGCTCCGGGCCATATTCCGGGGTCATCACCACGACATGGCCAAAGCCCCGGCCGTAGGTGTTGAAGCCGCCATGGCGACGGCCCGGCACAAACGAGCCAGGCTCGCCCTTCTGGCCGTAGAACAGCTCGTACTGATAGCCCACGGGATCCTTGAATCGGACCACATCGCGCACCCCGCGGCGAACCTTGAGGTCATCGCCGCCCTGCTCCACGGCGATGCCCGCGTCCTGGAGCTTCTTGACGGCCTTTTCGAACGCGATCCGGTTGACGCATTCCCAGCCGATATAGGCCAGCTTGTCGATCGGCCCAGGCTGGAAGGCGAAACGATAGCGCCGATCGTCCATCTTCAGATAGAGCGCGTCCGGCTCGTCCTCCGGCGAGGGCGCGATGGCCAGACCCAGGACTTCGGGTCCGTAGCTGCGCCAGGCCTCGATGTTGGGGCTTTCAAAGCCCAGATAGCCGATACCCCGGATATCCATGGTCCAGTTCCTCGTCTTGTCGCTTGGCTAACAGGCGGTCGTGCCGCCATCGATGATGATGTCCGCACCGGTGATGAAGGCCGCTTCGTCGGTGGCCAGGAAGGCGGCCATGCCGACGATATCCTCCGGCTCGCCTGGACGGCCGAGCGGAATATTGGCGGTCAGCTGGGCGCGGACGGTGGGGTTTTCGACAAAGGCGCGCGTTCCCGGCGTGACGACGAAGCCGGGGCTGATGCTGTTGGCGCGGATGCCGACTGCGGCGCCCTCCAGCGCCATCTGCCGGGTCATCGCCACCACACCGCCCTTGGTGGCGTTGTGGGCGATGGTTCCGTTGCCGCGCGAGCCCTGCCATCCCGCCGTGGACGCCACATTGATGATCACCCCGCCGTGCTTGGCCAGATGGGGCCAGGCGAACTTTGTCGTCAGGAAGACGAGGTCGAGCTCGTTTCGCAGGGTGTAGCGCCAGTCCTCGATCGAAAGCTCGGTGATCGAGCCGAACTTCGCGGCCGAGGCGTTGTTGTAGAGAATGTCGATCTTGCCGTAGTCGGCGACGGCCTGGTCGATCCAGGCCCGCGCGCCGTCAGGGTCACCAAGATCGCAGGCCATGGTGGTCATGCGCCCTCCCGTCTGGGCGACCAGCCGCGCGGTCTCGGCGTCGGCCTCGGCGTTGACGTCGCATCCGGCGACCACCGCGCCCTCCGCGACGAACCGAAGCGCCGCGGCCCGGCCCTGGCCGCCCCCCGTGCCTGAGATGAGCGCGACGCGCCCTTCCAGTCGACGCATCATGCCGGTCCTCCGCTCGCCGCATCACGCGCGTCCAGCTCGAGGCGGATGGCCGCATGCTTTTCGCGCGTCAGCGGATAGGTGAAGGCCAGCCAGGCTCCCAGGAGAAACAGCGCCGCCGAAGGACCCGCGAACACCATTTCCAAGCCGGAGATGGCTTGCGGGGTGTTCGCGCCCAAAAGCGCGGGCTTGTAGCCGACCAGAGCCAGGGCGGCGAAGGCCAGGCCGACCGCCAGGGCGCCGCCCAACTTCCAGCTGCTGATCAACAGCGCATAGAGCACGGCGGTTTGATCCGAGCCGGATTCGAGCCGCAGTTCGTCGCCCGCATCGGCCATCATCGCGCGTGGCAGCAGGTTGAAGGCGCCGAACGACAGCCCCCAGCCCATCATGCCCACCGCCATCGCCGGCAGATTGTGGTCAGGCAGGAAGATGAACGCCACGCTGACGATGGCGGCCAGAACGCCCGATATTCCAAGCACGAAATGCTTGTCGAGCCGCCGCGCCAGCCAGGCTACGGCGGGTACGGTGATCATGGCCGTGACCACCTGGGCGATCAGAACGACGCCGACGGCGCTGCGCTCCAGCCCCTTAGCGGCGGTCACGAAGAACACCAGCATCGCCGAGGCGGTGCCAAACCCAAGGCCAAACAGAAGGTCGATGGCGGCGATCCTGAAGACGGCTTTGCGGCCGACCACGGCCAGATAGGCTCTGATCCCGACGATATGTCTTTGGGTGACGAGCAGGGTCTCCGGGACGCGCCAGGCGGCCAAAGCCACCGCCGGCGCGGTCAGGACGATGATGATCCACCCCATGAGCTGGGTGGGCGGCAAGCCGGTCCCGCCAAGCTTGGCAGAGATGATGGGAAAACCCATCACGGTCAGAATGCCCAGCAGAGAGGCGAACTGAAGCCAGGCATAGACCCGCGAGCGCTCGTCGTAGCCAGCCGCCAGGCCGGAGGCGAGCGCCAGTTGCGCCAGCGACAGGACAGACCACCCCAGGAAACTGGCCGTCAGGGTCACCAGCAGATAGACGGGTCCCACGCCTGGCTTGGCCATAAACAACAGATAGACGGCCAACATGAGCGCCGGCGCGCCCAGGACCAGCCATGGGCGATAGCGGCCCCAGCGGGTGTGGGTTCGATCCATCGCCGCGCCGAGCAGCGGGTCAACGACGATGTCGAACACGCGCACGCTGGTGAAGATCAGGCCGATCAACGCCAGCGGCAGGCCCAGAACCGTCGCATAGTGTTCCGGAATCATGACGACGAGCGGCAGCGACAGCGCCGTTAGCGGCACGCCCAACAAGGCCAGCGACAATAGCCCGGGCAGCCTGGGCCGGCCGGACGCGCGGGCTGGGGCGGCGACCGCGCTGCTCGCGGCGTCTGGGACGGCCGTCATCCCTCAACGGCTTCCACGACGATGGCGCCTTGGGGGCAGGACTCTGCGCCTTCGATCGCCCGTTCCAACAGCTCGGCGGGCACGATGTCGGTGGTCACAACCACAAGCCCCCCCTCGAGCTGATAGATCTCGGGGCAGATCTCCACGCAGGTGCCATAGCCGCAGCAGGCGCTTCGGTCCGCCCTGACGCGATGCGGGGTCGCTTCTGAACTCATAACCTTCCTCCGTGCCGGGCGCCCCTTTGGGGCTTCTCCGGAGGGCCAGCGGCCCGTCGTTCCTCACTGAATCGAACAGTTGCATTTTCTATACAGAAATGCCACCTCTGTTCAAAATTATATGGCGCCTAGCGCTGCGGAGGACACCCATGCTGGACCGGACACGGACGACGCTTTCCGACGGGACGACGATCGACGACTTGATCAACGTGCAGACGCGCGAGGTCCAACTTCGGGCGATCTCGGACCCGGAACTCTACGACATCGAGATGCGCAAGGTGTTCGGGAAGACCTGGCTGTTGCTGGGCCATGAGAGCGAGATCCCGAACTCGGGCGACTTCATCACGCGACTGATGGGCTCGGACCCGGTGCTGATCACGCGTCAGAAGGACGGCTCGATCCGGGTTATGCTCAACGTGTGCCCGCACCGGGGCATGCGCGTGTGCACCAGCGACGCGGGCAACGCCAAGGTTCACACCTGCATCTATCACGGCTGGGCGTTCAAGAACGACGGCGACTTCATTGGCGCGCCCGTCGCCGCCGAGCAGATGCACGGCACGATTCTGCCCAAGGAAAAGCTCGGCCTGACCCAGGCGCGCACCCACCTCTACGGGGGCCTGATCTTCGCGACCTGGAATCTCGACGGCCCCTCGTTCGACGAGTTCCTCGGCGAGATGAAGTGGTACTACGACATGCTGTTCCAGCGCACGGATCGGGGCCTGGAAGTTCTCGGCCCTCCGCAGCGCTTCACGATTAAAGCCAACTGGAAGACCGCCTGCGAACAGTCGGCCGCCGACGGCTTCCACACCCTGACGCTGCACCGTTGGCTTGGCGAGTTCGCCAAGTTCGGCGATGGCGACCTGACCACCTCGATGTACGGCACCGAAGTCAGTTCGCTCCAGGGCCATGCGCTGCGGTGCATGCCCGCCGCCAACAAGTTCAAGCAGGCCGCCGGCTTCCGCGACGGGAACCTGACGCTCGAGGAGAAGCTGGCGATCGTGCCGCCGCCCGGCATCACCAAGGAAATGCTGCCCCAGCTGATCCGCAACCTGACGCCTGAACAGCTGGGCCTGCTGGTCGACAGTCCGCCGCAGGTCGGCGGGATGTTCCCCAACGTCCTGATCGCCTTCATCTATGTGCCTCAGCCCGATGGCGAGATCATCGGCCTGACCTCCCTGCACACCTATATTCCTAAGGGGCCGGACGAGCTGGAGTTCTGCAACTTCATCCTGGCCGAGAAGGACGCCCCCGAAGAGCACAAGCAAAAGGCCCTGCAGTTCGCGGTCCGGATGCTGGGCACCTCGGGCATGGTCGAGCAGGACGACTCCGACACCTGGCCCCACATCACCCAAACGGCCAAAGGCGCGGCCGCGCGCAACATCACGATGAAGTATCAGGCCGTCTGCACCACGCCTCCGCGGGCCGACTGGCCCGGCCCGGCCCTGGTCTACGAAGGCTTCACCAAGGACGACACCCAGTGGAACTGGTGGCTGGCCTACCGCGACCTGATGAACAGCTCGCTCTGATCATCGCCGCCATCATCAGGACCTGACCGCCATGACCATCGACGTCACCGCTACCGCCGACACCGCCGTCGCGCCGGACGCTTTCCGAGCCAATCGCGTGCCCGTGGGCTCGCCCGCCTATAATCAAATCGCCGAGTTTCTCTATGAGGAGGCCTGGCTGCTCGACGAGATCCGGCTCGCCGAATGGGTCGAGCGCCTCGACACCAATCTGCGTTACACCTGCCCGGTGCGCCAAACCCGGCCCCTGAGCCAGAACGCGGCCTCCATCGTCCGGACCGTGATGCACTTCGACGAAACCTACGCCTCGATCCGAGGCCGGGTCGGACGCATCACCGACACCCGCAGCGCCTGGGCCGAGGATCCGCCGTCTCGCACGCGACGTCTGATCACCAACATTCTGGTCGAATCGACGGACAATCCCGACGAGTTCGAGGTGAAGAGCTATCTGCTCTGCAGCCGCAGCCGCTTCGAGGAAACCAATCTGCTGTTCCTCAGCTGCGTCCGCCACGATCTGCTGCGACGCCATGGCGCCAGCTTCAAGTTGGCGCGGCGGGAAATCATCGTCGACCAGACGGTGCTGGGCTTCCCGAACCTCGCCATCTTTCTCTGAGCTGACACAGCTCTGATCGGCGGCGGTCTGGCTCACCAGACCGTCGCCGATCTTGGTTCCAAGACCAATCCAGGATTTGCCACATGCGCGCCGCCGTCATCTCCGGCAACGGAGTCGCTCCGGTCCTTCAGGATTTTCCCGAACCGACGGCGCGGGTGGGATCGGTCCTTATCGATGTCGACACCGCCGGGCTCGGAGGCTGGGACGTCCTGGGCGCCTATCGTCTCGGCGTTGAATATCCTTGCGTCATCCGCGGCGAGGGCGTTGGCCGCGCCGAGGATGGACGGCGGGTCTATTTCGGCGAACGCTCGATCGCACCGTGGGGGGCCTGGGCGGAAAAGACCCTGGTTCCGGCGGCGGAGGTCTGGGATGTTCCCGACGACATCGACGATCGCACCGCCATCACCATGGGCATCGCCGGTACCGGGATTCTGGTGCCGTTGGAAGCGGCTAACATCCAGCCCGGGGAGAGCGTACTGATCCTCGGCGCCACGGGCGTCCTGGGACAGATCGGCCTGCAGTTGGCCCGAAGCCTCGGGGCGGGTCGCATCGTGGCCGCAGCCCGTAACCCAGCCGCCCTGGATCGGCTCGTCGAACGCGGCCTGGCCGACGCCGGCGTCGCCCTGGGCGGTGAGAACGACACCGAAGCGCTCAAGGCCGCCAGCGGCGGGGACGGCTTCGACATCGTGCTCGATCTTGTGTTCGGCAAGCCGTTCTTGTCGGCGGTCAAGGCCACCAAGTGGGGCGCGCGGCTGATCACCATCGGCACGGGCGCGGGCCGGGTGGTCGAACTCAACATCGGCGACCTGCTGTTTCGCACCCTCACCTGCATCGGCACCGGACAACGCCCGCCCGCCGATCGCGAAGCGATCTGGCGGCGGCTGCTGGCGATGCAGAAGGCTCAGAAGCTGATCATCGACTACGTCGACTATGACTTCGCCGACGCCGCGGCGGCCTGGGCCGCCCAGGTGTCAGGCCCCCACGCTAAGATCACCGCGAAGGTGCGCTAGGCGCCATGGCGAAGGGCCCTCCCCCCCTTCGCCATGGGCGGCGGACCTCAGTCCGCCGACAGCGCCTTGTCCACCGCGGTGACCAGACGCGGGTCGGCCGCGTCGATATCCGGCGCGAACCGGTCGATGACCTGGCCATCACGACCGACCAGGAATTTTTCGAAATTCCAGACCACCTCGCCCGGACCGCCCGTGGCGATACCATAGCCTTTCAGCCGCTCGCGCATCGGCCCATCGCCGGTCGCCTCCGGCTTCAAGGCCGTCAGCCCCGCGTACAGCGGATGGATGTCGTCGCCCTTGACGCTGATCTTGGCGTAGAGCGGAAAGGTGACGTCGTAGCTGGTCTTGCAGAAGCTGGCGATTTCGTCGTCGGCGCCCGGTTCCTGGCCGTTGAAGTTGTTGGCCGGGAACGCCAGCACCTCCAGGCCCTCGGCCTGCTTGGCGCGATAAAGCGCCTCGAGCCCCTCGTATTGCGGCGTCAATCCGCATTTGGAAGCGACATTGACGATCAGCAGAACCTTACCGGCGTGGTTGGCCAGCGTGTCCGGTTCGCCGCCGATGCGGGTCAAAGGGATGGCGGTGATCGCGTCGGTCATGGGGACTCCATTGATTGCCTGCGGCGCTTGCCGCCGTCAGCGCGCAGCCTAGCAAAGCGCCATCGGCATCGCGCGTCGAAATTAAATTCCGCCATCAGAATTCTTAAGGAACGCGCCCGATGAGCCGTGCGCCGATCGATATTATCCGGACCTTTCTGGACGCCTGGTCCGAGGGGCCCGAGCGGCTCGAGCAGGCGATCCGCGATCTTTTTCGGGCCGACACGGAATGGACCAATATGGGCCTGTCGCGCACGGTCGGCGCCGACGAGGCGCTGGCGCTGGGCGCGCAGTTCGAGGCCAGCATGGGCTATGCGACAATCATCGTGGAAACACTGCATATCGCCGCGACGGGCAATGTCGTCCTGACCGAGCGCGTTGATCGCCTCCTGGCCGCCGACGGGCGCGAGATCGGCGCCTTCTCGATCGCGGGCGTTTTCGAGTTGGACGACGACGGCCGGCTCGTTCGATGGCGAGACTACACCGACCCGGGCGCCGTCAGCGCGATCCACGGACACTGAAGGACCCAAAGCCAAATTCCCATGGACTTCTCTTCTAGAATACTATTCTGCATTTGAAATAATCTGAGTCCGCACAGCGGGCCGAACTTCCGGGAAGGAACACCGATGAGCACCGCCCAGATGGCTCCCAACAAGGATCTTGCCGACGGCTTCGCCCAGGTCGGCGCCCTGTTCGCGGGCAACGACAAGAACCTCGAGGCGATCTATCGCCACCATCGAAACAACCTGCCCGTGATGGAGGGCGACATCTGCGCCGAGCTGGGCGCGGCCTCCTTCGCGGGCCAGACGGGCCGGCCGATCTATACGATCTTCAAGCACGCCGACGTGATGAAGGTGTTGCGCGACACCAAGACCTTCACGAGCGGGATCCTGATGGAGACGGGCCTGGGTCCGTTCCTCGACGGGCTGATGATCACGGGGCTGGACGGCGATGAGCACCGGCAGCTACGCGGCATCTTGCAACCCTCGTTCACGCCCGCGGTCATGGAAGAATGGCGCGAGACCTATATCCGCCCCCTAATCAAGCGCTCGTTCGTTGAGCCGCTCGTGCCGCTGGGCAAGGCCGAGCTGATCGGCAGCGTCGGCGTGATGTTCCCCATTCACGTGGTCTACGCTGTCCTGGGCTTCCAGGACGACGATCCCGCTGCGCTCGAAGCCTTCGCCACCAAGGCGCTGAAAGTGCTGGGCGGCATGGCCAACGACCCGGAGGCCAAACGCGCGGCCTTCCAGGCCTTCCAGGAGCTCTATGACCCGACCCTGGCCGCCGTCCAGGCCCGCCGGGCTTCCGGCGCCGAGGGCGCGGACCTGATCAGCCGCCTGATCCGGGCCGAGTTCGAGGGTCGAACCCTGAACGATCATCAGATCACCAATTTCGTGCGGATGATGCTGCCCGCCGCGTCGGAGACCACCTCCAGGACCTTCGCGATCATGATGACCCACCTCTTCGACCACCCCGAGGTGCTCGAGCGCCTGCGGGCGGATCGGACCTTGATGCGGAAGGTCTTGGACGAGAGCGTCCGCCACGACGCGGTCGCCACGTTCAAGGTCCGCGAGTGCCAGACCGAGGTCACGCTGCAGGACGTGACCATCCCCAAGGGCGCGATCATTTCGGCCTGCGTCGCCTCGGCCAACCGCGACGAGGCCGTGTTTGACAATCCCGACGCGTTCGACATCGACCGCAAGCAGATGGCGGCCTTCGGGTTTGGTTTTGGCGCCCACATGTGCGTCGGGATGTGGCTGGCCAAGGTGGAGATCGAGGAGGCGGTCGGTCTACTTCTAGACATGCTGCCCAATCTGCGTCTGGACCCGGCCCACCCCCGGCCGGAGGTGCGAGGCGTCTCCTTGCGCGGCCCGGACGCGGTCCATGTGGTGTGGGACGCCCCGTAGGCGCTCGCACCCCATTTCCCGCTGCGGCGCGAAGCGCAGGGCCCCCATCGCGCGATGGGGGCCCTTTTGGCGTCGGCGAAACTCTTTTCGGCCGAACATTGCTTATGAAAAAAGCCGCCGACCGTTAAGCGGTCGACGGCCAGTCAGCCCCGAGCGGAACTGCGGGATTAGAAACGCTTGGTGAGGGAGGCTCCGTAGGTTCGCGGCTCGCCGATGAAGTCCGTCGCAAAGCCAAGACCCGCGGCATAGACGTCGGCGAACTGGCGGACGTTGTATTCCTTCTTGGTCAGGTTCTTCCCGTAGATGGCCAGTTCGATGTTGTGAGCGTCGAATTCGACGGTAAAGCGGGCGTTCAGCAGACCATAGCCTGGCGTGCGGGTCAGGACGTTCGCCGTCGCATAGATGCCCTGGGTCGTGGCCGATTGCTGGGCGGCCGGCGTGACCGGATTATAGAACTGCTTGCCCAGATAGGCGTAGTCGGCGTGCAGCGACACGCGCCCGAACGAGGTGGGCAGGGTCTGGGTGGCGCCCAGGTTGAATTGAACCTTGGGAAGCTGCGGCAATTCCTCGCCGCTCCGGTCCACCGGGCAGATCGACGAGGCGCCCGCGGCCTTGCAGCCCGTCAAGGACGCGCCCGGCACGGACTGCTGCTCGATGAACGATCCGCTCTTATACTTGCCGTTCATCAGGCTGAGGCTGCTGGTCAGCTCCATGCCCGTCCACGGACGGTAGGCGCCTTCCAGCTCCACGCCATAGACCCGGGCGTCGCCGGCGTTGACGATGAATTGGGTGCTGGCCCCAGCCGGCGTCAGCGCCGCGGCGTTGCGCTGAACGTCCGACTGCCAGGAGTGGAAGACGGCGATGTTCGTGCGCAGACGGTTTTCCAACCATGTGGCCTTTAGGCCCGCTTCGACGTCCCGCGTGGTCTCGGGCCGGAAGGCCGGAAGGCCGCCGGCGCGCGTGTTCCAACCGCCAGACTTGGACGCCCTCCGCGTCTGCACATAGGCGAACACATCGTCATTGACCTGCCAGTCGATGCCGAATGTCCAAGCGGGATAGTCGAAGCTGGTCTTCTGGGTCTGGGCGCATACGCCCGCGACATCCGGGTTGGGCAGGTTGCACGTCGTGGCGACGCCCCAAGTGGAATAATTATACAGCTTGGTGTCGCGATCGTCCCAGGTCCAGCGAAGCCCGCCCGCGAGCCGGACGGCCTCGGTCAGCTGATAGTAGCCCTGACCGAAGACGCCGACCGAGCGATTGTGCACGTCGGCGAGGTTTTGCCCGGCCAGGCCGGCATAGGGACGGGTGGTGGCCGAATACGGCAGGAAGCCGAAGTTCTGCGACCGGCTGAATTCCTGGCCCTTCTCATCGGAGAAATAGCCGCCCGCGATGTAGGTGAACTTCTCGCCGACGCCCCCGTTGATCTGGAGTTCCTGCGACCATTGCTTGGAGCTGTAGCCGGCCCAGGTCGTCAGGATCGGGGCGGGCGTGCCGTCAGTGTCGACGACGCCGTCGGTATCGCTGAAGCGATAGCCAGTGATCGACTTCAGGGTCACGCCGCCCAGGTCCACCGAACCGTTGAGGCCAAAGCCATAGGCCTCCAGGCGATTGCCCAGCGGCATCGAGTACATGGCCCGGACATTGGCCGGCAGGCTGGCGAAGTTGGGATTGCTCGTCGGGACGAAGAAGCCCGTCGCGTAACTGTCGTAGAAGCCGCGATTGTGCAGGGAGGCGTTCAAGGTCGAAGCCAGACCGAACGGCCCGAACGAGCCGGTGGGTCCAAACAGCTCCGGCGCATAGGCATGCAGCGCGGTGAACTGGCCGTTGTCCTTGATCTTGTTGTAGTCGCCCGACAGGATCAGGCGAACCGGACCGTCTTCGTATTTGAGCTTGGCGCGAACGAAATCGCTGTCCTGGGCCCAGATGTCGCGGCCCAGCGGAATGTCCTGGCCGTACCCGTCGCGGCTCTTGGTGTTGGCGACCAGCCGGCCGGAGATCTTGTCGGTCAGGCCGCCATTGAGCACGAGGCTGGCGCCGTACTGGCCGTAGTTGCCCGCCTCGATCTTCACCAGGCCGCTGTACTCCCCGGTCGGGTCAGCGGACAGGATGTTGACCGCGCCGCCGATGGTGTTGCGGCCAAACAGCGTTCCCTGCGGCCCGCGCAGGACTTCGACGCGCTGCAGGTCGAGCAGGTCGGTGAGCCCTTGGGAGGGCCGCGGAATGTAGACGCCATCGACATAGATGGCGACGGCCGGGTCGTTGGAGACCAGGGCCTGCAGGTTGCCTTGGCCGCGCATAGCCACGAAGGCGAAACCCGACGCGGAAGGCGCGCCGGTGGCGATCGAGAGGCTGGGCGTTGTGCGTTGGAGATCGGTAACGTCGGCCACCTGGGCGCGCTCCAGCGCGGCGGCCCCGATCGCGGTGACCGCGACCGGCGTGCTCTGGAGATTTTCCTCCTGCCGGCGGGCGGTGACGACGACTTCTTCCAGCTGGTCCGACTGGGGCGAGGCTTGAGGCGCGGCGCTCTGGGCGAACGCAGGCGCCGTCAGCGCCGTGCAGGCCAGCAGGCCCAGCGCACTTCCGCGCCACAGAAATTTGGACACAGGTTGATTGGTCCTGAACGGCATCGAAACCTCCCCTCGAGGGTCTAGCGCCCCCGCATTTTATGGCCGCCAGCGACCACTATGTTTACGGTCAAACTAAACAGAATTGGAAATCTGTCGCAAGAATAAAAATCTGAGATAAGAAGATCATTCCATAGAGCGACGATCGGTCGCGCTTTCGCCACACGCGCCGCCAAACCTCATCAAGCGCCCGCCAAACGCCACCACTTCTCCGCACACGGACAGACGAGACCGGCATGACAGACACAGCCACCCTTTCGGGAAAGAAGATCATCGTCACGGGCGCGGCGCGCGGCATCGGCGCCAGCGCCGCCAGGGCGTTGGCCGCAGCCGGCGCGAGAGTCTGCGGTCTGGATGTTTCGGTCGCCGCGGCCGGCGCGCCAGAGGTTAGGGACGCTGGGCGGCTGACCTTCGATCTGTGTGACGTGTCCTCGCGCGCCTCGGCGACGACGGCCATCGATCGGGCCGTCGATGAGATGGGGGGGCTTGATGTCCTGGTCCATGTCGCCGGGATCCAGCGCTACACGCCAGCGGAGGCGATCACCGACGAGGAGTGGGACCTTGTGGTTGGCGTTAACGCCAAGGGCACGATGATCGCCAACCAAGCCGCCTTCCCCCACCTCAAGGCGCGCGGCGGCCGTATCGTCAATTTCGCATCCGCGGCCGGCGCCACGGGCCTGCGCGGCTGCGCCCACTACGCCGCGTCGAAGGGCGCGGTCCTGGCCTGGACGCGCACGATCGCCCAGGAGTGGGGACGCTATGGCGTCTCGGTCAACGCGGTCGCGCCCGGCATGTGGACGCCGATGTACGACACGACCCGCGCGGGCATGTCGCCCGAGCAGCTTGAGGCCCACGACCGGGGCATGGCTATGATGATCCCGCTGGGCGGCCGGCTCGGCGACCCGGACACGGATATGGCGCCGGTGCTGGTGTTCCTGGCCAGCGACGCCTCGCGCTTCATCACCGGCCAGACCCTGGCTGTGGATGGCGGTCTGATGATGGTGCGCTAGCCTTGGTCGCCCGCCCCTGCCCGGGGCGCGTCCACGATCGGATTGACCAGCGTCCCGACGCCCTCGATCTCCACGCGCACCACGTCGCCCGGCGTCAACCACTGGGGGCTGGCCGACGCCGCCGCGCAGCCGGAAGGCGTTCCGGTGGCGATCAAGTCGCCGGGATAGAGCGTGAAGATCGTCGACATCAGGTGAACCAGGTGCGCGACGTCCCAATGCATTTCGGCGATGTCGGCGCTCTGCCGCAGCTCGCCGTTGACGTGGGTGGTGAGCCGCAAGCCCTTGCAGCCTGGCGGCAACTCGTCAGCGGTGACGATCTCGGGACCGAGCCCGCCGGTGTTGAGGAAGTTCTTACCGGCGGTGACCGCCGAAGGAATGTAGTTGTAGGCGCGGACGCTGCCGTCGTTGTGGCAGGCATAGCCGGCGACGTGCTCGAGCGCGCTTTCGCGCGGGATCATCCGCCCGCCCCGGCCAATGACAACCATCAGTTCGCCCTCGTAGTCGAGGGTGTCGGAGACTTCCGGCCGCCAGATAGGCCGGTTGTGGGCGACCATGGAATCGGGCGCGCGCAGGAACATGCCCGGAAACGTCGACGCCTCGGCGTTCATTTCGGCGACGTGCTTCATGTAGGTCTTGCCCAGGCCGATAATCTTGTCCGGTCGAGGGATGGGCACCAGGTGGCGCACGCTCTCGAGCGGGTGACGGGCGTGGCCGGGCGCGGCGGCGGCGGCGCGTTCGGCCGCCGCCAGGGCCTGGGGACCAGCCGCCAGCAACCCGCGGAGGTCTCGCGGCAAATCCGGCGCGGCGACACCCAGATCGATCACCTCATCGCCGAGACGCACGCCAGCGGTCGGCGCGCCGTTCAGATCAAAGGACAACAATCGCATCGTGATTTCCTTGCGATCGGCAGGCGAGCCGGGAAGCGCGGTCCGCCCGGATCACCGCGCCGCAGAGTTTGGCGCGAGCCGGGCGCGTTTGTCAGAAGGCGTAGGAGACACTGGCCCCGTAGGTGCGCGGCGCGCCGATCACCACCGTGTTGAAGTTGCTGGCGGCGAAGGATCCCGAGCGCGCGCCGAAATATTCGTTGGTGAGGTTCTTGCCGTAGAAGGCCACGGTGACCGGCACCCGCGCCAGCGTGAAGGACGCCTGGGCGTTCAACAGCCCGTAGCCGCCCTGACGAACGGAATTTCGCTGAAAGTCGGTCAGGGGAACCGGGCCCGCTCCAGTGATGGTGACGGTGTTGAGGAAGTAGACTTCGGAGCGGTGATTGTAGTCGACATGCAGGTCCAACCGCCCGGCCGACAGGTCGACCGGGTAGTCGGCGCTGAGCGCCACGGTCGTCTTGGCCACGGTTGGCACCGCCGATCCCTTGTAGGGCCCGTCGGTGAATTCCGGATGGATCAAGCCAAGCGCCGCGTTGAGGCGCAGGCGGCCCACAAGCGCGGTCGCCTCGAACTCGCCGCCATAGATCTCGGCCTTACCCGAATTCAGCACGGCGATGATCACCGGGCTGGCCGAAAGAATGGCGTTCTGCTGAATTCCCGAGAAGGTCGAGAAATAGCCGCTCGCGCCGATCCTGAGGCGCTTGTCGAAGAAGGTGAGCTTGGCGCCGGCCTCATAGCTTCCCACGCTCTCCTCGCCGAACGGCGTGTAGAACGCGGCGGTCGTGCCGCTGGCCTGCTGAAAGCCGCCCGACCGGTAGCCCTTGGAGAATTTGCCATACAGCAGACCATCTCCAGGGAGCCGGTAGTCGACGCCGAGCGTGAACGGAACGGTGTTGAAGTGGATGTCGCGCGGCGTGTAGAGGCAGCCGCCGGGCGCGGCGTTGAGGCCGATGGCCGTAAAGGGGCAGGCCGCCGGCGTCACCGCCGAGGCGGGCGGTTCGGGATTGGTCGAATTGGCCGCCGAGACGGCAAAGCGCGCGGGCGTATAGACCATGCTGCGCGTGTCCTTGACCGCCCGCAGCCCGGCGGTGAGACGCAGGCGCGGCAGGACTTCCAGGCCGATCTGGCCAAACAGGCTGACCGATTCATTGGTCGGTCGGATCGTGTTGTCCTGAATGGCGGTGGGCACGCGGGTGATGGGCGAATTGCGGATCTTCTCGCGGAAATAGTACGCCCCGGCGGTCCAGGTCAGCCGGTCGGCGAGGGTGGTCCCATAGAGTTGAAGCTCCTGCGAAACCTGGTGGCCGTCCAATTCGAAGGTGCGGACGTCAGCGGTCGGGAAGGGCGTGCCGTCCAGGTCCGCCGCGCCCTCGAAATCGATGTTGCGATACCCTGAGATCGCCTTGAGGGTGGCGAAGCCGAGGTCGGCGGTGAGCGTGCCGGTCCAGTCGTAGACCTTGGACTGGTTGAGGGGATTGTAGCCCGCGTAGCTGGTGCGCGACTTCGGCGCGGCCACATAGGGCGCATATTGCGCGGCCGTCAGGCCAGGCTGATAGGCGTTGAGCACCCACAGCGGCTGATGGTTGGCGCCGGCATAGTGATCGAAGCTGACGTCAAGCCGCATCCGGGAGGTCAGGTCCGCGCGGAGGCTGGCGCGGATATAGTCGTCGTTCTGATCGGCGACATCGCTCGCGAGCGTGGGATTGTAGCCGTATCCGTCGTGCTCGACGTGGCTGTAGACCAGTCGGGCCGCCAGCTTGTCGGCGATGATCGGCAGATTGACCACGCCGGTTCCGGAGATGGCGTTATAGTTGCCGTATCCCAGCTTCAGCGACCCGCCAAAGTCGTAAGTCGGCTTGTTGGTCGTGATGTTCAGCGCCCCACCGATGGTGTTGCGGCCAAACAGCGTGCCTTGCGGACCGCGCAGGACCTCGGCCGAGGCGATGTCCACCATGGCCAGATTGCTGCCCTCAGGACGGGCGTAGTAGATGCCGTCGACATAGGTGCCTACCGCCTGATCCACGTTGGGCAGGACGCCGCCGGGCGCGACGCCACGGATCGCCAGGATCAGGTCGTTGTTCCCATAGGGCGTGGCCGTAAAGGTGATCGACGGCGCGTTCTCGGTCAGGGCGCGGACGTCCGTGATCTGGCGCCGTTCCAGCTCGCGGGCGCCGAAGGCCGTCACCGCGACGGGCACGTCCGCCAAGCGCTCCTCCCGGCGCTGGGCGGTGACGATAACCTCCTCAAGGCCGGTGGGCGCGGCCTGAGGAGCGGCCTGAGCGCTCGCGATCGAGGGCAGGAAAACAAGCGAAACGCCCGCGCAAAGCGCCGATTTCCAGCTGGAATTGGTCATGGATCGTCCCTCCCTTGAGCGCTATGCGCGGCCACGATCTGGACGATTTCAACGAACTCGCACGATCGCTTATGAGCGGAAGGGAACTCAGCTCCGCATTTAAGTCAATCGCTTTAATCTGATGGAAGAATTCAATTCTGCTATCAGGATAAAATACCTCGCGGCTGGCCTTGAGTTATCGGCTTGGTTTGATGTCCGTGGTCTCGATGTCCCAGGTGTTTGGCGTCGCGCCCTCGTCGCGAAGCTGGAACTTCAGCACCCGCCCCTGCGGATTGACCGGCAGCTCCGCACGAAACTCGATGTAGCGCGGCACCGCGTAGTAGGGGACGCGTTCGATTAGCCATCGGCAGAGCGCCTCCTCCGACAGGACGGCGCCCAGCTTCAACTTGGCGGTCACCTTGAGGTCGTCTTCCTGGAGCTTCGATGGCACGGCGTGCACGGCCACCTGCTCGATCGCTGGGTGGGCCAGGATCGAGGTCTCCATCTCGAAGCTGGAGATGTTCTCGCCGCGCCGGCGCAGGTAGTCCTTCTTGCGATCGACAAAATAGAAGAAGCCATCCTCGTCGAACCGGCCGATATCGCCGGTATGGAACCACATGTTGCCCATGACCTTGAGGGTGTCCTCAGGTCGACGCCAATAACCCTTGAAAATGATGTCCGGCATCAGCGGACGGCACACAACCTCGCCGGACACGCCGACGGGCACTTCGTTGTCGTTGTCGTCGAAAATGCGCACGTCCAGCTCTGGCGCGGCCTTGCCAGACGAGCCTTCCGCGTAGGCGCCGTCGGCCGGCATCGAGGTCAGCAATCCCTCGGTCAGACCATAGACGTTGGATCCGATCTTCTTGGCGCCAAAGCGCTCGCGCCAGATCTGCTTGATGTCTTCGGGAAAAGGATTGCCTTTCACCGTGTGGACCTGGCCAAAGCAGCGCGCCATGGCTTCATGCTCCTCGGCGCGCGCGAGCAAGGTCCCCAGCGAGCCCAGGATAGAGACAACGGTCGCGCCGGACGCTTCGATCGCCGGCCAGAAGCCGGAGACCGAGAACTTGGGCGCGAACGAAATCGTCGCCCCGACCAGCATCACCGACACCACCCCGGTGGCGATGGCGTTCATGTGGAACAGCGGCAGGGGCGTCCAGTAGATGTCGTCCGGTCCGAACGGCGCTGACCGCGTCAGCATGCGCGCGAAGTGACACATCTGATTGCCGGTGATCATGCACCCCTTGGAGGGGCCCGTGGTCCCCGAGGTGTAGATCAGCGCATTGAGCGCTCCGGGATCGGGCAGATCCTCGAACGCGCTGTCGTCGCCACCCCGGTGGTCGTCGAGCGAGACGATCGTCAGGGCCGAACCTGGCGCGGGCTCGAAGGCGCCGCGGACCAACACCGTCTTTAGCGCTGTCAGTTGATCCTCGATATCGAGGACGCGCTGCAGGTAGCGCGCCTCGCAGACCAGCAGGAGCGCGCCAGCGTCCTCGATCTGGTGGCGCAAAAACTGCCCGACCAGCGCGGTGTTCAGCGGCACGCTGATCGCGGAGATCTTGTTGGCCGCGATCCAGGTCGTGACCGCGTCGACATTGTTGTCGAGCATCGAGACGATCGGCGTTCCGGCGGCCAAGCCCAGGGCCTTCAACTCGTGAGCGAAACGGTTGCTCGCCAGATCGAACGCGGCGTAGGTGTGCTTTTCGCCACTGAAGTCCAGAAAGACCTTGTCGGGATGCGCGGCGACGGCGCGGCGCAAAGCGGCGACCGGCGTGTCGCGAGGGCCAGTCCGCCATCCTGCCTCGATCGTCTTGGTCATCTTGATCTTTCCGTCCACCTGGCGATCATCCGCCGCCCGTCGCCACAGCCCAGGCGGCGAAGGAGACAGACATCACGTTCCGTCCCTGGACTTGCACCAACGCCATTCAGTTGCCCTGAAGGCGGGCCAAACCCGCGCGCTTCGCCATGCGAGGCCACTGGGTCACCCATAGTTGGGTGGGCCTCTTTGGTCCAGCACAATTCTGATATTAGTCTTTCGTTCTGTTTTCAGAACTCGATACGGTTACGACAATCTTGCCGGTCACACCCCGCGCGCCCAGCCGCGCGATCGCCCTTCCACCTTCCTCCAACGCATAGCGCTCGGAGATGCGCGGCCGGATCTTGCCCGCCTGATAGAGGTCCAGCAACGCCTTCATGTCCCGCGCGCCGGATTGAGGGTCGCGCGCCATGTAGGCCCCCCAGAAAACGCCGATGATCTGGGCGGCCTTGAGCAGGACGAGATTGAGCGGGATCGCCGGGATTCCGGCCGCAAAGCCCACGACCAGATACCGCCCCTGCGCGGCGATGGCGCGGAATGCCGGCTCTGCATAGGCTCCCCCGACCGGGTCGATGACGACATTGACCCCTTCCCCGCCGCTGGCGGCCCGCACGGCCTCGGTAAAGGCCCTCGCCTGAGCGACACCCTCGAACGCGCCCGGATAGTGCACGAGCGCATCGGCGCCGGCCGCGCGGGCGGCTTCGAGCTTGTCGTGCGAAGACGCCGCGGCGACCACGCGAGCGCCTAGGGCCTTCCCCAATTCCACGGCCGCGAGGCCGACACCGCCGCCGGCGCCCAGAACCAGGAGCGTTTCCCCCGGCCGCATGCCTGCGCAGCCCACCAGGGCGTGAAGGACGGTTCCATAGGTCACCTGCAACGCCGCAGCTTCCTCGATGGGCATGGCGTCAGGCAGAACAGTGCACCGGTCCGCCGCCACGATGGCCACCTCGGCCATCGCGCCGAACGGCAGCGACGCCGAAACCCGATCACCCACGCCCGGCGCGGTGACACCCTCGCCGATCCCGCGCACCACGCCGGCCAATTCGCTGCCCGGCGAAAACGGCCGCGCCGGCCGCAGCTGATACTTATCCTCAATGACCAGCAGATCCGGGAAATTGACCCCGCAGGCCTGGACGGCGACAGCGACTTGACCTGGCCCAGGCGAAGGCTCGTCCACATCGCGGATCTTCAGGGTTTCAGGGCCGCCAGGCTCAAAGCTCGTCAGCGCGCGCACGGGAACCTCGCGTGAATGGCGCGAACGCCTGATGGTCCGCAGGACTCTATCTAGTCAGCGGACCGACGGGAAACAATCGCATTATTCTGATACCAGAAGTGCGTTTCGCTTGCCGAATTGCGTCGGCCGTTCTAGCGTCACCGAAAGAGACGCTGCCCAGACCGCGTCCGGAGGATACCCGTGATCGTCAGCCTACGCACGCCCCCCCAACCTCGTTGCCAACGCATGGCGGGCTCGCGGTCGTGAACGCGTCCCCTCCTCCCGCGCTGGTCAAGGGCGCCTGGTACACCCTTGTGATCCTGACACTCGTCTACGTCTCGAACTCGATCGATCGGACAGCCATGTCGATCCTGATCGAGCCGGTGAAGGCCGAATTCAAGCTCTCGGATGGTCAGCTGGGCCTGCTGACGGGGCTAGCCTTCGGACTAACCTATGCGCTGACCGGCCTGCCGATGGGATGGCTGATCGACCGGGTCAACCGGACCAAGCTGCTGGCGGTCGTCGTCGCGGTCTGGAGCCTTTGCACCGCCATGTGCGGGCTTGCGCAAAACTACACCGCCTTGGTCTTGGCCCGGCTTGCTGTCGGTGCCTCTGAATCAGCGGCCGCGCCCACAGCGATGTCGATGATCGCCGACCTCTTTCCCAAGAGCCGCCGCTCCACCGCCATGGGCGTGTTCTGGACCAGCACCGCCTTCGGAACGGCCATCAGCCTCGTGCTTGGCGGCGTGATCGCCGCCCACTATGGCTGGCGAGCCGCCTTCTTCGTCGCCGGCGCACCGGGGCTGATCTTGGCGATCCTGATCATCCTGACTGTTCGCGAGCCGCGGCGGGAACGGGATTTGGCCCAAGGCGGCGCGGGCCCCGCGCCGTCCTTTCTCCAGACCCTGCGGTTTGTCTCCGCCAACCCAGCGGTCTTCCACGCCTTCGTCGGCATTGGCCTGGCCTCCTTGGCCATGTCGGGCGTGCCGGTGTGGGCCGCCTCCTTCCTGGTGCGCACCCAAGGCTTCACCCTCCCTCAGGCCGGCCTGATGGCGGGCCTGGGCGTGGGCCTCTTTGGCGCCTTGGGCTCTCTGGTCGGCGGTCCCGTTGGGGACGCGGTTGTCCGTCGCTGGGGCGTCCAGGCCTTGCCGGCCGCTCCAATGGTCGCGTGCGCTCTGGCTTGCGCTTCGGGTCTCGTCTTCGCCTTGGGTTCTTCCCTAACCGTCGTGGCTGTAGCCTTCATCGTCTTCGAGATCGTCTCGCGCGGGTTTACGGCCCCCGCCTATGCGATCTTGGTCACCGGCGTGGAGCCGCGCATGCGGGGCGTTGTCGTCTCCGCCGTGCAGGCCGTGACCAATCTTGTCGGCTACGGCGTTGGTCCGTTGGTCGTCGGCGTGGTCAGCGATCGCGTTGGCGGTCCCCATTCCCTGAAGATCGGCATCGCCGCGGTGATGGGCTTTAGCCTGTGGTCGGGCGTGCATTTCTTGGCCGCCTGGCTGGCCGCGCGCCGCTCCCAGCGCTTTGCCGTCGAGGCCGCGGCATGAGTTTCCCACCTCGCAATTCCCAGGACAGCGAATGCGGCCGCGCACGGCTGGCCGGTCGCGTCGGAGCATGATGACCATGGCGGATGGAGCCATCGAACAAACCGTCCAGATCGAGCGCGTCAATCGCGTGGGCTGGATCGTTCTGAACCGCCCTGGGCAGATCAACGCCATCAATCCCGCCCTGCGTCTCGAAGTCACCCAGGCGCTGGAGCAGCTGGACAGCGATCCCGAAATGGGCGTGATCGTCATCCGGGGCGCTGGCGAGCGCGGCTTTTGCGCCGGCGCCGACATCAAGGCGCAAAGCGACGCGACCTCCCTGCCGACGCTCAGGGCTGGGATGACTCCCGGCTGGATCGAGGCCTTGGATCGGGTCCGCAAACCGGTGATCGCCGCCATTCACGGCTTTTGCCTGGGTGGCGGCCTCGAGATCGCCATGGCGTGCGATATGAGGATCGCCGCGCCAAGCGCGGTGTTCGGCCTGCCCGAAACCAGCCTCGGCTTGATCCCGGGCGGCGGCGGCACGCAACGCCTGCCGCGGATCGTCGGCCTTGGCCGGGCGCTCGATCTCTTACTGACCGGCGAGCGGATCGACGCGGCGGAAGCCCATCGCATCGGCCTGGTTTCACGCTTGGCGACGGCGAGTGATCACCTGATCGACGAAGTCCAGGTCTTGGCCGAGCGCATCGCCGCCAAGCCCGCCTCGGCTCTGGCCTACGTCAAGGAGGCCGCACGCGATGGTCTTGAAATGGATCTTCGCGCCGGACTGAAACTCGAGAAGGATCTATTCGTCCTCCTGATGTCGACCGACGACCGCCGCGAAGCCGCCGCCGCCTTCAAGGAAAAACGCCAACCCGTCTTCACGGGCCGTTAGATGGCCGCCCTTCAACACATTCGGGAGGCGCGGCGATGAGAAAACTTCCCCTGCTCAACGCCGAGACGCAGCCGTTCTGGACCGGCGGCGAGGTCGGTGAACTGCGGATGCACCGCTGCGGGGACTGCGCGCAATTCTTTCACCCTCCAGCGCCGATCTGTCGCCATTGCTCCAGCCTCAACGTCGCGCCCACGGCGGTGTCGGGACGCGGTCGGGTGTTGACGTTCACCATCAATCACCAGGCTTGGACTCCCGACCTCAGCGAGCCCTATGTCGTCGCCATCGTCGAGCTGGAGGAGCAGGCGGGCCTGCGCTTTCTGTCCAACATCGTGAATTGTCCGCCTCAGGCGGTCGAGATCGGCATGCCCGTGACGGTCGTGTTCGAGAACATCGAGGACGTCTGGGTGCCTCTGTTCGAAAGGGCGCAAGCCTAATGGGCGCTCGGATCCTCGAAAAGGACGTCGCCATCGTCGGCGTAGGGCAGTCCGAAGTGGGCCGCCCATCGTCGCGTTCGGCCATGGAGCTGACGGTGGATGCCGCGCTGGAGGCTATCGCCGACGCCGGCCTCACTCCCAAGGACATCGACGGCGTCTGTTCCTGGCCTGGCGACAACGCCAACGGCAGCAGTTTCTCGCCCGTCGGTCCCTTGGCGGTGTTGAGCATGCTGGGCCTGCAATGCAACTGGTTCAGCGGCGGCTATGAGGCGGCCGGGCCGCTCGCCGGCGTGATGAACGGCGCCATGGCGATCGCCACGGGCCTGGCCAAGAACGTTCTGGTCTTTCGCACCATCACCGAGTCGAGCAACCGCCTGAGCGGCAGCAAGGACCAGAGTCTCGCGGCGAAGTCCGGCGCGCGCGACGGCAATTTCATGTGGCAGTGGTGCACGCCGTTCAACGTGCTGTCGGTGGTCAACATCACCGCCATGTACGCCCACAGCCACATGCGCAAGTACGGCACCACGCCCGAGCAATTGGCCCAGATCGCCCTCAACGCCCGTCGCAACGCCCTGCTCAACCCCAAGGCCGTCATGCGCAAGCCGATGACGATGGACGACTACTTCGCCTCGAAGATGATCTCCACGCCGCTGCGGATGTTCGACTGCGATGTCCACTGCGATGCTTCGACCGCCATCGTCTTGTCGCGCAAGGACATCGCCAAGGATCTGCGCAATCGACCGGTGCGTATCGAGGCGATCGGAGCGGCGATGAACCAGCCCTATCTCTGGGATCAGGTCGATCTCACCGCCAACGCAGCGCCCGACGCCGCCGCGGCCATGTGGGCTCGCACCGATTTCAAGCCCGCCGACGTGGACACCGCCCAGCTCTATGACGGCTTTAGCATTCTGACGCTGATGTGGCTTGAGGGGTTGGGCCTTTGTCCCGTGGGGCAGAGCGGCGCCTTCGTGGAGGGCGGCCACCGCATCGCGCTGGATGGCGAACTGCCCTTGAACACCAACGGGGGTCAGTTGTCGGGCGGACGAACACACGGGCTGGGCTACGTGCACGAGGCGTGCACCCAGCTTTGGGGGCGCGCGGGCGAACGCCAGATCCGCGATCCGCGCGTAGCGGTCTGCGCCGCCGGCGGCGGGCCGCTCGCGGGCAGCCTGTTGCTGGTCAGGGACTGAAGACAACGAACGGCCAGCGCGCCGCGCGGCCGACGCTAAGGGAGAACAAGATGAGCCTCTATGACCTGCTGCTCAGCGGCGATCTGATGGTCCACGACGCCGACAAGACGGCCGAACAGATCGTCAGCAAACTGGAAATCCACGGCCATGCGAACTGGCGCCAGGCCTTTCCGGGTCATCCCTATATCGCCCACTTCCTGAGGGTGCACAAATCGCTGGCAGTGTCGCCCACGCGCGTCGAACCCCAGGGCCACCTGGACTTCCCCAATCAGGGCGATCCGATGTTCCCAGGCTTTCTCAAGAGTCTCGAGGATTTTCAGGGCCCGTTCCGGCCCATCAAGACCCACGCCACGGTCCTGGTCTCCGACAACATCGGCGGCGTGATCGAGCACCTGCAGAGCAAGGGCCAGCCCTTCCGTCTGGCCCAGCTGACGCCGGAAATGCCGTTCGATCGACTGTGGGTCGGCTGCACGCCGGAAAAGCCCGTCTATGAGCCGTCCGTCGATGGCGGGCTGTGCATCGAGGTTATCCCCCTGGCGGCCATTCAAATGCCGGCCGAGGCGTTCAACGTCCCCCCGCCCCGCCCTCGCGACCCCAAGCCTGGCGACATGGTGCGGGTCGTCGGCCGTGGCTTCCTGGTGCGCGACCTCGACGATGTCCTGCGCCGTCTAGACCTGAACCTGGATCTACAACCGGCCGGTTCGGTCGAGCAATTGGACCGCGAGGGCTACAAACGCGCCCGCATCGGCTTCAATCTGGGAACCAGCGCGACGCTCGATGTCATCCAACCCACGAAGTGGGACAGCCCGACGGGCCGCTACCTGCACAATTGGGGGCCAGGGCCGCACTACATCCGCATTTCGGTCAACGGCCTTGAGGCCAAGGCTGAACGCTTGGCCGCCCTGGGCGTGAAATTCGAACACATCGAGGACTGCCAGGCCGTCGGCGGCGCTCTGCTGCGCGTCGATCCGGCCGAACTGGGCGGGGCGATCTTCGAATTCTGCGAAGACGAGGGCTGATCGTGGCCCGCGTCGCGCCCCTGCCCCTGGAGGCCCTGCCAGAACCGCTCAGCGCTTCGATCGAACGGGGAACCGCGACGCGGATGCTTTCCAACACCTTACCGGTGCAGATCTGGGCTCACCGGCCGGCCGCGGCCAACGCCTGGCTCGCGACGATGGCGGAGATTCACGAGCGCGGTGTCTTACCGGACCGCCTTCGGGAATTGGTCCGCCTGAAGATCGCCTCGATCACCACCTGTCCGGTCTGCCAAATCGCCCGCAAGTCCGACGACGTCAGCGAGGCTGACGTCGTCGCCTGCAGCGACTGGTCCGATCCGCGCTTCAGTCCGTCCGAACAGGCCGCCCTGCGTTTCGCCGAACTTTTCGCCGGCGATTATTTTTCGCTTGGCGACGAGGTCTACGACCATTTGCGCCTACATTTCAGCGAAGAGCAGATCGTCGAGCTCCACCTGTTCAGCGGCCTGATGCTGGCTGGCGGCCGCATGACCTATGTGCTGAAGGGTTATGAGGACACATCCGCTTGAAGGGCCCCTTCTCGCGCCTGGCGCCCAACGTTCAGGGCGCCGTGTGGCTGCTGCTCTCGGCCGTTACCTTCGTCGGCATGACCATCCTGGTGAAGCACCTCGGCGGCGACTACCCCTCGCACCTGCAGAACTTCTATAGGCAGACCGGGTCGCTGATCGTCGCCATCCCCTTCATGCTCCGCAGCCCGCGGCAGGTGCTGCTGGTGCCCCGCGCGACGATGCCCGCCCTGTTCGTGCGCTCACTGCTCGCCACGGTGGGCATGGTCCTGCTGCTCTACACCTACGAAGCCATGCCAATGGCCGAGGCCAACGCCCTGTCGTTCACCCGGCCGCTATGGGTCGTGCTGCTGGCGGCGCTGTTCCTTCGCGAAACGATCGGCCCAAGCCGGATCGCCGCAGTGGTGGTCGGCTTCATCGGCGTCGTCATCATCATGCGCCCTTGGGGCGCGGACACCGCCTTGGGCTGGCCTCACCTGGCCGCGCTCGTCTCGGCCCTGTGCTTGGCCGGCACGATCACGGGCGTGAAATCCCTGACCCGGGATCTGTCGGCGAGCTCGATCCTGGTCTGGTCCAGTATCATGGGCGAGTTGCTATGCTTGCCGTTGGCCCTGGCCGACTGGCGCTGGCCCAGCCCCGCCGATCTTATCCCGCTGTTTCTGATCGGCCTGCTCAGCGCCGCCAACCAAGTGCTGTTCATCAAAGGGATGGCGGTCGGCGAGGCCGCCGTCCTGGCCCCGATCGACTATGCTCGGCTGGTGTTGTCGATCATCGCGGGTCTGGTCGTATTCGGCGAATGGCCCGACGCCTTCACCTATGTCGGAGCCGGGGTGATCGTGGTCTCGACGCTCTACATCACGATCCGGGAAATCCAGAGCAAGCGGGCCAAGACGCTGGCCATCGACGCTGGCCAGCCGGACGCCTCGAACCCGCTGGGGCTCGGCGCCGCTGACGACAACCGGGCCGGCTGAAAATCTCCGCCCCTAGGAAACGGCCAGGGTAATGCCGGATCCGTTGATCGCCACGGCGGCGTCAGACAGCAGAAAGGCGATGACCTCCGCCGCGTCGGCCGGCTTGATCCATTCGGCGGGGTTGGCGTCGGGCATATCCTGGCGATTGGTCGGCGTGTCGAGGATCGTCGGCAGGATGGCGTTGACGCGAACGCCCGTGCCGCGAAGTTCGGCCGCCAGGCTCCGGGTCATGGCCATCACCCCGGCCTTGGAGGCGGCATAGGGCGCCATGCCGGTCGCTGGATCGATGGCGCCGGCCGCGCCGACATTGACGATCGCGCCCCCCTGCTTCAGCAGACTGGGAAGCGCCGCGCGGCTGGCCAGGGCGGCCGTCAGAAGGTTAGTGCGGAACATGCGATCCCAGGTGCCGGCTTCGCCACCGACGATTGGCTCCCAAACGAAGCCGCCGGCGATGTTGGCCAACCCGTTCACCGACCCCAAGGTCGACGCCACGGCCTCGAACGCCGCCCCCACCGCCGCGGCGTCGGCGAGATCCACCTTCGGCAGCACCAGATCCGCATCGATCTCCATGACGGGCGCGGCGTCCACGGCCGCGACGGCGAAGCCGTCGGCCTTCAAACGCATGACCACGGCCCGACCCAAGGCGCCGGACGCTCCGGTGACGATGACGACATTGGTCATGGCAGGCCTCTTCGTTGCTCAAGACGGAAATGGCGGCGTCTTCTCGCGCGCCATGGCGCGCTGAACGCCAGGCCGTTCGGCCAAGCGACGCGCTAGCGCTGAAAAATGCTTCAACTCGGCCATCGGATAGTCGCCCGCGACGCCCCAGGCGTAGAACACCAGCGCATAGGCGTCGGCGACCGAGAGGCGATCGCCCACCAGCCAGTCTCGACCGGTCAGCAACCCGTCGACCTTCCGCAGATTGGCTTCGAACCGACGTCGCCCCTCGGCGCTCAGCGCCTCATGGGTCGTCTGGTCAGGCGTGAAGCGGAACGGGGCTCTCGCCATCCGGCCAGTGATGTGGACGGTGCTCGCGAACCAGGCGGTCAGAGACAGCGCGCTGGCCTGATCGAACCCATCGTCAGGCAGAAGCTGGGCGTGCGGCGCCAGATGCGCAACATGGTGGAGGATGGCGACGTTCTCAGTCAGCAGACGCTCGTCGCACATCAGCGCGGGCACCCCGCCCGCGGGGTTTGTCCGTCGCCAGATCTCGACCGCCTCGGGATCGTGAAGCCGCACCCGGCTGGCTTCGAACGGCAGCCCCGACTCCTCGAGCGCGACATGGGACGCCAGAGAGCAGGTCGTGGGCGTATAGTAGTAGGTGAGTTTGGGCATAGTCATACGACCGCGGGCGCGGCCGACGCGTCCAGATTTTCGTACACGGTGGCGGTCGCCAGGCCGCCAGCGCAGCAGATGGCCTGCAGCCCGTATCGTTGGCCGGTGCGGCGCAACTCGTGGATCAGGCTGGTGGCGATCCGCGCGCCCGTCGCGCCCAACGGATGGCCCAAGGCGATGGCCCCGCCGTTGACGTTCAGTCGATCGGCGTCCACGCCGGTCGCCTGCATCCACATCATCGGCACGCTGGCGAAGGCTTCATTGACCTCGAACAGCGCGATATCGTCAAACGCGAGACCCGCCAGCGCCGCCGCCTTACGGCTGGCGGCGATCGGGCCCTCCAGCATCAGGGTCGGATCGGCCCCGACGACGGCGACGGAGCGGATTCGCGCCAGCGGAGTCAGGTTGAAGCGTTTGACGGCGGCTTCAGAGGCGAGCAGCACCACCGCCGCCCCGTCGGAGATTTGCGAAGCGTTGCCCGCGGTGATGCGCCCCTGCTCACGGAAGCTGGTTTTCAGCGTCGAAAGTTTCTCGCGGCTGGTGTCGCGGCGGATGGTCTGGTCGGCCTCGAGAGGGTCACGCGGCCCCTCCCAGTCTTTTTCGCAGAGCTCGGCGACCGGAACGGCGACGGTTTCGGCGACGAAGCGCCCGGCGTCCGTGGCGGCGGCGGCGCGGCGATGGGACTCGGCGGCGAAATCGTCCAACACGTCACGATCAAAGCCATACTTATCAGCGATCCGCTCGGCCGCCTCGCCCTGCGAAGTCGTCTCGTAGCGATCCGAAACCATCCAGCCGAACGCCTCGCCATGGATGGCTCGATTGGATCCCATCGGCACGCGCGACATTGCCTCGGCGCCGCCGGCGACGACCAGGTCGCTCACGCCAGCGGCGATCTGAGCCGCGCCGATATGGATCGCGGCTTCCGACGATCCGCACTTTCGGTCCACCGTCATGGCTGGAATGCTCTCGGGCCAGCCCGCGCCGAGCAGCGAGGTCCGCGCGATGTTTGCCGACTGCTCGCCGATCTGGGTGACACATCCGAAGATCACGTCGTCGATGTGTTCTGCGCCCACGCCGGCGCGGGCGACCAGCTTATTCAGCGCGTGGGCGCCCAGGTGGTCGGCGCGCACCCCGGCCAACGCACCCCGGAACCGGCCGATCGGCGTGCGCACCGCGGCGACCACATAGACCGGGTTCACAGCTGGCTCCCGCGCATTCCCGAGCCTGGCACCTTCACGCCATTCTCGTACTTGTAGACGCCCCAGCCGACCTTGCGGCCGTAGCGGCCAGCCTTGACCATCTTGATGATCAGCGGACAGGGCCGGAACTTGTCGCCGAGGGTGGCGTGCAGATAGTGCAGCACCGACAGGCGCGTATCCCAGCCGGTAAGGTCGCCCAGTTCGAGCGGTCCCATGGGGTGGTTGAAGCCCATCCTCAAGGCGGTGTCGATGTCTTCGGCGCTCGCGGCGCCTTCTTGCAGCATCCACATCGCTTCGTTGCCGGCCATGGCCGACATCCTGCTCGTGGTCAGCCCGGGCGTTTCGTTGACGACGATCGCGGTCTTGCCCAGCTGGGCGACATAGTCACGGCATAGCGCCACGGCTTCGTCCGTGGTGGCCAGCCCGCGAACCAGCTCCACCAGCTTCATCTTCTGGACGGGGTTGAAGAAGTGCATGCCGATGACCCGCGTCGGGTCCTGGCAGGCGGCCGCGATCTCGGTCACGCTGAGCGCGGAGGTGTTGGTGGCGATCAGGCCCGTCGGGGCCATGACGGCTTCGGCCTTACGCACCACATCGATCTTGATCGCCAGATTTTCCGAAACGGTCTCGACCAGGAGATCGACGCCGACCGCCCCGTCGGACACGCTCTCGGAGGTCGTCAGCGCCGCCAGGGCGGCGGCCGCGACGCCTTCGTCGACCTTACCAAGCCGAACCCCGTCGGCGAGAATGCCCGCGATCGTCTTTTCGGCCTTGGCCAACTGCTCGGATGAAACATCGATCAGGCGCACCTGGTGCCCCGAGGACGCGAACGCGTGCGCGATCCCCACGCCCATCAGGCCAGCGCCTACCACTGCTACCTTGGCCAAAATGTCTTCCCCTTGTTGAACCGGACCGCTCGCGTTGTCGCGAGCGCCGATGCGCCGATGACCGCCGGCGGCGCCGGTCGCGTCAGACGCTGCTCCTCCCGTGCGCGACGGATTCACCGCCGCATCGCCCGCTGAACAGTAAGGGGAAACTCGACCCGGCCGCAAACAAAATTCTCTGTTCAGAACGATATTCTAGCGTGTATAAGTCCAGTCGCTCCAAAGAGAGCCGATCCAACGTCCCTGGGGAGCCCTCGTGAATCTGCTTGATCAGTTCGGCCCGCCTGTTTTGCCGCCAGGCCTGGAGCCGTTGCGCGCGGAGGTTCGCGACTTTCTGGCAAAATGGGGCGCGACCTATCCGGCGGAAAAACGCGCCCTGTCGTGGATGGGTTTTGATCCCGATTTCAGCCGCGCCTTGGGCGCGAAAGGCTGGCTCGGCCTGAGCATCCCGAAGGAATACGGGGGCCGCGACGCCTCGCCTTTTGAAAGGTTCGTGGTCAACGAGGAGCTCCTGGCGGCGGGCGCGCCTGTCACCGCCCATTGGATCGCCGATCGGCAAAGCGCGCCTCTCCTGCTGCGCCATGGCACGCCGGCTCAGAAGCAACGTTTTCTCCCGGCCATATGCGCCGGCGAAATGTACTTCTGTATTGGGATGAGCGAGCCTGCGTCGGGCTCGGACCTTGCTTCGGTGCGCACGAAGGCTGAGCGTCAGGGCGACGGCGCCTGGCTGCTGAATGGCCGCAAGGTCTGGACCACCAATGCCGACCGATGCCAAGCCATGATCGCTTTGGTGCGCACCGACGCCGCCAGCGAACGCCATGACGGCTTATCTCAGTTTCTCGTCGATCTCGCGCTTCCCGGCGTGATGATACGACCGATCAAGGATCTGTCCGGCCACGAACATTTCAACGAGGTCACTTTCGAGGACGTGCGGCTGGACGCCGACGCCCTGATCGGGGTCGAGGGCGAGGGTTGGGCGCAGGCCACCTCGGAGTTGGCGTTCGAGCGGAGCGGTCCGGAGCGCTTTCTAAGCGCCATGACGCTGTTCCGCTGCCTTGTCGCGGCGGTGGGTCCCGAACCGGACGCTCGCCAGGCTTTCGAGATCGGGCGCCTGGCGGCCTGGCTGGTGGCTCTAAGGTCGATGTCGATCTCGGTCACCGCGCAGTTGGCGGCCGGCCACGATCCTGTCTGGGCCGCCTCGTGCGTGAAGGATATCGGCACCGGCTACGAGCAGGACACGGTCGAGGTGGCGATGCGGTTGATCGATTCTCTGCCGCCCGGCGCCAAGACCGCCACCACGCGCCGGGTCCTGGCCATTGTCCAAAGCATGGCGCCCTCGTTCTCGTTGCGGGGCGGCACGCGGGAAATCCTTCGCGGCATTCTCGCGCGCGGCCTGGGGGTTCGGTGATGCGATCCTTGCTTCAGAACAGTATTGAACGGCTCTTGGCCGACGCCGTAACACCGGACGCCCTGCGCGCGGCGGAAGCCGGCGCCTGGCCGGCCGATCTGTGGGCCAAAATCGAGGAACTAGGCCTTCCGCTCGCCGCCGTGCCCGAGGACCAGGGCGGCGCGGGCGCAAGTTGGACCGATATTTTCGTCGTCATTCGCGCTTGCGGCGCCGCCGCCGCGCCCGTCCCCCTGCCCGAGACTATCTTGGCCAACGCCCTGCTGGCCGCGGCGGGGCTGCCCCCTCCCGAGAGCGGGCCCGTCGTCTTCGCCAGCGGCGTGGCCGACGGGCCTTTGGCCGATGTCCCCTGGGGACGCCACGCGCAATGGCTGGTGCTCCATGACCCGCGCGCAGGGCGCATTTCGCTGCACGCCCTGACCGAGGCCGTTGTCGCGCCCGGCAACAATGTCGCGGGCGAACCGCGCGACACGGTCACCTTGGCCGCCAGGTCCAAGGTCGCCGAGGCGGCCGCCTCGGCCGAGACGGATACGGTGATGCTCGGCGGCGCCATGTTGCGATCGGCGCAGATGGCCGGCGCCCTGGGTCGCCTGACCGAACTCAGCGCCGACTACGCCAACGAGCGCGTCCAATTCGGCCGCCCCATCGGCAAATTCCAGGCCGTCCAGCAGCAGCTGGCGGTTTTGGCGACCCAAGCGGCCGCGGCCGTCGCCGCATCGGAGGCCGCCTTCCTGATGGCCGCGCCCAGCGCCCAGCGCGTGACCACCGCCTCGGCCAAGGCCGTGGCCGGCGAGGCCGCGGGCGAGGGCGCAGCGATCGCCCACGCTGTTTTCGGCGCCATTGGCTTCACCCATGAACACAGCCTGCACTTCCTGACGCGCCGCCTGTGGGCTTGGCGCGCCGAATATGGGTCCGACGCCTTCTGGACCGACCAACTGGGACGCATCCTCGCGGCGCGAGGCGACGAGGGCCTTTGGCCGCTCGTGACCGCGGCCTTTTGCGGAGACCACTGATGACCGATTTCCTGCTGAAGTCCCGCGAGGGCCCCGTGGCTATCTGGACCCTCAATCGGCCCGAGGCGCGTAACGCCTTCAGCAAGCCCGAGGACATGTTCGAGATCGAGGACGCCTGCGAGGAGGTTCGCGGCGATCCTTCGGTTCGCGTCGTCGTGCTGACCGGCGCGGGCGCGTCCTTCTGCGCTGGCGGCGACATCAAGGCGATGCGCGACCGCACCGGCATCTTCGAAGGCTCGCCTTACCGCCTGCGCAATCGCTATCGCGACGGCATCCAGCGCATCCCGATGGCGCTGTACGAACTCGAGACGCCGGTCATCGCGGCCGTCAACGGACACGCGATCGGCGCGGGGCTCGATCTGGCCTGCATGTGCGATATCCGCATCGCCTCGCAGACGGCGACCTTCGCCGAGAGCTTCGTCAAACTGGGCATTGTCCCGGGAGACGGCGGCGCCTGGCTCTTGCCCCGGATCGTGGGCATGCCGCGCGCCAGCCATATGGCCTTGACCGGTGACGCGCTGAGCGCTCAGACCGCTCTGGATTGGACGCTGGTGACCCAGCTGACCGAGCCGGAGGCGCTCCTCTCCACGGCGCTGGCGCTGGCCCATCGAGTCGCCAGCAGCCCTGGCCACGCGCTTCGCCTCACCAAACGCCTTCTGCGTGAAGGTCAACATATGCGCTTGGGTTCGCTGCTAGAATTGTCATCGGCCTATCAGGCGCTGGCCCATCATACGTCGGACCATGCCGAGGCGGTCGCGGCGATGATCGAAAAGCGTCCCGCCGCCTATACGGACAACTGACGAGTCATGACCATGCGCAAGGTGTTCCGCGACGACCACGAAATGTTCCGCGATCAGGTCCGGCGGTTCGTCGAGACCGAGATCGTTCCACATCACGCTCAGTGGGAACGCGATGGCATCGTGCCCCAATCGTTGTGGCTTCGAGCCGGCGAGCAGGGTCTGCTGTGCGTCACCGCGCCCGAAGAATACGGCGGCCCCGGCGGTGACTTTGGCCACAGTGCGGTCCTGATCGAAGAGCTGGCGCGGGTCAACGCCACGGCCGTCGGCTTTACCACCCACTCCGACATCGCCGTGCCCTATCTGGTCAACTACGGCACCGACGCGCAGAAGGCGCGCTGGCTGCCGCGCCTGATCAGCGGCGACCTGATCGCGGTCATCGCCATGTCCGAACCGCAGATCGGCAGCGACTTGCGCGGCATGAAGACCAAGGCCGTCCGGGACGGCGACCACTACATCCTGTCGGGCCAGAAGACCTTCATCACCAACGGTATCAATTCGGGCTTGGCGATCGTCGCGGCGAAGGTCGAGGGCCAAGCCAACCCAAAGGACATCACCCTGTTCTGCGTCGAGGCGGGAACGCCCGGCTTCGACAAGGGCAAGAAGCTGGAGAAGGTCGGTCTTCGCGGCCAGGACACCTCGGAGCTGTTCTTCTCGGAAGTGCGGGTGCCGGTCGAAAACCGCTTGGGCGAGGAAAGCAAGGGCTTCGGCTGTCTGATGACCGAGCTGGCCAAGGAGCGGCTGATCATCGGCATCCGCGCCGCCGCCTCGGTGGAGTCGATGCTCGACAAGACCATCGCCTACACCAAGGACCGCATCGTCTTCGGTAAGCCGCTGTTCGAGTTCCAGAACACGCGGTTCAAGCTGGCCGAAGTGAGAGCGCGGAGCCAGATGCTGCGCGTCTTCATCGACGACTGCCTGCAGAAGCTGTTCGACGGCCAGCTGACGGCCGAGACCGCCGCCATGGCCAAACTGACCAGCGCCGAACTGCACGGCCAGTTGCTGGATGAACTCCTCCAGCTTCACGGCGGTTACGGCTATATGAGCGAATACGACGTGGGACGCGCCTGGGTGGATGCGCGCGTTGCCCGCATCTACGCCGGCACGTCCGAGATCATGAAGGAAATCATCGCCCGCACGCTCTGAGGGCGATCTGGAGCACGCCCATGGACCTTGGCATCGCCGGAAAGCGCGCGCTCGTCTGCGCCTCGTCGTCGGGCCTTGGAAAGGCCTGCGCCATCTCGTTGAGCGTCGAAGGCGTCGAGGTGTGGATCAACGGCCGGGACGCCGATCGCCTGGAGGCGGCGGCCCTCGAGATCGAGACCCTGACCGGGCGGCGGCCGCATACGATCCTCGCCGACATCGACACAGCGCAAGGACGGACGACGGCGCTGATCGCCTGCCCCGAGCCCGACATCCTGGTCTGCAACAGCGGCGGCCCCAAGCCTGGCCGACTGGCGGACTGGACCGAGGCGGCCTGGAGCGATGTCGTCGCGGCCAAGATGATCTCGCCGATCCTGTTGATCCAGGCGGTGATCGGCGGCATGCGCCAGAGGGGGTTTGGCCGCGTGGTCGCCATCACCTCGGCCATGGTCAAGACCCCGAAATTCCCGATGGCCCTGTCCACCGGACCCCGCGCGGGACTGACCGCGTTCTGCAAGGCCCTCGCCGGCGAGGCCGCCAGCGACGGCGTCACCGTCAACTGCATCCTACCCGAAAAGATCGAGACCGATCGACTGGCGCAAATGACCCGATCCCTGGCCCGCGCGCGCCAGGTCGACGAGGCCGCGGCCCGCGCCGAAATGATCGGCGCGATCCCCGCTGGCCGGTTCGGGCGCCCCTCGGAGGTGGGTGACGCCTGCGCCTTCCTGTGCTCGGATCGCGCGGGCTATATCACCGGCCAGAACCTGCAACTGGACGGCGGGGCCTATGGCGGCCTGGTCTAGGCGGGCCTGACAATCCGATTGCGCAGCACGCCGATCCCTTCGACGTCCAATTCGACCTCGTCGCCCGGCTTCAGGAACCGCTGGGCCTCCAGGCCGCAGCCGTTGCCGATCGTGCCCGATCCCAGGAACTCGCCCGGATACAGCGTCTCCGACCGCGAGATATAGGCGATCAGATCCTCGAACTTCCAATGCATCGTACTGGTGTTACCCCGACCCCATTCCTCGCCATTGACCCGCGCGATCATGGTCAGGTCGTAGGGGTTGGGCATTTCGTCGGCTGTGACCAGGCAGGGCCCCATCGCGTTGCCGGTGTCGAAATCCTTGCCCTTGGCCGGCCCCAGCTGACCGATCATTTCAACGGATTGCGCGTCGCGGGCGCTAAAATCGTTGTAGATCGTGTAACCGAAGATGTAGTCGCCGGCCTTCTCCGCCGGAACGTCCTTGGCCAGCTTCTTGATGTAGCAGCCATACTCGAGCTCGAAATCCATACTGCGCGAATAGGAGGGCCAGATCACCGCCTCCTCGGAGCCGACTACCGAGAAGCGGTTGGCCTTGTAATAGATCGGCTGTTTGGCGAAGAGGTCGAGAATCCGTTGTTCGGCTGGCGAGGGCCCGGTGTCTGCGATCACCTCGACGCCCTTGGCCTTGGCCCGCATCTCGCGCGCGGCCGAATAGCATTGGCGCAGGTGCAGCTCAAAGCAACTGCAGTCGCGCATTTGGGGCGGTGGCTGGATGGGCGCCCTCAGCTTGACGTCCGCACGGGCCAGGATCGCCGTCTCCGGCGCGGACTTGACCGCTTCCATCGCCTTGTCGAGCGCGTCGTCTCCCCCTTCGATCAACGCCAGGATATCAGCCAGTTCAGCCGCATGGTCTCCATGCCGCTGCTGATGCGCGGCGGCCAAGTCGACGATCCGGCTATCGCCTTCGATGAAGGCCCCCGCCCGGCGACGGCCCTGGGATTCAAATGTGACCAAACGCATCGGCTTCACCCTCCGTTGGCCTCATTCGGCCGGTTCTAGACGCCTGCGCGGTCCGGCCTGCAAGCCGAACCGCGGCGTGTTCTCCTGCCGCGGGACGGCGCGGCCAGTCCTTTCAGAACGGTCGGACGGTCAGTTGCAGCATGATCTCGCGACCGCGATTGACGTTGCCGCTCAGGTCGGCGAGCCCCCCGGTCAGGGCCGACCCCGTTCGGGTAGAGATCCCGGTCTGGGGCACGTTGGAAGCGACGTCGACCCGATATTTTTCCGTCAAGTTGCGCCCCACCAGCGCCAGCTCCCACCGATGGTCGCTGCGGAACACGCGAACGCCAGCGTTCAGGAAGACCACCCCATCCTGCAGGGCGCCAGGATGAAGTTCAGGATGAGGATTGTATTGGGACTTGTAGAGGCCGTCGACGTTCATGCCCCATTCGATTCCCTTGAAACCGCTCTGGCCGGTGTAGGCCGCGCCCAACGACCCGGTCCACTTGGGCGCGTTCACCATGCGCTGGCCCGCCAATTGTTGGCCTGTGTAGCGCCCAGTGGTCGGGTTGATCAGCAGGTTGCACCCTTCGGCGATGGTCTGGCCGATGTAGCAGGTCGCCAGGAAGTCAGTGTACTTGGCGTCGTTGTAGTTGGCCGCGCCGCGGATCGTCAGACCCGGCGCGCCTGCCGGCCTCCAGGTGAAGTCGCTCTCCACACCCTTTACGGTCGCCGCACCGGCGTTGTTTACGCGGATCACCGGCACGCCGCTAGAGTTGTCGAGGGAGTTCACCTGCAGGTTGGTATAGTCGTAGTCGTATGCGGCGGTGTTGACGCGCAACGCCCCGTCAAACAGAAGCGCCTTAACGCCGCCTTCGACCCCTTCGGCCGATTCCGGCAGATAGAGCGCGTTCAGCGGCGTCGTGAAGGCGGCGCCGGTATTGGTGGCCGCAGCGAAGCCGCCCGACTTGAAGCCCTGCTTGTAGGCCCCGTAGAGGGTGAGCCGTGTGGTCGGCCGCCAGGTCAAGGTCACTTCGGGCGAGGTGTTCTTGAAATCCGCCGAGGCGGGCGACACCGGCTGCGGCGCCCCGTCCCGGGTCACCGCGAAATCCTTGGTCTCCTTGCTCCAGCGCAGACCGCCGGCCAGCTCAAGCTTGCCCGTGATGTCCCAGATCGCCTGGCCGAACACCGATCGGGTCTTGCCGTCGATGTCGTGCAGGAAGAGCGGCGCGCCCGCCAGCACGTTGCGGGTGTAGGTCTGCAGATCGGAGTCCTCGTAGAAGGCTCCGACCAGGAAGTTGACCGGCCCGGACAGGTCCGTGGCCAGACGCGCCTCCTGGGTGAACTGAGTGTAGCCGGTATTGCCGGTGAAGTCGTTGGCCGCCACCGCGTCGGAAGGCGCGACAGCGTAGGTGTCGGCGCGGAAATCCTTGTTCTTGGCCCAGCCGGTGACGGATGTCAGGGTTACCCGATCGCTCGGCCGATAGTTCATTTCCAACGAATAGAGTTGCTGGCTGTAGTCGCCAGCGCCGTCCGGATCCGTGAACCCTTCGGGCGAGCCGACCAGAAAGGCCGGGTTGATGTTGCCATTGGCGTAGGTCGCGTCGGCGCGGCAGTTGTCGACCGACAACGCTGCGGCCAAGGCCGGGTTGGCCGCGCCGCCATTCAGGGCCGTGGCCTGCGGCGCCAGTTGGGGCGCGCCATTGGGGCAGTAGATCCGCTGGAACCCGCCCGCTTGATTGTAGCCGATCCCCTTGTTGTCGGCGTAGCTGAGCTTGAGCCGCGCGTCGAAGGCCTCGGTCGGCCGCCACTTCAGGGTGGCGCGCGTGAAGAAGAATTTTTGCTGCGGTCCTCGGTTCGTCGAGCCGGTCACCGAGCCCGACCGGATCGCGTTCGCAGCGGTGGCGGCGCTGTCGGCAATATTGGTGCGCCAGCCGTCCATATCCGCGCCGTAGACGACCAAGCGCGCGCCGAGCGTGCTGGTCAACGGTCCAGAGATCATCGCCTCAAGCTGACGCTCCCGAGCGTTGAACTCATAGCCGCCGCGCACCTCGGCGTCCAACGTCGAGGTCGGGTCGGCCGTGGTGATCGAGATGACGCCGGCCGGGCTGTTCTTGCCGAAGAACAGCGCCTGCGGTCCCCGAAGAACCTCGATCTTCTCCATGTCGATCTGGCCAATGCGCACCGCCCCGCCGCGCGAGAGCTGGATGCCGTCGACATTGACCGCCACCGTCTGCTCGAAGGTCGGGTTTGATCCCGCCGTCGTGCCGACACCGCGCAACGCCACCGTTCCGCCGACGCCCCCCGACACCTCCCCTACGGTGATGCCGGGCGTCACCGCGCGCAGGTCCTGCAGACTGTCAACAGCGAGAGCTTTGAGCTGCGCCGCGCCCAGGACTGTCACCGAGACCGGCACCGAGATCGGTGCCTCGTCGCGACGGCGGGCGGTGACGACAATACTGTCGAGACCGGTGGCGGACTCCTCGGTCGCCGGAGCCTGCGCCTGAACCTGGGCAAGGGCTGGGGCCGACAACATGGACGCCAAGGCCCAGGCCAGGACTCCGCGCGATACGCTCGCTCTCGCATTGGTCATTCAGATCTCTCCCCCGCTCTCGTCTTCGCATCTGTGGCGAAATCCGTTGGAGCCATTGGATCTGCCCGATCGGGCGATCTGCCGCGATGCTAGTCAGAGGCGGGAGACATCGCAAGAAAAAATCTGATACACGAATTTCATTCTGATTTCTAAACGGGAAGACTCATTTCGAGTCCATGCGGCGCACCGCGCGCACCTAGACGCCGGGCTCGGGCGTAACCATGCCCACGAGCGTCTCGACCAGATCCTCCAGCGTAGCAGCGCCCCAGAACGCATGATTGGGATGCGCGGCCAGCGCCGCTTCTCGCGCCGTCATGATCGCGCGCAGCCCCAAGCTCAGGAACACCAGCCGGCGCTCGAGCATCTCCTGCGGCAAGGCGGAAAGCCGCCGGATATGATCCAGGCACCGCTGATAGCCCCGGTTCCAGCCATCAGCGACGATGGCGTCGAAAGCCACTCGGTTTTGCAGGCTGAAAGTGCTGATGAACCGCAGGTAGTCCCCCTCCCCTCCGCCCTCGCCGAGGTCGGTGGACGGCAGGATCAGCACCTCCATCACGTCTCGCAGCGCATGAGGCCCGCCATCGGCTTCCAGCGCATCGAGCCGGGCGTTGCGGCGCTCATCGATCAGACGCGCGCCGTCGATGACCAGCTGCTCAACCAAGTCGTCTTTGGACCCGAAATAGTAATGCAGCGACGCGCCGTTGCGATGGCCGGCCGCCGTCAGGATTTCGCGCACGGAGACAGCGTCCACGCCCCGCGCGGCGAATAGGCTCTGAGCGGCCCGCTTGATCGCGTCCCTGGCGATGTCGGCTTTCATGGATTGACGGTTTATCCCAGGCATGAAAAATAAAGCAACCGTTTCATTCAATCGTTTTAGGCCTCTCGTGGATCTCGACTTCACCGAAAAGCGCGTGCTCGTCATTGGCGGATCGAGCGGGATCGGGCTGGCCTGCGCGCAAGAGTTCGCCAGGCGCGGCGCGACAGTCGCCATAACGGGCACTCGTGCGAACAAGGCCGCCTATGGCGATGGCGCTTCGGCCCTGGAGCCGTTTGAATTTTCCAGCCTGAATCTGGCCACGCCCGGCGCGATCGACCAATGGACCGCGCCTTTTGAGGCTGTTGACGTCGCGATCCTGTCCCAAGGGGCGGTGGAGTACCGGCGCAAGGAGTTCGAGGCCGACACCTTCCGCCACGTGGTGGAAGTTAACCTGACCAGCCTTATGGCCTGCGCCCAGAAGCTGGCGCCGGCGCTCGAGGCGCGGGCCGGAAGCCTGATCATCATCAGTTCGGTGGGCGGCCTGCGCGCCACGCGCGGCAATCCGGCCTATTCGGCGTCCAAGGCCGGCGCGATCCATTTGACGCGGACGCTGGGCGACGCCTGGGCCGGACGCGCCATTCGCGTCAACGGCATCGCGCCGGGCCTGATCGCCACCAAGATGACCGCGGTCACCACCTCCGACCCCGACCGCCTCCAGGAACGCCTAAGGGGCATTCCCCTCAAGCGCCTGGGCCTTCCCAAGGAGGTCGCGGGCGTGGCGCTGTTCCTGGCGTCTCCGCTGGCCTCCTACATCGTGGGCGAGACGATCGTCGTCGATGGCGGCCGCACCCTGTCCTGACAATCAAGTATGAACGGAGGCGGCCAATGGCCTGGGACTTCGAAACCGACCCCGATTTTGCCGAGCAGTTGGCCTGGATCGACGCCTTTGTCCGCGATGAGGTCGAGCCGCTCGACCTCGTCTTGCAAAGCCCATTCGACGTCGACAACCCCCTGAACCAACGTTTCGTTCGTCCGCTGCAGCAACAGGTCAAGGCGCGGGGTCTCTGGGCCTGTCACCTTGGCCCTGAGCTGGGAGGGCCTGGCTATGGCCAGGTCAAGCTGGCCTTGATGAACGAGATTCTGGGGCGCTCGATCTTCGCGCCGACCGTCTTTGGCTGCCAGGCGCCCGATTCCGGCAACGCCGAAATTCTCGCGGTCTACGGCACCGCCGAACAGAAGGCGCGCTATCTCCAGCCCCTGCTCGCCAATGACATCGTCTCCTGCTTTTCGATGACAGAACCGCAGGGCGGCGCCGACCCGACGACCTTTTCGACCCGCGCGGTCCTGAAGGGCGATCAATGGGTGCTCAACGGCGAGAAATGGTTCGCCACCAACGCCCGCTACGCGAGTTTCTTCCTGGTCATGGCCGTTACCGAGCCCGACGCTCCTCCCCATCGACGCCTTTCGGTCTTCATCATTCCCAAGGGCGCGCCCGGGCTCGAGATCGTTCGCAATGTCGGCTACGGCGATCGCGATCCGGCCCATGCCTATTTGCGCTTCACCGATGTCGCCGTTCCGCTCGATCATATGCTGGGCGGCCGCGGCGACGGCTTTGTCGTGGCCCAGGTTCGATTGGGCGGCGGTCGTATTCACCACGCCATGAGAACGATCGGAAAAGCCCGCCAAGCGTTCGACATGCTGTGCGATCGCGCCCTGTCGCGCATCACGCGCAACGAGCTGCTGGCCGACAAGCAACTGGTTCAGGAGAAGATCGCCGACAGCTGGATCGAACTCGAGCAATTTCGCCTGCTGGTCCTACGCACGGCCTGGAAGATCGATCGCGAGCAGGACTACAACAAGGTGCGTGGCGACATTTCGGCGGTCAAGGCGGCCATGCCCAAGGTGCTCCACGACATCGCCGCGCGCGCGGTCTATGTCCACGGCTGTCTGGGACTGTCGAACGAGACGCCGTTGGCGGCGATGGTGCTAGACTCGTTCCAGGTCGGTTTGGCAGACGGACCGACCGACATTCACAAGGTGACCCTGGCCAAGCAGCTCCTGCGAGGCCGAAAGCGTTCGCCGGGTCTCTTTCCGGATTACCATCTGCCCGCGCGTCGTCAGGCGGCGCTGAGCAAGCTTGGCCTGACCGGCGGCGAGGCGGGTCTGAGGGCGGCGGTCGCATGACCATCGATCGTCCCCACGGTCTCGAGTTGGTCGACCTCGACTCCCTGTCCGCGTGGATGGATGGCGAAGGTTTGGGTTCGGGCCCCATCGTCGACGTCGTTCAATTAACCGGCGGCTCGCAGAATGTCCTGCTACGCTTCAACCGAAGCGGTCGCGGCTACGTCCTGCGCCGTCCGCCCGCCAATCCGCGCCATGACGGCAGCGATACGATGCGGCGCGAGGCGCGCGTGCTCAAGGCGCTCAGGGGATCGGGCGTGCCTCACGCCGGCCTGATCGCCGCGTGCGACGACGCCTCGGTGCTCGGGGCGGCGTTCTACTTGATGGAACCGCTTGAGGGATTCAACGCCGCGGTGGGCATGCCGCCCCTGCACGCCGGGTCGCCCGCGGCGCGGCGCGCGATGGGCCTGTCGGTTGTTGACGGCCTGTCCCGCGTCGCGCTCATCGACTATGCGGCGGTCGGGCTTGCTGATTTTGGCAAGCCGGATGGCTTCCTTGAACGCCAGGCGCGTCGATGGCTGACGCAGCTTGAAAGTTACGCGGAGTTCCCAGGCTGGCCCGGCGCCGTCGGCCTGCCCGATGTCGGCCCCATCGGCGACTGGTTGGAAGCCCATCGGCCCAGGACCTTTCGTCCCGGCCTGATGCATGGCGACTTTCATCTCAAGAACGTGCTGTTTCGTCAGGACGCGCCGGTCATCGAAGCCATCATTGACTGGGAGCTGTCGACGATCGGCGATCCCTTGGTCGATCTCGGCTGGCTGCTGGCGACCTGGCCGGGTCCGGGCGGAGACATGAGCCAGACGACGATCGCCGTCGAGCCGTGGGAGGGCTTTCCGGAGTCCGAGGAACTGGTTGAGGTCTATGGCCGGCTGACGGGTTCGGATCTGTCGAACCTGAATTGGTACCGGGTGTTTGCTTGCTACAAGCTGGCCTTGATCCTGGAAGGCAGCTACGCGCGGGCCTGCGCCGGCAAGGCCCCGATGGATATCGGCCAACGCCTGCATGGCAACGCCGTGCGCTTGCTCGGGCGCGCGGGGCGCTGGATCGAGGGAAAGCGGACATAAGAACGCCCGCCGGTGGCTGTTCCGGCGGGCGCCTTGATCTCCGGCCGGGCCGTCTAGCGGCGGCCCGAGACCGTCGATTCCGCAGAAGCGTTCGCGAACATCCGGTTGATGTCGCCCGAGGTCACCGGCTTGCCGGCTTCCCGCTTGGGCGCAGCGCCCCCGAGGCCGAGCAGCGGATCAGTATGAACCGGGACGGCCGCAGCCGCCGCCTTCAGGGCGCCGACGGTGCAATCTTCCTTCTTCAGCACCGAGAACGGGTCATAGGAGAATTCGCGCATCGCATTGATGTGGGTGATCTTGTCGATCGTCTCACGCGACAGGTGCTGAACGTCGTTCCACAGCTTCTCGGCCGAGTGCGGCCAGACCGAGTCCGAGTGCGGATAGTCGCATTCGTACATGACCATGTCCTCGCCGATGTAGTCGAGGTTGGCCAGACCGAACTTGTCTTCGATGAAGCAGCTGATGATGTGCTTCTTGTAGATGTCGCTGGGCATCACGCCGGGGCCGAAATTCGAATTGGTCCAGGCATTGTGGTGGCCGTGGGTGAAATCGGCGCGTTCCAGCAGGTAGGGAATCCAACCGATGCCGCCTTCGGAAAGGGCCATCTTCAGCGTGGGGTACTTCTTCCACATCGGCGCCCAGATCCAGTCGGCCGCCGAGTTGGCGATCGAGATCGGCATCGAGGTGATCCAGGCGTCGATGGGCGACAGGTCCGACGCGTGCGCGGCCGCCGAGCCCGTGCCGATGTGGCAGCAGATAACCACCTGATTGTCGGCGCAGGCCTTCCAGAGCGGATCCCAATAGGCGTCATGCAGCGAGGGCCAGCCCGCAAGCGCCGGGTTGTCCGAGAACGACAGGGCGTGGACGCCCAGCTTCGCCATTCGCTCCACTTCGGCGACGGCCGCCTGCATGTCCCAGAACGGCGTCAGCATAAGCGGGATGAAACGGCCGGGCGCGGCGCCGGCCCAGTCATAGAAGTGCCAGTCATTGTAGGCCCGGATCGCCGCCAGGGCGACCTCGGGATCCTGCTTCGAGGCGGTTTGGAACCGAGCGCCGGCGAACCCCGGGAACGTCGGGAAGCAGATCGAACCCAGGATGCCGTTGGCGTCCATATCCTCAACGCGCGCCTTGATGTCCCACGTGCCGCGGCGCATCTGCGCGTAGTTGAGCGGCTCCATGCCGTACTCTTCCTTCGGGCGGCCGACGACGGAATTGAGGCCCATGTAGCCGGAGGCCTTTTCCTCGAACATCCAGACGTCGCGACCGTCGCGCTCTTCGATGTGCGGCTCGCGGCCTTTCAGGTGCTGCGGCCAGTGTGGCGTAAAGGCATTCGGCGGCTCGATGACGTGGTCGTCCACGCTCACAAGGATCATGTCATCGACTGTCATCTGGCTTTCCTCGCTTCCAAAAGGGCGGCTTGTCGCCGCCTCTCAACCGGGCAGGGCTTTTGGACCGCCACCGCCATTCAGAATTTCTTTCTATAACAAAAATCGCAAAAGTGTCTAGAAAATACCTGCCATCGTCATCTCGGCATGGCGGCAAAAAAAGCGGGGTAGTCGATGATCGTCCGCATGGACCACTTCACCGTCATGACGGACCGATTGACCGAGACTCTCGATTTCTACGCCATGCTCGGGCTGACGATGGGGCCAAGGCCCGATTTTGGCGTCGGCGGAGCGTGGCTCTATGTCGGCGATCATCCGCTTTTGCACATCGTCGAGACGACGCGCATGCCCGAGCCGCGGCGAGGGGCATTGGACCACATGGCCTTCTTCGCGCAGGGCTTTCAGGCGGCCGCCGCGCGCATCGCCGCGGCGGGCCTAACCTATCGGGTGATCCGCACGCCCCGCCCGTTCAGCTTCTGGCAGCTGTTTTTGTTCGATCCGAACGGCGTCGAAGTCGAGCTCGATTTCGCCGCCGATGAAGCCCCGCCGCCGGACTGGAAGACCAGAGCCGGCCTAGGCGATCGTTGATGACGCGGCGATCAGGTCAGGGCGCTGGTCAGGCGCCGGCCAGCGTCGCGCAGGGCAGTGCCAATCTCTTCGAGCGCGGCGTCTTCATACTGGCCGAGCAGCATCACCCCAACGATGCTGAAGGCCACATCGCCGGTTCGGTCAAACACCGGCGCGGCGATGGTCTGCACGCCTTTGGTGAAGTAGCCCGGGTCGCTGGCCCAGCCGCGCCTCTCGGCGGCCTCCACCTGTTCCCAGTAGTCCTCGAAGGTCAGGGGTGTCTGCCAACGCAGAGCCTTGAACGCGGTCTTCAGGTCCTTTCGCGTCCAGCCCAGGTGCGGCGCCATGATCCGGCCCGTCGAGGCCATGAGCACAGGCAGTCGCTGGCCTTCGGCCATTTCAATGCGAACGTTCGCCGGGCTCGGCACGCTCTTGACCAGAATGATCTTGTCGGGCCCCAGTCGCTTCCACAGGGTCACGGTGATGTTGAAGCGATCGGCCAGGTCGCGCATCTGCGGCGTGGCGGTCGCCACACGTTGACCCTCGGTCAACAGATTGCCCATCAGCGTCGTCAAACCAACGCCCACGGTATAGGTCTTGGTGAGCGGATCGAACTCGACGACATCCTCCAGCACCAGAGTGCGAAGGATGTTGAAGCAGGTGCTGGCGTTGAGCCCAAGGCTCCGCGAGATGGTCACCGACCGTGTCGGCCCGCCCGATTCGACCAGGAATTTCAGGATACGGATCGCATTGGCCGCGGGTTTGACGATTACCGTCTTTTCGGAAAGGTCGCTCCCCCCTCCGTCAAGGCTCTCCCCATCGTCGCGGGAGACCGTGCCCACTGCTGATCGCGCCATGCGCACTCCATCTTCGACGAACACCGCCAAATTCAAGCAATTCACTATCAGAATCATACTGAAAGCGAAACATCAGCGCTGCGGCGGGACGCTTCCATACATTCTGATATTCAAATGACGTTTCGCATAGCGCGATCCGAAAACCTTTGGAAGGGTAAGCCTTGGTTGATGAACGCATCGCGCTCTGCAGGGGCTGCCGGGTCGGGGACAGAAGCTGCCGGTTCGGGGCCGACCTATTTAACGCCACGTCTCCCGAAGAGGGCGTGGCATTCGTACAATGTCCCGCCGATTTCGACGGCGGTCCGGAAGTTGCGCACGGCGGCTGGATCGCCGGCGTTTTCGACGATGTCCTGGGCCGTTTTCTGACCCATCGCGGCGTCAAGAGTGTGACCGCCACGCTCTCGGTCAGCTTCCTCATGCCCGTCCCGGTTGCGCGGCCGCTCGTCCTAAGGACGCGGGTCCTGTCGCGTGAGGGACGGCGTATCACCATGGCGGGCGCGTTGCGCCTCGAGGACGAGCACCAAGATCGGGCCACGGCCGAAGGGGTCTGGGTCGAGAGGCGACCGGATCATTTCGAGCGGCATCGCGCTCAGATGTCCGCGGATCGTCCCGACCCGCCCTGACGGTTTGTCGATCGAAGGCGATCGGCGCCCTAGAAGGCGTCGCGGAGGGCGTCTTCCATGGCTTGCGGCGGACGCCCAGCAAGTCTTTCGATATCGCCGGTGACAATGTCGAAACCGCCATCGACGAAGCCTTGCCGAATGGACAGCGCGACCTCGACAACATGCGGCGGAAGACCGCTCTGGCTCAGGCCGGCGCGCAACGCCTCGGGGGTCAGCACTGTTGAGGCCAACGGCCTTCCGCTGAGCCTGACGATCAGGTCCAGACGCTCGGCGACCGACCATGTCCGCGGGCCGGTCCCGGTGTAGATGGCGCCCTCGTGTCCGGCCCCTGCCAGGAGTCCGGCCGCGGCGGCGGCAAGGTCCGCGCGCGAGACAAAGGCGACCCTACTTTCACCAAGCCCGACGAGGGCGCCCTGGTCGAACGCGCGCCGCGCCTCGTCCGCGAAGGATTCGATATAGTAGTTCATTCGCAGAACGCTCCAGCGCGCCGCGGTGCGCATCAGATGCTGCTCGGTGGCGAAGTACGAAGCCCAGACGTCCGGCTCGGGCCTGGCCCTCGCGCCGGACGAGGACATGAAGGCGATATGCGCGACACCGGCTCGGTTCGCCGCGTCGATCGCCGCGATATTCTGCCTGGCGCGTTGGCCAGGCGCGAGCGCTGTCGTTGGAATGATCAGCAGACGGTCAAGGCCGGCATAGGCGGCTGTAAGGCTTTCCGGCTGATCATAGTCGCCGAACCGCGTTTCGGGCGCGGAGAGGTTCGACGGCGTGCGCGATATGCCCACGACGTCATGGCCGCCGCGGCGCAGAAGCTCATCCACGACGCCGGCCCCGAGCTTGCCGCCCGCGCCGCTGATCCCGATCTTCATGTGATGGCTCTCCCCACGCATCGCGACGCCGATGCGAGAATTCGATTCTAATATAAGAATTCTATTCCGGCCGAAGCCGAGCTTTCAAGCGCCGGGCGCGGGTGGCGCTAGACTTCTTTGATTGGGATCGAGACGTCAGCCAGGCGAGCGGGATCCACCTCGCGACGCGACGCCAGCCATTGGCGCCCGACCATGAATTCCGGCGGGCTGTTGATCGCCTCCACCGCCTGGACACGACCCTTGGAGAGGTGAAACAGCGAGAACTTGCGCGCCGCCGGATCGCCGCGCAAAACTACCGCGTCGACGTCGAACGGCATGCCGCCGATCTGCAGCTTGATGTCGTATTGATCGGACCAGAACCACGGCGTCTCGGGCTTTGGCTCGGGCGCGCCGACGATGGCGGCGGCGGCTTGGCGCGCCTGTTCCAGCGCATTGGGCACGCTCTCCAGACGCAAGGTCCTGTCGTAGAACGTCATGGGCCGACGCGTCACGTCACCGATGGCGAAGACGCGCGAATCCGAGGTCCGCGCTCGGCCATCCACGATCACGCCATCATCACACGCCAAGCCCGCAGCCACCGCCAAGTCATCGTTTGGAACGGCGCCGACGCCAACCAACACCGCATCGCAATGGAGCGGCGGCCGACCTGAAAGCCTCACCCCCGACACGTGCCCATCCAGCCCCTCGTATCCTTCGACCGCAACGCCAAAGTGAAAACGGACGCCATTCTGCTCGTGAACGTCGCGAAAGAACGACGACATCACCGGCCCCGCGACCCGGGCCAAAAGGCGGTCTTCACGCTCGAGCACGTCGACCTCGGCGCCCAGCTGGCGCGCTGAGGCCGCGACCTCCAGGCCGACATAGCCGCCGCCGATGATCGCAAGCCGAAAGCCCGGACGGAACCAGGCCTTGATGGCTTCGGCGTCCTCGATCGTGCGCAGTTCTAGGAAGCCCTTCAGATCGCTGCCGGGCAACACCAGCTTTCGCGCCCGCGAGCCCGTCGCCAGGATCAAAGTGTCGTAGGAGAGGGTGTCGTCGGTCGACATCGTCAGCTGTCGCGCCTGGCGATCGATGTTCACCACGCGGGTCGAGGTTCGCAGCTCGACTTGATTTTCGGCGTACCACGCGCGGGGCCGAAGCAGCAGACCATCCTCGCCAACCTCGCCCTTAAGCCACCCTTTCGAAAGCGGCGGGCGCTGATAGGGCGGGTGAGGCTCCTCACCGATCAGAATGATGGGCTGGTCATGGCCGAGCTGTCGAAGAACGGCGGCGGCGGCGCCTCCCGCATGACCCGCCCCGATGATAACCGTGCTCATGACTCGCCTTTCATAGTTTGCGCCGCCATCGCGCCGGCGGACGCAAGCGCCCGCGGCGTCTTCGGCGTCCCGACCGGCACGGCGCCTGCTGATGTTCCGAGACGCCTATCTGGACCCATCCTCACGCCTCGCCAAGAAGACGTAGGGCCTGTTTGAGATGAGGCGCATCCAACATGCGTCCGTTCCATTGCACCGCGCCGGCGCCAGGCGTCTCGGCAAAAGCCGCGACAACCGATCGGGCTTGATCAAGCGCCTCGGCGGTCGGCGTGAACGCCAGGTTTATGGCTTCGACCTGAGACGGATGGATCGCCATCATGCCCGAGAAGCCATCGAAAGCGCCCCTTGCGGCGTAGGCGGCCAGGCCGTCCAGATCGCGGATATTTGGATAGACCGTTTCGATCGCCAGGGTTTTGGCGGCGTGGGCGGCGAACAAGCTGAGCGTGCGGACCAATTGGTAGGGCGCGGTGAGCAGCCCCGCGGCGTCGCGGCTTCCAGCAGCCCCTATGGCGGCGGGCAGGTCCTCGGCCCCCCAGGTCAGCCCGAGCAGACGATCGGCGAAGCGGACGTACTCGGCCATTCGGAACACGGCCAAAGGGGTTTCCGTCGCGATCGGCAGGATCGGCGGCAGCGACAGATCCTTTGCGGCCGCATCCAGGCGGTCAAAGGTCTCAACGCCTTCGGCCTTGGGCAGGACCAGTCCCTGGCTTGCCGCCGCGGTTTGCAGGTCGGCTCGGAGCCATGGGCTGTCCACCGGATTGATGCGGACTAAGTGAACGACACCACCGACGGCCGCGGCCAAATAGTCGGCGACCGCCTGCCGGGCGAAGGCCTTTCGCGCCGGCGCCACGGCGTCCTCAAGATCAAGGATGATCGCATCGGCGCCGGAGGCGGCGGCTTTGTCGAAGCGCTCCGGCCGGTCGCCGGGGACGAATAGGAGTGATCGCAATTTCATGGGCGTCGAGCCACGAGAGCCGTGCGCTGGCACGAACAAACGACCTCGTCACGCTGGTTCAGCAGCTTGTGCGCGAAGGTCACCAGACCGGCGAGGGGTCGCGATCGACTGTCCTTGAGCCCCACGACCTCCGTCTCGGCGCGCAGGGTGTCGCCGATGAACACCGGCGCGGGCATGACCAGCGTGTCGTATCCGAGGTTGGCGACAAGCGTCCCCAGCGTCGTGTCGCCCACAGAAAGGCCGACCATCAGGGCGAAGGTGAAGGTGCCGTTGACGAGGATACGGCCAAATTCGCTCGCCCTGGCCGCCTCGGCGTCCAGATGCAACGGTTGCGGATTGTGGGTCATGACCGAAAACAGGAGGTTGTCCGTCTCGGTCACGGTGCGGCGGATGTCATGCGCCATGCGGTCGCCGATGGTCCAGTCCTCGAAGTGGCGCCCAGCCATCAGTCCGCCCCCGTCTCGATGCGCGCCAGCAGCGCCCCCTCCCCGACCTGGTCGCCGGCCTTGACCACCAGCGTGCGAACGACGCCATCGAAAGGCGCGATCATGCCGTGTTCCATTTTCATGGCCTCCAGCGTCAGAAGCTTCTGGCCACGCAACACCGTCTGCCCCGCTTCGACATCAACCGCGATCACCCTCCCAGGCATGGGGCTGAGGATCGCGCCGTCTGACGCGCGGCCGTCGCCGACGCCGTCCACGCGGCCTGGACCGATGGACCAGGCTTCGCCGTCGAGGAACAGGACGTCGCGCCCATCGATCGACGTAACCTGGCCTCTGGCCTCCGGCGCAGGCTCGGCAAGCTGAATAGAGCCCGCCACGTCGACCGCGACGCGGCGCTGAGCTGGCCCATTGGCTCGAAAGCCGGTCAGGTCAATCCAAGGGCGGCCCATGGGCGCCGAAAGGAGCGCCGAGGCGGCTTCCGCCTGGATCGCTGCGGAGGGTTCGGCGGCTGGAACCAGGGAGGACAGGCCGCGCTCGATGAAGCCCGTATCGACTCTGCCGGCCACGAAGTCGTCATCGGCCGCCGCCCGCGCCAGGAAGGCGGCGTTCGTACGGACGGGCCAGACTTGAACCTGACCGGCGGCGGCGGCGAGCTTGGCGGCCGCCGCCTGGCGCGTCGGCGCATGGACGATCAGCTTGGCGATCATTGGATCGTAGAACGGCGTGACTTCACCGCCTTCGTGAACCCCCGTGTCGATGCGGATATCGCCGGGCAGCCGCAGCCTTGTCAGCGGCCCCGTGGAAGGCAGGAAGCCGGCGGTCGGGTTCTCGGCGTAGAGGCGCGCCTCCATGGACCAGCCGGTGATCTGCAGTTCGTCCTGGCGCTTGGGAAGGCGCTCGCCCGAGGCGACCCGCAGTTGCCACTCGACCAAGTCCTGACCCGTGATCGCTTCGGTCACCGGATGCTCGACTTGCAGCCGTGTGTTCATTTCCATGAACCAGATGCGGTCGGACCGCAGGCCGTCCGAGGCGTCGGCGATGAACTCGATCGTGCCGGCCCCAACGTAGTCGACGGCCTTGGCCGCCTTTACCGCCGCCGCGCAGACGGCTTGGCGTACATCGGCCGTCATGCCCGGCGCAGGCGCTTCCTCGATCACCTTCTGATGGCGTCGCTGCAAGGAGCAGTCGCGTTCGAACAGGTGCACGACGTCGCCGTGAGTGTCGCCAAAGACCTGTACCTCGATGTGCCGCGGCGACAGGATGTACTTCTCGATCAGGACCCGATCATCACCGAACGACGCGGTCGCCTCCCGCTTGCATGAGGCGAGCATATCGAGGAACTCGGCGGAGGCCTCGACCTTGCGCATACCCTTGCCGCCGCCGCCCGCGACGGCCTTGATCAGGACCGGATAGCCGATGGCGTCGGCCTGTGCTCTGAGGTGGTCGGGATCTTGGTTGTCGCCCATGTAGCCGGGGGTCACGGGCACGCCAGCGGCGAGCATCAACGCCTTGGCCGAATCCTTGAGACCCATGGCCCGGATCGAAGACGCGGGCGCGCCGACCCATATCAGGCCAGCGGCCTGCACCGCATCGGCGAAGTCGGCGTTCTCAGACAGGAAGCCATAGCCTGGGTGAATGGCCTGGGCCCCGGTCGCTTTGGCGGCGGCGATGATGCGCTCGCCAAGCAGATAGGATTCTCGAGCCGGCGACGGGCCGATATGCACGGCCTCGTCGGCGAGCCGGACATGCAGGGCCGCGCCGTCAGCGTCGGAATAGACCGCGATGGTGCGCACGCCCAACGCCCGGGCCGTCCGGATGATGCGACAGGCGATCTCGCCGCGATTGGCGATAAGCAGGGACTCGATCATGGACGTCACATCCGGAACACACCGAACGCGGGGCGTTCGGGCAGGGGCGCGTTCAGCGTGGCGGCCAAGGCCAGCCCCAGCACGTCGCGCGTTTGAGCCGGGTCGATGATGCCGTCGTCCCACAGCCGGGCGGTCGCGTAGTAGGGGTTGCCCTCGTCTTCGTACTTTTGACGGATCGGCGCCTTGAAGGCCTCGGCCTCCTCGGGCGTCCACTTGGCCGCGTCGCGGTGGACGGTGGCCAGCACGCTGGCGGCCTGTTCGCCGCCCATCACCGAAATCCGCGAATTGGGCCAGGTGAACAGGAAACGCGGACTGTAGGCCCGACCGCACATGCCGTAATTGCCAGCGCCGAACGAGCCCCCGATCAGGACGGTGATCTTCGGCACGCTGGCCGTGGCCACGGCCGTGACCAGCTTGGCGCCATGCTTGGCAATGCCCTCGGCTTCGTACTTGCCGCCGACCATGAAGCCCGAGATGTTCTGCAGGAACAACAGCGGGACTTTGCGCTGACAGGCCAGCTCGATGAAGTGCGCGCCCTTCTGGGCGCTTTCGGAGAACAGGACGCCGTTGTTGGCCAGGATCGCCACGGGCAGGCCCCAGATGTGGGCGAAGCCGCAGACCAGGCTCGCGCCGTACAGCGCCTTGAACTCATGGAACGCCGAGCCGTCGACGATCCGGGCGATCACCTCGCGCACATCGTAGGGGGCGCGCACATCCTGCGGCGTCACGCCATAAAGCTCCTCGGCCGCGTATTTCGGCGGCTGTACGGCCGAAAGGTTGATCGGCGGCGTGGCCTGCGGCGGCAGGGTCGAGACGATGTCGCGAACGATGGTCAGGGCGTGCTCGTCATTGTCGGCGACATGATCGACGACGCCGGATTTGCGCCCGTGGGTGTCGGCCCCGCCCAAATCCTCGGCCGAGATGACCTCGCCCGTGGCCGCCTTCACCAGCGGCGGCCCGGCGAGAAAGATGGTGCCCTGGTTACGGACGATGACCGTTTCGTCGCTCATCGCTGGGACATAGGCGCCGCCGGCGGTGCAGGAGCCCATGACACAGGCGATCTGCGGGATGCCCTTGGCGGACATGTTCGCCTGGTTGAAGAAGATGCGGCCAAAGTGCTCGCGGTCGGGGAACACTTCGGCCTGATGGGGCAGGTTGGCGCCGCCGCTGTCGACCAGATAGACGCAGGGCAGATAGTTCTGCTCGGCGATCTCCTGGGCGCGCAGGTGCTTCTTCACCGTCATCGGAAAATAGGCGCCGCCCTTCACGGTCGGGTCATTGCAGACGATCATCACCTGGCGCCCCGCCACTCGGCCAATGCCGCAGATCATCCCAGCGCCTGGCGCGCCTTCGGCGTCCGCGGCGGTCGCGTACATGCCGTTGGCGGCCAACTGGCCGATCTCCAGGAAAGGCGACCCGGGGTCCAGGAGCCGATCGACGCGGTCGCGCGGCAGCAGCTTGCCGCGAGAGACATGGCGCTCTCGAGCGCGCGCGTCTCCGCCCAGGCTTGCCTTGCCGACAGCGGCGCGGAGGGCGTCGACCAGAGCGCGGTTATGGCGCGCATTGGCCAAGAACGTGTCGCTCTGGGGCGAGAGCGACGATGTCAGGACCGGCGCGCTCACGAGCCCAGCAGCTCCCGGCCGATCAGGAAACGGCGAATCTCGTTGGTGCCGGCGCCGATGTCATAGAGCTTCGCGTCCCGAACGAGCCGTTCGACGGGCCACTCCTTAGTGTAGCCGGCGCCGCCCAAAGCCTGCACAGCCTCCAGGCTGACCTTCACGGCGTTCTCCGAAGCCAGCAAAATCGCCCCCGCCGCGTCGAAGCGCGTGGTCTTGCCCGCGTCGCAGGCCCGCGCCACCGCATAGACGTAGGCTCGGGCCGAGTTTAGGGCGACGTACATGTCGGCGACCTTGGCCTGCATCAGCTGGAATGAACCGATCGCCTTGCCGAATTGCCTTCTTTCGCGGATGTAGGGCAGGACCACGTCGAGGGCCGCCTGCATGATACCGAGCGGGCCGCCGGACAGGACCGTACGCTCGTAGTCGAGGCCGCTCATCAAGATCCCCGCCCCGCCGCCGACGGGACCCATGACGTTTTCCTCCGGGACCTCGCAGTCCTCAAACACCAGCTCGGCGGTGTCCGACCCGCGCATGCCCATCTTGTCGAGCTTCTTGGAAACGCTGAAGCCCTTCATCCCCTTCTCGATCAGGAAGGTCGTGACGCCACCGCTCCCCTCCCCCGTGCGCACATAGACGACCAGGGTGTCCGCGGTCGGAGAATTGGTGATCCAGAATTTCGTGCCGTTCAGCACGTAGCGGTCGCCCCTCTTCTCGGCTCGCGTCCGCATGGACATGACGTCCGATCCCGAACCGGCCTCCGACATGGCCAGCGATCCAAGGTGTTCGCCTGAAATCAGCTTGGGCAGGTATCTGCGCTTCTGTTCGGGCGTGCCCCAGCGCCGAATCTGATTGACGCAGAGATTGGAGTGAGCGCCGTAGCTCAGTCCGATCGAGGCCGAGGCGCGCGACACTTCCTCCATGGCCACGACGTGCTCGAGATAGCCTAGGCCCAGGCCGCCGAACTCTTCCTCGACCGTGACGCCATGCAGGCCCAGCGCGCCCATCTCGGGCCACAGGTCGCGCGCGAAGGTGTTGGTTTCGTCGATCTCGGCGGCGCGCGGCGCCAGCCGGTCGGCGGCCCAGCGCGCGGTCGTATCGCGGATCATATCGACGGTTTCGCCCAAGCCGAACTCCATCGACTGGGGCGCGAAGGGAATGCTCATGATCAGGTTCCGGGCGTCAAATGTGAATGGCGTGACCGAGCGCCTTAAGGGCGCTCTCGTGGATGGCCTCGCCCAGGGTGGGATGGACATGGATGACGCCGGCGACGTCCTCCAGGACGCCGCCCACTTCCATCAGGGTGGCGAACTCCCCGGCCAATTCCGAACAGTGGCGGCCGACGGCCTGAATGCCGAGGATCCGATGATCGGACTTGCGCGCCAAGATCCGAACAAAGCCGCCATCGTCCCCAGCCTGCATCGACAGCGCGCGGCCATTGGCCTGGAACGGGAATTGACCCACGACGGTCTCGACGCCTTCAGGAGCCTGATCGGGCGTCAGCCCAACGCTGACGATCTCCGGCTCGGTGAAACACACCGCCGCGATGGCGACCGGTTCGAACCGGCGCCGGCGGCCCGCGATGATCTCGGCGACCATCTCGCCCTGGGCTGACGCCTTGTGGGCCAACATGGGCTCCCCGACCAAATCGCCGATCGCCCAGACGTTGGTGGTGGACGTCGCACAGCGCTCATCGACCCTTACGAATGGCCCGTCCATCGCCAGCGCCATTTGGTCGAGCCCCCAGCCCTCGGTTTGGGGCTTGCGGCCCACGGTCACGAGGATGCGCTCGGCCGGCACGACCAGTTGGCGCTCGCCCCCCGCCGTCTGGATCAGCAGGCCCTCCTGGTCCTGACCCAGGGCCTTCGCGCCGAGATAGACCGTGACGCCATGCTTTTCGAGCCAACGCGCCACGGGCGCAGTCAACTGGGCGTCGTAGAGAGGTAGGAGCCGATCCATTGCCTCGATGATCGTGACCTTCGAGCCCAGCTTGGCGAACGCGATCCCCAGTTCCAGGCCGATATAGCCGCCCCCGACCACGGCCAGGGTCGCTGGGACCTCGGGCAGCGACAGCGCCTCGGTCGAGGAGATCACCCGGCCCCCAAAGGGCAGGAACGGCAGCTCGACGGCGGTCGCACCGGTCGCCAGGATCACGTGCTCCGGCCGGATCGTGACCGGCCCTTCGGGGGTTTCGACGGTGCAGGTCTTGGCGTCGGAGAAACTCGCCCAACCGACCACGGACTTCACCTTGGCCTTGCGCAGCAATCCGCCGACGCCGACGCTGAGCCGATCAACGATCGCGTCCTTCCACCCGACGGTCTCCTCGAACCGCAAGGTCGGCGCCTGATTCAAGTGAATGCCGAACCTCCCCGTCTCGGCGCTCGCCATTACCGCCTCTTCATAGAGACCGGCCGCATGGATCAGGGCCTTGGACGGAATGCAGCCCCGCGTCAGGCAGGTGCCGCCCAACCGACCGCTTTCGACGAGCACCGTGTCCAGCCCCAGCTGGCCGGCGCGGATGGCCGCCACGTAGCCGCCCGGGCCGCCGCCGATGACCAGGACCTTGGGTCTGAGAGTCTCGGTCATCGCATCAGTCCATGAAGATCAGGGCGGGATGTTCGAGCAGCCGCTTCACGCGCTGGACGAACAGGGCGGCGTCGTAGCCGTCGACGATGCGGTGATCGAAGGCCGAGGAGAGGTTCATCATCTTGCGGATGGTGACGAACGAGCCTTGAACCATCGGTCGATCCACCAGCTTGTTGGGATTGAGGATGGCGACCTCGGGATGGTTGATGACCGGCGTCGAGACGATGCCGCCCAGGGGTCCCATGCTGGTGAGCGTGATGGTCGATCCAGAGAGCTCGTCGCGCGACGCCGAGCCGTCGCGGACGGCCTTGGCCAACCGGGCGACCTCACGGGCGCAATCCCAAAGGTCTCGCGCTTCGGCGTGGCGCACGACCGGAACAATCAGGCCGTTCGGCGTCTGGGTGGCGATGCCGATGTGCACGCCCTGGTGAGCGCGCAGCACGCCGTTATCGTCGTCATAGAGCGCGTTGACCTGAGGAAAATCCGGCAATGCCTTGACCATCGCTCGCATGATGAACGGCAACAGCGTCAGCTTGGGCTGATCTTCAGCGCGGTGTTCGTTGAGGTCGAGCCGCAGCGCCTCCAGCTCCGTCAGGTCGCATTCCTCGACATAGTTGATGTGCGGAATGCGGCGCTTGGCCTCTTGCATCTTCTCAGCGATCTTGCGGCGCAGACCGATGATACGCGTGTCCTGGACGCCGGTGCGGGCAACCAGACCCGAGGCGCCGACGCTCTTTCCATCGGACGCCAGGAAGGCGTCCAGATCGTCGGGCGTGATCCGGCCGCCAGGGCCGCTGCCAGGCACTTGGGCGAGCGTCACGCCCAGATCGAGCGCGCGCCGGCGGGTCGAGGGCGCGGCAAGCGGCGCCTCTCCAGCCGGGCGGCCGGACGAAGCGGCCGGACGCGGCGGCGCAACCGGCGCGGTCCGCGTGGGTTCGGGGGCGGACGGCGCGCTCGCCTTGGCGGAAACCGGCGCGGCGGGAGAAGCCGCTGGAACGGCGATAGGCTCAGCCTCGCCTGCCTCGCTGTCGAATTCGATCAGTACGGCGCCGACGGGCATCATGCCGCCAATGTCGCCATGAACGGCGGTTACAACGCCCGCGACGGGCGAGCTTAGTTCGACCGTGGCCTTGTCGGTCATCACCTCGGCCACGTTCTGGTCTTCCTCGACCTTGTCCCCGATCTTGACGAGCAAGGCGACGATCTCGGCCTCGGCGACGCCTTCGCCGATATCGGGCAAGCGGAACAGATAGCGCCCCATGGCCTAGTCCTCCATCGCGCTTTTGAGCGCCGCGGCCAGTCGCGCCGGTCCCGGGAAATAGTCCCACTCGAACGCGTGCGGATAAGGCGTGTCCCAACCCGCGACCCGGCGCACGGCGCTCTTGAGGTGGTAGAAGCAGCGCTCCTGAACCAGGGCCGACAGCTCTCCGCCGAAGCCCCCGAACCGCGAGGCCTCGTGAAGGATGACACATCGTCCGGTCTTCTTGACCGAGGCCACGATCGCCTCAACGTCGAGCGGCACGATGGAGCGCAAGTCGATCAGTTCGGCGTCCACGCCGCTGTCTTCGATCCCGGCCAAGGCGACGTGGACCATCGTGCCATAAGCCAACACGGTGGCCTCGCGTCCCTCGCGCACGATCGCGGCCTTGCCGAGTGGCACGGTGTAGCGTTCGGCGGGGACCTCGGCCTTCGGATCGCCGGCCCAGGTCTTCAGCGCCTGGTCGTGACGTCCGTCGAATGGTCCGTTGTAGAGCCTCTTCGGCTCCAGGAAGATCACCGGATCATCGTCCTCGATCGATGCGATCAAAAGACCCTTGGCGTCGTAGGGATTGGACGGGATGACGGTCTTCAGGCCGGTAATATGGGCGAAGATCGCTTCGGGCGACTGGCTGTGGGTCTGGCCGCCAAAGATCCCGCCGCCATACGGCGAGCGCACCGTGATCGGAGCCCAAAATTCGCCATTCGAACGATAGCGCAGGCGCGCGGCTTCCGACACTAGCTGATCGAAGGCTGGTAGAATGTAGTCGGCGAATTGAATTTCGGGGATTGGGCGCAAGCCATAGGCCCCCATGCCGATCGCCGCGGCGACGATGCCGCCTTCGGATATCGGGGCGTCAAAGCAGCGGGTCAGGCCGTGCTTCTTCTGAAGCCCGTCGGTGACGCGAAACACGCCACCGAAATAGCCGACGTCCTCGCCAAAGATCAGGGTGTCGGGGTCCTCGGTCAGGACGACGTCGAGCGCGGAGTTCAGCGCCTGGATCATATTCATGGTGGGCATGGCGTCAGATCCCCAGCTCGCGGCGCTGTTCAGTGACGCGCCAGTCGGGGTCCTTGAAGACGCCCTCGAACATTTCCTTCACGCTCGGCTTGGACTTGCCGAGCGTGCCGACCGCCTCTGCCTCCTTGACCGCTGCGCGCACCTCGGCGTCCAGTTCGGCCGCCAGGGCCGCGTGGCGCTCCTCGTCCCAGGCGCCGAGCGCGATGAGGTGCGTCTTCAGGCGGTCGAGCGGGTCTCCCAGAGGCCAGGCCTCGGCTTCGTCGGCCGGTCGATATTTGGTCGGATCGTCCGAGGTCGAATGGCCAGACGCGCGATAGGTGTAGAGCTCGATCAGCGTGGCGCCGAGGTTCTGGCGCGCCCGTTCGGCCGCCCATTCAGTGGCCGCCCAGATGGCCAGAAAGTCGTTGCCGTCGACCCGAAGCCCCGGCAGGCCATAGGCAAGCGCCTTGGCCGCGAAGGTGGTTTCATTGGCCCCGGCGATGCCCGAAAAACTGGAGATAGCCCATTGGTTGTTGGTCACGCACAGGATGACCGGCGCCTTGTAGACACTGGCGAAGGTCAGGGCCTCATGGAAGTCGCCTTCGGCCGTTGTGCCTTCGCCGATATAGGCCAGCGCGATGGAATCGCCGCCCTTGAACGCCGAGGCCATGGCCCAGCCGACGGCGTGACCAAAGCGGCTGCCGACATTGCCTGACAGGGAATAGAACCCGTATTTCCGCGCCGAATAGAGGATCGGAAGCTGGCGCCCCTTCAGCGGATCCTTCTCGTTGGAGAAGATCTGATTGCACAGATCGATCAGCGGGTAGTTGCGCGCCATCAACCAGCTGAGCACGCGATAGGTCGGGAAACACATGTCGTCACGGTCCAGGAACAAGGACTGCGCCGCACCGATCGCCTCCTCCCCGGTCGACTTCATGTAGAAGCTGGTCTTGCCCTGACGATGCGCGCGAAACAGTCGCTCGTCGAACACACGCGTCAGCAGCATGGCGCGAAGTCCCGCCAGTAGCGTGCTCGTCGAGAGATTGGGATTCCAGGGCCCCGTGGCCTCGCCCGCATCGTCGAGGACACGAACCAAGCCGAAGGGCAGATCGCGCATCTCCGCTTCGAGAGCGTTGGTCTCGGGCCGTCGCGTGGCTCCGGCCGACGGGATCAGCGCACGATCGAACGAGGGCGCATCGCCAGGCCGGGCGGCCGGTTCTGGGATGTGTAGGCGAAGCGTGGGGCGATTTTTCATGACGGGCCACTGAATGAGGTGCCCCAATCTGCCTTCTGATGTCAGAAATTGGATTATCTATTTGGAACGATATGTCGACCCAAACGCATTGGCGGATGCGCGATCGAGCATTTTTTCCGCTTCGTATTGCGAAACTCGCCACAAGATTGGATCAATGACGTCGAACGATGATTGCCTAGCCGCGAGATTCTCATGGCCTTTCTGAACGACCTCGATGAAACCGATCTGAAAATTCTGGACACCATCCAGCGCAATCCGCCGATGACCACAGCGGAGCTGGCCGAGCATGTGGGCATGTCGCAATCGCCCTGCTGGCGCCGCCTCACCCGTTTGAAGGAGGAAGGCTATATCGTCGATCAGGTCACCCGCCTTTCCGCGGAAAGGCTCGGCCTGCGCACGAACATCTTCGCCAACGTAAAGCTCTCCGCCCACGGCCAGAGCAATCTCAACGAGTTCATCGAGGCGGTGTCGCGCATCCCCGAAGTGATGGAGGTCCATCCCACGATGGGACCGTTCGACTTCTTGCTGCGGATCGTCACGCGGGATGTCGAGGACTACCGCGAACTGGCGTTTGGCAGGCTTTTGACCCTTCCGACCGTTCAGGAGATCAACTCCACCATGTCCTTGGGTCCGGTTAAGATGACGACGGCCCTTCCGATCCGATAGGCCCTCGACGCTACGGTCACGCAATCCCCATCAGCAGCTCCAGGTCAAGGAGGCCTTGATCCATCGGACCCGCCGCGTGCATCGGCCTCAGGTCCAGGTCCTGGAACAGCTTTGAGTCCTCGTCCAGGCCCGGCAGCGGGGTGGTCAGCAGCTTGCCGCCGACGAAGATCGAATTGGCGCCGGCCATGAAGCACAGGGCCTGCAGCTCGCGGCTCATGCCCTCGCGACCGGCCGACAGGCGGACCATGGACTTCGGGCAGACGATGCGGGCGACGGCGATGGTGCGGATGAACTCGATGGCGTCGATCGCCTTGCCTTCGCTGAGCACCTTGTCGCCCAGCGGCGTGCCGCTGACCGGCACCAGGCCGTTGATCGGCAGGCTGTCGGGATGAGCCGGCAGGGTGGCCAGCTGATGCAGCAGGCCGGCGCGGTCGCGGCGCTGCTCGCCCATGCCGACGATGCCGCCGCAGCAGGTGCTCATGCCGGCGTCGCGGACATGGGCCAGGGTGTCGAGGCGCTCCTGGTAGGTGCGCGTGGTCACCACGTCCTTGTAGTAGTCCGGACCGGTGTCGAGGTTGTGGTTGTAATAGTCGAGGCCGGCCGCCTTCAGGGCCTTGGCCTGGTCGGCGGTCAACATGCCCAGGGTCGCGCAGGTCTCCAGGCCCAGCGCCTTCACCTCGCCGATCATCTCGGCCAGCTTGGGCAGGTCGCGATCCTTCAGCTCGCGCCAGGCCGCGCCCATGCAGAAGCGCTGGGCGCCGCCGTCGCGGGCGGCGCGGGCCTTGGCCACCACGTCGTCGGCGGCCATCAGCTTCTCGGCCTTGAGGCCCGTCTTGAAGTGGGCCGACTGGCTGCAATAGCCGCAGTTCTCGGCGCAGCCACCGGTCTTCACCGACAGTAGCTGCGACAGCTGCACTTCCGACGGGTCGAACCAGGCGCGGTGAACACTCGCGGCCTGGAACACCAGCTCCATGAAAGGGAGGTCGAAGAGAGCCTCCGTCTCGGCGAGCGTCCAGTCATGGCGGGGGTGCGGCGTTCCGGTGAACATCGTCGACTCCGGCGAAATGAAGGGGCTAGCCCCGAGAGCAGCCCGCGACGATCGCTCCCGCTATCGAGCGCGCGCGCGCGGCTTCGCTTTGGGCGAGGCGCGCCTGGAGGGCTTGGCGCATCTGCGAAACGGTCGGCGGCAAGGTGTCGGAAATCCAAGTGATCTCCTTGACCGAGAAGCCGGCGCGCCGAAGCTCGATCACCATGGCCAGGCTCTCACGCATGGCGTCGTCGACCACGACGCGTCCGCCTTGGCGTGCGAAGGCGACGACACCGGCATTTTCCCAATGCTTGACGACGGTCAGGCTGAGGCCAAAGGCCTTGATGGTCTCGCGAAACGCCGACCCGAGCTGGGTCGACGGCTTGCTCACGGTTTGAGCTTGGCGGGCCGCAAGCGCGTCACGCATCTGCTTGATGGTCGGCGGTAAGGTGTCGGAGATCCAGGCGATTTCCTTGACCGAGAAGCCGGCGGCGCGAAGTTCGATGACCGTGGCCAAATGCTCTCGCGTCGTATCGTTGACAACGACGCGCCCACCTTGCCGCTCGAACGCGACAAGGCCGGCCTCTTCCCAACGCCTGATGATGGTCGGACTGAGGCCGAAAGACGTGATGATCTCACGCAGCGCCGACGGCGGCGGGGCAGTGAGTTTGCGAGCTATCGTCTTGCGTTCGGCGCGAGCGAACATGGCTTCGGCCGACTTGGTGATCGGTCCGACATAGTCGGCGCGAGCAGTCATCCCGGATATCCTTTGTTTGGCGGTCGTCAGGTCAGGGCGTCCATCAGCTCCGGCACGGCCGTCTTGTAGTCGGCGACCAGGCCGAAGTCGGCCACCTGGAAGATCGGCGCGTCGGCGTCCTTGTTGATCGCGACGATCACCTTGGAGTCCTTCATGCCGGCCAGGTGCTGGATCGCGCCCGAGATGCCGATGGCGACGTACAGCTGCGGGGCCACGACCTTGCCGGTCTGGCCGACCTGGTAGTCGTTCGGGGCGTAGCCGGCGTCGACGGCCGCGCGCGAGGCGCCGACGGCGGCGCCCAGCTTGTCGGCCAGCGGTTCGATCACGCGCTGGAACTCCTCGGCCGAACCCATGGCGCGACCGCCCGAGACGACGATCTTGGCCGCGGCCAGTTCCGGACGGTCCGACTTGACCATCTCTTCGCTGACGAAGCGGGTCTTGGCCGCATCGGCGCCCGAGACGCTCTCGACCGAGGCCGAGCCGCCCTCGGCGGCCGCCGCGAAGGCGGTCGGACGGACGGTGATCACCTTCTTGGAGTCGCCCGACTGGACGGTCTCCAGGGCGTTGCCGGCGTAGATCGGGCGCACGAAGGTGTCGGCCGACACGACCTCGACGATGTCGGAGATCGGGGCTACGTCCAGCTTGGCGGCGACGCGCGGGGCGAAGTTCTTGCCGCCGGCGGTGGCCGGGACCAGGATCGCGTCGTAGCTGCGCGCGAGCGCCAGGACGGCGTCGGCCTGCGCTTCGGCGATGCCGTGGCCCAGGGCGTCGGACTCGGCCAGCAGCACCTTGCGGACGCCGGCGATCTTGGCGGCGGCGTCGGCCACGGCCTCGGCGCCCTTGCCCAGGACCAGGACGTCCACGTCGCCCGAGATCTTCAGGGCGGCGGTCACGGTCTTGTGGGTGCCATCGCGCAGGTGCGCGTTGTCGTTATCGGCGACGACGAGAACAGCCATTACAGCACCCCCGCGGTGTTGAGCTTCGAGACCAGATCGGCGGCGGTCTCGACCTTGATGCCGGCCGAACGCTTGGCCGGTTCGGTGACCTTCAGGACCTTGAGGCGCGGGGCGACGTCGACGCCGTAGTCGGCGACGGCCTTGCTCGCGATTTCCTTCTTCTTCGCCTTCATGATGTTGGGCAGCGAAGCGTAGCGCGGCTCGTTGAGGCGCAGGTCGGCGGTGACGACGGCCGGGAGGTCGACGTCCAGGGTCTGCAGACCGCCGTCGACTTCACGGGTGACCTTGGCGGTCGAGCCCGAGATGTCCACGGCCGAGGCGTAGGTGGCCTGCGGCCAGCCCAGCAGGGCCGACAGCATCTGGCCCACGGCGTTGTTGTCGCCGTCGATGGCCTGCTTGCCCATCAGGACCAGGTTCGGATTTTCCTCGGCGACCACGGCCGCGAGCAGCTTGGCCACGGCCAGCGGCTCGAGGTCGGCGTCGGAGGTGATCAGGATCCCGCGGTCACCGCCCATGGCCAGCGCCGTGCGGATGGTTTCCTGGGCTTGCGCCGGACCAATGCTGACGATGACGACCTCGGTCGCCACGCCCTTCTCCTTGAGACGCACGGCTTCCTCGACCGCGATCTCGCAGAAGGGGTTCATCGACATCTTGACGTTGGCAAGGTCGACACCCGTCTGGTCCGCCTTCACGCGGGCCTTCACGTTGTAATCGATAACCCGTTTGACCGGGACCAGGACCTTCATCGGACTTCCCTAGGACTGCGACTGGCTTGGGCGCTGGCCGTGAAGACGGTTTTCAAGTCGCCGAGCAGCTGCCGAATCATCGCCAGTTCACGCGTTTTCTGATCTTGGGCGGACAAGAGCGCTTCACGCACCGCACGCAGATAGGCGGCCTCGTCAGGCCGAAGCGACATGATCGCCCGGATGGTGGCGATCGGGACGTCCGCCTTTCGCAGAAGCGCTATGACGGTTAGACGATCGACGGTTTCAGGATCATAGCTACGAGCGCTCTTGTAGAGACGGTACGACTGGATAAGACCGACCGCCTCGTAGTGGCGCAGAGCGCGTTGCGACACACCCAGTCGCGCGGCCATCGCGCTGATCGACAGAAACATGTCGGTGGAGGAGACGTCCGGCGTCATGAGAACTCCACCAGCACCTCGTCGGCCGCGACCGGATCGCCGCCCTTGGCGTTGACGGCCTTCACGACGCCATCGCGCTCGGCGCGGATGATGTTCTGCATCTTCATGGCCTCGAGCACGCAGACGACCTCACCCTCGCGGACGAGCTGTCCGGCGACGACGTCCATGGAGACGACCAGGCCCGGCATGGGCGAGAGCACCAGCTTGGAGGTGTCGGCGGCCTGCTTCTCGGGCAGCTTGTTGTGCAGTTCGGCCGAGCGCGGCGTCAGGACCAGCACCCGGGCCTTGGTGGCGCGGTGGCGGATGTCGAAACCCTCGGCGGCCGGCGTGGCCTGGACGGTGAAGGCCTTGCCGTTCAGCGCGGCCTTGAACACCGGCTTGCCCGGACGCCAGTCGATGTCGGTCAGGGTCAGGGCGCGGTTCTCGTCAAGAAGCGCGACGATCACGTCGGCCTCGCCGGAGACCTTCACGGAACGCTTGGCGTGGCCAACCGCGACCACCCACTCGTCACGCGCCGGCCCGATCAGGCCCGAGGCGTAGGAGCGGGCTCGCGTGGCGTAGACCCGCTGCATCGCCGCGCCGACGGCGGTCAGGATGTCGATCTGGTCGGCCGTCGGGGCCGCGCCGTGGAAGCCCTCGGGGAACTCGTCCTTGATGTAGTTGGTCGAGATCTTGCCCGAGCGGAACCGCTCCTGGTCCATCACCGCGGCCAGGAACGGGATGTTCTGGCCAAGGCCCTCGATGTGGAAATCCTCCAGCGCCCGGCCCATGCCGTCGATCGCCGCCAGTCGGGTCGGCGCCCACGCGCACAGCTTGGAGATCATCGGGTCGTAATACATCGAGATCTCGTCGCCTTCGCGCACCCCGGCGTCGTTGCGGATCGTGTAGGCGCCGTGCTCGCCCTCATCCGGCGGGTCGTAGCGGACCAGGCGGCCGATGCTGGGCAGGAACTTGCGGTACGGGTCCTCGGCGTAGATGCGGCTCTCGATGGCCCAGCCGTTGATCTTCAGGTCCTTCTGCGCGAAGGCCATCTTCTCCCCGTAGGCCGAGCGGATCATCTGCTCGACCAAGTCGAGGCCCGTGATCAGCTCGGTGACCGGGTGCTCGACCTGCAGGCGGGTGTTCATCTCCAGGAAGAAGAAGCTCTTGTCCTGGCCGGCGACGAACTCGACCGTGCCGGCGCTATCGTAGTTCACCGCCTTGGCCAAGGCGACGGCCTGGGCGCCCATGGCGGCGCGGGTGGCCTCGTCCAGCAGCGGCGACGGGGCTTCCTCGATGACCTTCTGGTTGCGGCGCTGGATCGAGCACTCGCGCTCGAACAGGTGGACGACGTTGCCGTGCTTGTCGCCCAGCACCTGGATCTCGATGTGGCGCGGGCTCTCGATGAACTTCTCGATGAAGATGCGGTCGTCGCCAAAGCTGGCCTTGGCCTCGGCGCGGACGGCCGGGAAACCCTCCTCGACGTCCTTGCGGTTCCAGGCGACGCGGATGCCCTTGCCGCCGCCGCCGGCCGACGCCTTGATCATCACCGGATAGCCGATCTGTTCGGAGATCGTCACCGCCTCGGCCGTGTCGGCGATCTCGCCGATATGGCCAGGGACGCAGGAGACGCCGGCGGCCTGCGCGAACTTCTTGCTCTCGATCTTGTCGCCCATGGCCGAGATGGCGCCGGGGTTGGGACCGATGAACACGATCCCCTCGTCGGCGCAGCGCTGGGCGAAGCCGGCGTTCTCCGACAGGAAGCCGAAGCCCGGATGCAGGGCCTCAGCGCCCGTGGCCTTGCACGCCGCGATGATCTTGTCGGCCACCAGATAGCTCTGATTGGCAGGCGAGGCCCCGATGTGCACGCTCTCGTCGGCCATCTCGACGGCCAGGCTGCCGGCGTCGGCGTCGGAATAGACCACCACCGTCTTGATGCCCAGGCGGCGGCAGGTCTTGATCACGCGGACGGCGATTTCGCCACGGTTGGCGATCAGGAGTTTTTCGAACATGGACCGCGCTCGCTGACAGGCATTGGAGGTGGGATTGAGGACTGATCGTCAGCGCCGACTTCGACCGTCATGACGACGTCGCCATAGTCATCGATGACCAGCACGCGGTTGTTAATCATCAGTACTTGGCTGTTGATCTCATCGACGAATGTTGGCGGAGACGCGCCGCTATGCTTCCACCACACGCCGAGACGAAAGAGCCGACCGCACCGTGCGTCGAGCATTCCCGGCCAACGGCCATCGCCATATCCTGCCAGGATCCAGCCGAGCGCGTCCCGTTCTGAAGGATCGGTCGTTTCAGTCACGGCGAAGCCCCGCCGCTCCCGCCAGGCGTCTGCGACCCACTTGAGTTTTGAGATCCGCCTCGCGGGAGATTTTCGGCCCGATCGTCCCGCTGATGATGCAAGACCTGTCGACCGCCAACGCCCCGCTTCTCATCGAGGCGCCAGCCGAATAGCGCCATCAAGCCGGATCGCCGCCGCGTTCAAGTAGGCGTTGCTGCAGATTTCGACGACCAGTGAGGCGTATTCAGCGCCCGTTCCCAGCCGCGCCGGGAACGGTACGCTCGTTGCAAGGCTTTCGCGTACGGCCGGTGGCAAGCTCGCCATCATCGGCGTTTCGAAAAGTCCCGGGAGAATGGTGTTGACTCGTATGCCCTCACTGGCCAAGTCGCGGGCGATGGGAAGGGCCATCCCTTGAACACCCGCCTTCGACGCCGCATAGGCGGCCTGTCCGATCTGCCCGTCCTCGGATGCGATGGACGCCGTCGAAACGACCACTCCGCGCTCGCCATTTGCCAGGCGCTCAAGCGACACCATTCCCAAAGTCGCCAGTGCGATACATCGAAACGTGCCGCCCAGATTGACGCGAAGAACACGATCGAAGTCATCCGTCGACGCGGCCGTCAGCGCCCCATCGCTTCTTCGCCGCGACACGGTCTTGGCGCCGATCACGATGCCCGCGCAGTTCACGAGGATGCGCTCCTGACCGTGACTTGCGCGAGCCTCCGCGAGGCCCGCGATCACGTCCGCATCGCTCGTGACGTCAACTCGACAGGCGAGGCCGCCGCATTCGGCCGCGACCATCTGAGCCCGCTCTAGATTCATGTCGAAGATCGTCACCTTCACGCCTTCGGCCGCCAAGCGTCGCGCCGTGGCTTCGCCAAGGCCGGAAGCGCCCCCCGTCACAATGGCCGCGATGTCGGAATTGAGTTGCATGGAGTTCCCCGGCCCTAGAGCGGAATGTTGTCGTGCTTCTTCCAGGGGTTCGACAATTCCTTCCCCTTCAGGCTCTTGAGCCCCCGCACGATCCGGCGGCGCGTGCCATGCGGCATGATCACGTCATCCACATAGCCGCGCTGGGCCGCCACGAACGGATTGGCGAAGCGGTCCTTGTACTCGGCCTCGCGGACGGCCAGGGCCTCTGGGTCCTTGGCCTCCTGGCGGAAGATGATCTCCACCGCCCCTTTGGCCCCCATCACCGCGATCTCGGCGGTCGGCCAGGCGTAGTTGAGGTCGCCGCGCAGATGCTTGGAACTCATCACGTCATAGGCGCCGCCATAGGCCTTGCGGGTGATGACCGTGATCTTCGGCACCGTGGCCTCGGCATAGGCGAACAAGAGCTTGGCGCCGTGCTTGATCAGGCCGCCGTACTCCTGCTTGGTCCCCGGCATGAAGCCCGGGACGTCGACCAGGGTGATGATCGGGATGTTGAAGGCGTCGCAGAACCGCACGAAGCGCGCGGCCTTGCGGCTGCTGTCGATATCGAGCACCCCGGCCAGCACCTGCGGCTGGTTGGCGACGATGCCGACCGTCTCGCCATCCATGCGGGCGAAGCCGCAGACGATGTTCTTGGCCCATTCGCTGCTGATCTCGAAGAAGTCGGCCTCGTCGACCATCTTCAGGATCAGCTCCTTGATGTCGTAGGGCTTGGTCGGATCGGCCGGCACCAGGGTGTCGAGGCTCATCTCCTCGCGATAAGGCTCGTCGAAGCTCTCGCGCTCCGGGGCCGGCTCGCGGTTGGACGACGGCAGGAAGTCGACCAGGCGGCGCACCTGGGTCATGGCCTCGAGATCGTTCTCGAACGCGCCCTCGGCGACACCGGACTTGGCCGCGTGAACCCGGGCCCCGCCCAGTTCCTCTGCGGTGACGACCTCGTTGGTGACGGTCTTCACGACGTCCGGACCGGTCACGAACATGTAGCTCGTGTCCTTCACCATGAAGATGAAGTCGGTCATGGCGGGCGAATAGACGTCGCCGCCGGCGCAGGGGCCCATGATCACGCTGATCTGCGGCACCACGCCCGAGGCCATGACGTTCTCGAGGAAGATGTCGGCATAGCCGGCCAGGCTGTCGACGCCCTCCTGGATGCGCGCCCCGCCGGCGTCGAACAGCCCGATGATCGGCGCGCCCACCTTCATGGCCTGGCGCTGGACCTTGACGATCTTGGCCGCGTGGGCGCCGCTCAGCGAGCCGCCGAACACGGTGAAGTCCTTGGAGAAGACGTAGACCACCTTGCCGTTGATCGTGCCCCAGCCGGTGACCACCCCGTCGCCCGGCACCTTCTGGGCGTCCATGCCGAAGTCGGCGCAGCGGTGCTCGACGAACATGTCGAACTCCTCGAAGGAACCCTCGTCCAGCAGCAGGTCGATGCGTTCGCGCGCCGTCAGCTTGCCCTTGGCGTGCTGGGCTTCGACGCGCTTCTCGCCACCGCCGGCCTTGGCCTGGGCGCGACGACGGTCGAGTTCCTCGAGAATGTGCTGCAAGGCGACGGATCTCTCGCAATGGGATCGCAAAGAACCGGCCGCCAAGCCGACAAGCGGCTCGGCGGCCTAGGTTTCCGGAGGTGGGCTCCGGCTGGGTGGGAGGAACGCTGTAAAAACATCGCTCTATTGCAAAATGCGATTTTTGCGCTTGCCGGCAACAAAAACCGGATCAAAATCAAGCTTTGAAGCCAGATTGAGTGAGCGAAATCTGTAAAGCTGCAAAGTTGTGAAAATGCGAGATAAACTGTTCATCGGCCCCAAGCTCCGCCTGCTGCGCCAAGCGAAAGGCTGGAATTTGGAGGCCTGCGCCACACGGCTTGGCTTGTCGGCAAGCTATCTCTCGCAAATCGAAGCCAATCAGCGGCCGGTGACCGCGCGGGTTGTGATCGATGTGATGCGGGTCTTCGAGGTCGAGGCCGCGACCCTCGATGTCGCCGACGACCAACGGATGGTCGCGGATCTACGCGAGGCTACGGCCGACACGATCCCCGGCGGCGAGCCTCCGGGGCTGCAGGAACTGAAGTCGGCAGTCGCCAACACGCCGAACCTGGCCCGGGCCTTCCTGGCGCTACATCACGCCTATCGTCGACTTGATGAGCGCCTCAAGACGACCGAGGAAGCGGTATCCCTGGACGAGCGGGGCGCGGCCAGCGCCCTCCTGCCCTATGAGGAAGTCCGCGACTTCTTCCACTACAAGAACAACTACGTTCATAGCCTGGACGTTGCCGCTGAAGCCCTCTCGGCCGAACTCGGCTTGGATGGCCCCGAGCCTGTCGAGACGGTGCTGGAGCGCTGGTTGAGGGAAAAACAGGGCATAGGCGTGACACGATCAGCCGAGCCGGATCTTCTACGCCGGTTCGATCCGGCAGCGGGCCTTTTGACCCTCGGCGCGCCCCAGGGCCCCGCCACGCGATCGTTCCAAATGGCCTATCAGATCGTCGCCGCATCGCTCTCTGATACGGTCGAAATGGAGTTGGGGGCGGCGGGCTTTCGTAGCGAGGGCGCGGCCAAGGTTTGCCGCACCGCGCTGTTGAACTATGCGGCGGGCGCGATGCTCTTGCCGTATGAGCGTTTCCGCGAAGCCGCACTCGCAACGCGACACGACACTGAGCGCCTGAGCCTCATGTTCCAGACGAGCTTGGAACAGGTTTTCCATCGGCTCTCGACGCTCCAGCGACCCGGCGCGCGGGGCGTGCCGTTCTATTTCGTGCGTGTCGATCAAGCCGGCAACATCACCAAGCGCCACAGCGCCACACGGCTTCAGTTCGCCCGCTTTGGCGGGACCTGCCCGCTGTGGAACGTGCACGACGCCTTCGCCACCCCCGACAAGTGGCTCGTACAACTGGCCGAAATGCCGGATGGCGTCGGCTATGTCAGCATCGCCAAGGGCGTCGTCAAACCCTCGGGCGCTTACCTACAGCCCGATCGGCGCTACGCGCTGGGTTTAGGTTGTGAAGTGCAGTACGCTGACAGTCTCGTCTATGCACAAGGCTTGGACCTGAAAGGTCCGCCGGCCCGGATTGGGGTTAGCTGTCGGATTTGCGAGCGTAACGACTGCTCGCAACGGGCTTTCCCGCCCGTGGATCGAGCCTTCGAGGTGCTCGAACATGAACGCCGCTCGGTGCCTTTCTCTCTTGAAACTTAGGGCGTTGCGGCCGGTTCGGTCGACATGACGCTGCAGCGCCGCCAAGTCTGGCTAGCGCACGGCGACGGACACCGCCGTCACCTAGCGCTAGCTGGCGACGATCCTTTGCATCAGGCCTTCGCGGGCAAGGTCGCGTTCTTGTCGAAGAGACCCACGCCCCAACCGGGCGTGGCGCCGACATAGAGGGTGTTGACGAGCACAGCTCGGCGCGCCGCTTCGGGATCTTGATTGATCAGCGCCACGAAGGTCGCCAATCCCATGGCTTCAAGACCAAAGTTGAGCACCGAACTCCAATGCAAGGCGCCTTCGAAGTAGGCGTCGGACCACTTGTCGTTGGATTCGCCGCCCCATGTCTTCAGGCCCAGCAACACCGCCCGCTTCCAAAGATCGCGCAGATTTTCCTGCCCAGGCTCGCCGCGAATGATCTTCTCGTAGGCGTCCGGATTGCCGGTCACGGCGCCTTCGAATTTGGAACGCCAGACCTTCAGGTAGAGCGGCGACGGCAGATCGTAGTCGACCCGCATGAAATCCCGAACATTGATCCGTACGGAACTGGGCTTGGCCGGGCGTTGCGGACGACGGCGGCCCACCGGGGGATCTTCGGTCTTCACCACCTGCACACCGGCATTATAGGCCATGCCGTGCACCGGCCCGGTGGTGGAGTCATCGCGGATCAGGGTTGGCAGAATGCTGAGGCAGCTGGCGGGACCGCCGGCCAGGGCGTTTAGGCGCAGAGTCATCTTTTCGGCCATGTCTTGCTGGCTCCTGGCCAGGCGGGCCGCGGCCTGCTGAACGACAGCGTCGGGCATGGCGGGCGCGCTGTCCCACTTTTCGCGTAAACGCCGCAGCTCAACCCCACCCCAGACGCTGGAAGCATAGATCGCCCAGGCCTGGGGTCCGATATCCTTGGCGTCCAAGGTCCCATCCATGATCGAGGCCGACAAACGGTCCGTCATCCAGCCGTTGAATCCCAGCCAGTAGATGTCCTGGCTCTGCAACCGGGCCGCAGTCGGAGCGAACTCGGCCGCAAGGGCCTCCATCAACGCCGGAGACTCCGGCATAACCTTGGCGAGCTCAGGACCGAGGGGCGCGGCGCCGGCGAACCGGGCGGCCCCGGCGCTAGTCACTGCCTGCGCCGCTGCCGGGAGGCTCATCGCCAGCGCCGCGGAGCCTGCTCCGGCGAGAATGGTGCGCCTGTCGTATTGCATGTTTGTCGCCTTATGAATTTGATCGCTGTGTCCGCCAAAGCCGATCGCTAAGCCGTCACGGTGGGAAGGTGCGCGCCCGTGTCGATAAGGCCGAGCAGCCAGCCCGGGGTCGCGCCGAGGTAGAGGGCGTTGCCCATTACGGCGAGCTTGGCCGCCTCGGGATCCTGATTGATCACAGCCGCGATCGCGGCGAGGCCGACGGCCTCCATGCCGAAGGTCAGGATCGAGCTCCAGCGAATGGTTTCGTCGAAATAGGCGTCGGTCCAATTGTCCTGAGAATCCCCGCCCCAGGTGGTGTTCCCGAACGCAACGCCTTTGCGCCATAGGTCGCGCAGGTCAGTCTGACCGGCTTCGCCGACGATGACCCTCTCGTAGGCCTCGGGATTGGCGGTGACCGCGCGCTCGTAAGCCGAGCGCCAGACCTTCAGGTAGTGCGGCGTCGGCAGGTCGTAGTCGACCCGCATGAAGTCACGACCGTTGATGCGTAACGCCGCGGGCTTGGGCTGGCGGTGCGGTCGTCGTTGACCGATCGGCGGATCCTCGGTCTTCACCACTTGGACGCCGGCATTGTAGGCGATGCCATAGACTGTGCCGGAGGTGCCGCCTTCACGCATCAGGGACGGCAGTAGGGCAAGGCACGCCTCGCCGCCGGCATTCACCGCCGCCATGCGCTGACGCATCTGGGCCAATATGCCCATTTGCACGTCGGCGAACGGCGGCGAGAACTTGATCCCCATCTTGGCGATCACCGGGGGCATGCCCCAATGTTCGCGCAACTCCAGCCCGCCCCAATAGCTGGACGCGTAGATGGCCCAAGCCTGGGCGCCGAGCTGCTCGGGGCTGACCTTCCCCTCCATGACCGGACCGGAAAGACGGTCGGTCATCCAGCCGTTCAAGCCCGCCCAATAGGCCTGGGGCGTCGACAGGGTCGTCGCCGTCGATGCGAACTCCGTCGCCAGGGCGTCGGCCAAGGCCGGATCGGCGGGCATCACGTCCGCCAGATCGGGCAGCAGGGGCGGCGCGCCACCCGCGAGGCGGACCTTGGCCAATTGCGGGTGCTTGGTGGTGTCACTCATGACGTGTCCCCAATCTTCCATGGTCAAGAGCCGAAGGCGTAGCGCAGGGACACGCCAAAGGTGCGCGGGTCGCCGTAGATGTTGGAGGTGAAGCCGAGCGACTTGGACTGGTCGCTGATGTTCACGATGTAGTCCTTGTCGGCGAGGTTCTTGGCCCAAACCCCGGCGGTGATCGGGCGGCCGCCGATGTTGCGAACCTCGATATTGAGATCGAGCAGACCGTAGCCGTTGGTAAAGGCGTAGGGTTGGCCGATATTGCTGTCCGTGAAGGTCACATCACCGACGTAGGCGTAGCTTAGGCTGGCCGACAGCTCGCCGAACGACAGGTCGTGGTGGAAGGTGCCCGAGAGGTTGTAGGTCACCTTTGGCGCTTGGGCGAAGCGATTGCCGGTGGCGCTGCCTGAGATCGCCGTGGCGTCGAACCGATCGTACACCGTGTCTAGCAGGCCCAACGAGCCATTGACGTCGAACATCGAACTGGGCCGCGCCTGGATCTCGAGCTGGGCGCCTTTGATGGTCGCTTCTGCGGCGTTGAACGTGCCCGCGATGGTCACGTTGTTGACGAAGCGCACCACGCTGCGCTGGATGTCTTTGTACTTGCCTTGGAAGGCCGCGAGGTTGGTCCGCACGGGCATGTCACCCAGATGCCAGTCGGCCTTGACACCCACCTCGTAGTCCGTGAGGTGCTCAGGGGCGTAGCTGCCAAGGTCGGTGTTGATGATCCCCTGGTTGAAGCCCCCGGCGTTGTAGCCCGTCCGCGTCGTGGCGTAGACCAGCAGGTCCGGCGTCACTTGATAGTCTAGTGAGACCAGATAGGTCAGCGCATCGAACTTCGCCGCTTGGCGCTGCTGGCACGCTGCGAAATTGACGCCCGGCACGGCCGGATTCAGCCCGCATTTCAGGCCCGGCAAGATGCTGGATGCGACGTTCTTCTGATCATCGTTGGTTTGCCGCAGGCCGGCGGTGAGGGACAACCGGTCGGTCAGCTTGAAGTTGCCTTGGGCATAGAAGGCGGTTGAGCGGTTGTCGGCGTGCGAGGGCGAGGTCTGCGCCGTCGCCGGACCGAACGGAGCGCCGACCGGGTTCAGGATCTGCAGCGAGTTTTCGTTGTTGGAAATCACATGTCTTAGGAACACGCCCCCGACGAGGTCGAGCCGACCGTCCAGCAGCTTGGCCCGCCCCTGGACTTCCTGGATCCACTCGTGGGTCCGATTGTAGTCCTGACCATAGACGAACGGGACGTTGAACGAAGTCTTGTTGGAGAGGTTCTTGCTCTGGCTCTTCCGATAGGATGCGATGTACTTCAGGCTCAGGTCGTCGGTCAGGTCATAGGTCAAGACGTTCTGGAAGCCGACCTCTTCGCCGTGCGAATAGGCCGGAAACGCGCTGGCGATCTTACGTATGCCGAATGCTTCCTGTTGCTGCTGGAGGCCAACCAGCAGGGTGGGGCCGTAGACGCACGCCGCGTAGGTCGCAGGACAAGCGCCGCCGGGATAGTGGTAGGTGATGGCCGCGAAGAGATGGCCGCCGGTCTTGCCGTAGTCCGCCAACGTGTAGTTGTTGATCTTGTCGGTAGGCGTGAACAGCACGCCAACCCGATAGGCTTGGCGAACAATGTCTTGGGCGTCATCGCCGAGCGTGTTTTCCACCACGCCGCCGCGATCGGTGATCTGGGCCCCCAGGCGTACCTTCAGCATGTCGCTGACCGGGATGTTCAGCACGCCGGTGAACTGGCGCCGATCATAGTTGCCCAGTTCGCCAGCGACCGAGCCTTCGAAGACGTCGGTCGGCTTTTTGGGCGTGAAGAGAATGGCGCCGCCCGTCGAGTTGCGGCCGAACAGCGTCCCTTGCGGACCTGAGACGGCCTGGACGGAGGATAGGTCGTAGAGCTGCAGGTTCACCGCCGAGGCGCCCGCCTGGCCGCTGGGTGTGGGCACCTCGTTGAGATAGGTGACGACCCCGGTGCGGATCCCCCGCAAGGAGTAGGATGCGCCATTGGCCTGGGTGCCCATCACGACGCTGAGCGTCGGCACCATCTTTTGCAGATCCAGGCCGGACTGGATAACATTCTTCTGCAGGCTCTCAGCGGAGATGGCGGTCACAGTGACCGGTACGGACTGGGCCTGCTCCTCAGCCCGGCGGGCGGTGACGACCACCTCCTCCAACTCGTTGTTCTGGGGCTTGGCCTGGGCAAATGCAGCCCCGGCGAAAGCCGAGGTCCCCATCGCGAGCGCCAATAGGCTGGCCGCCTGCAACCATTGCTTCGTCATCGTTTCCCCCTGACGCACCTTGGACGGCCCGTCTTATGCTTCGTAAGTCGATCGCCTTAGGCGTCTGTCCTTGATAGCCCTGCGCCGGGGTCCGCGGGGGCAAAATCGTAAAACCCATATTTCTTTTTATCTATTGCCTGAGCGCGCCCTAGCGGACCCATTGCCGCCGACATCATCAGGGATTGCCCATGCCCGCACGAGCCGAAGACACCGTCGCCGAGTTTCTGTCCCAATTAGATATGGAGCAGCCGGACTTGGCGCGGCTGATGGCCTACTTCAGCGCCGACGCGCGTTATTTTAGCCGCGTAAGGCACGCCGAGCCCCTGCGGGGGCGGGCGGCGATCGAAGAGGAACTGCGCAGTCAATTTTCACGCTATCGCGATTGTCGCTGCCAAATCCTGTCCGTGGCGTCCAACGGCGCGCAAGTCTTCACCGAACGGGCCGACACCGTGACCATGCGCAAGGACGACCGTAACGTGACCGTGCTGGTCTGCGCTGTCTTCGATATCGACGACAACGGGAAGATCCACTATTGGCGCGAATACTGGGATCTGGCGGATATCGAAGCGCAGATAACGGCAAGCGCACCGTAAAGATAGAACGACATCGAAGTATCGCGAAATACGATAGCGCCAGCCCAACGCGATCAACTCGTCAGATATTCTCGCGCCGTCCGTTAGGTCTTGTGCGTTCGCGTCCAAGGTCTATCGTGGGGTAATAGCTGAAGCGGCCACAAGAGCCGCGAGGCGAGGAAACAGCGTGGTCGCCAATGTCGGACAAAAAAGTTCGGTCGCTGCAACGCGTCATCGAGGTGGCTGGCGAGGCCTTCGCCTGTCGCAAGTTCAACGATGTCTCGATCAGCGAGATCTCAGAGGTCGCGCGGTGTTCGACCTCCACCATTTACGCGGTCTTCGGAAACAAGGAGGCCTTGTTTCTGAACGCGATGTCTCATCTGCTGAAGACCACCGCCCCTCGCCCCTCCCCTGAGCAGCGGCCGTCACTCCATATTCTGCTGAGCTTCGCCGAAGCCCGCATCCGAGCCTTGGCCAATCCGGTCCGGCGCGGCGCGGTCAGAGCGATCAGTTCCCAGATCGATCTGGCATCGCCCCTGATCGACATGTTGGCGCACCAACAGTGCGGCGAGGTCGCCCGGCTCCTACAGGCCGAGGTCGTTCATTGCGTCGAGAGCGGGGTCATTCGCCCCCTCGAGCCGCATCTGATCGTCTACACCGTCATGGCGGTGACCGCCTACGAGCCGGTGGTCTATGGCTTGCTCTACGGCGACGAAAAGGCGGTGGACGTGATGAAGCTGGTTGAACGCGCCTTCCTGCCGCTTGTCTCGGCCGAGGGCGCCAGACAGCTGGCCACTTATCTTGGGAAAGCGCCGGTCGAGGCCGATGCCCCCCGCGAGCGCCTTCGCGCCGCGGGTTGATCACGGTCAGATCTCCGGAAAGCCAGCCTTTATCGAGGCGTTACGATCAGTGTGCTCGTGCATCTCGATGATCTTGCCGCCGCGCACGATCGCCACGCAGTGAAAGCGATTGATGTAGTCGTAGGTGGGGTAGATGACGTCGGTGTTGATCAGGACCGACGCCCTGTCGCCTTCAACCGTCATGCCTGAAATCACCTTGCTGTAACGCACCGGGGAGACCGGCGGGCCCATGGCGGCCATTTTCGGCATCAGCTTGGCGAAGAAGTCGAACATGTCGTCATAGCCGCGGCCGTTCACCCACCAACGGAAGCCGGGTGCGGTGAGCTCCCGCGCCAGGTTGGTCGGACCTGGGGCGAGAAAAGCCTCGGCCACGGCGCGGGTCTTGGCCTCATCGATATCGTCGGGACGGGCCGCGGGCCAGGGATCAAGGCCGGGAGGAACCGCCTGGGAGACCTTGAAACGCGGGGGCCGCGCGCGCGGATCGGTCCACTCGCGCACCGAGACGATATGGTTGTCCCGCACCTGGAACAGGTGGTGATAGACGATGAAGATGGGCTCGCCGTTTTCCACGGTCGCGGTCTCATACTCGACCGCGACCCGGTCATCCTGCGCCGCCATGCCAAGTATCGAAGACTTGCGGCTGATCGCCTGGTCGAAACGGCGACGATTGATGGCCATGATCGTCGCTCGGTCGAAGTCGCCACGCGAAACGATCCACCATTTGACTTCTGGAGACACCAGGGCTTCGACGGCCGCTATATCACCGCGATCGGTGGCTTCGATGTAAGCCTTCACCAGAGCCTTGTTGCGGGAGCGGGGCTCCGCCGCCTCGGCCAGCGCCTGTCCTGCGAGCCCGAGAACCGGCGCGGAGAGGCTGGTTTGCAGCAGCTGTCGCCGGTGCGGATCCATGGATTTCCCCCTTAAAAAATCCGAGCCTTTCGATTCGCTCGGCGGCCACTGCTGCCGGTGGCGCTTTCCCAATGTCTAATCCTATATACCAATTAGTCAATTCAACCCTCGTCTGGCGCCGACTTCTCGGTTATGCGAGGTTTGCAAGGGCGATGAGGACTTATGGCTGACATTGGCCGCTCAGCGGTGCTACGGGCCCTCCCCGTACTGCGCGACATTATCTTGCGGCTTCCGGCCGGCGCTTTTATCGGCTCGGAAACCGAATTGATCGCCCGCATCGGCGTCAGCGCGCCAACGCTGCGACAGGCCGCGCGACTGCTCGAACATGAGGAACTGCTGGTCATTCGTCGGGGCGTCGGCGGCGGCTTCTTCGGCCGTCGCCCCAGCGCCGAAACAGTGGCGCGCTCGGCCGCCCTGTTCCTCAACCTACAGAACACTCCGATCGAGGAGGTCTATAGCGCCGCTCAGGCCATCAACGCCGAAGTACTGAAGCGCGCGGCTCTCTCCGACAATGATGCGGAACGGGCCCGCCTGGGGGAGATGCTGGAAGAGTGGCGCGGTTCTGAGGAATCTCTCGGCCGCGACGCCTTCATCGTTGTGGCCGAACGGCTCACCGATCAGATGGCGACCTTGGCCGGAAACGCTCCCTTGGCGCTGTTCTTGCGCGTATTCCGCTACATCTCGCTCTCGGAGCCCGGCGTGCTGAGCCGATACGACTCCAATCGCGAGGAGTGGAAAACCGCGTATATCGCGCTCGCCCAGGCCGTATTTGACCGCGACGCCCGTGCGGCTATCGCCGCTGCTGAACGATTGTCCGGCTTGGCAGCCAGTTCCGTCGAAAGCACCGATCGATAGCCGTTGCGCGACCAAGTCGGATGCGATCCGAGACATGAGCGCGGCCTCCCTGAACGGATCCTAAGCTTGGCGCAGGCTAGGCCAGGTGAGCGTCCACAGCGGCCACACCCCGTTTGCGGTCGAGATCGGCCATGTTGATGTACTCGCGCCATCGGCTGATGCGGCCGTCTTCATTCAGCTCGTAGACGGCGACCATCTGATGGGGACAGGCGCCGCCGCGCATCACCGCCCAGTCGGAGCGTTCCTGCAGCACGACCCTGGGGGTCGAGACCGCCCGCAGCGTGTTACACTTGTTGTTCGAGGCGTATCGCATCTGGCGCAGGATTTCCGCGCGGAGGGCTTCGCGCCCCCGGACCACCGGACCGCCGGGCATCCAAAGACGCCACTCCGCGTCGGGCGCCATCATCGCTACGATGCGTTCGACGTCAGGCCTGCTGGCGTCCGAACCATCGCCCCACGCATCACAGAAATCCTGCACGAACCGCTGTTCGGACGTGGCGGGAGACTGCAGGGACGCTGTGATCGCGCCGCCCTCGCTCGCCTCGGGAACCGGGCGATAGCTCTCCGCCGCACCTTCTAGGCCTGATACGGCGTCGATATTGGCGCCCGTATGCTCGACGAAATCCTTCAGGTCGAAATAGTCGCGGTAGGCGGTGATCAGATTGTCCTCATCCACCTCAAACACTCCAGCGATGTATTGCGTCAGAGGCTTGCCGTTGCGGATGAAGGAGTCCTCGCGTTCGGCGATGACGGTGTCCTCGCTCGACGCGATATGGAGGATCTTGCACATGAAGCCTCCGACGTACTGCAATTGCCGCTCGATCTCTTGGCGAATGGCCTCCCGCCCGCGGATGGAGGGACCGTCGGGCATGTAGAGGGTCCACACCGCTTCGGGAGCAAAGCAGGCGACGATCCGGTCAACATCCGGCTCGTAGGCCCCTTCACCCCATGCGCCCAGCATCTCCCGCACCACGGCTTCCTGTTTCGCGCCCATGTCGTCCTCCTATCGTTCGGGGTGGTTGCCGACCCCGCCAGCGACCGCAGGGCGCGCCAGCCAGGGCGGAGGCGCCGTCGCTTGAGCGCTCGTGAAGCGCTGGTGAATGATCGGAAGGTTCCATGTCGCCCGATCACCGACAACGCCACCTGCGGCGGCTCGGCTTGACCGCGAGTCAACCTGGGCTCGGCTGCGCGGAAGTGACGTCGGGCCTCATCTGGAAAACAAACGACGCCCCACCCGGCGCGCCAGACACAGAACAGGAAGACTCATGGCCGCACCTTCCAGCAGCGATCGTCCCTACCCCGCCCGCGAGGGGCGCTTGCCGCGCCACCTGGAAGAAGTGACGGCGCCCTGGCTCACCGGCCTGATGTCGCACCGTTATCCCGGTCTCGTGGTCGAGGCCGCCAAAATCGTCGAGGTCAGGAACGGCCACACCACCAAGCTGCGCTTGGAGCTGCAGCTGAACGCTGTCGGGCGGGCGGCCGGTGTCCCTCGCCAGGTCTGCCTTAAGTCAAACTGGTCTGAGGGTTTCGAGAGCGGGAACATTTGCGAACTGGAAGCCCGGTTCTACTATTTCATGCGCGAGCAGCTCAGCGCACCCGTCGTACGGAGCTACTATGCCGACTGGGATGGCGACGGTGGCGGGCGCGGCCTTGTCATCATGGAAGACCTGGGCGCGTCCCCCGGGCAGTTCGGTCACAGTTCGCATCATCTAGGCGTCGATGGGGTCGCCAAGGCCTTGGAAAGTCTTGCCATATTGCACGGCGCCCTGTGGGACAGCCCCCAGCTGGACGAGCAGGCCTGGCTGCATGCCTCCATGGACACTCCAGTCGATACCGACCAACTCCTGCGCATGTACAACTACATCGGGCTGAACCTCCCAAAGCCCGAGTACAGGGCCGTTTTGCCTCATTGGCTGTACGAGACACCCGAGCTGTTCAGCCACGCCTATGATGAACTCGCGGCCTTCGAGAGGGCCCAGACGACGCCCCGCTGCCTGGTTCATGGTGACGCCCACCAAGGCAACAGCTTCCTTCGGACCGATGGCGAACGGGTCTGGCACGACTGGCAGCTTGTTCGGAAGGGCCGTCCCTGGCGCGACGTCACCTATCTCATGTTGGGCGCCTTGACCGTGGAGGAACGGCGGCGATGGGACCGCGACCTGGTGACCCACTATTGTGAAGCACTCACGGCCACGGGCGCTCGCGGCGTGCTCGCAAAAGACGCCGCGTTTTAACAAGTGCGGCGCTGGCCGGTCTACGGCGCCCAGGCTTGGCTGGCCAATGTCGATCAATGGGGCCAGGGGGGCCTCGCCATGGTGGAGCGCTTCTTCAGCGCCATGGAGGATTACGGCACGATCGAGGGGCTGACACGTGGCAAGGCCCCGCGCCGTCAGGTCAAGCTGGGAGAAGGCGCCCGCGAGATCGCCTCGGGTCTGCGTGCTCTGCTGTAAGGCGGAGCTTAGCCCAGGTCTCGTCCACGCCGGCTGGGGTGCGGTCGGCGATATATCCGACCGTCAGGCCATGCCCGCCCGCTCGCCAGTAAAGCGCATGGCCGCGTCCGATTGGGCGTCCCCCGCCAGGAGCCGGGCGAGGCCCGCTTGACTGCCAGTCAAACCGCGATCGTTGCCGGTTCAAGGCGATCCCCTTACGCCAAAGACCGAAACAAGAGCCGACCGAAGCCGGCGAGGGGGAGGACAGTGCGAGGCTGCGACTTCGCCGACCGCCGATCTTCCGCGCCGCCCGTACTTGAAGGACAGCCGGTGAGCCCCTCCGAACGCGACGCGAAATTCCTTGAACGCTACGGACCGTGGGTGCTGGTTTCCGGCGCCTCGGAAGGCACCGGCGCCGCGTTCGCGCTACAGGCTGCGTCCAGGGGCGCCAACGTCATCCTCGTCGCTCGCCGCGTGGACAAGCTCGAGGAGTTGGCCGCGACGATACAAGACACTTACGGCGTCGAAGTCGCCATCCAGTCCATCGACCTATCGCTACCGGGGGCAGCGGCGTCGCTTCAGGCGGCGGCCGCCGGCAAGGATTTGGGTCTCGTGGTCTTCAATGCGGGCGGCGATAGTGTCGGCGGGCGCTTTTTGGACAGCAGCTATGAGCAGTGGCGCGTGCTGCTTCAGCGCAACATCGACCTTCTGACCGAGGCTTGTCACCGCTTCGCGAGCTACTTTGTCGACCGCGGCCGAGGTGGCATTGTTCTGGTCGGCTCGGAAGCCGCCCTTCAGGGCATCGGCCGCTTGGCGCTCTACACCGCCACCAAGGGCTATGCCCTGAACCTCGGCGAAAGCCTGTGGCGCGAGCTCAAGCCCAAGGGCGTAGACGTGCTCAACCTCCTGATCGGCGCCACGGACACGCCCAAACTGCGCACCGTCTTCGCCAAGAATGGCTTGGCCCACGACGCCGTGCCGCTGACCCCGCCTGCGGAAGTTGCTCGGGTGGGGTTAGGCGCTCTGGGCGATGGCCCCACCGTGGTGCTGAACGCCTTGGACGATGACGACAACCCTCTTCTCTCTCGCCGCCTGCGCCGCGAGCGAGTGGTTTGGCAGAGTGAGTTTCTCAACAATTTCTACGGACCGGAATAGCGCGCCATGAGACGGCTCGAGCGCAAGATCGCCATCGTGACCGGAGGCGCTGGTGGTATCGGCGTCGCCACCGGGCGCCGGCTTGCCGACGAAGGCGCCGTGGTGGTTTTGGCCGACATTGATCTTGCCAGGGCCGAGGCGGCCGCCGCCAAGATCGGCGGGGACGCCAGCGCGCTTTTCTATGACGCCGAAAAGGTCGAAACGATCGAGGCCATGGTGGCCGAAACGGTGCGGCGGCACGGTCGTGTCGATATCCTTCTCAACAACGCCGCCATCACCACGCCGCAGATTCAACGCGAGGACACCACCGCCGCCGACATTACCTTCGAGACCTGGGACAGGGTCATGGCGGTAAATCTGCGCGGCTATCTGGCCGGGTGCAAATACGTCATCCCGGTCATGCTAAGAAATGGCGGCGGGGCGATCATCAACACCGCGTCGGGGTCTGGCCTCACCGGCGATCTCAGCCGCATCGCCTATGGCGCCTCCAAGGCGGGGGCCGTGGCCATGACCCGCCACGTCGCCACGCAGTACGGTCGCCAGGGGATCCGATGCAACGCCGTCGCTCCCGGACTGATCCTCACCGAGGCGTCTAAGCAGGGCGTCCCCGAACTGATCAGCATGATCTCCAATCACGTGTTGACGCCGCGTTTGGGCACACCCGAGGACGTCGCGGCGGTCGTGGCCTTTCTGGCGTCGGAGGACGCCGGCTTCATCAACGGCGAGACCATCTGCTGCAATGGCGGGTCCTTGGCCCACCAGCCGCATACCCACGACCTTGCCCAGTACATTCAATCGCAACTCTGAGATCACACCCATGGCCGTTCCCACCGAAGACGAGATCCGCCACTTCCTCCATGAGCAGATCGAACTGTGGAACGCTGGAAAGCGCGAGGAGCAGACTGCTCTTTACCGCCGCTTCGCCGCGAAGGAGCTGGTGATCGAATATGTCGGCCAGCCCGTCGGCGATGGTTGGCGGACCTTCGAACACATGTGGGACACCTTCGGCGGCAAGGTCCGTGTCGAGGTAGATCTGATGCTGGTCAACGGTTCGGAAGGCGCTTGCCACCACCGCAACTTTCGCCTCGCCAGCGGCGTGGTCAATCCCAGCATCGAGACCTATCGCTTCGAAGAAGGCCGGCTTTTCATTCGCTATTTCTACGTCCCGACGCCGGTTCAATGACGTGCAATCTGTGATCGGTGGAGAACGCTAGTGACCTTGGAGGCCACCCCGGACGGAAGCGCCGCGAGCCGGGGCATGACCAACCGCTGGTGGGCGCTGGCGGTGCTTACCGCCGCCCAAGCGTGCCATCACATCGATCGCAACGTCATCTCGGTGGTGGCCGAGCCCATCCGCGCAGAGTTTCACCTCACCGATTCCCAGGTGGGTCTGATGGGCACCCTGGCCTACGCCATCGCCTTCGCGGTCGCAGCCCTGCCCATGGGCTATCTCGTGGACCGCGTCAGTCGTCGCAACCTGCTGGCCGCGATTCTGGCGATTTGGAGCGGCATGACGGCGCTGGGCGGGGGGGCCAACAACTTCGCTCACCTGGTGTTTGCGCGCATGGGCGTCGGCGCCGCCGAAGCCGGAGGCTCACCCACGGCCATGTCGATGGTGTCCGACTTCTTCGGCCCCAAGAACCGCTCCACGGCGCTGAGCATCTGGTATCTCAGCGCTGGCGTCGGCACCGGCATCATATTCCTTGCCGGTGGCTTCCTGGCCAAGACGTTCGGTTGGCGCACGGTGTTTTTCGTCGCCGCCCTACCCGGTTTCCTGGTGGCCCTCATCCTGCTCCTGAGCGTGCGTGAGCCCCGTCGCGGCGCGGCCGAGACGCTTAAGGTCGAGGCCTCGCCACAGCCGGGAGACGAGGCGCCGGCCACGCCCCGCGAGTCCCTGCTATTCGTGCTGCGTCGGCCGTCAGTTCTCTGCGCCATGACGTCCATCGTCATGGGTGGTGCGATGAGTTCGGCGTTCGGCCTCTGGTCGGTGTCCTTTCTGGTCCGCGTCCACCATGTCGATCTGCCGGTCGCGGCGATGTGGATCGCCCTGGCCTTCGCCGGGTTCGGCACGGTCATCCCCCTCGCGGCGGGCATCTTCGGCGACCACTTCGCCGCGCCGAAGGCGGGGTCCCGGCCGGGCCGGCTCCCGCTGCTCAGCGCCTGCACGATGACCGGCGTGGTCATTTCCGGATCACTCGCCGCCCTAAGCCCCAACCCTGCCGTGGCGATCGGCGCCATGCTGCTGTGGTGCGGGCTCATGCTGGCGCATAACGGTCCAGCCAACGCCTTCATCGTCACCTTGCTTCGTCCACGCATGCGCGGCCAGGTCGTGGGAGGGCTGCAGATGATCGCCTCCCTCGTCGGCGCCGGCCTCGGGCCCTTTCTGGTGGGGATGCTCAGCGACTTCTACGGCGGTCCCAACTCCTTGCGCTGGGCAATCCTCACGGGCATGTCGCTCAATGCCCTGGCGGTCGTCTTTTTCCTGATCTCGGCTTGGCGCGCTCCACGAGACATCGCTCTGGACCTCTAGCGGGCCTACTAGGCCTTGCGGCGGATGGCTTCGAGGACAAACTCGCTGGCCATGCGCCGCCAAGCTTCCCTACCCTCACCTGTCGCGGTGTCTCTCTCGAGGATGACCGACAACAGGTAGCTGTTGGTGAAGCCTCCTGTCATGACGAGCGAAATCAAGGCGAGGGTCGCGCGCACATCCAGGTCTTGGCGGAAGTCGCCGCACGCCTCGCCCCGCCGCAAAATGCCTTCGAGCTTTTGCGCTAGGGCTGGCTTCAGCTGGATGAACCGATTGTGGGACGAGTGGTGATCTTCGTGGAAGCCCAATCCCTCGCGGGCCAGGCGGCCCAGCAGCGGGTCCACGCGATATTGATCAAACACCGCGTCGGTGAAAGCCTGCAGCGCCTGTACCGGCGGTAGATCGTCAAAATTGGTGGCCAGCAACTCGGTCATGACCACACCCGAGGTCTGATCAAGCACTGCGGAGAACAGGTGGTGTTTGCTCTCGTAGTATTGGTAGAGGAGCTGTTTGGTCACGCCCGCTGAGCGGGCGATGGTTTCCATGTTCGCGCGCGCGATGCCGTTGATGGCGAACTCACGCCGCGCGGCCTCCAGCAGCCGCGCGATGGTGTCGGCCTTGCTCGAAGATCGCCCCCGCGCCTTCACTCCCAGATTGATGTTGTCGGTCGTCACCAGACGGTCGCCGTACATTGTTTGGTGCGCAGAGATGCACGCGGTTTGACCCGCGGTCAAATGGAACAGGTTGCTGCGGTTAGTGACGACGGGGATGGTGCCGGCTCAGAAACAAGGCCGGTTCGCGGCCGGTCAGAGGAGCAGAGCCAGGATGCGTTATCATCGCCAAATTCCGCCGCGCGCGGATTTCGGCTACCAGGTTCTGGTTGGGCCTCACAAAGTCAGCGGCGAAGCGCTCAATAGCGTCCGGGGCTACTTTGGCCTGGTCTTGAACAAGACCATTCCGTTCGGCTGCCTGCGCGACGACGAAGGCCACATCTACGCTGCGGTTCGCTCTGTCATGTCGCCCAGCGGCACGCCCAACCCCACGACCTTCTTCTACCAGTCCACACGGCTTGACGGCGCGAACTTGAAAATGGATCGGCCGCGGATGGCCGCCCAGGCCCAAACCGCCCGCCCCATTCAAACCTTGGAAGGCGATATCTGCACCTGGCGGTCACAGCCCGAGGACGCCGGCGCGCCTTGGCGACTTTCGGCTTCGGGCGCGCGCATGGACTGGGTCGAAGAAGGCCTGTTCGAGGTCGGTGGCCGCCTGCTCGGTAGCGGCATGCAATGGTACCTTCCGGGGGTGGATTGGGGCACCTTCTATGTGGCTCAGATGTACGAAGTCACCGGTCATTGCCTCGGCAGACCGGTCAAGGGCGTCATCTCGATCGACCAGGCCTATCTGGCCGAGGGCGGGGCGATCCACTACCAGAAGGATCTGGTGGTGAATAACGGGATGCACGTCATCTGGTGGAACTTCGCCACCGTTTACGATGACGGCAGCTACGACGTGGGCTCCTTCATCGTCGGTCACCAGAACCTCGGCTACGCCATCTTCCAGAATGAGAAGGGCGAGGTGCGCACCACCACCAAGATCGAGGGCGTCTCACGACATGCGCCCGACAGCTATTTCGCCGAGGACGCCCGTATTGTCCTAGAGGACAACGAGGAGTGGGAATTCCTGCCCGATCCTAAGGGGCGTATGGTGGACTTCATCGGTGGCTTTCCCATCACGGCCCAGCAGGAGGGCCGGTGGCGGCGGGTCGGCGACACGCGCACGCCTTCGCATTGGATGGCTTGGGGCGAAACCGATCGCCGCAACGGTAACACCCGTAACGGACCTGGATCCGACATTTCATGAGCCTCATCGCTGGGCAGGACTTGTCGATCCCCTACGACGCCGTATCGCACAAGCCATGACCGATAAGTACGACGTCATCATCGTTGGCGGCGGTCACAATGGTCTGGTCGCCGGCAGTTATCTGGCCAAGGCGGGCCGCAAGGTGGTGGTGCTCGAGCGCAGCGCCGTCGCCGGCGGTTTGTCACGCTCCGATCCCGTTATTCCTGAAGCGCCCGGCCATATGATCAACACGGGGGCGGTGGAATTGATCCATATCCGCGCCTCGCCGGTGATGCACGAATTGGACCTGCGCCAACACGGCTGGAACACGGTCGAGACCGATCCGACCTATGCCTACCTGGCGCCGGACGGCGGCTCGATAGCGCTGTTCAGGGATCCTAGGCGCACAGCCGAGGATATCGCGCGGTTTTCAAGGAAGGACGCGAAGGCCTATCTTGAATTTATCGGCCTCATCGACGCTTTGCTCGACTTCGCCGGAGCGATGAACAAAGGCGATCCCGGCGTCACGAAACCAAGCAAATATCTGGACATCGCCAAGGCGGCCATCCGCAATCGTCGATTGAAGGATAAGTTGCAGCTAATCAGCGCCGCGCCCGCCGACCAGCTCGCGGCCGAGTGGTTTGAGAGCGACGCGGCTCAGGCCCTGCTGCTGGGAGTGGTCGCCGGCGCAGGTCCCTTCGACACCGATGGCAACGCTGTGGCCTATGCCTTGTTCGGGCTGTTGCACCGCGTCGGTGTCTCCAAGCCGATCGGCGGCATGCGTATGCTGGCCGACACGCTCGTCCGAGCCTACGCCGCCAGCGGCGGAGAGTTAGTTCTGGACGCGGAGGTGACCGAGATAATTATCGGCGACGGCGAGGCGCGTGGCGTCCGCCTGGCGGACGGGCGCCGCCTTGAAGCCATGGCCGTCATCGCTACCTGCGACCCTCAGACGGCGGCGCGACTGACCACGCCAGGCGGTTTGGATCGCGTCACCCGGACCCGCCTAGAATACGCCCCGGCGCACCGCGCCAATGTTGGACCTTCTCTGATCAACCTGGCTTCGTCCCGCCCCTTCCGCCTGAAACGGCACCAAGATCAACGTCATGATGGCGTCGATCTTAACCAGGCGGTGGGTCTGATCGGAACCGCCGACGAACTTCGCTTAGCGTTGGCGCAGGCCCGGCGTGGCCTTACCCCTTCGTCGCCCGTCTTCTCCGTCTCGGCCGCGACCAATTGGGACCCGAGCCAGGCGCCTGCGGGACAGGGAACCGCCTACATCTACCTGCCCATTTTTCCAGTGGAGGTGAACGAGGGGTGGGCGGTCGCCAAGGCTCCCGCGGCCGAAGCCATCATCGCGCGCGCGGCGGAATTCTATGACGGCTTCGAAAGTGAGCTGGGCCGCTGGTTCGAAACCTGCCCAGAACGTGCGGTGCGCGCCAACGTCACCAAAGGCTGCGTCACCCATGTCGACTTCGGCGCCCTGCGCAGTGGTAGTCGCCGACCGGCGGTGGGCCTTGGCGGCCCCGCACCTCTCGTGCCGGGCTTCTTCCTGGGCGGCGCGGGCATCCACCCCGGCGGCGGCGTCTCCGGCGGCCCCGGCCGCCTGGTCTCACAGCGGGTCTCGACCTATCTCCGCTCGAGGAACTGATGACTTCCCAGACCTTCACCGATGCGGATCGCCGCCTGACCCTGGCGGCGCTGATGATCGTGTTCCTGCTCAGCGCGCTGGACCAGACGATCGTCTCGACGGCCATGCCGCGCATCATCTCCGAGCTGAACGGCCTCAACCTCTATTCCTGGGTGACGACGGCCTATCTGCTGAGCTCTACGGTCATGGTGCCGATCTGGGGCAAGCTCGGCGACATCTTCGGCCGCAAGCCCGTGCTGATCACCGGCATCACCATCTTCCTGGCCGGCTCGTGGCTGTCAGGCCTGTCGGGCGAGTTCGGCACGGTGCTGGGCATGCCAGGCATGGTCCAGCTGATCGTCTTCCGCGCCCTGCAGGGCATCGGCGGCGGCGCGCTGTTCACCACCGCCTTCGCCATCATCGCCGACCTGTATCCGCCGCGCGAGCGAGGCAAGTTCGCCGGCATCTTCGGCTCGGTCTTTGGCCTGGCCAGCGTGCTGGGTCCCATCATCGGCGGCTATTTCACCGACCACGGCACGGTGCAGATCGGGACCCACACGGTCGCCGGCTGGCGCTGGGTGTTCTACGTCAACCTGCCGCTCAGCTTGCTGTCGCTGTTCATGGTCATCGTGAAGATGCCGCCGCTGGAGCATCGCCGCTCGGGCAAGATCGACTTCCTGGGCGCGGCCCTGCTGATCGCCGCCTTCGTGCCGCTGCTGCTGGCGCTCAGCCTGGGCGGCCATGACTTCGCGTGGAGCTCGCCGCAGAGCCTGGGGCTCTTCGCCCTGGCCGCCGCCTCCCTGGCCGCCTTCGTCTTCGTCGAGACCAAGGTCAGCAACCCGATCCTGCCGATGCACCTGTTCCAGAACCGGGTGTTCACGACGGCGAACCTAGCCGGCTTCCTGATCTCCATGGCCTTCATGGGCGTGGTGATGTTCCTGCCGCTGTTCCTGCAGCTGGGCCGGGGCGTACCGGCCACGGTCAGCGGCATGACCATGCTGCCGCTGATGGCCGGGCTGATCGCCGGCAGCACCATCGCCGGCCAGCTGGTCACCAAGACCGGCCAGTACAAGCCCTTCATGCTGGCCGGCGCGACCATCCTGCTGGTCGGAGTCTTCACGCTGCACGACCTGTCGAAGATCACGCACCTTGGCATGCTGTGCCTGCTGCTGGCCTTCGTGGGTCTGGGTCTCGGACCCGGTCAGAGCCTGTTCAACATCGCCACCCAAAACGCCGTCGATCCGCGCGACCTGGGCGTGGCCACCAGCTCCAACCAGTTCTTCCGCCAGATCGGCTCGACCGTCGGCGCGGCCCTGGCCGGGACCCTGCTGACCGCGCGCCTGGCCAACTTACCGGGCGGGGGCCTGGATCTGGGAAAGCTCGAAGGAATGGCGATCAAGGCCGCCGCCACCGGTCAAGCGGCTCATGCTGATCCGTTCCTGCAAAGCGCCCTGATCCAAGCGGTCAGCGGCGTGATGGTCGCGGCTCTGTTCGTGATCGCCGCCGGCCTGGTGACGATCCTGTTCATCCCGGCCCTGCCCCTGCGCTCGCACCAGCCTGCAGCGGGCGCGCCGGTGCTGAACAAGGCCGAACCGACGAACTGAGGCTCAACGGACACTCGCTAAGCTGAAGCTGTTGCCGCGCATCGCACGCCTCAACGACAGGATGGTAGGCTGTGCCAGTCAACACCGTCTGGGACTGGAAGTCCGCGCGCCAGCGTTGCCGCTCCGGCCTAGCGTCGGCGGCAAACGGTTGCATTGGCCTGCGGCATCGGCTCGCCCGATGGTTCTTGATGGCCCGCTCGCCTCGGGAGCACCCTAGAGCCTGATCCGGGCCACCCTTCTTGGTCACGGCCTGTTGGCGAGCGCGGACCAGATGCTGTCGATCGTCAGATGGCGGTTCTCGGGTCCTTGATTAGGCCGGCGAGCACCCGGTCACGGACGCCGGCCTTGGACCCGCGCCAAGTCTTGATAGGCGCATTCCAGAGGCCGTCGTGCAGGCCAAGCTTAATCTGGCCGGCACAGCGGCGAAACCTGGATGATGGCCGAGCTGGTGGCCCCGCAGGAGGGATCGGTGCGCCGAGCCGCCCACGCCGCCATGGAGATCCACAAGCTGATCGCCGTGGAGTCCAGCTCTGCCGCATGGGCCGCCCGCGAGGCGTTGTCCGCCAGCCTGGAAATGGGTCTGGCTGCCCGGGAACAGGCCATCTATCAAGGTCTGCTGCTCGAGCGCCTATGGCGGGAGATCAAGGACACGCCGGCCGCCCGCCTCTCGCAGGTCACCTATCCCTACGAGGATTGATCCTGCCGGGCTTCGTCGGCGGCCATGGTCGTTCGGGACGGATCGAGAACCGGGGGCCAGGTACGCACGCCGTCGCGGTCGATGGCCGCCACGATGGCGTCCTCCCGCCAGACCTCGATTGTCTCGGCGCTGGCGTGCTCTCGCAGCAGGCCGAAGGCATGAGCCCGAACCGCGTCGCGCGTCAGGGCCTGGATATCGACGTGCGTGGCTTCTTGTTTAGGAGCCAGGCAGACGAAGGTGAAGGTCTCCACGGAAGCCATGCTTGAGCTTAGCAAAGGTCCGAAGCTTCATCGGTCACGTTTACGACAGACCGGTGGTTAAGGCCGGAACGTCTGGCCTGCCTTGCGATTTAGGGGGCGTGCGCATCGCCACCTTCAACATCAACAACGTCCGCAAACGGCTGGACAACCTGATCGACTGGCTGGCCGAGTCCGAGCCCGACATCGTCTGTCTGCAGGAGTTGAAGACCGAGGACAAAGCCTTTCCAGCTGAGCCGCTGGAGCAGCTTGGCTATCACGCGGCCTGGAAAGGTCAACCGACTTGGAACGGCGTAGCGATCCTGGCGCGCGGCGCCGCGCCGGTCGTGACCCGGACCGCCCTGCCCGGCGACCGCGCCGACAACCAGGCTCGCTACATCGAGGCGGCGGTGAACGGCGTGCTGGTCGCCTCGATTTACTTGCCCAACGGCAATCCCAGGCCTGGCCCCAAGTACGACTACAAGCTGGCGTGGTTCGAGCGCCTTATCGCCCACGCCGCCGAGCTAAGAGCGACCGGCGCCCCAGTGATCCTGGCCGGCGACTACAATGTCGTGCCCACGGAGGCCGACATCTACCAGCCGCACCGCTGGCAGGACGACGCCCTGTTGCAGCCTCAAGTGCGGGCCGCCTACCAGCGCCTCCTGGACCAGGGCTGGACCGACGCGCTTCAGGCCCAGCACCCAAAAGCCCCGCCCTGGACGTTCTGGGCCTATCTGCGCAACCGCTGGCCCAACGACCAGGGCCTTCGCCTCGATCACCTCCTGCTGACCCCTGACCTGGCCGATCAGCTGGCCGACGCCGGCGTCGATCGCTGGGTCCGCGGGCAGGAAGACGCCAGCGACCATGCGCCCGCCTGGATTCATCTGGACCGATAGCGGTGGCCTCGGTCTGGACGAGACTCGCCCTCTGAAACATTTTGTTCTATATTTGTTCCACGGAACACGTCCGCCATGTCACCGCCGAGCCGCTGACCGCCGTGGAGCTTGAAGCGGCCTCGGCGATCCTCGATTTCTCACCACCCACCCGTGGGTGCGCCACGTCGAGGCCCTCGTCGACGGTGGCTTTATGGTCTTCATCGACGACGCCATCGACGCACCTCTGACGCGCATCGCCCAGGCGCCAGAGCGGCCGCCGGAGGTCGAGCTGCATGGACCGGGCAAACCGTGCCAGGCCTTGACCGAGCATCCCCGGGCCGAGTGTGTGGAGATGTTCGTCGACGCCGTGGGTCATCCCGAGGCCGCGCCACGCGGCTGGTGGCATGCCAGGATCTGGTTGAAGACCGAGAACGGCGTCAGCGCACCCGCCGGAGAATCCTGACCGGACCCGCTGGTTGCGACTGCAGGTCGGTGGATTGCTGACCCATGAGCGTCGCTGCGGCAATTCGCCGGTCCCCAGCCCCTGGTCCGCCGGTTCAGATTTCCTATCTAAGTGGCTCACCACAAAGAGGATTTCGACGACCATGGCGACCGGTTGGACGCATGCCGACGGCGTACTTGACCAGATTACCGACACGATCACCGACGGCGTCCTGTCGGCGCGCGCGCGTCTGCCGTCCGGCGACGGCGCGGCGTTCTGCGACGAGTGCGGTGAACCGATCCCCGAGGCGCGGCGCAAGGCCCTGCCCGGGGCGCGCACCTGCGTGGAGTGCCAATCAGGACGCGACGCTCGTGTGGTGTTCAGCGCCATCAACCGTCGGGGCAGCAAGGACAGCCAGCTGCGGTAGGCGCTGAACGGCGCGCTAGCGCGGGCGTTATCCCGCCATGCCGCGCACCTCGCCACAATGAAGAAGCCGTCCGCCGCCAGCCTCAAGAAGGTCACGCCTGAGAACCTCATCGGTCTTGGGGCCGAGCGCCTGGCCGGAATCCTGGCCGAGGTGGCCGAGACGCGCGTCGACCTCAAGCGCCGGCTGCGCATGGAGCTGGCCGCCGATCTTGGTCCCGAACACCTCGTTCCCGAGATCGACAAGCGGCTGCAGGCTTTCGAGACCAGCAAGGGCCAGATCACCTGGCGCCAGAAGCCGGCCTTCATCCGCGACCTCGACGCCCTGCGCGCGCTGATCGTCCGTCTGGCGCGCGGCGAATCCGACGCCGCCGCCGAACGCTTGTGGCGTTTCCTAGCCGCCGAGCCCCAGGTCGGACGCCGCCTTCGCGAGCGCGAGGACGCCGTGGAGGCCGTCTACCTTCGGGCGGCCGCCGACCTTGGCCACCTGTTGGCTCTGCGCGATCCCCAACTGACCGCCAACGCCCTGGTCGAAGCCGCCGCGGCCCGCCCCCAGGGCTGGGCCCGATGGCTGCCCGCCGCTCTCGAACCGGTGCTACCCGCCACAGCCGCCTTGGCGCTCGTCGAGGCCCTGGCCCTGGCCCTGAAGGTCAGTGCGCCGGGCTGGTCCTTGGTCCTGCGCCATCTCGCCGACGCCGCCGGCGACATCGAGGCGGTCAAGTCGACCTATAGTCCCGCCGCCCTGAAGACCCCGGCGGTCGCGGTCCAGATCGCCCGACGCCATCTCGCGGTCGGCGAGCTCGACGACGCCGGGGAGGCGTTGCGCCAAGCCGCGCCCAAGCCGGGCCTTCTGGGTCGGCTCCCTGCGCCGGACTTCGACTGGGAGACCGCCTGGATCGACTATCTTCAGGCCGCCGGCCAAGCCGAAGCCGCCCAGGCGATCCGCTGGGCCTCGTTTCAGAGAACCCTCGACATCGGTCGGGCCAAGGCCTTCGCCGGGGCGCTCGACGATTTCGACGACGTGGCGGCCGAAGCCCAGGCCTTTGATTACGCCGCCCAGCACGCCGACTTCGAGCAGGTCCTGGACTTTCTGATGCAATGGCCTGCCTTGGCCGAGGCCAGCCGCATGATCCTGAGCCGGCCCGACGACATCAAGGTCGACGCCGAAAAGGCCGAGCTTTGGGCGGGCAAGCTGCGCCGTCGTTTTCCGGTCGCCGCGCATCAGTTGCTGCGCCGAGCGGCGACGGCGGCGTTCAAGCGCCGCGAGTTTAAGACGTCTGAACGCCTGGCCCAGGAAGCCGACTCCATCGACCTGCCCGCCTGACCGCATCGGCGGCGAGCCTCGTTGGGCGCCCTCGGGTGCTAGGCGCAGGGGGCTTCGTCAAGGCGCATCGCCACCAGGAAGGCTTCGAGCAGCGGCTTGGCCAAGGTCTCGAACCGGCCGACCGCCGGCATCGGCACGCGAGCGATCAGGCCGCCGGGAAACTTCGCGACCGCCCCGCCGGTCAGGGCCACGACGAGCTGCAGTTGGTCGCGCGCGTCACGCAGATGGTCAGGCGCGCCGACCGCCGCCACAACGGCCTCGTTGGGCAGCTTCAGTTCATAGGTCACGACTTGGCGGGTGGCCGCCGCATAGCTCTCGAAACGCTCGCGACGGGCGGCGATCTCGAACTGCAGGATCTGCGCGGCCGACGGGGTGTCTTCCGCTGCGGACTCGACGGGTCGCGTCGCTGGTTTGGCCATGGCTTGGATATTGGGGATGATCTTCGCTCAAGCGACGGCGGCGGTTCGTCGCGGGCGCTACAGCGCGCTATGGGCGAAGCGGTCGCGGATGTTCTTGTTGAAGTATTCGACCTTGGCGAACGCCAAGCGCAGGCCTTCGGCCACGTCCTTGGGCGCATCGGCATAGGCGTAGGCGCGACCGCTGACGAAGATGATCGTCAGGGTCGCGCCCGCCGGATCGTAGATGTAGCTTTTGATCAGAGCTGACGGCATGAGCGCGCCTTAGGTCTTTTGGCGGTCGCCCTTGTCGCCCTGGCCGGGACCGGCGTCATGGGTCGAGTGGCGCCGCTGGTCCGCCGCAGAGGACTTACCCACGTCCACTTCTTCGCTGAAGTGGCCCTGGTTGTCGCGGCGCACGTAGCGCTTGTCACCGGGGGTGGGTTCGATCAGTTCGCGTTTGGGCATGCAAAAATCTCCCTGCTTAAAAATCGAATCCGCAGCGACGCGATTCTGTTCCGCGAGCGGCGTCCAGACACGCGCGAAGGCTCGCGCCTTTCTTCCGATCGGACGGAACGTCCGGGCGTGCGGGCGCATCTCCTGGTATCTGGAGAGCTTGGCCTTGGGATCATCCTTGGAGTTGGTCGTGGCCATGGCGTCTCCTTTGCCAACCTTAACGGCCAGGCGGTGCGGCTGATCCCGCCGCTAATTCTGTGGACAAGCGACCGCTGAAAACCGGGCGGAAACCATCACGTGCGATAACCGAGGGGTATCGGATTGAGCCGAGAGGTTTGGTCATGGATTTTCAGGAACACGCAAAGCAACACAGTCAAATCCGCGATGCGCTCGTCGCGGCCATTGCCGAGCGCCAAGCGATCGATCCCGCGACTTTGCGATCGGATCGTCTTTGCCCGAGCGGGTGCTGGCTGCATGGCGAAGGCGCCCGGCGCTGGGCCGGCAACCACGCCTTCCTGGGACTGATCGAGGCGCATCGCGCCTTCCACCACGAGGCCGCGGGGGTCGCCGACCTGATCAGCCGCGGCCAATGGGTCGAGGCGCAAAGATCGCTTCGCAACGGATCGCCGTTTGCGCTGGCGCTCGGCGACCTGACCGCCGCCCTGCGCCGAATGCGTGCGGCGGCCACGTCGGTGGCCGCCTAGACCAGGCTAGGCCCGCAGCGCCACGGGCATCGTGGGTTCGGCCAGATAGGCTGGAAAGAGGAAACGTCCAGCGCGTTCGCCGTTGCCCAGGCGGATTTCCAAAACCACCGGCTCGCCCGCGTCGGACAATCGGTGACAAAGGTCACGCGCGGCCTGCTCGGCGCGGGCGCCGGTAGCGAATTCCAGGGGGCCGTCGTCGAAATCGCCGTGAACGATCCAGCCGTCTCCCGACGGCGCGACAAAGACAAAGCAAGGCATGGCTACAACGCAGAAACAGTAGAATGACGAAGTGGCGGCCGGTCCTCCGCCGGCCGGCCGACCACTCCTACGCTTAGGAGAACGTGTCGCGGTCCAGGCGCCTCAGCGCTGAGAGGACTTCGCTGAGCGGCACCGGCCCGGGCGTCCCCAAAAGCCATCTCTGGCTAGGCCGATGTTCCACCGCACTGGCGTCCGAGGCCCAGGCCGCCAAGATCTCGCGCTTTTCAGCGGGATCGAGGTCCTGGTCCTTGAGCACCTCCAAAGGATGGAGAAAGCCGACAGCGGGCCGCACAGGCCATGGACGCGCCCGATCGTTCCAAATGTCCGTGCGCATGGCCCGTCTCCTAGGCGGCCTTCCGCGTCTTCGCGGGCTCGAGAGGCAGCGCGCGTAGGTCCGCGCCCACGGCAATGCGAATCTGCCTGGGCTTCAGAGCTTCGGGCACCTCGCGTGCGAGGTCGATCGACAAGACGCCATGGGCGTGGGTCGCGTCCTTGACGATCACGTAGTCGGCCAGCTCGAACCGGCGCTCGAAGGCGCGCTGGGCCAAGCCTTGGTGGAGGAATGTTCGCGCGCCCTGACCCTCGCTCGCCGCCTTCTGTCCTCGGATCACCAAGAGATTAGGCTCGGTCGTGATCTCCAGATCCGCTGGCGCGAAACCGGCGACCGCCAGCGAGATGCGATAGGCGTCCTCGCCCGTCCTTTCGATATCGTACGGCGGATAGGACGTGCTGGCGCCGGTGCGCAGCGCGGTCTCGACCAGATCGACCATCCGGTCGACGCCGATCATCGAGCTATAGAGGGGGGTAAAATCAAACGCGGTGCTCATTTCCATCTCCTCGAAAGCAAGTTGGACATGAGGGGCGCTGAGCGAAGCGCCAAGCACCCCACGCGCCGGGCCCTGTCGGCGCCCGGCAAGCAAGCGATGAATTAGGTCGACCTCGAAATGCGTCAAGATGTTCGCGCTTGGAAAAAATACTCGGATGTCGTCCTAACCTCGCGTGGTCCTTCCGTCGCGGACCACCCCGGGGGGAACGCCACGCGTCAAGCGCTTGAAGCTCCCGCAGGTTTTCTCCGTTTCCACCCGCCAGGGTCGAGCGTAAGGCTTGAAGCGTGAAGCGATGCTCGCTTCTGCCCTTCCTGGGCGTTTCCTCCCTATGACTGGCCCGGCGTGTGAACGCCGGGCCTTCTTTTTGGCGCGCGGCGCCGCCTGCCAGCGCCTCGCATGTCAAAAGCGGTCACAGCTTCAGCTTGGCGAAAATTTTCCGAGTCGCCTCAAACCCTTGGCGGCGTTGGGTCAGGCCTTGGCGCGCGCGTGGGTCGCACCCCTGGGCTGATTGACCCTCGCGCTGGGACTGCACGCTCAAACCGATCGGCGAAACGGGCCGTCTGGCCGTGCGCCTGGGCCTGCGCCGCATCAGTGGCCTGCGGGAGGAAGACGCCGCCCGCCTCGTTCTGGCCCGGGGCGAGGAGCCTTATCGGTCGGTCGAGGACGTCTGGCGCCGCCCGGGCCTGGTCCCGGCGCGCTCGATCACCTGGCCAAGGCCGACGCTTTCGGCCCCGAACTCAACGTGGCCCTGAAGGCCATGACCGAGGGCCGGGAGATCATCGAGGACTACAGCCACGTCGGCCTGACCCTGCGCCGCCAGCCGCTGGCCCTGCTGCGCGAGGACCTCTCCGCCCTCAAGCGCGTCCCCTGTCGCGCGGCGGACACGGCCTGGGACGGCCAGTACGTCCAGACCGCCGGCCTGGTGCTGGTTCGCCAGATGCCCGGCGCCGCCAAGGGCGTGATGTTCATGACCATCGAGGACGAGACCGGCGTGGCCAATCTGGTGATCTGGAAGACCCTCTACGAGAAGCAGCGTCCCATCGCGCTCGGCGCCCACCTGATCGGGGTAGACGGTCGCATCCAACGCGAGGGCGAGGTGGTCCACCTGGTCGCCTACAAGCTCCACGACCTGCGCGACGTGCTCAGCGGCCTGGAAAGCCGCGCCAACGATCCGGGCGACATGGCCTAGGCCAAATGCTCGCGCAATTTCTGCTGAGGAAGCCGATGGACGCCCAGCCCCGCCTGTTCGACCTGCCCCTGGCACCCAGGAAATCCCTGCCCGAAGGGTTCCGCTATCAGGAGAACCTGGTGAGCCCGCAGGAGCAGCGCGACCTGGTCGCCAGCGTCCAGGGCCTGCCGTTCAAGCCCTATGAGCACCTGGGCTATTTCGGCAATCGCCGCATCGCCGGCTTCGGCTGGCGCCAGGACGAGGCGGGCATGATGGTCGAGACCAGCGAGCCGATCCCCGCCCTTTTGAAGCCCCTGATGGAAAGGGTGGCCGCTCTCACCGGCCTGGCCGCCGAGAGCTTCCGCCACGCCCTGGTCACCGAGTACTCGCCCGGCGCCGACATAGGCTGACACCGCGACCGTCCGCGGGCCGTGGCCGTCGCCGGCGTCTCGCTGCTGTCGCCCTGCAACTTCCGCCCGCGTCGCAGGGCCGGGGCCGGCTGGGAGCGCGCCTCGATCATCGCCGCGCCGCGCTCGGCTATCTGATGAGCGGCCCCTCGCGCAGCGACTGGCAGCACTCCATCCCCGACGTCGAGGCCCTGCGCTACTCGGTGACCTTCCGAACCGTCCGCGGCTGAACCGCGCCCATCCCCGGCTAGGTCGCGGCCGGCGCGTTCAGCATTGCCTCCAGCCGCGTGACGCTGGACAGCACCGCCTCGAAGTCGGGAACAGCGCCAAAGATCATGCCGCTCATCGCCGCGTAGTCGCGCGCCAGCCTGACAATCATGTCGTCGTGCGGCGCCAGGGCGAAGCTCCCCGGCTGAGCCGAGGCCAGGTCGGCGTCGGGGCGGTTGAAGAACAGGCGCGCGTGGGCCACGCAGTCGGCGCCCAGGGCTTGGGCGCCCAGGGCGCCCCGGGCCGCCGGGCTCTCCATCAGCCGATGGATGTCGTAGTAGTGGCGCGAGACCCGCTGGCCCTCGCCCCGCAACACGCCCTTGGCGTCGAAGGCCCGCCGCAAGCCGTGCAGGATCACCACCTTGTCCCAGAAGGTGCGTTCCGGATCGACCGTGACGACGCCGGCCACGGCCAGATCCGCGCCCGGCAGATCTTCGTCCGCATAGGGTCTGATGGTCCTGGGCTGGTGCGGATCCAGGGCCGACTTGGCCCCGCTCTCGATCTTGACCAGCTTGTGAACATAAGGGTCGTCGGCCGTCACGGCCGGGTAGCGCAGAAGCAGGCTCTGGCCATCCTGGTCGTCCAGGTCGATGTCGACGGCGAAGGCTCCGGCGTCCAGGCCGTTGCACGCGGCGCAGGCGACCGTCAGTGCGACAAGACGCTCGCGCAGTTCGCCCTGGATATAGTCGGCGCACCGGGCCCGCAGCGCCTCGAGCCAACGCTTGCGCTCATTGGAGCCCATGGCCTGCAGTTGGGCGATGGTGGTCGTCGAGTCCAGGTCCGCCCGGAACACCGTCACGTCGATGTCCTCGGAGAAGCGGCTGATCAGCCCAAACCCCTTGGAGAGCGAGGTGCCGCCCTTGAACAGCAGGCGCGGCTCGGCGGGCAGGCCGTTGAACAGGGCGTCCAGGGTCCAGCAGACCCAGAAGTCCTTCTCGATGTTCGAGGGCGTGGAGCCCAGCCGCTGGGCCGTGGTGTTGAACAGGCCAAGGCGCGTTTCGGCGTCGGCGCCGATGACCTGATCGAAGGCTGGATTCATCATGGCGCCGGCGCCTGGGCCAACTCATCGGCGATGTGCGGGCGGATCAGGTCCTGCATCCAGCTGGGCAGGGCGGCGAATCCGTCGGCCAGGTCCCGGCGCAGCGCCGGCCCCGTCTTGGGATCGGCGAGCAGATTGCCCACCCGCCGCGCGTAGTCCTGGCCGACGTCGTCCTGGCCAAGCGTGTCGCGCAGCCAGTGCAGCGCCTGGACCAGGCGCATGGCTGGCCGGCCGGCCCAATAGAGCTTGCTGGCCGCGGTCGGCCGGAAGGTGATGGCCATCTGGCCAAGCTTTATCGACCGCAGCCGCGCGTCGGCATGGACCACGATCTTGGCCGGCACGGCGTTGGTGAAGCCCAGGTCGTTGGCCGCCGTCATGCCGTCGATCAGCAGCCGGATGTGGTCGCGGCGGGCCACCGCGTCGATCACGGCGGCCGGGTCGGGCGGACTCAGCTGCTGGGTCAGGCTGTTGAGCTTGGGTTTGTCGTAGAGTCCCCGGTCGATCCGGCGCAGCACGCCCTGCGCCAGCCGGCGTTGCAGCGCCTTGTCCACAGCGTCGCGACCGCCGAGGTCGGTGAAGTCCGACGGCGTCCACACCTGGCGGCCGGCCGCCTTGGCGATCCGGTCGTCCATGGTAGAGGTCAGTTGTGATCGGCCGCTGGTCATGTCCGAAATGTGTAGACAAATTTCGGACATTGGCAACCCACAGAGCGTCCGAAATTTGTATACAAGTTTCGGACGTCATTGCGCGATGGGCGTCAGGCGGTAATCGCCGTCAATCCAGCCCTCGACCCGAACGAGGCTCTCCAGACACCGGCCGGCCGGCGCGCGACGGATGAACGCCACCAGGTTGACGGCCTGGCCGATCGCCCGATGGGGCACACGCGGCGCGACCTCGCCGATCAGGTCTTCCAGGCGGCTGAGCGCCTCTCGCGCGCTGTTGGCGTGAAGCGTGGCCAGGCCGCCGGGATGCCCGGTGTTCCAGGCCTTGAGCATGTCGAGCGCGCTGCCGTCGCGGACCTCGCCGATGATGATGCGGTCCGGGCGCAGGCGCAGCGCGGCTCGAACCAGATCGGCCATGGTCACCGCCGGCTCCGTGCGCTTGGTCACCAGGGCGATCTGATCCTTGGCCGAGCACTGCAGTTCAGGCGTGTCCTCGGCGATCAGCACCCGATCGGCGGCGAAGGCGGGCTCGGCCAGAACCGCATTGGCCAGGGTGGTCTTGCCGCTGCCCGTGCCCCCGGCGATCAGGATGTTGTCGCGGCCCTTGGCGGCCGCGCGCAGCGCTTGGGCCTGCGCGTCGGTCATGACGCCCGTCTTCACATAGTCGTCGAGGGTGAAGATCACCTCCGGCCGCTTTCGGATGGTGAAGGCCGGCGCGGTCGACACCGGCATGAACACGCCCTGAAAGCGCTCGCCTGACCTGGGCAGGGTGGCGCTGACCAAGGGCTGGTCACGGGTGACCACCTCGCCCACATGGTCGGCCACCAGCCGCAGGATCCGCTCGGCGTCGGCCGGCGCCATGCGCTCCCCGCTGAAGACCCGGCCCTGGCCGATCCGCTCGACCCAGATCGCGCCGTCTGGATTGACCATCACCTCTACCACCGAAGCCTCGGCCAGGGCGGCGGCGATCACCGGTCCCATGGCTTGGCGCAGGGCGCTGTGCTTGCGGTCGAGCGCTTCCTGGGACGAAGACGTCACGCCTAGTCCTCCTCGTTGTAGACGAGGTCGAGGATGCTGAGCCCGTCCGCGCAGGCGAGAGTCATGGCGACATCGGTGCCGCGCATGGGCGGGGCGTATTCCTCGATGGCGCGCACGCTCAGCCAGTCGATTGGGGGCTTTCCTGGAACGTCCAGGGTCTCGGGCGTCTGGACGAACCCGGCCTTTTCTCCGTGAAAAAAGTCGCGGCAGTGGACCGAGAACAACGGTTCTTCCCAGAAGCGGATCTTGTCGGCCAGGAAGGGCTTGGCGTTGTTGACGAACAGGAACTGCTTGCCGCCCGGCAGGGCCCGCACATCCTGCTCGGCCAGAACATAACGTTCCACCTCGGCCTGGTTGCGGCTGCGGTGTCCCTTGGCGAACATCAGTCTTGGATCGCTGAAGCTCTCGCGCATTTCCAGGGACCGCCCCGCCCGCTTGATGATCCGCTCGATGCTGGTCGGCTCCGAAGTCGCGAAGGCGGCGGTGATGTGGCAGTTGTCGAAGATCGAGGTGTGCACGCCGTAGTGCTTGAACACGTCGTTAAACGACTGGCAGATCAGGTGGGCGGTGACGCCGTAGCCGGCCATCTCGCCCAGGGCGTTCTCCAGGAACGGCAAAGCGCCCAGCTTTGGGAACTCGTCCAGCATCATCAGCAGCCGGTGGCGCTTCTTGCGGCCGCGGCTGTCGGCGTCGATGGTCTCCATCAGACTGTTGAGGCTCTGGCGCAGCATCACCCGCACCAGGAACGCCAGGCGGTCGGCGTGGGCCTGGGGCGTGATCAGGTAGAAGCTGACGGGCGCCGGCGCGCAGACCAGATCGCCGATGCAGAAGTCCGACCACGACGTGGCGTGCGAGACCAGGGGATCGGCCCACAAGGCCAGCGACTTCTGCGCCGTGGCCAGGACGCTGGAGCGCACCCGGGGCTCCATGCTGCGAAACGCCGTCGCCCCCAGCCAGACCTCCGGATGCACCTCGGCGATCGGCTCGCCGTCGGGGTCGCGCGCCAGGCCGTCGGCGGCGCGTGGGTCGGGGCGCCAGCGATGCTTGGTTCCCAGCATGGCGTCCAAGGTTGCGTTGATGTCGATCAGCAGCCTTCGAACGTAGGTCAGGTTCTTCAGCTCGTCGGGCGCGGTGTAGAGCGCGTGAAGGATCACGCCGGTGAAGAAGTTGGCCGCGCTCTGGTCGAAGAAGTCGAGATTGCCCTGCTTGAGGCCGATGGGATCGACGAGAATCCCGACGATGTTCTGGATGTCGGCGATCTCCATGGGCCCCTTGCGGACCTCGAAGAGCGGATTCCAGCGGGCTGTGTTGGGGTCGGTGGGGGCGAAATAGAAGGTGTGGGAGAACTTGCGGCGATGATCGGCGGTGATGTGCCAAAGCTCGCCCTTGCGGTCGTAGGTGAACTGGCTCTCGCCCCAGGCCGTCTCGGTCGTCACCACGTGGCCCGCGCCCTTCCCCGAACGTGAAGCGCCCACCAGGATGCAATGCTCTACGCCGGTGAAGGTCAGGAGCTTGCCCTTCAGCCGTCCCAGCACCCGGCCGGTAAGCCGCTCGCCATTGAGCAGGCCCGCGGCCCTGGCTTCCGCGACGCCGCCCCAGGCGGCCGCGCCGAACGGCTTGGGCCTGGCGACGAACCGCCGCGTCAACCCGGCGATGAGCAGGATCGGCCAGACGAAGACGCAGAGCCCGACGAGGGCGGCCTGGTCGAAGGCCTGCGGGTACCGCGCAGCCCAACGCCCGTACCAGGACAGGATCGACCACGGCGCATAGATCCTGATCGGACCAAGTTCGCCCCACCCCGCCCCGAACGGTCTGGGATAGGCGAAGAGATGGCCCGCCGTCTGGGTCGCGGCCCAAAGCCCGATCAACGCCAGCAACAGGCTTAGAGGCGCGAGCCAGCGGGCCTTGGCGGACATGGTCATGCGGCCAGCAGAACCTACGGGGCGCGGCGGGCCAATTCCGCATTTCTCCGGGGTCGGGGTGCTTGCGCCAACCGGTTCCTGGCCCGCTAAGGTCCGGAGGCGGCGCGCAGGAGACCTCGATGGGCGGCATCTGGATGAACAACCACGACCTGGCCGACAGCCTGGCCGAAGTCGTCGGCTTCAAGGCCGGCCTGGCGCTCTCGCGCGCCCGGACCGCCGCGATGCTCAAGGCGTACGACGCCAAACTGGCCGAGCGGCTTCTGTGGCCCGACGCGCGCATGATGCGCGTGGAGTCGACGACCTATCAGGAGGCGGCCACCTATCTGCTCTACAAGGTCGGATACGTGGCCACCCCGACGGTCCTGCCGCCGGTGGGCGGGGTCTATCATCGGTACAAGGCCGATCCTGTCCGCGGCAAGCTCACCGCCCCGATCGGCGAGATGCTGGTGGAATGGATGGACGCGGCCCTGTCCGCGCCGGCCCCAGCCAGCGGCCTGGACCCGACCCCGTTCATGAAGCGCGCGGCCGAGACGTTCGGCGCGCCCGGGCTCGACGTCGCCATGGCCTACCTGCGCGGGATCGACGCCAGTCAGCAGGTGGATCCCTGGACGAGCATCCGCCGCACCGACTGGGCCGATACGCGCCAGCTGGAGGACCTGTTCAAGAGCGAAAACCTGGACACGCTGTACGGCAAGTTCTTCGACCAGCGCTTCATCGACTATATCGCCCGCAACTTCGACGAGGAGATCGACGACGTCCATTGGCGCCAGTTCGAGGCGCTGACCGCCGAGCACTTCGAGAAGCAGGGCTTTCGCGCCGAGCTCGGGCCAGGCCGCAACGACGACGGCATCGACGTCCGCGTCTTCCCCAAGGACGACAATCCGAGCCTTCCGCCTCTGATCATCGTCCAATGCAAGCGTGAGAAACGAAAGATCGGCAAGACCCTGCTCAAGTCAGTCTATGCCGACGTGCTCTGGGAGAAGGCCGGCTCCGGCCTGATCGTCACGACTACCGAGCTGTCGCCAGGAACCGACGACATGCGCCAGGCGCGCGCCTATCCGGTCGAGGCGATCGATCGCGGCAAACTGCGCGACTGGGTGCTGGCCATGCGAACGGCGCCGACCTAAGGCGCTGCTCAGCGATCGGGCCCAATCCCCGGGATCTTGCCCTGGACCAGCGCCATCACCTTGCCCAGCGCCCGCTCCTGGGCGAGCGGCGCGTGCGCCTTGACGACATCGACCACGCGGCGATCAACCTCGCGCACCGCCTGCCCCCCCCCCAGGTCCATGCGGGTCGGCGCGACCATCTGGTCGTGGCCCAATTCCCGGGCGACCAGCAGCTTGACCCGGGTGCGCGCGACCGCCTCGATACGCCGGTCGGCGCGCTTGATCTTCCGTTCCAGGGTGCGCGCCTCACGCCGCGCATCGGCCGCGGCGTGCTTGGCCGGATCCAGGCGCGAGGCGACATAGGCGCGGCCGGCCGGGCTGCGCAGCCAGTTTTCCCGAACCGCCAGCTCGACCTCGGCGCGGCGCTGAACCGCCCTGGCGCGATCCAGGGCGTTGAGTTCGGCGTGCGCGGCCCAGATCATGCGAGCCGGGTTGCGGATCCAGCGAAGGAGCGTCTGACGCTGCGCCCGGCCCCGTTCGATCCGTTCCTGAGTCCAGTCCAGACGCCGCGAGGCCGTCGCGCGCCGGGCGAGCGCATCGCCTAGAACCTCGGCCACGACCGCGCGACCGCTCGGGACCTCCACCGGCGACGAGGCCCGAGCATGCTCGCGGGCCCAGCCCTCCCGCTCGCGGATCATGGTCTGATGGATGGTTTCAAATTCGCGGATCACCGCGTCGATCGGATAGGCCTGCCGCGGCCGGCCGGCGGCGAGCCTGTCCTCGAGGTCGCGGATCTGGGCGGGCCGCTGCCCCCGCTCCTGGTTGCGCGTCCGAATCCTTCGGTTGATGTCGCCCCGGTCGGAGCCCTCGCCGCGACGTTCCATCCCGGAGGCCGCCGGGCCCAGATGGATGGTCGGCTCGGCGTCATGACCCTGGTCGCCCAGGCTGTGGCTGGTCACCTGCGGGGCCTCGGGACCCAGATGCTGGCGCAGATGCAGGTTCTGAATCTGCTCCCATTCCAGACGAAGGGCCTTCACCGCGTCGGGGTTGTCCCATTCGCGCGCCTTGAAGCCGAAGCCGTCGGGGCCCACGCGCCGGGTCGTCACCAGGATATGGGCGTGATGATTGCGCTCGTCGCCGTGCGCGTCCGGATAGTGGATTCCATAGTCGGCGATCATGCCCCGACCGACCAGGCTTTCGCTGACGAAGGCCCTGACCAGCGCATGACGTTGCGCGTCCGTCAGCTCGTGCGGCAGCGAGATCAGGACCTCGCGCGCCGTTCGCGAGTCGGCCCGCCGATCGGCCGCCTCGGCGGCGTTCCACAGACTTTCGCGCTCCAGCAAGGCCGCCGGCGCGTCGTCTGGCGCCATCACCCCCGTGAACGCCACCCCGCCCTTGCCGGTGTAGTCGAAGACCATCTCCAGGCGCTCGTCGAGGAGCCTGGCGGCGGCGCGATAGGCCGCGGCGGCCACGGCCGAACGGCCGTCGCTGCGTTTGATCGCCTTCACCTCCAGCCGGTACTGGGCCACCCGATCATGCTCCCGCCAAGGGCGCGGAGCGCCCCGACAACTCCCGCGCAGCGGGCCGGATCGCTAAGGGGCTGGCCCCTTGGCACGACGCCCGTCGAGACCCGCGATCGGGTCCGGAGACGGGCCGCCGGGTTTCCCGGCCGCAGGCATTGCACTGCAATGCATAACTGCGCCCTTGTCACTAATGACGAGATAGGGTTACGCTCCTTGCGTCCCTAGTGCAAGCCGCCGCCGTCCCATGACCCCAGCCCTCAAGCCGAGAAGAGCGCGCCGTCGCCCGCCCGAGTCCGAGGCCGCCAGAGCGCGCCGTCTTCACAACCTCGCCGTCCAGTTGGCCGACCGCGAACATCGCGCCAAGACCGCGTTGGCCAATCTGTCAGGCGGCCTGCCGCGCCATCGGGGCCATGTGACGCGGCTTGACCAGATCGAGGACGACGAGCGCCGGCTGACGGTCTGGAAGGCGCGGGTCGAGCGCCTGGAGGCGCTTCTCGACCAGACCGAGCGCAAGCGCGAGACCCGCGCCAAAATCGTGCTGGGCGGCGCTCTGCTGGCCGAGGCGCGGGCCGATGGCGACGGCCAGGGCGCGGCGCTGATGGCGCGTCTGATCGACGTGCTCGACCGGCGGGTCAGCCGCCCCCGCGACCGCAAGGCCTTGGCCGACACCCTGGGCTTGGCGATCCACGCCCTGCCGGGTGGGACGCCGCCGCCGCTTCCCGATTTCGACGCCCTGACCAGGGCCGTGCTCGACGGCGACGCGGCTTCGCCGACGGGTCCGGCCCGCGGGCGCAAAAAAGGGGGCTGACGCCCCCGTCTCAGCCAAGGCCCTCCTCCGCCGCCCAGCGGTGATACATCCGCTCCAGGGCCTCGTCGCATTCGATCCTCAGCTGCTCTCCGCTCTTGCCGGTCGGCCGGAAGTCCACCCCCAGGTGGTCGATCGCGATGTGGTCGAAGGTGATCACGCAGTCCATGTCCGGTGTCGCGACCGCCGCCGCGTGCATCGCCAGGGCCTGGCTGCGACGGTCGCTCCAGCGGCGGATGAACCCGCCGGTCGTCAGCCTCAGGTAACAGCTGTACCGCGGCTGGCCCGAAGCGATGTGGCCCTCGGCCAGGTCACGGTCGAGCCAGCTCAGATGCGACAACGTCGAATAGGTCATGGGACGATCTCCGGATCGACGCTCCCTTCGAGCGCCTTTGTCCCTCACGGCATGTCGGGCCCCGGCCCGTCACCGAAGCCGGCGCCCGCGCCGGCGTAGGGGAACCCGCGCAGCGGGTTGACGGGCTGGGTGACATGACAAACTTGGAAGAGGCGCCCCCAGGCTCAGTAGCCGAAGCCGCGCCGTCGCCAGTCGACGGCGACGAGCGCCGTCAAGGCGCTCGCCAGCGAGGCGGGCCCTCCGCCGGACGCGCGCCGACCGGGACCGGCCGCGCAGCGTCGGCCCGGGGAGGCAAGCGAGCGGAGCCCATCCGTTGGGGTGCACTCGCCGCAGGCTGCGTCCCGGAGGGCTCGCGTCAAGGATTGGGGGCGCTAGGCCCCCTCCCCTTTCCGGAGTTTCGCGACGACGGCCTGGCAGGCGGCGAGATAGAGGCCCGCCACGAGCGCCATCGCCAGGCCGCAGCCGCAGACGCCCGTCAGCGCGGCCCCTGTGGTCCGTCCGAGAAACAAAGAGGCGACGAGCCCGAGCAGGGCCACGAAGCCGATGGCCACCGACAGCTTCAGGCCGACGGCCACGATGAGGATTTCGATGCGCGAGAAAGTCATGGTCTTGGACTCCAGACGACGCTCCCAGCGAGCGCCTGGCCCCGCCGCGCCCGTCGGGTCCCGGCCTGTCACCGCCGGGCGCGCCTCGCGCGCCCCAGGGGAACCCGCGCCAGCGGGTTGACGGGCTGGGTGACGGGCGAGCTTGGCGAAGGGCGCCGCGAGATCCGGTGGCCATCACAACCGGCGGAAAAAGCCGTCGACCAGGTCCCGATCGGTCGGTCCTCGCGCCGCGAGCGCTCAGGGACCGTCAGCGGCCAAGGCCTGCCCCCGGCTCAGCGCGGGGGCGGCTGGGTTCGCGCGGGGTCCTCGACGATCCGACCGTCCGGCAGCACGAAGAGGCCGCGCGCTCCAGGGTGAAGCGCCGCGTCGGACGGCCCCGAACCGGCCACATCCGCCGCCCCGATGCTTTGGCTCTCGTTCGGGAAAATCGACCCGCCCGCCTGGGGGACCCTGTCGGTCGGCGGCGCGGCGGCGGCGGGCGCTTGGCCGACATAGAACGCGTGGTCGCCGATCACCACGCTGGGCGTGGCCCCACCGAAATTGACCAGGCGCGCCGACACGGTCCCCGCGGCGGCGCGCGCGGCGACGATCCGGGGGTTCTGGAAGTAGAGCGCCCCGCCGGTCAGATCGGGCAGACGCCCCTCCAGGGCGAGGTTCAGGATGGTGTCGATCCGGGCGCGTTCCGACGGCCGCGCCGCCGGCAACCCCCGCCAGTCGCCGCCCGCGCGCGTCACCGGCTCGAATTGGCGGCGGGCGTTGACCACCTGGTCGACGCTGTCGCCCCAGGCCCGCGAGGCCAGGCGATTGAGGATCGTATGGATCACGGCGGCTAGGCCGCTGTCACCCTGCCCCGCGGCCTCGGCCAGGGTCACCCGAGCGATGGCGTCACGCGCGCCGGGCGCCTCGACGAGGACGCGCAGACGGCCAAGATCGCTCCCAACCGACGAGGCGGCTTGCTGGGCCCACCCAAGGTCCGGCGCGGCCGCCAGGACGGCCCCCTCGACAAGCAGCCTCATGATCCTGGCCCCAGGGTGCGTCATGAGGCGCTCGGCGGCCCAGGAGGGGCCAGCAAGGGCGTATAGACCGCCAGGATGTCGCCGCGCCGCACTGGACCGTAGTAGCGACTGTCGAAGCTGTTAGGGATGCGGGTGGAGAGGACGAAGTATTCCCCCTCGCCAAGCCTACGGCATCCGCTCCATCCCGGCAGCGTCCGGCCCTGGCGGTCGGCGCGCGCGATCCGCGCCACGGGATGGCCTTTAATGGCCAGAACGTGGCGCTCGGCGCAGACCTGATCGCCCTGCCCGGCCCGGATGGTCTTGAGGATGCTGGTGCGCGCGCGCGCGGGCAGGGCCTCTCCGACATAGGGCCAAGCCGCCGCCGGCGGCCGAAAGGCGATGATCGTCCCCACGGCCGGCGCGTCCGAGGATCGCAGGTAGAGGCCCGTCGGTTCGCTAGGCGTGTCGTTGAAGAGGATGAGCGGCGCGGGCTGCAGCGCCTGGGCCAGGGCCACGGGCGTGGGGATCAAGCCGAGCATGGCGATGCGAAGGCCCCGATGCATGGGTCCAGACTTTCACGTCGCCGCCGGACGCCGCAATTCCCGAGAACTATAGGGTTGCTCGCCGGCGTCGGGACGGTGGGTGTTCCCCCGCGCCTCACTGTCTTCTCCAAGCGGGGGGATCAGGGCCGTCTTTTTGGCCCTGTTTCTCCCGGCGGCGCCTCAGCTGCGCCGTTAGAGATATTGTTATGGAAGAAGTTAGATAAGTTAAGGGGCTCCCGGGGGCCAAGTTCGTGTTTGCTTACAACGACTTATGAGAAGCCCGGGTGTGCGATAGACCGTCACTGGGTGTCTGATCCCCCGAGAGTGCGGTGGGCGTTCCCCCGGACCTTGGGTGTGTGATCCCCCGCAGCTGTCCACAGCTAGAGCAAGCGTCTCGGCGGTGTGTGATCCCCCGAAGGTCGCGGAATCTTCTCCGGTGGGCGAAACCCCGAAAGTCGTGATCGTTTTTCGATGCGGGAGCCCGGATTGTCGGGGTTTTGGACACCTCGGACGCTCGGCGGTGTGTGAAACCCCGAAGCGCGGGCCCACCCTGCCCTGTTGGCGGCCTGGCGGTGTGTGAAACCCCGACGCTCGGCGCCCCCGGCGGTGTGTGAAACCCCGATGGGCGGAGTGGCGGCCGGTGGGCGAAACCCCGAAGGACCTCCCGATCGGCTCGAAAGGGAGAAAGGGACTCCAAAATCGCCCTCAGGCTCGGATTTTAACCGGCTATTTACCAATTTGGCGGGCGCCGGGCGCGACTCCGGTGGGTGAAACCCCGTCACTGGAAGGGTTCGATACACTTTAAAGCGTTCAGGCAAGAGTTTGATTTCAAAAGGAATCGGCGAGCACGGTGTGTGATAGTCCGTTAGGCGTCGCCGGACTTCACGCGCCGCTTGGCCCACGGGTCGACCAGACCATCCACCTCGTCGGCGCGGCGATCCTCCCGCTCCCGGCGGCGCCGCGCGGCGTCCTCGGCCTCCAGCTCGGCCTGCACCTGGACCCGTTCAACGACCGATCGCCGGATGAACCGGACCGCCTGGGAGCCGTCGCCGGCCGTCGTGTAGGCCATGTCGTATTCGGGCAGATCGTTGGCCTCGACGATCTTGCGCAGCATGCGCGCGAACTCCTTGGGCGCGCTGTCGGATCCGCTCTTCTCGTGCAGCAGGCTGACGCGGCAGGTCCAGCCGTCGTCCTGGTCGCCCGCGTGCTTGCGCGCGATGCGGTAGATGATGCGCTCGAGCCCGCCGGAGATCTGGAAATAGTCCGGATGCATGGTCAGGACCGACTTCTCGGTCATGATCCCTTCCCAGACCCAGTTGGACAGCACGATGCGAAGCGCGACCGGCTTGTCGTGTTCGTCGGTTTCCACCCGCCACTCGTCGAGCCAGCTGAACCGGGCTTCACGACCCTTCTTCGGGCCCCGGATGGTCGTGCTGATCGAGGTGGTCGCGAGCCGATCAAGCGCGGCCTTCAGGTCGGCATAGCCCTTGCCGCCGGTATCGCGTTGGATCGTGCGCAGCAGATCGTAGGCGGTGACGCGCAGCGTGCGCGGCACGTCGTTCTTGCCATCGGCCTTCATCCGGTTGAGCGCGCTCGCCGCCCAGATCAGGACGTCGGCGTCCCAGATCGTGGCCATGCCATAGGCCGGCATCGCCTCGACCTTCACCGTGACCTCGCCATCCTGGCTGGCGTACTCGATCGGCTTAAGGCGCTTGCGCTTCTGCAGCGAGAAGAACGGCCGCTCCATCGTCTCGCGCTGATCCTTCAGCGAGAGATCCCGCATCAGCGGGATGAAGAGGTCGAACTGGTTGTTGCGGTCCTTGGGGGCCGTCATGCGCCCTGCCCTACTCTCACGATCATCTGGCGTACCGCGATTCGTCCCCGTGACGCCGCGCGCGCGATGGCCGCAGGCCTTTCGCCGCAACCACCCAAGTCACCCAAAGGGCAAAAGGGCAAAGCCCCATTTGCCCTTTTGCCTATTTCCGCGCCCGACGCCCGTCTTCCTGGAGCGTGGCCAGGTCGATCGGGTAGCCCTTCTCGGCCAAGGCCTCCAGCACCAGGAACTTCACCGTCACCCTTCGCTTGACCGCGTCCAGCTTCAGAGCGGTCGATAGCTCGTCGTCGATCACGAACTTGAGCGAGGTCTCTCGCTCGGAGAAGTTGCTCGCCGGGGCGGGCTTGACCGCCTTGGGCTTGGGCGCTGCGCGCGGGGCCGGCGCTGCGGCCGCGACCTTCGGGGCGGGATTCGACGCCGAGGCCGGCGCGGACGCGGGCGCCGACAGCGCCGGTTCGACCCTGGCGACCGGTGCGAGCGCCGGTTCGGCCGCGCTCGCGGGCGCGCTGGTCGTGCGGTTGAAGCCCAGGTCCTCGGTGGCCTTTCGCAGGGCCTCGGCGGTTCCGGCGTCGTTAATGCGCTGCGGGCGCGGCGCGGGCTGGAAGATCGGGCGGGCGGTCTTGTCGGTCATGGTCTCCCCTCCCCTATCAGGCCGCTTCGGCCTGGCGGGCGAGCGCCTCGAGCAGCTCGGCCAGCACGGCGGCGATCTCCTTGGCGGCCTTGGGCTCGCCGCCGGGCGCGCTGGGCGTCATGCCCGTGAAGTGGATCTGCTGGTAGGCGGCGCGCTGGATGACCTCGGTGTTGAGCACCGGAATGTCATTGTCGCGGATCTCCTGGCGGGCATGGCCGGCCACGCGGCTATAGAGCGGGTTCATCTGGCTAAACACGACGCGCGCGGGGATGCCGCGCTTGAGCATCTTCTCGGCGCGCTTGACCACCTCATAGGTGCGGTAGACCTCCTGCAGGTCCATGCCCGAGATTTTGGTCGGGATCAGGACCATGTCGCTCTCGGCGATGGCGTAGGTGACCGCCTGGGAGGCCGCGCCTTCTAGGTCCACGAAAACCAGGGCGTACTCGCTGGCGGCGTTGGCGATGACGTCCTGGATCTTGGTCTCATTGGCCTCGCTGATGACGGTGACCTTGCAGTCGTCGCCGGCGCGTTCGCGCCAGCTGGCGACGTGGCCGTTGGGATCCCCATCGACGATGGCCACCGAGCCGCCCTGCCGGGCGAAGGCGTCGGCCAGGCACATGACCAGGGTGGTCTTGCCCACCCCGCCCTTCGTCGAACACACGCTGATGACCGCCATGGGGAAGTTCCCTTCTGAGGCAATGGGCAACTGGGCAAATGGGGTCTTGAGCTTCTACCCAAGTCCCCTCTTGCCCAAATAAGGTTATGGGCAATTGGTGAACAGGGTTTTAACCCAAGTGGGTAAATGGGGTTCTGGGGGCATGTGGAAAACCACTTTTCCACAGAAACCCACTTGCTCAAATTCGCACAACACCTTCAACTCAGATGGGCAAGCGTGGACTAAACCCAGACCCCATTTGGTGATGACCACTCTAACCCAGACGCCCAAGTTCGCAAATGGGCTGAAGGGAACTTCCCGGTTTGGGCAAAATACCCAAATGGGGATTTGCCCTCTTGCCCTGATGGGAAGAGGGGTCTGGGCAAGCCCCCAAGAGGGTAAGACCACGCCTTGAGCTGAACTGCTTCGCCGGGCCGCGCAACACCCCAGACGCCCAAATGGGAACTTCCCCATTTGCCCACTTGGGTGAACCGCAGCGTCACAGCCGCCAGGCGCGATAGCGCGAGCGACCGCTGACTTCCATCACCGACGCGCCCAGGTTCGTCAGCAGCCGCCGGGCCGTATGGCCGGCGACGCCCAGGTGCTCGGCCGCCATAGGCGCGCTGACCAGGGGTCTGGCCAGCAGTAGGTCGACGAGATCGGCCGAGCGGTCGTTGGCCCTGCGCTCGCCGACGCGCTTGAGCACCACCTGGCGGGCCAGATCCAGACGCTTCATCTCGCCCAGGCCCGCTTCGGCTCCGACGGCCATGATCTTCAGCCAGTAGGCCAGGCGGGCCGCGATCGGGGCGGCGACGAAACCGCGCGCTGGCTGCAGGTAGATCCGACGCGGCGCCTCGAAGGCCAGCAGGCATGAGCGCGTGCGGCACGACAGCCTTAGAGCCTGGGCCACCAACACCCCGCCAACGAAGTTCTGGCGGGGCAGGGGATTGACCAGGCGCCAGCCCTCCAGCGCCGTGGCCGCGCGCAGCAAGGCCGGGGCGCGATCGGGGAGGCGGCGGGTCCACTGGACCCACTCCTCCACCGCCTCGACCGGATCGGCCGTCTCGCCCCGGCTGAGGGTTCGAACCTGGTGGACGAGTTCGCCGACCAGGTCGCGGGTTTCCGCGCCGGGGCTGGGCCCAACCTCGTCGGGGTCGATCGGGGAGGGGACCAAAAGCGGCGCCTCGCTGCGATGGCCCGCCAGCCAGACCGCTCCATGGGCGGTCTGCAGCTCTGGGCCTGCGCCGCGCGCTCGGCGCCGGGCCCGCACGAGACCGTACGTCGCGCGCAGAGCCTGGTCGGGAAGGCGCGCATCCATCTGGGCGTCGTGCAGGACCAGGTCCTCCATGTCGACGATCTCGCCGCTGACCCAGCCCCAGCCGTTGGCCTCGATGAAGTCGACACGCGCGGCCCAGCCCTCGGCGAAGGGGCAGGTCTGGGCGCGCGCGTCGAGTCGGCTCACGCTGTCCTCGGCCCGAGCCAGGGCCAGGAACAGCGCCTCGATCGGGGCGTCCATCAAAGCCCGTTCTCCACGAAAATAGCCGAGTCTGGGTGACGCACATTTGTAGGCTATAAATGTGCGTTACGCCAACCGCGTGTTACCTGCCCCGGGGTCGCCCCCGGGGCAGGCGCGTCGGCCCTAAGCTTCCTCGTCCGACTCCGGGTTGCTTTCGGGCCGGTCGAGCGACTTCAGCTCGTGACCCGGCCCAGCGACCACCACCTTGGTGAAGTAGCGTTCCTGGCCGTCCTTGTCGGTGTAGTGCTCGTTGCGGATCTCGCCCTCGACATAGACCTTCGAGCCCTTGGGCAGGGGACGCGAGGAGAGCCACTTGACCGTCGCGGGGCTCCAGATCTCGACCTGGTGCCAGGTGGTGAAGTCCTGACGCTCGCCGTTCTTCTTGGTGTAGCGGCTGGTGGCGACCCGCAGGACCGCCAGGGCCTTGCCGCCCGAGGTGGCGCGAATTTCAGCGTCCGCGCCGGTGAAGCCGATCAGTTGAACCTTGTTGAGCATGGTCTTTCTCCGTCTTCCGCCGGGAAGGGCCCCGGCGGCTCGCGGTCCCTGCCGCGATCACGCGTCCTGGCAGGGCGGGGACGAAGGTCCGGGCCAAAGCCCGCGGACGGTGGACACCGGGCTGCACGCCGCGCAGCGGAGGAAGGCCGGAGGCTCCGCCGGCCGCGCCTCGCGCGCGAGGTCGGCTTTGACCCGGACCGCCCCGCCCTAGGGATGGCGTGACCGATCGCGCGGGTCCGCTCGCCACCGGGTCTCTCCGGCCAAGACGAATGACCTGCTGATCAAGGTGCTGATCGGCCAAGCCGCGCGCCGCGCGTTTCGTCCGGTTCGGCGCGGTCGGCGCAGGCGGGCCGGCGCTCGCCGCCGCCTCCACGCCCAGCATCGGCAAGATTCAGGACACACCGGCCCCCGGGCGCGAGGGAGCCCGCGACATCCAGGCGCCGAACGCCCCAACCCCAAGCGCGCGTGTCGCGGGCGCGCCGCCTCGCGCAAGACGCCGTCAGCGGCTGGCGACTTCAACAGGCGACAGGTCGTCGGTCGGGCGCTGACGGCGCCGGCCGATACAACTCCGAACGGGCAGGGGCGCCGACCGTCCGCCCCCGTGGGGGCGCCGGGCGGGTTGTCGCGAGGCGAAGGAACGAATCGCCAACCGCTAAGCTTGGGGTCCAACCCGGCCGAGGCCGCAAGATCTCGCGGTTCGTTCGGGCTTTATTCCGCCGGGCGCGACGCCGTCCCGGGGCACGGCAAGGACGGCGCTCACCCTGCGCTGGGGGCGTCGTCCTCCGCCATGGCCCGGACCAGGTCCAGGATCTGCCGGCGAACCCGACCTCGCCCGATCTTGGCGAACTTCTCGGCCAGTTCGAGACCCTCCGGCGTGGCGAGGAAGGCGTTGAGCGTCCGGTCCGCCGCGCCGCGGGCGGGGTCGGCGGCGCAGTCGACCGGATCGGCGAGGCCTTCGAAGAAGTAGGCGATCGGCACCTTCAGGACGCCGGCGGTCTCGTAGAGCTTGGAAGCGCTGATGCGATTGGCGCCGCGCTCGTACTTCTGCACCTGCTGGAAAGTGAGCTTCAGTCCGGCGGCCAGCTGTTCCTGGCTGACGCCGGCCACCTTGCGGCGGGTGCGCACGCGGGCGCCGACATGCAGGTCGATCGGGTTGGGCGCGCGGCTGTCGGGCGGGGAATTGGCCAAGTCTTGAGGTCCTTTGTCCGAAGCCGCGGGCGCAAAACGCCGCCGGCGCGTCGGTGCGAGAGAAAAAGCGCAGGACGGCGGGTTTTCAACCCTGATCTTTTACCAGGGACGAACGCCGGCCCGCGAGCCGCACAAAAGAGGGCGCGACGGAGCAAGACCGCCGCGCCCGCGCCGTCAGGCCCTCAGGCGCACCGCCACGCAGCGGATCCCGCGTTCAGCGGCCTTCTGAGCCAGGTTGAGGGCCGGACCGAACGGCTTGAGCGCCGCCCCCCGCGCGGCGTCCAGTGAATTGGCCAGGGTCAGGACGCAGACCGGCTCCAGCTCCAGCAGCTCGTCATTGGCCCGGAACGGCGCGGCCCGGCCGTTGCGGTCGAAGTCGGCCCTGGCCAGCACCGTGGTGACGCCGTGCGAGCGGGCCCATTTCTGGGCGAGCTTCTCGCCGCCGCGCGCGCCGGTGACGGCCAGGGCCATGTCGGGCCAGGTCTGGCGCGCCCAGTTGAGGGCGTCGAAGATGCGCCCGGCGTCGACGGCGGTGTCGGCCTGAGGGGCCGCGCGGAAGCCCACCACCACGGCGCCCGGATCGACGGCGCGATGCCGGCGGGCCCGCATGGCGCGGATCGCTTCGCGGGCCTCGACCTGGGCCGCCGACAGGCGCGAGGCCTTGACGCTGCCGCGCCAGGGTTGCCAGGCCTCGCCGGTGGCCAGGGCGTAGGCCTGGGCGGCCGCGTCGCGGATCAACTCGACGGCCTGGACGGCGACGTCGGCCGCGCGCGTGCGCTGGGTGGCCTCCTGCAGGTCGGTGTCGGCCACCTCCGAGCCGTTGAAGTCGCGGACCTGGCGCTGCAAGTCGTCCCGGGCGCGGTCGGCCTCCCGCTCGATCCGCTGGGCGGCCGAATGGAAGGCGCCGATCAGGGTCTCGGCCAGGGTCGTCTGGAAATCCTCCAGGGCGGTGTCGGCCAAGAGGTCGAGCAGCTCGGTCATCACGCAGTGACCCAGCTGAACAAGGGCGTCCTCGGGCGGGTGCGGCCGAGGGTCGTCCAGGCTCAGGGCCTGGGCCTCCAGGGCGGTGAGCGGGCCGGTGAGGAGGGCAGGGGCGGTGGCGGTCATGGGACCAGTCCTTCAAGAGGGTCGGGAGCGAGCCCGTGGGCTCCCGACCGCCTTCCGCGCCGACGGACCGGTCCCGGTCGCAAGGGCTTTGAGCGCAGCGTCCCTTGCGGCCGGAGCCGGCCGGTGGCGAGGTCGCTGGAGCCCAGGGCGGTCTCCCGCCGCCGCCAGGACGGTCACCAGCCCCCCGCCGCGCCCGAACGACCTCGCCGCGCCGTCCCCGCGCAGGGGTCGGCCTTGAGCTGCAGGCGGACCGGATAGGCGACCGCGTGGTGGCCCGGGCAATAGGGCCCCTTGCCGATGACCGCCGCGCCGCAATAGCCGAAGCCCGCCGCCTTGGGATCGCCCACCGGCCAATGGCAGATCCGCGCCGTCAGCGCCGCCCCATCGAAGACGCGCGCGACCGCCTCGACCGGCGCGGCCTGGGGCGTTCGCGTCCGTACGGCCGGGGCGGCCGGCGGGGGAGGGGGAGGGGGCCTGGACGGCGACGGCCGGCGCAGGGCCGACGTCCTTGGCCGTTCGGCCCGGGTCCGGCGCGGAGCCGACGGCTCCATGCGCCCGGCCAGGCCCAGGCGGTGGACCTTTCCGATCACGGCGTTGCGGGTCACCCCGCCCAGGGCCTTGGCGATCTCGGCGGCGGAGCGGCCCGCCAGCCACAGGGTCTTCAGGGCGGTGACCCGCTCGGCGCTCCAGGAAGAAGACGGCATCGGACAAACCTCGTCTGCTCGCGCCCGATCGGCGCGCAGACGGATCCCTCCCTTTGCCTTTCCCCAGGCTGGGCGGGTCCCGGCCCACCCTTGAGATTCTCCGGTATTGGCAGGCCGCCCGGCCCCGCCTAAACCTCGTCGTTTCCGATCCTGGCCCCGCCCCATCGGGGCTCGCCCGGGAGGCCAGCGTTATGTCCAGGCTTCGGCTAAAGACGCTGGCGGGTGACTATCAAGCGCCTTCTCAACTCCCGGAGCGGCTGATCGATCGGCGACACGTCGGATCAAGGACCTCCATGTCGATCATCAAGGCCAAGCCCTTGCGTCCCGGCGACGTTCTCCTGGAGTCGGGGGATCCCAAGATCGCCGCCAGCACCGAGGGCGGCGTCTTCGGACATGCCAGCCTGGCCGTGACCCGGCTCACCTGGATGCAGGTCGGCCTGCGCGCGATCATGCTGCAGGCGCGACCCATCGCCCGCTACCGCTCCGGATCCGAGACGTTCATCGGCTTTGAAATCGACGGCGCCTTGGTGCGCCGCCGCCTCGCGCCGCCGTCGGCGACGGACGTCTGGGCGGAGGTCACCTCGGAGCTGGGCCGCAGATACGCCTCACGGGTCAAGCTGCAGCAGATCAAGGATCTGACGCCCGAGGCGATCGAGGCCTTGGCCCAGCCGCTGGACTACGTGCCGGAGACCGATGATCCGCTCACGCCCGGCCGACTCTGCTCGGAGGCCTGCGCCGTGGTCCTGAGCCTGTCGGACACCCTCATCAGCCCCGACGCCTTGGCGGCCGCCGCCGAGCTGGTGGATATGCCCGCCCTCGTGGTCCCGCAGGCGACCTTCATCGCGGCGCATCCCCGATCGGACGAGCTCGCCGATCTGGTCAACACCATCTCCCGCCGCGCCGCCCCCAGGCTCTCGCTGGCCTTGCAGGCTTGCGCCGCGCGCCTGAAGGCGGGCGAGGACGTCGACCAGGACGCGGCCTTGGCGTCGATTCAGGCCGAGTTCATCGACACGGTCGGGACCAATTCACGGTTGGTCCGCGAGATTGAAGACCTCGAGGCCCAGATCCTGGACGGCTGACAGCGCGGACCGTCACTTTTGCTTGTGACGCCTGGACGGGGACGCCAGACTCACCGGCGATGAAATCGAATCTCGACTACCTGCCCGACCGCCAGCACCGGGAGCTGGACAAGATCGTCGGCCACCTGCTGGCCGGCTTCGAGCAGGCCGTGGCCGGCGGCACCCAGCCCTGGCGGCGCGGGGCCAAGATCTACAAGATCATCCTGTTTGGCAGCTACGCGCGCGGCGACTTCGTCGACGAACCGCACAACGGCTACCTGTCCGACTTCGACATCCTGGTGGTGGTCAGCGACGAGAAGCTGACCGACACAGCCGACTACTGGTACGAGACCGAGGAGAAGATCGCCCACGACCCGTCGATCGGCCGGATCGTCAACCTGATCATCCACGATCTTGGCGAGATCAACGCCGCCCTCGACGCGGGCCAGTACTTTTTTCGGGAGGTCATCGAGCAGGGCGTCGTCCTTTACGAGGTGCCCGGCCATGCCTTCCACCCACCCCAGCCCCTGACGCCCCGGGCCGAACTGGACCTGGGCGAAAAGTACTATCGCAAGATCTTCGACACGATCCAGACGTCGTTCGAAACGGCGATCTTCCAGATCTCCAAAGGCGACCAATTGGACTGGCCGCACAAGGCCGCCTTCAACCTGCACCAGGCCGTTGAGGCCGCTTATATCGCCGTCCTGCTGCTGACCGGTTTCTACGCCCCGCGCTCGCACAACATCCTGTTCCTGCGCTCCCAGGCCGAGGCCAAGGCGCCGTCGCTGATCCCGGTCTGGCCGCGCGACACCCGCGCTGCGCGCAAGCCGTTCGGCAAGCTCAAGCGCGCCTATGTCGACGCCCGCTACAACCAGGACAGCTTTCACATCACCCAGGCCGAACTGGAGCACCTGAAGGTCAGCGCCGAGCAGCTGATCGGGCTGGTGCGGGCGGTCTGCGACCAGCGCCTGGCGGCGCTACGACGGGCGGCGGACGCGGGGTAGGGCGATCCGATGGACCTCATGCTGGAGCACAACAGGGTCGCGGAGCTGGGCGTGCGGGCGGTCGGCCTTCGTCCGGCGGTCGGCGCGTTCGATCTTTTGCTGATGACGACCATCGCGCCGACCAAGGCCGGCGCCTTTTCGGGTCAAGCCGCGACGCCGCGTTGGATCCGCATTGACGGCCTGGAGCTCTTCGTCCATCCGCGCGGACAGAACCGCGTGCGCCTGGCGACGCTTCAGGTCAGCGCGCCGACCTGGTTCGCGCAGGCCGACGGCAACGCCAAGCGCCCGCTCGACTTCCAGGCCCAGCTCGCCCCGCGCCAGCTATTGGCGCTCGAGGACCTGCGCGACGGCGGGGCGCTGGCGCTGCAGGTGCAGGCCTTCGGCGTCGGCGGCCTGATCGACGACCCAGTCGGTCACTCGACCCTGCAGGGCGACGGCTATCACACGGTCGCGCAGTCGGACTGGATCGCGCAGCTCAAGGGCGCGGGCGCTCTGGGGGTGATCCTCCTTGAAACCAGCTTGCCGCTCTCGCTCGGCGCAACGGACGACGACTCTATCGCGCGCCAGCTCCACATCGCCGAAAAGGCCTTTCACACCGGCGACTATCAAAACTGCGTCGGCGCCTGCCGGCTCGCCTATGAACGGCTCAAGCTTGGCCCCCAGTCCAAGCTCAAGACCCCGGTCGACGCCAAGACCCTGTCGTTTCCCGAGAGGATCGAGCTGCTGTTGGCGTCCGCCCGCCACGCCACTCAGCTGGCGCACCACGACGACGGCGGCGCGCTCAGCGCGCACGTCTACAGCCGCGACGAGGCGCGGCTGCTGCTGCAGGTGACGGCCGCCGCCGTGGCGTACCGCCTCAGACGCTGACCCCGCTCCAACGTCCGCGTCAGGGATCGCAACCCGAAGGGCCAAGACCCGCGCGCGGGGCTTGGGGCGGCCCGCCGCCTAGAGCCCGGCCGCCGCCAGGCGGCGACGCCCGTCCGGTCTCTCAATAGCCGACCTCGGCAGGTTGGACGTCCGGATAGCGGGTCAGCAGCGCCTGCACCGCGGCGACCCGGCCGCCGGCCAGCCCCCGGCTGGTCAGCAGGTGATCCAGGCACTCCAACCGGGCCTTCAGCTTGTTGACCGGCGCCGTCGGCAGGTTCTGGCGGCGCAGGCGGCTGGGTTGCTTCTGGAAGATCCGATTGAACAGCCGATCGTGGTGGGCGCAGACGTTCCGCAGATCGACCAGGCATTCCAACCAGTTGGTGAGAACCTCGTGCGTGGGCATGCCGAAGTCCTGGGCCACGGCGGTCTTTATCGCATTGGACAGCAGGGCGTAGAACCGCACCGCGGCCCCGAAGGTCAAGAACTCCTTCATGGTCCAGAACGGGGGAAGCACCGGATCACCGTACTTGGCCATGTAGTTGTGGGCGCGCGCGTCCCTGGACTTGGCATAGAGCGTCGACAGCTGGTCGAGCGCGACACGCCGTGACGCGCCGTCCTTGAAGGCGTCCTCGGCTTTGTGGGGATGGCTGCCGTGAGCGCGGGTCAACGCCTCGGACATGCTGTTGCGGAAGGCCAGCTCGAAATCGCCGCAGGCATCAAAGCAGATCGCCCGCAGACGGCGATCGCAATCATAGAGATTCAGAATCTGGTTGTAGGTCGTGCCGGCTCGAAAGGGCTTTCCCGCCAGATGAGTCTGGCGGCGAGCGATGAAGTAGATGCGCAGCCGCTCATAACCGACCCGCTCGATCTTGCGGGCGGCGACATTGGGCCGAGGCACCACGAGTCCGCGGGCGCGCAGATGCGCCACCCAATCGCTGGGCGTGGCGTGCGGCTTTGTAAAGGGAGGAAGCGCCATCTCAAACGAGAAGGACCGCCCTTTTGCACTCCACCCGGAGGTGGATCGTGTGGCGGCCCGTGACCCCTTATAAATAGCCTTTCGGCCTTTAAGTTCAAGTAAAAAGGCCCGCTTGCCGTCGCCGATCCGCAAGCCGCCTCTTTCAACTTGGCAATATTGGGGTCCACCCGAGTCCTGGCAAGCGCGAAGGCCCCCGCCGAGCCCTTCCGGATGGATTGAAATCCGCACGATTTCGCCGTAGCATCACCGCAAAGCTCGCCCGGCGGCCGATTTCCCGCGCCCACCCCGAGGCGCCAACGCCTCCCGGGGGAGACCCTGTCGTCGCCCGGCCCCCAGGCGGGACCGCCTCCCCGGCGGGAGACCCCCACGCCCGACCAAGCAGATTGCCGCCATGCTGCATCCCGTTGGAGCTGCATGCCCTGTCGCTCATTCCCAGATTCCCGCAGCCGGGAGACGCCCGCGCCTCCCCCTCGAAGTTGCGCCGGGCCCGGCCCGGGCTCATATCGATGTGACCAACCGGAGCCGAAGCGATGAGCGCCAAGGAAAAGGGCAAGGCCGCCGACGCGGACCTGCGCACGAACGAGAAGAAGTGGTCCAAACCGCTGATCGAGGCGGGCTACACGGTGTTCCCCACCGTGATCATCGAGAACCAGCGCCAGCTGGGCCTCGACGCCGTCGACGTCAACATCCTGATGCACCTGGCGTCCAAGTGGTGGAAGGCCGAGGGCAAGCCCTATCCGTCCAAGGGCACGATCGCCCAGGCCATGAACCTGGACCCGCGCACGGTGCAGCGGCGGATCGCGGCCCTGGAGAAGGCCGGCTATGTCCAGCGCGAGGAGCGGCGCGAGACCCCGACCGGCAGCAAGATCAATGTCTACCACCTGGACGGCCTGATCGCCGCGGCCAAGCCCTTCGCCGAGGAGAAGATCGCCGACATCGCCGAGCGGGTGGCGATCAACAAGGCCAAGGCCGCCCGCAAGGGCGCGCCCAAGCCCAAGCTCACCCTCGTGGCCACCGAGGAGGACTAGAGCCTAGTCCTCCTCCCTGACGCGGCGTAGCTCAGCCAGGATAGAGCCCCTGTTTTCGACATGGACTGGACGGTGACACGCCAGACTATGGGCAGGGAGGTCGCGGGTTCAAGTCCCGCCGCCGCGTCCCATCCCTTTCACTCAAGGCTCGGAACCTCGTCGATGCCCCTTGATCCAAGTTCCGCCCCCGCCGCGCCGGAAGGCGGCGATCGGGAATGGATGAAGGCGGCGCGGATCGTCGCGCAAATCCCTTATCCGCCGGTGTCGGCCTGGGAGTTCAACCAGCTCAAGACCGAAGCGGCGGTGCGCGAACGCCTGCAGGACGCGACGGTCTACATCATCGCCCAGCGCCCGATCCTCTGGTTCGATCGGGTGCGCGACGAGGACGGCGACATCAGGTTTGAGATCAACGACGGCCGGGGCCCGCCGGTGAAGGGGATCATCGATCCGCTGCGCCTGGGGCTCTTCGACCCCGGTGAGCCGATATTGCTCGAATGCGGCTTCCACCATGACGCCGAGGAAGCCCCGCCGCCCTGGGACCGGGCCGGAAGCATCAAGCTTTTGGACCGCGACAAGCGCCTGCGGGCCTGGTGGAGCCCGCAAAAGCTGCTGTTCGAGGCGCTGGCCCACGATCTGAGGGTCCCCTTCGCCGGCGACCCCGAACGGTTCATGGAGTTCGAGATCCACTATATCGGCAAGGCCTACGACCAGAGCCTCTGGGAGCGGCTGGCCGCCCATCGCCGCTATCTCGAGATTCTCATCAACGAGAAAGTCCGGGGCGTCGACCACACCCAACCGTCGCTGGAAATCACCATCCTCGCTCTGGAGGTCGTAGAGCTGGAGGAGCTTGTCGGCATGCGCGACGGGCCCGACGAGGACGCACCCGATCCGCCTCATGTGAGGATCTTCCGCCACCCCGACGATCCGGCCGATCCGCGCTGGCAGGCATTCCGGCGCCGATGGGCGCATGGTCACGAAGCGGCGGTGACGACCGAGCTCGAGGCGGCGCTCATCGACCTCTTCAAGCCCGAGCACAACAAGATCAAGGTCAAGAAGTACCCCAAGATCGCCGGCGGCCTACAGGCCCTGGGCTATAGCGACACCCTGCTGCGGCTGAGGAACTGCCCTTATATCTTCCGCACCGAGGCGGGCGGCACGCCCCTGGAAGGCGCCGATCCCGAGGACGGCTGGTAGCCGCGTCGGTAAGCCCAGCCCCGCGCCGACCGACTTGGCGCGGCCCAAAGTCTATGGCATCGCACGGCGGGAAACCTGCGGATCCCGCCCCATGACGCCCGACACCTTCCGCTCGCTCGCCCTTGGCCAAATGAACGCCCGCCTGGCCTCGCGCCTGGGAACGATCGAGTTCCTGATCGGCGACAAGGTTTTCGCCGCTCTGGGGGTGGATCCCGGCGTGGCGATGGTCAGGCTTTCGCCCGAGGACCAGGCCAGGGCCCTGGCCGCCGCACCCGCCGTGTTCTCGCCCCACCCGGGCGGGGCCGGCGCGCGCGGCGTCACCTGCGTGCGTCTGGGCCTGGCGCAAGACCATCAGGTCAAGCCGGTGCTCGTCCAGGCCGCGGGTCGCGCCCGCAACGCCCGCTCGGCGCTCACCCGCCTGAGCTGAGCGCCGCCGCAAGCCCCCTGGCTTGCAACCCCGAATCCGCCGTCTTAGACTCTGCCCGTGTCGCTGAAAGCGCGACACCGAGGCGTGAGAACCTCGCTTGATAGAGCCGCTTCGCGCCCGGGCGTCACCCCGGCGCGACCGGTGTGCCTGCGCCGCTGGCGTCGACGACGACGCGCGCCTTGCCACTCAAGCCATGGTCTCAAGGACGACCCGACCCTCGTCGGGCGGCGCCTCAGCACGGAGGCGAACCATGGCCGGTGGCCACGATCTTGAGGGCGGGTCGGTGACGACGCCCGCCGCTGGGCGGCGAGGGGAGGATCGACGATGAGCGACCTCCTGGTAGAGCCGCGTCCGGCCCCGACCGACACGCCCGCCCCCATCCCGGCGCGGGGCGGCGACGTCGAGCGCCTGTTCCGCAGCCAGGCCCCACGGCTCTTGCGGCTCCTGACCCGGCGCTACAGCCGCGAAGAGGCCGGCGACATCGTCCAGGAGGTCTTCCTGCGCCTGACCGGCGCGGCCGACCGCCAGACCCTCACCAATCCCGAGTCCTACATGAAGGGCATCATCTGGAACCTGCTGCGCGACCGGTCGAAGAGCTTCGCCCGGCGGATCGAGCGGAGCCACGCCGAGCTGCAGCCCGACCGCCACGCGGCCGAGGAGGGCGATCCACATCAACTCCTGGTGGCGCGCCAAACCCTGGCGCGCTACGAAGCGGCGGTCGGCGCCATGAAGCCCAAGACGCGGGAGGTCTTCCTGCGCCATCGGCTGGACGGAGAGAGCTACGGCGAGATCGCCGAGGCGCTGGGCATGAGCGTGAGCGGAATCGAAAAGCAGATGGCCAAGGCCGCGGCGCACCTCAAGCGCGCCTTGTCCAAGCGCTGAACAGGGAAGGGGGCGTATGAGCCAGCAGGACAAGGCCAGGGACCAGGAGGCCGCCCAATGGTTCGCGCGCATGCGCGGTCCCGGCGCCCTGACCCATCGCGCCGCCTTCGACGCCTGGCGCGCCGATCCAGCCAATCGCCAGGCCTATGAGGAGCTCGAACGCCAGTTCGACGCGGCCGGCGTCCTGGCCCAGTCGCGCCGCCCCGAGATGCGCCATCGCTCACATCGCATGCAGGATCGCATCCCGCTCTACAAGATCACCGGGGCCCTGGCCGCCTGCGTGATCGCCGCCGCCGTCCTGTCGCTGGTCGTCTGGCGCGGCGGCCAGGCCGAGACCCACTACGCCACGGGCCTGGGTCAGATTCGCGCGGTCAAGCTGGCCGACGGCTCCTCCATCGTTCTGGACACCGACAGCGCCGCCACCGCCGTCACCCGCGGCGGCCGCCAGGTCGTGCGGCTGGATCACGGGCGGGCGCGGATCGTCGCGGTCGGGGCCCTGCGGATCGAGGCCGACGGCGCCCAGCTCGACGGCCAGGGCGCCGCCTTCGATCTGGCGCTCGCGCCGCAGGGCAACCTCGCCGTCACCGTGCTGTCGGGCCAACCGCGGCTCGCCGGCGCCGCGGCCCGGCTGCTGCCGGCCAGCGCCAGCCTGCCGGCCGGGCGCGAGGTGCTGTTCGGACCCAATCTGTCGTCGGTGAACATCCGGCCCGCCTCCCGGGTCGAGGCCCAGTGGCCCTCGGGCCTGCGCAGTTTCGACCAGACGCCGCTGTCGGCGGTGGCCGCGATCGCCAACCGCTACAACAGCCGCAAGATCCGCCTGGCCGACCCGTCCGTCGGCGCGCTGCGGGTCTCGGGGGCCTTCCGCGTGACCGGCGCGGACGAGCTGGCCAACGGGCTGGCGGCGGCTTTCGGCCTCACCGTTCTCAAGGCCCCGAACGGCGACCTCATCCTGAGCCGCGCTGCCGCCTGACGACGACGCCGTGACACTGGCGTGAACTTTTTTTGGGAGGCGGCGGCCCATCGCCTCGTCCCTAGCCCCCAGACACGACGCATCTCGCGTCCCTTGGGGGAAACCATGTTCTCGATCACGACCCGTCGGGCCCTGCTCGCCAGCGCCGCGGTCCTCAGCCTGACCCTGGCGGGTCAGGCCTCGGCCCAGACCCGTCAGCCCACGGCAGCGCAAGCCTATGACCTCAAGCGCCAGGATCTCGGCCAGGCCCTGACCGCCGTGGCCCAGGCCAGCGGCCGCGAGGTGATCGTTCCCTCCGACCTGGTGGCGGGCAAGGACGCGCCGGCCCTGAAGGGCCGGTTCACGGCCGACCAGGCCTTCGAGCGCCTGCTGGCCAATTCCGGGCTCGTCCTGATCCCGGTCGGCGACAAGCTGGTCCTGCGCCGGGCCCTGGCCGCCGCCACGGGGGAGCAGACGGCCGGCGACCCTGAAGTCCTGTCGGAACTCGTGGTCACCGGCACGCGCATTCGCGGCGCGGGCCCTGTCGGCTCGAACCTTATCGCGATCACGCGGGAGGACATAGATCGCGCGGGCGCAGCGACCGCACAGCAGATCTTGCAGTCGGTCCCCCAGAATTTCGGCGGCGGTCCCGGCGAAACCACCTCTGGGGTCAGTAGTCGAAACGGCGCGCCGCTGAACACCGCCATGGGGTCGGGGGTCAACCTGCGCGGCTTGGGATCGAACTCCACCCTGGTGCTCATCAATGGCGTCCGGCCCGCCGGAGCCGGCATCGCCGGGACCTTCACCGACATTTCCGTACTGCCCGCTTCCGCCATCGCTCGGGTCGAGGTTCTGGCCGACGGCGCCTCGGCCCTCTACGGCTCGGACGCCGTGGCCGGGGTGGTCAATTTCGTGATGCGGGACCGCTTCGAAGGTCTGGAAACCCGCTTGCGCTATAGCAGCGCCGACGGCGATGCTCGCGAGGTCCAGGCGGGCGTGCTTCTGGGCCGCACATGGAAGTCCGGTGGGCTGACCCTCGCCTATGAGTACTACGATCGCGACGCCCTTGCGGCCGCGAAGCGCGCCTACGCCACCGAGGATCTGCGCCCCTTCGGCGGCGCTGACTATCGCCAACCCTACGCTGCGCCCGGCACGATCATCGCTGGCGGCCAAGCCTATGCGATCCCGGGCGGCCAGGACGGTCGCAACCTGACGACCGGCCAACTCGCCCCCGGCCAGGTCAACAGGACGGACGCCTACGCCAATGCCGATCTCCTGCCCCGGCAACAGCGTCACAGCCTCTACGTGTCGGGCCGCCAGGAACTGACCGCACACACTGACGTCTTCGTTCAGGCGTTGGCCGCCCGGCGGACCTTCGACCAGCGGATCCTGGGCGGCAATCCGACCACGGTCAGCGTGCCGTCGACCAATCCGTTCTATCTCAACCCGCAGGGCGGGACTGATCCGGTCCTGGTGCAATACGACTTCACTGGAGACCTTGGCGCCACCCGCACCAACGGCAGAACGGACGCCTATAGCGGCCTGGTCGGCATGACGCGGGATCTGGGAAGATGGTCGGCGAGCTTGCAGGGCGCGCTAGCGCAGCAGAAGGAGCGCTACCGGATCGATAACTACGGGCCCAATGGCGTCGCCCTGGCCGCGGCGCTGGCCGACAGCGATCCCGCGACCGCCTACAATGTGTTCGGCGACGCGGGATCGACCCCGCTGGCCACGCGCGAAGCCGTCCGAGGCTGGTTCGCCAGCCATAGCCTGTTCAAGTCGTGGTCGGTGTCGTTCCGCGCCGACGGCCCCATCGGCTCGCTGCCAGCCGGCGAGGTCATGTTGGCCGTCGGCGCCGAGCAACGCGCCGAACGCTACACCCAGAGCTCGACCTATCTGCTGTTCAGCATCAACCCGTTCGACCTCCCCACCGAATACCCCGGTACGCGTCGGATTACCGCCGGTTACGCCGAGCTGCGCGTTCCATTGGTCAATCCGGCGATGAGCGTCAGCGGCGTCCGCGCCCTGGACCTCTCCCTCGCCGGTCGCATCGAGCGCTATAGCGACGTCGGCACGACGTCCAACCCCAAGATCGGACTGGATTGGCGCCCCAGCGCCGACCTAACCGTGCGGGCCAGCTATGGCACCTCGTTCAGGGCGCCCAGCTTCCAGGATCTGCGTCAAGGTCCGTCGGTCAATGCCTACCAGCCCACAGTTCTCGTGGATCCAAGCTCCCCGAGCGGTTCGACCACGGTGCTCACCCTCCTGGGCAACGCCCCTGATCTAGGCCCTGAACGCGCCACGACGTGGACCGCCGGCGTCATCTTCCGACCCGCCCAGATCGACGGCCTGAGCGCTTCGCTGACCTACTACGACATCGACTACCGCGACCGGATCGCCAACGTGAACGCTAACGCGTTCAACATCCTGATTGAGCGCGAAGTCTACGGGGACGTCATCCAGGACCACCCCGGCGCGAGCACCGTCGCCGCCTACTACGCCAGCCCGCTGCTGTACAATCCCGCCGCCATACCGGCCTCGGCGGTCACCGCCATCGTCGATCTGCGAAATCGCAACCTCTCCTCGGCGCGCCAGCGTGGCTTGGACCTTGATCTTGGCTACGACGTCTCGACCCGGCGCGGCGAGGTGTCCCTGGGTTTGGTCGGCAGCTACATCTTTTCCATCGACCAGAAGGTCACCTCCGGCTCGCCGACCATCAACGTGGTCGGCACGGTCGGAACGCCGACGGACCTACGCCTTCGGGCTCACGCCGGCTGGAGCGTTGGCCCGTGGGCGCTCACCGGCTTCGTCAATTATATCTCGGACTACCAGAACCAGACGGTAACGCCCCGCCAGACGGTCAAGAGTTGGACCACGGCCGACCTGCAGGTGGCCTATAAGGTTCCTGACCGCGCCGATCGGCTGTCAGGCCTGCGCGTGGCCTTGACCGTGACCAACCTGTTCGACAGGGACCCGCCTTACGCCGAGTTGCGCACGGTGCTTTCGGCAATCGGCTATGACGGCGAGAAGGCCGATCCCACGGGCCGCCGCGTGGCCCTGGAACTGGTCAAGTCATGGTAGCCCTGCTGCTCGCGGCCAGCCTGGCCGTCGCCTCCACCGAGGCGCCGCGGGTCGCGCCCCCGACCTTGTCGGCGCTGATCGAAACGGTCGACATCACCACGCCGGTCATTTCACCGGACGGGCGATATGTCGCGTTTCGGCAGGGCCGCGCCTCGCTGGAGGCCAATCACTACGGCCTTGGATGGTGGGTGGCTGCGATCGACGGCTTGTCCCCCCCGCTTAAGGTCGGGGATGGCGGCCTGGCGTTATGGAAGGCCGAGGGGGTCGCGGTCGAAGAAGCGCCGGTCTGGTCGGCCGATGGACGCTACATCTACTATCGTGCGCTGCGGGAGGGACAGGTCCAGATTTGGCGATCACGCGCGGATGGCTCGGGGAGCCAGCGACTCACGGCCGATGACGCCGATGTCGATCGCTTCAAGGTCGACGCCGACAATCGCCTTGTCTACTGGGTGCGCGCGACCCGCGCCCAGGTGGCCGACGCCGAACGTACGCTCTACGACAGCGGCGTCCGGATCGATCACACCGTCGATCCGGCCCAAGCCCTGTTCGGCGCGGTCGAGATCAACGGCCGCATGGCGTCCGAGCGCCTTTCAGGACGCTGGTTCCAACGCGACGCCTTGCTCGGCGACACGCCCGAGCAAGCCAAGGCCATCGACTTGACCACTCTGGCCCCGACCAGCGCCCCAAGCGACGGCTCTCAGCGCCCTCCGCCGCCGGATGTCTTCGCCGCCGAGCATGTGATCACCACGATCCCTTCCCCCCGGTTCGGCGAGGCGCGCTTGGTCTGGCGCGACAATCACATGAGGCTTGAAGTGGTGCGACCGGGCGGGGCGGTCGACAGCTGCCAGGCCAAGGCCTGCCGTGACCACACGCCATCGTGGATCACCTGGCGGCCCGAACGGGACGAAGTCGTTTTCGCCGCGACCGATCCAGGCCTTCGCACAACCCTCTATATCTGGCGTCTGGCCGGTGGCGTGCGCGCGATCGTCCAAGACCCAGGCCAACTGGGCGGGGGAGAGTTTGGCGCGCCCTGCGCGGTCGGCGTCGACGCCCTGGTCTGCGTTTCGTCCCAGGCTTTGACGCCTCCGAGGCTGGAGAAGATCGGCATTGATACCGGCCGCCGGACGATCCTAGCCGCCCCAAACGGACCCGCCCCAAACGACAAGACCGTCGTCGCCGAGGCTCTGAGCTGGACCGACGCCAAGGGACGCGTGTTCACGGGACAGCTGATCCGGGCAGCCGGTGCGGGACGCACGCCTCTGTTCATCAACTACTATCGTTGTGAAGGGTATCTGCGCGGCGGCGTCGGCGACGAGTGGCCCCTGGTGACAATGGCCCAGGCCGGGCTGACCGCCCTGTGCATCAATCCGACCCGATCCCAGAGCACCGACCTGGACATGGTCGCCGACTACCAATCCGGTCTGGAAGGCGTGGTGGCCGTCGTCGCGCTTCTGGATCGCCGGGGCCTTATCGATCCTTCCAAGGTCGGCATGGGCGGCCTAAGCATGGGCAGCGAGGTGACCCTCTGGGTCGCGCGCCACACCAGGCTACTGGCCGCCGCCTCCATCGCTTCGCTGCAGGTTGAGCCGGGGTACTACTGGTTCAATGGCGTCGCGGGACGCGACATTCATGACGGCCTAAGGCGCGCGTGGAAACTTGGGGCGCCGGACGAGACGCCCCAGCGCTGGAAGGAGGTTTCCGCCGCGCTGGACACCGCTGACCTCACCACGCCCTTGCTCATGCAACTGCCCGAACAAGAGTTTCGGCCGACGATCGAACTGTTCGCACGGCTCTCCAATAGCAAGACCCCCGTGGAACTGCACGTGTTCGCACAGGAACGGCACGTCCTAGCGCAGCCTCGGCATCGCCTGGCAGCCTACCAGCGCAACCTCGACTGGTTTCGCTACTGGCTGCAGGACTACCGGGATCCCGACCCGATGAAAATCGACCAGTACCGCCGCTGGGACGCCATGGCGGCCAAAGCTCGCGAGCATTAGGTTTGACCCCAGGTTCGCGCCCAGGCCTCGACATCGGCCAGGTAAAGGAGCCGCGCCATGTCCAGACCGTTGGGCGCGGGGTCATCGAGCACCTGGCGGATCGCCTGACCATCGGCCAGGCCTGCGGTGACCAGCCAGCCGCGGACCAACTGGTCGACCAGGGTCGCGCGATTGGCCTCGAAGGCGGCGCCCATGAAGACGTTGAGCCCGCTTTTGGTCTGACGGCGCTTGATCGCGTCAGGCAAAACATCGCCGAAGGCGTCACGCGCCAGCGCTCGGTTGCGGCCTTCGGCGATCGACATCCAAGACGGAACCCGAAGGCAGGTCTCCATCACCGGTTGGGCCAGTAGCGGATAACGCACGGGGGCCTGGGCGGCGTGCTCGTAGCGATCGAGAAAGGCCTGGGCGACAAGGAGGCTCGCGACATGCTCGCGCTTGCCAGGCAGCACCCCGGCCGGCGCGGTCAGCCAAGGATGCTCTGGAAGGTCTGGCATGACGTCGCCCGCCAGGAATCGGGTAACCGGAACCACGCCTAGGCTCGACCTGCGCGCGATGGCCTTTCGAAACGCCAGACGGGCGACGTCCCACAGCGTGGCCTGATGGAGTCGGGCCAGATCGGCCAGTGACCGCAGAAAGTGACCGCCGGGCCCGAAGGTCAGCAGCGCGTCGGTGGCCGGCGCAGCCGTAGCGATCGAGCAGAAGACATTGTCCCCGCCCAAGCCGGTGAAATAGGCGGCAGCTCCCAGCTCCCGGCCGAGACGCGTGAAAGCAGCCTCGATCGGCTGGAGCAGAGCCTGGGAAGCGGGTCGAGCGTGACGACCGGGTCTCGCGCGACGAACATCGATCTGATGGGCATGAACCTCGCGCTCGATGAGAACGCCGCCAGCGGCCGTGGCGGCCTCTCGCGCATAGGCGCGCTCGTCGGCCTCGGCAGCGAGCGTGTAGAAATTGGCGAATGTCGCGTCCCCTCCCGCCAGGCCGGTGGCGATGATCGAGGAATCCAGGCCCCCAGACAGTTCCAGGATCAGCGGCGCGGAAACCCGCGCCCAAGCGCGGACGCTACGGTCCACCGCCTCCCGCACCGACGAGGCGGCGCACTCGCGATCGGGAAACGCCCGGTCGCGGTCGGCGAACACCCATGGTGACCAGGCCAGGGCCGTGGTTGCCCGTTGGTCGGGGCCAATGCAGGCGCGAACGCCCGGCAGCAGTTCGTCCACCCCGCGCAATCCCGTGCGAACGCCGCGACAATGCGGATAGGCCAGAATCTGCCCGACCGTCGGCCAGTCGAGACTCGGCCGAGGAAGGCCCGCCGCGAGCGCCAGGTCCAGCGACGAGGCGATGAGGGTCAAGCGCTCCTGGCGGATCCAAAGGGCGGGCAAGGCTCCAGACGGATCGCGCAATACCTGCGCGCCGCCGCCCGTCGGCGGCGTGATGATCGCCAGATACCCGCCCCAGGTATTGTCGATCAGCCATTGTCCGTTGGAGGCGACGATCGCTTGAACCTGATCCGGACCAAACTGATCGATCGCCGCAGGTTCGGCGGAATCGACGAACACATGGCCCAGAACGCACCCAGCCGCTCCAAGCGGTCGGTAAGGCAGCTCAGACTCGACCAGGACGGCGAGTTCACTGGTCTCCACGACTAGCCGGAGCGTCGAGATGGCGCGGGCGCCGTGCCGTAGCGCGTCGGCCGCAGGGCCTTGGCCCAGGATCAACAGATAGCCGCCAGCCATCAGACCACCAGGATCGGCGTGAACTCCGCCACCCGATCCAATCGATCGTTCAGCACGACGTCATGAGCTTGGACCCAGCAATGGGCGGCGAACGGCTGGCGTATCACGCCAAACACGAGATCGGCCGTTAAGCCGCGTTGATGGAGGAAGGCCAGTAGCGACAGGGAATCCAACAGGCACACCGGCTTAATCGGCGTCCAACGCCGTGCGCTCTCGAATAGGCTCGAAGGATCGGCCAGCTGATCGAGCGCCGAGGCCTGACGGTTTGCGCGTTGGACGTCCAGGCCCTCGAGGATTTGGGACAGGGAAAGGCGGCGTAACGCTGAACGGGTCGCCAGCAGGTGGCGGGTCGCCCAAACGCGCGCCGCCATCGTTGTCCGGCTATCCGGCGGCGGAGTGTCCATCCAGCTCGCCGTCGGCAGCTGGGTCGTCTGGCGTGTGATCCGTGCGCCGCCCTCGGCGGTTATCACTCCGATCCGACGTAGGCGGGCCACCAAGCTGGGGTCGGCGTCATCGGCCTGGAAGGCGCGCCCCGCCAGCGCGCGGAATGCGGGCTCCAGGGGCCGCGGCAGGGCGAAGTATCGTCCCTTGGCGACGTCTAGGAACATCACGCCGCCCTGGGCGTCGCAAAAGGCCAGATGGGAAGGCACGTGAAACTGCATAGGCGGCTCGGCATTGGGGACCCGCCAAGGCGAGCCCCCACCCGACTTAGTCTTCCGACAGACCGGGGTTCAGGGTGCCGATGCCCTGCTCGGGGCGAACCGGGAAGTTGCCCTTGGTTTCGACGGTGACGGCGCCCAGGTCGATCAGGGCGTCTTCGATGTGGTCTTCGGTCCGTTCCATGACGGTCTCCTTCTCTAAGTCACGCCCACCGTGACGGTTGTAAGGTGCGACCGAAGGTGGAAAACACGCAGGGAATAACACGGGGATTTTTCGAAAATTCGCCGGAAATTCAGCGTGGCTCGCGGTCCGCCAAACCGTGAAGGTGACGGACGAGGGTGGGCACCAGGCGGAGACGCCGGCGATGATAGGCAACCATCATGGTCCGGATCGCGGTGCCATCACCGTCATTCAGCAGCCTGCTCAGCTCCGCAACCTCATCGCCGAAGTCGGCGACGAGGCCCAGCTCCGCGCGACGAACGCGACGCAGGCGATCACTGACCCCGGCCACGGCCCACTCGACTTCGATGTTGTCGCTCTGCGCGGCCAGCACGGCGAACAGCGTCTCCAGGCTGGCGATGGGCCTGGCGACAGCGTCGATGTCCGGTTCCGGCGTGAACGTTCGCGCCAGTCCCGACCTCAGGGCGTTGACCAGCAAGGCGGCGTTCCACTGGTAGAGGTCCGACAGACCCGGCTCGGTCAGTCGTGGGAATGAAAAGCCTTCGCCCTGGTGGCTGACCAGCAACCGCTCCCCGGCCATTCGGTGAAGGGCCGCGCGCACGGGGGAGGCGCTCGCTCCGACGTGGCGCGAGAGTTCGCGGATGTCGACCCGCTCGCCAGGGCGATAGTCGCTGTCGGTCAGGAGGAAGGACTTGATGGCGAGGTAGACCCGCTCACCGGTTCCGGCTTTCTCGATCATCCGCACGATGATGGCGATCTGCCATCGTTCGCGCATCTCCCGAAGAATCCGGGTGGAGTTCTCCAGGGTGCGACCGATCAGATAAGGCCCTCGGCCTTCAGGCTGAGGACCCTGTCGCTGCCGATGATCATGTGGTCCCACAGCGCCAGGCCCAGGGCCTTGGCCGCGTCGGCCAGGGCCTTGGTCATCTGCAGGTCGGCCCGCGAGGGGGCGGGATCGCCTGATGGATGATTGTGGGCCACGATCAGGGCGCTGGCCCCGACCTCCAAGGCGCGGCGCAGGACCTCGCGCGGATAGACGGGCGCATGGTCCGTGGTGCCCTGGCCCAGCCGCTCCACGACGATGAGCTGGTTGCGCTTGTCGAGGAACAGCACCCAGAACTCCTCGCGCGGCAGGCCGCGCATCTGGATCGCGAAATAGTCCGCGACCGTCCTGGACGAGGTGAGCAGCTGGCGATCGGTCAAGGCCGCGGCGCTCACCCGGCAGGTGATCTCGCGGACGAGCTTGAGGTTCACCGCCGACTGGGGGCTGACATGACGCAGCAGCTCCGCGACGTCCGCGGCCAGGACGCCCGCCAGGCCGCCAAACCGCTCGAGCAGGCGCTCGGCGTTGCCAAGGGCCTCGTCCCGGTCGCTGGCGGCCAGGTGCAGATGCAGGATCTCCACATCCGACAGCACCGCGCTGTCCATCCGCGCGGCGACCTGGCGCACGGCCTCGGCCGAAGCCGTCTGCGGTATGAAATCGCGCGCGGCGAGGACCTCGCCAACGCCGAAGCCTTCGGGCGAAGAGTCGAGGACCGCAGTCTGATCAGCGGCGGTCGCGGTGTCGGGAGAAAGTGGGGGAAGGCAGGCGGACATGGAGTCCTCCAGCTGGCCGGCGCCGGACGGATTTCCGGATCGCCCGCCTCCGACCGCCCTTCCTTTCCCTTTGACCCGACGCGGGCGGCCCCGGGCCCACGTCGGGGCCGCCCAACGCCACGGCCGATCTCGGCCCCGGAAAGGCGCGGTGCGCTAAGCCGCCGCCGGCAGGACGGTCTGGGCCGGCCATTTCTCAAGCAAGGCGGTGAAGGTCGCCGGCTGGTCCACGGGGACGAAGACCCGCGGCTGATAGTTGATGATCTCGACGAAGCAGCCGAGCAGCTGGAAGGCCTGGCGCTGGGCCGCCGCGCCGACCACCTCGACCCGCCAGCGATCCATGACCCGGGCCCGGCGCAGCCAGAGGCCGCCGGCCAGGGCGATCGCCGCGCCCTCCTCGAGGATCATCCGCCGCGCCAGGGATCCGTCGGCGACGGCCTGGGCCATGTCGGTGAGGCCCAAGGCCACCTTCACGGTCGGAACCTGGCCGATATCGAGCGTGCGCCCCAGCCACCGCCGGCCATCGGGCGCCTTGACCCGGCGCACGGTCGCCTGCCGGCTGGGCAAGCTCGACCAGACCGGCAAGAGTAGCCCCGTGACCAGGGCGAGCTCGCGCGAGATCCACGGATCGGCCGCGGCCAGTTCGGCGGCCCACGCCGCCCGCCACGCCGCCTCGTCCGTCGCCTCCCAAGCCGATTCCTCGAAGGCCTTGAGCGGCGCGATCGTGCGCTTTTCAGGGCGGATCAGGCGCACGGCCTGGATCAGGCGATCATTATCGTCCGTGGTGGTCAGGCCCTGGACGATCAGGGCGGCGCGACCCGACTTGGCGTTCACCCCGTAGATCAGGCCCGCCGCGTCCTGCCCCGCCAGGGCCTCGTCGGCGGTGATCAGGGATCGGCGGGTGCGCACCGCGAAGCGGACGAGCCGCGTTTCGGCGCCCGTGGTCAGGTCGGTGCGCAGCACCTCTTCGCCCAAGACGTCGAGGTCGTCGGCGACCACGTCCTCCATGCCCTTGTCGAGCGCGCCGGAGGCGGCCGCCTTTTCGAGGATGCCCCCCAGGATCGCCTCGAACTTGGCGAACAGGCCGTTCTGGTCCTCGATCCGCAAGGCCAGCAGCCGGTTGAGGAAGGTGTTCATCGGCGGCAGATCGTCGGCGTCCTTGAGATTGCCCTCGTGGTCAAGCAGGGACAGGCCCGTCTTGGCTTCGAACGCCTCGCGGCTCATGGCCTCGACCTGGCCGAAGTGAAGCGCGACATAGAAGGCCTGCAGGGCCCGGTGGGCCCACGGGCTTTCCAGGTTGTCCTCGGCCCGAAAGAGCCCGTTGCCGGCGGTCCGGCGTTCACCGCGCGTCAGGGCGCCCAGGCTGTCCAGGCGCCGGGCGATGGTCGAAAGGAAGCGCTTCTCGCCATGGATCTCCGTGGTCACCGGCCGAAACAGCGGCGCGCTGGCCTGGTTGGTGCGATGCGAGCGGCCAAGGCCCTGGATCGCCGCATCGGCCCGCCAGCCGGGCTCGACCAGATAGTGAACCCGTCGCTGCTGATTGGCCGCGGCGAGGTCGGCGTGGTAGCTGCGGCCGGTCCCGCCGGCGTCCGAGAACACCAGGACGCGCTTCTTGCCGCCCATGAAGGCGTCGGTCTCGGCCTTGGCGGCCGAAGGCGCGCGCCGCTCGACCACCCGCCGCCCATCGCGGCTGACGACCCGGCGCGCCCGGCCGGTGACCTCGGCGACGAGGTCGGGACCGAGCACGTCGAGGAGCGTGTCCAGCACCCCCTGCACAGCGGGGAGGCAAGCCAGGTCGGCGATGGTCGCCTCGCGCAGGCGGAGGGCTTCCTGGCTGAGCACCGGGCGGCCGTCCTCGTAAAGCGGGACGACGGTCGTTCCGCCATCCTCGGTGTCGACCTCGGTCATCGCCTGAACCGGGAAGGCCGACATCAGATAGTCGAGCACCTGGTCCTTCGGCGTCATGTCAATCGAGAGGTTGTTCCACTCCTTCACTGGGATCTGGGCCAGGCGGCGCTCCATGACCGCGGCGTTGGTCGACACGACCTGGATCACGGCCGAGCGGTCCTTGGCGAGATCGTCGCGGATCGCGGCGATCAGGCTGGGCGTCTTCAGGCCGGCCAGAAGATGGCCGAAGAACCGAAGCTTTGCCCCTTCGAAGGCCGACATCACCGCCGAGGCCGCCGTGGCGCTCTTGACCTTGCCGTCCCCGTCGGCGACGCCGGTGGCCTGCAGGGCCGCGCGCAGGTTCCGGTGGATCATCTGGTAGGCGTCGGCCCAGGCGTTCCAGATCGTGACGTCCTGCTCGGTGAGCGCGTGGCCCAGGGCCTCGTACTCCACGCCGTCGAACGACAGCGAGCGGGCGATGTAGAGGCCGAGCGCCTTTAGCTCGCGCGCGATCAGCTCCATCATCGCCACCCCGCCGGCCTCGACCGCGGTGAGGAAGGCTTCGCGATTGAGGAACGGCGCCTCGGTCCCGCCCCACAGGCCCAGGCGCGCCGCATAGGCCAGGTTCTCCGGCGTGGTGGCCCCGGTCGCGGAGACATAGACGATCCGCGCCTTGGGCAGGCGGTTCTGCAACGCCAGGCCCGCCATCCCCTGTAGCGAGGCTTTCTTGAAACCGCGCGCGCCCTTGCCGCCGCCGGCGGCGTTGGCCATGGCGTGGGCCTCGTCGAACACGATGACGCCGTCGAAGTCCTCGCCAAGCCAGGCGACGATCTGGTCGAGGCGCGAGGGTTTCGCGCCGCGCGCCGGCTGGCGCAGGGTCGCGTAGGTCGAATAGAGAACGCCTCGGTCAAGACGGATGGCGTCGGCCTGCTTCCAGGCGCTCTGTGGAACGATGTCACGCGCCCCGCCGCCGATCGCGCCCCAGTCGCGGCGGGCGTCTTCGAGCAGGGCGTCGTTCTTGGACAGCCAGACGGCGCGAACGCGGCCCTGGGCCATGTTGTCGGCGATAACGCCGGCGATCTGCCGGCCCTTGCCGCAGCCCGTGCCGTCGCCGAGGAAAAATCCCCGCCGGAAGCTGACCGCCCCTTCCGTCTCCGCGGTGGCGGGCAGGGCCGTATGGGCGGCCTCGCCTATGACCCAAGCGCCGGGAAGGGTCGCGGCATGGGCCTCGCCGGCATAGATCACCGTCTCCAGCTGGGCGTCGGAGAGCCGGCCCTCGGCGAGGATCGAGACGGGCAAAACGGGGCGATAGGTCGGGGCGGGCGGCGCGACCGACGCCATGGGTCGCGACTCGACCAACGCCGAGGGGTGGACGGGGGCGCCGTCGATGGCGATGCGGCCCAGGCGGTAGGCCTGGTAGAGCCCCACGTCGTGGCCCTCGCCGCTCCAGTCGATGATCCGGTAGTCCAGGGCCGCGACCTGTGCGAGAAGGCCCATCCGGTCCGTGGGCAGGGCCAGGGATCGCGCCCTGGGCGCCAGGACCGCCGTCCGGGAGACGGCGTGGAAGCTTCTGGGCTTGGCCGTCGCGCGCGGGGTGATGGCCGCAGCGGCCTGGGCGGTTTCGGGGAGGTCGGCGCAGGCGACGAGGGCGGCGCGATCGGCGGCGACGCCGCGGTCGATGACCAGAAGACCCGTTTCCACCGACGTCCCATGGCCCGCATAGGCTCTGGGCGGGAAGGCGATCCGGCCGACGATCGCCGCCCCGGTCTCGAGCCTGGCCAGAGCCGGCGCATCGTCCAGAATTCGGCTTGGAACGATCGCCGCCAGGCGCCCGCCGTCGGCGAGGGTCGCCAGGGCCGCGGCCAGATGCGAGTCCAGGTGCTGGAAGGGCGGGTTGAGCACGACCGCGTCGAAGGCGCCTGACGCGGCCAGGAGGTCCTTCAGATGGACCGCGTCGTGACGCGAACGGCTCGCCTGCGAAAAGAGACCGTCCAGCAGGGCGGCGCGGCCGCTGGCCAGTTCGTTGAGCCAGAGCCTGCCCCCGCAGGCCTCGGCGATCACGGCGATCAAGCCCGTGCCGGCCGATGGTTCCAGCACCTGGTCGCCCGGACGGATCTGGGCGGCCAGCACCGCCAGAGCGGCCAGCTGCGGCGGCGTCGAGAACTGATCCAGGTCGACCTGCTCCTCGGAGCGCCGGGTCTGGGTCGGGGTGAGGGCCGAAAGGCTGGCCAGCAGGGCGCAGATTTCGGCCGGGGCGTCCTCCAGCCGGGAGACCTGCGGGGTCAGGCGGCGGATCTGCAGCACCATGGCCGCCTCGACCGCGTCGTAGGCGTCGCGCCAGCTCCAGGCCCCCTCGGCGTCCGAGGCGCCGAAGGCCGTGGTCATCACGCCGGCGATCAGCTTGCGCTCCAGCGACCGCGAGCGGTTGAGGTGGGCCGATAGCGCCCTGGCGGCGGAGAGGATATTGGCGCTGGCGTCGGCGGCGCTCGCGGCGTCGGCGGCGAACAAGGGCAGCGATGCGGTCATGGCGAGATCCTGGCTCACCCGCCGCGGAGGGCGCTTCCCTCCAGACCCGACGGGCTCGCCCCGCCCCCATCCCCTCGACCTTTGGAGGACCGTCCGGGCCCCTCGCGGCTGCAAGGGTCGAGCCCTCGCCCGGCGGCGAGGGCTCGCGTCGGTCAGGCCGCGACCGTCTCGGCGGCTTCCACCAGTGGAGCGGAAGCCGGATCGCCGCCCGCGTCGCCAGTCTCGGGCGCAACGTCCGAACCCTCGGCCTCATCGGCCGCAGGCTCGTCATCCTCGACCGCGGCGCTCCAGCCCAGAGCGGCGGGAACCCACTGACGTTCGGCCGCGGCCTCGGCCACGAAGCTGACCAGTTCGTCCTTCTTCAGCGTCGCGGCGCGCGCATCCTCGACCTTCATCTCGTCCAGCATCGCCATCAGCTGCGCCTTGGAGTGGGCGGCCAGGAACGTCGCGTCCGGCGTCCAGTGCACGCTGAGGTCGGCGTCGCACAGCTCGGCGATCTCGGCCGCCTCGGTCCGCGCGGCGTGGCGAACCAAGCTGGTGCGCTGCTCCCGGACGTTGAGGCTTACGGAGACCAGTTCGGCGAGCAACGCCATCTTCTCCCCGTGCGGCAGGGCGTCGACGAAACCGATCGGTCGCAGACCGCTGGCCAGATAGGCCTCTCGCCGGGCCGACAGGCGAGCGCGCACCTCACCGTCGAGGGCCGGATGCGGCGTCATGCCCCCGCGCGTATATTTGGCCGCCGTGACCGCCAGGGCCGACTCATCCTGGTAGGTGTGCGTGGTCAGGGCCAGGATCTTGAAGAGCTGGGCGACGAGGGCCGTGAGCGCCGCGCCCGGATGGTCGGCCAGGTCGCGGATCAGGCCGCGGGTGGCCAGGTCGGTGCGCACCTCGTGCAGGCTGTGGCTGACGCCCTCGACGGACACCACGACCTTCGGCGTCACCAGATCGACGACCTCGGCCGGCCGGCTCGGGCGCGCGCCATCGTCGTCCCCATCGTCGCCGTCCTCTTCCTCGCTCGCTTCGAGATCCTCCGGCTCGGGGGTGTAGAAGGTGGCGTCGACGCCGCGCTCGGCGTTGGGCGACAGCAGCAGCGCCCCGAGGGTAAGGCGGCCCAGGACGCAGGCGGCGTGCTCTTGGCGGGCGACCAGCACCGCGTCGATCGCCTCTATGGCGTCGTCGGCGACCAGCCCGACCTCGCGCAGGGCCTCCAGCCGTTCATCGACACGGTCGCGCGCCTCGGCGCGGGCCGTCTTCTGCGCTTCCGAAAGGTCGCCGTGATAGACGAACGGCAGGCTCTCGAAATCGTCGGGCGCGCGGTAGCCGGCGTCAGGCCCCACAAAGACCGCCAGGCCGCGATCCTGGAATTTGGCGATCAGCGGGGCGATGCGCTGGCGCCACGCGTGCTCCAGGATTTCCGGATCGAGCACCCGATCGGGCAGCTCGCCGAAGAGGTCGACATCCAACCGGCCGCCCGCCGCCAGGTAGCGCGCCTCGCCCACGAGCGGGAACCGGCGATCCTCGGTGGTCACCCGTCCGGTCTCGACGAGATTGCGCAGCTGATACTCCTGGAAATGCCCATCGAGCGCCGACTGGGCCAGCTGGGCCTGCTGGGTCTTGTCGGAGATCCGCGCGAAGCTGCGCACCTGCTTGAGGGTCAGCCGGCCCTGGCGCAGGGCGGCCAGCACGGTCGGGTGCACGCCGGCCAAGGCTTCAAGCCGCTTGATCTCCAGTTCCGAATAGCCGAGCGAGGCGGCGATGAACGCGGTGTCCATCTTGGCTTTGCGAAGGCTGCCGATCGCCATGATGATCGAGGCGATGTGCACCGGAGCGGTCTCGGCGTTGGGCAGCACGATCGCCGCGGCCTGGGCGGCCTTGCCGACCGCCAGGACGCACTCGACCGGATAGTCCTCGTCGATCACGCCGCGATCGACCAGGTCGAGCAAGGCCAGGCGGCGTCGACGGCCGTCCAGCGCCATATAGGGCTGTTCGCCCTTGCGGCCCGCGCGGACGATCGGCGGGACGATGACGCCGGCCGCGGCGATGGTGTCGGCCAACTGGCCGATGCGTTCATCGGCGGCCTCGTCGAAGCGGAGGTTCTCGGGCGCCAGGCCCAGGTCGCGCAAAGGCACGCGAATGCGGTTGTCGGACGGCGCGGGCGAGGCGGCGGCAAGGACCAAGGCCTTGGCGGAAGACGAACGAGACATGAGGCGGCTCCAGCGCCCCAGACAGGACCATCCTGCCGATCGGGCGCACCCGCCCGGTCCCTCACTCCCCCCTTTGCCCGCCGATGCGGCCGCGCGCCTCGGCCGCATCCAGCTCATTCCAGTCGCCGAACCCCGGCGGCGGGAGGGCGATCCTCGTCGCGACGCCGAGCGTCTCGAGGGCGCGGGCGAGGGCGGCCGCGGACGCCTCCCCGTCCCGGCCGCGATCGGCGGCGATGATCACCCGACGCACCTCCGGGGGCGGACGCCAGGCGCGGAGATTGGAGGTCGAGAGGAGCGCCCAGGCCGGCAGGCCAAAGCGGCGCCGGGCCGACAACGCGGTGAAGACGCCTTCGGCGACGAGCAGGGTTTCAACCGCGACATCCAGGCGCACGGCGCCGCCGGGCGCGAGGCAGCCGACCGTCTTGCGCGCCAGCCGCAGCGCCGAGGCGCGGTGGCCATCGGCCCGCAGGTAGGTGATCTCGACGGCCGTGATCGCCCCGTCGCGATCGCAGACGCCAGCGAGCAAGGCCGGCCGGGTGGCCGCGCCCGGTCGATAGACCGAGAGCGGAACCAGGCCGTGGTGCCGCAGCGCCGAAGGTCCGGGCGGATCGCCGACCAGGCCCCGCAGCCGGCAATGACGCTCGGACAAGGTTCCGGCGACCGTTCGACCGTCGGCCCAAAGGGCCTGGGCGACCTCCCGGCGGCGCGCCCGGTCCTCGTCTCGACCCGGGCGCCGCGGCGAGGCCGCCGGGTCGTCGGCTCCGTCGCCCAGCAGGCCCCTGGCGCGAAGATCGTCGCGGACCCGGCGCCAATCCCCGTCGCCAAACGTATGGATGATCAATCGACCGTCGCGCTCCAACAGGGACACCGATCGATCCCGTCGGCTATGGCCCGGGGCGGGGATGTTGGCGCGACGACCTCCGGCATAGAGATCGCCCCCAAGCGCTCTGACAATGGATTTAAGGGACATGGCAAGGCTCCAGCGACCGCAAACCAGCGGCCCGCCGGCCTGGCCCTCCCTTCACCCTTTCCGGCGGGTGGGCTGGAACAGGCCTGGCAAGCTGGACATCACGGCTTCACGCACCCTGAACTCGCCCAATCCCTCCAAAACCGTTCGCGGCATCGGCGCGCCGCCCGCCAAGGCCGCCTTCATTCCTTGACTGACCGCCTCGGGGAGGAGCCCGGCGATGGCGTCGGCCAGGTCGAGGTCTCGCCGCAGAGCCGCGAAGCTCATCGGGATCAAGAGGGCGGCCCTCTGCGGATCGGCGCCGATCGCCTTGGCAAGGCGCAAGGTCGCGTCCGGCTCGCCGGTGGTCCCGATGGCCAGGGCCATATTGTTGGCGATCCAGGCCGCGCGACGGGTCAATTGCTGCAGGTCGAACCGGGCGGCCCGCGAGGGCGCGACCACGCCCGCCCGATAGAGCGCGTGGGCGGCCGCGGCGTGAATCGTCGGACGCCCCTGTTCGAGGACGATATCGGCCAAGCGATTGAGACCGGTGTCGCCGCCTTGAGCGGCCACGGCGCCCAGCAAGGCGTGGAGCAGATCTGTGTCCTCGGTCTCAAGGGCGGTCGCCAGCAGCGTTTCCACCGTGTCCGGCGACAGCGGGGCTTGCTGGGCCAGCAGATCGGCGGCGGCTTCGGCGATCGGGAAGCTGGCCTCTTCGCCATAATAGGTCTGCGCCCGGCTCCAACGATCCTTGGTCAGAGCGACCAGGGTCGGCTGGAGGGCGGGGTGGGGCCTCTGCTTCAGGAGGTCGACCAAGGCCTGACGCACCCGGCTTCCCTTGTCGCCCGCCAGGGCCAGCAGGCGCGCGGAAAGGGGATCGGGTTCGCGGGGGGCGAGCGCGACCAGGGCCGCGCGCCGAACATCGGCGAACCGGTGGCCAAGACCGGCCTCGACGACATCCCAGTGTCCAAGCTCGACAGCCAGGCCAAACGCCGTGACCGCCCTGGCGATATCCTCGTCCTTCACACCGGGGGTGGCGAGCAGCCCTTCGATCAGGTCGCGGGCGTCCCGGCCCGAGGCCGCCAGCAATCGCGCCTTGGCCAGCTGCAGGTCGGGGACCCCCGAAGCGTCGATCTTGTTCAGGCTGGTGGCGTCCTCGTCCGAAAGCGGCGCGGCCTCGCCGGTCAGGACAAGGCGCGCCAGGGTCTGGAACGGCTCGGCTGCCGACGGCGCGATCTTGGCGAAGTCGACCACGGCGTTCTTGACGCCGTAGCCTTGCTGGGCGGCCTTCAAGTCCGTCATCCATCGCAACACCTCGCCCAGGTTTGCGGCCTGGGCGGCGGCGCCGAGCGCGGCCTTCACGGCTTCGGGCTCGTGCCGGGCCATGACCTCGATCACCGCGCGGCGCGTGGATCCGTCGAGCGAGGGATCATCCAACCGTGCGGCCAGTCGTCCGGCCAGCCGGGGAGACCATGTGTCTTCGGCCAGGTCCCAAAACCGGGATTCGTGACGATGCCCGCGGCATGCGTCGGCCAGGGCCTCCAGTTCCTCCGGCTCGGGCGTGGCCTCGGGCTCTGCCGCCAGACCGATCCAGGTCCACAGCAGATCGTCGCGGTCCGGTCGGGCGAGGATCGCTCGCCACCCGCGCAACCGACGCAGGTCCGCCAGGAAAGCCTTGATGAAGGTGTCGGCCGTATCGCCCTGGTCGTAATATCGCTCCGCCAGGTACTCCTCATAGCCTTCACTATGCTCGCCGTTGCGAATCTCCAGCCACAGCTGGTCGTCATTGGAGCCAAGAAGCTTGCGGCTTTCGGCGATCGCCGCCGTCACGACCGGCTCGAACCCGTCGAAATCGACGATCGCGCCGCGGGCGACGGCCTCGGAATTCCAGCTCTGGCCGTCGGCGACCATGCCCAGGGCTGCATCGCGGAAGGCGTCGGTCTGCGGCCCGGCCACCCGCGAGAGGCGCTTGGCGAAGTCCTGTGGAAAGCGGTCGCGCGGGCCGGCCAGGAGTTCGCGCACGAACCGACCCGCCAGGGCCCGGACGTCGGGATCTGCCGCCAGAACCTCGGCCTGGGCCTTGGTCGGCTTGGTGTCGCGCCAATGATCGAGATTGCCGAACAGCTTGCCCCTCGCCATGAGCCATCGCGCCAGGTCGGCAATGGTGTCGCCGACGGCGCCGACGTCCGCCGCCAGCTTCAGGTCGTGGTCCAGCTGGCCGCCCTTGACCGCCAGCCGCCGGCGAAGGAACCCGTCCAGGCGAGCCTGGGCGGCGGCCGACAGCCGGATGGCGACATCGTCGCGCCTGGCTCCCTGGACCAGCTGGGCGGCGGATTCCTGACCCCAGTCGGCGTCGCCGTCGTCTTGGTCGTGCAGCACATCGACCAGATGGCCCAGCAGCCTGGCCGCCCGCGCGGCGTTGGCCTTGATCACCCGCTCCAGCCCGGCTTCGACGCGAGGATGGTAGTAGCTGATCACGTCCTTGGGCTGGCGGATGTTGCGGCCCGCCGCCATGAAGCGGATCAGGGGCTCCACCCGGTCCTCGACCGTGTGGTCCTTGTCGCCCAGCGCCAGGGTGATGTCGGGGATGGCCGTCCATGAGAGCTGCGGGCGCGCCTTCAGCAGCCCCCAGACGGCGATGGCCGCCGGCGTGTCGTCACGATCCTCGATCTGCTCGACGATGGTGGTTTCGATGGCGTCGTAGTGGGACCGTTCGATCGAGCGGCTGATCAGTTCGGGCGTCGTCTCGCCCGATCGGGCGCCGTCGCGCAGGCCGTCGAAGAACTTCTGGATCTCATAGGGGCTCTCGAGGCGCTCAAGGATCCGGCCGCGAGCGGCGTGGACGCTGGGCTTGAGCGTTTCGGGCAGGTCGCGCAGGCGGTTCTCGAACAGCTGGTAGCGCTCCTTCTGCCCGTAGTGCCGCGTCTCCAGGTGGACGAACCACTCGGCGTTCAGCCGCGTGGCTCCCGCCTCCGAGAGCACGTCCGAGCGCGTCGTGACGATGAAGCGGCGGTCCTTGCGCGCCTCCTGGAGCATGCGGTCCAGATCGGTGTTCCAGGCCCGGTGATCGGCGTGGAACCGGTATTTGCCCCACGGATCCTCGATCATGAACACGACCGGCGACGGATCACGATAGTTCCAGACGTCGTAAGGGCCCCGGACCGTGACCACCTTGAAGGCCCCGTCGATCTTGGTCTTCAGGTGGTCGAGCAGCATGTCGGCGGCCGTCGTCTTGCCGGTGCCCGAACTGCCGACGATGACGATGGCGTTTCGCGTCTCCAGGGCGGAAACCAGCTCGCGCCAGTTGGTCGGCTTGACGAAGGCGGCGACCCGGGAGGTGTTGGACAGATAGCCCTCGAATTCCGCGATCGTGGCCTCGAGGGCCTCGCGGGTCCAGTCGGACGGTCCGTTCTTCATGTGCCACAGGGCGATCTCGCGCAGCTTGGCCAGGCAAGCCTCGACGTGGATGCGCGGGACCTTGCAGGTGACCAGCAAAAGCTCGCGGATCAGCGCTTCCAGTTTTTGCTCATCGAGCTGGGCCAGAACGCCGATCCTCCCGGCTCCCTGGGGGACAAGCTTGGCGAGCGTGGCGGGCAGGGTCGCCGGCCATTGGCCGACGGCGCGCACGCCCAGGTCTCGAGCCTTGCCCTTCAGGTCGGCGCTGGTCATCAGCAGATAGCGCAGCTGGGCGTCGCCGTTGAGCAGGGCGGCGGGCGACTTGCGCCGCCGATCGGCGGCGGACTGATCCTCCTCGGCGTCGCGACGGGCGATCAGCTTCTCGAGATCCTCCAGGCTCCACGGTTCGGTGTTGCGCAGCTTGGCCTGCACGATCAGACGGTCGTCGGCCAGGCCCAGCGCCGTGGCGGCGCTCGCTCTTGCCTCGTCAGTCAGGTCGCCCGCCAGGTCTTCGTGGTTGGCGGGCTCCAACGTGATCCTGTCCAGGCGCTTCTGGGCGATGATCAGGTCCAGGGCGACATAGATCGAGACGTCGACCTGGTAATAGTACCCCGCCAGCCCGGCCGGCGCGCTGGCCTGATTGGTCTCATCCATCGATCGCGCCCTCCCGGCCAGAAGCGCATGGCGATAGTCGATTTTCACGCAGAGCGCGACTTCCGGCGCGCCTCGCCCGAACTTCGGGGCGCCAAATCGCCTCTGTGCCGCACAGGGCTGGACCCCGCAGCGCCTTCATCGTTCCCCGCGCCTGGGCGGCGTTTTCCCGAACCGGTCCTTCAGCCCGTACAGGCTGGGCAGCAGGTGCAGGCACCCCACCTTCTCGCGTTCGCACATGGCGCGCAGATAGCCGCCGGCCGAGCTCCTGATCTCGCCGTCCTTCCAGCGGGCCAGGATGGTGGTCAGGGCGACAGCGGCGCGGTTTCGGCCCATGGCCTCCCGCGCCTCGCGAACGGCCGACAGGTTGATCCCCATCAGGGGCGCGGCGCGGCCGACGGCGTCGACCAGGTCCTCCCACGCGGCGCCGGCCAGATCTTCCAGATAGTCGCCGACCTCGGGCACGGCCTCCAGCACCAGCGACAGCGGGATCACCTCGTCGCTGACCAGCGCCTCCACCCGCGAAGGTTCAACCGCCACCGAGGCGGATGTCGTTCGCGCCGACGGCTCGACTACCTCTCTCCGAAGAGATGGATACGTTGATCCTTCAGATCTTGGCTGGGTTGTAGGTTCTTTCTGGGCTTCGTCCACGACGCCCCTGGGCTTATATTGTCCGTCCTGACGGGCCCTGACCCAGGCCGCATCCACGGCGGCCAGCAGCGCCTGGAACGTCTCGTGCAGCGCCTCGAGCTCTCCGAGAGAGGGGGTCCGGGGAAGACGGCCCAGGGCGTGATCGACAGCGCCGTGCCAGTCGAAGCCGCCATAGCCGCGATGGAGCGCGTCGGCGCAGACAGTGCGGATCTCCCGCCGGATCTCGCCCAGCTTGCGCTTGAGGTGGCGACGTTGGGCCTGCTCGAGGCCGCGGGCGGCCGCCAGGTCGGCGAACTCGTCCCAGCGCACGGCCAGCGGCGCGAGATCAAAGCCGAAAGCCTCAACGATGTGGCCGCGCTCGTCGCGATAGCCCCAGCGCTTGCCGTTGCCGCTGTCCTTCATGTGGACCAGGCCCGCGCGCACCGCCGCGCGGATCAGGCCCTGGACGCAGCTTCGCGAGCGCTGCAGCTCTTCGCAAAGCGCATCGTTGGAGGGCCAGGCGATCGGCCGGGTGCGGCCGATCCAGTCCTGTTCGGCGGTGACTCGCACCAGGGCGCGCATCAGGCGCACGACCCCGTCGCCGAGCCCCAGCCGGGGCGCGGCCCGCTCGAAACGATCGAGCAGCATGGCCTTGGAGATGCCCTCCGGCAGGCCTTGGTAGGTGTCGGCGAGCTTGGCGGCCGCCCACTGGGCGTCCGCCAGACGGCGCACGTCACCGATCCCGTTCGAGACGGTCTGCATATCCTGCTCCTCCTTGGGGAGGCCGCAGGCGCACAAGTTCCCGTCGCGCGAACGCGCGTTTTTGGATTGCGGCGATGTCGGTGATTCGGTTAGAAAGAGCAGGACTTGAGAGCTCGGTCGGGGTTGGCGCCCCGTCTAGCGAATGACCTGGAGAGCCCGGCGCGTTTCGGCGAGCCGGGTTTTTCTATGCGCTCACGGCACGGTTCCTTTCCGATTGCCCCCGCTCGAAGTACTCCCGAAGCGCTTGCTCCAGAGCCGCCGTGCGGTTGTTGAACCCGCGCCCGTCCTTCATCGCATCGAGCCTGTCGATGAGATCCCTATCCACCAGCGCGTTCAGTTGTCCCTTGCCGCGCGCCCGGGCCTCGGCCCGGAGACGCTTCTGGTACTGCGCGTGATATTCGAGGTCGCGTGCGGTCGTCATGGCGCGGACGATAAGATCGCGATTCCGGCCACCGGAACTAATAAAGGTGAGCGCCCAATACCGGGGACGCGCGAATAAACGTCTTGAGTTGAAGAAGAATCGGACTCGCCGCCCGAGTCGCGACGCATCAGCGACCTCCCACGACTTCAGGCGGCAGGATCAGGTCTTTGTCGACCATGACCCGCACTGGGAAGCCCGGACGGATGCGCAAGGTCGGGGCGCGCTGCAGGTCGCGCTCGACCAGGCGCTGGCCGGTCTGGCTGGCCTGGGCGGCGATCCCGCCCGCGCCATCCTGCAGGACCAGGTTTTCGCTGCCGCGGGCGATGCTGTTCTGGGCCGCGGCCCCGCCGATCGAGATCAGGGTCGACAGGCCGATGGCCCGGGCCAGGACCGGCAGGTGGGTGTCGACCTTGTCCGTCAGGCCCGCCGTCCCGGTCGCGTCGGCCCCGGTCATGCCGGCCAGGTCCACCGAACGTCCCGATGGCCAGATCAGCCGTGTCCAGACCAGCAGCACCCGGTCCTGACCATAGCCGACCTGGCTGTCGTACTTGCCGATCAGCCGCGCGCCCTGCGGGATCAGCACCCGTCGGCCGGTGCGATGATCAAACACCGGTTCGGTGACCTGGGCGGTGACCAAGCCGGGGAGGTCGGAATTGAGGCCGGTGATCAAGGCGGCCGGAATGACGGTGCCGGCCTTGACCTCGTAGGGCGACAGCGCCGCCTGCGGCAGGCTGGGCGCATAGGTGGGACCGGCCGCGCCCGCGCGGGCGATGAACGCCTCCTTGGGACGAGACCCGTCGCCCGGCGTAGCGACCGGCGCCGCCGCGCCCAGCGAGAAATCCGCAGCGGCCGGCGCGGAGGCCTGGGCCGCGGGAGCCGGGGCCCCGCCGAAGAACGGCCCGGCCCGTCGCGCCGCCTCACGCTCGTCGGCCCGCTGGCGAGCGGCCGGGTCGGGTGGGGCGCCGGGGCCGGCCGGCCCGGTCGGCGAACCCGGCGCTTGGCCGCCGTCTAGAGTCCCAGAGGGACCCGACGCCGGGGCGGCGGGCGCGAACGGCGAGGCCTTGGGCGGGGGCAGATCGCCATAGGTCGCCGGCAGGCGCGCGTCGACTGGCGCCGTGGTGGCGGCCTCGGGACTGGCCTGAGGTTCGGCCGGCGCCCTGGCGGCCTTGCGGCCGCCGCCGAAGGCGATCAGAAACCCAATCCCGACCAGCAGCAGGACGCCCAGCACGCCCGAAAGGATCACCGCGGGTCGATAGCGGGCGATCGGCCGGCGCGGCGCATCGAGCACCGAGCGCGGGGCGGCCTTGGCCGAGGCCGACGCGTCCAGCTCCGCGGAACCATCGCCGTGGGCGGCTGGGCTCACCGGGCGCCGCCCTGGCGCGAGATGCGCACGATGCTCTGGCGGCCCTCGCCGATCCGCAGCTCGGCCCGATCGATCAGGCGGTCGACGACATAGAAGGTCCCGCTCTGGCGGTAGTTGACCAACTCGGCGCGGTCCTTGTCGCCCAGCAGAAAGAGCGGCGGAGCCTGGTCGGTCGCCAGATCGGCGGGGAACTCGATATAGGTCTTGGCCCCGTCGTCGAAGACCCGCACCGGGGTCCAGCGCGGCGGCCTCCGATCCTTGGGATCGATGCGGTAGCGGAAATTCAGGCGGTCGACGGCGACGTCGGCGGCGACGGCCGAGGCCTGTTGCTGGGCCAACACGCGCTCGGCGGCGGCGGCCTTGGCCAGGTCCTGCGGATAGTTCCAGCTCAGGACGGCGGTGTAGACCCCGCCGGCGTTGCTGACCGCATCGATCAGGTAGGTCCGCTGGTCGGTGGTCAGGACGATGTTGGTGCGCAGGTCCGGCCGGATCGGCTTGACGAACACCACCACCTGGGACGCCTCGCCGGCTCCGGCGCTGGTCTCGCCGATCACCCAGCGGACCGTGTCGCCGGCGGCCTTGGAGATCAGCTTCTCGCCGGGCTTGAGCGCGATGGTGGTCAGGAACCTTGGACTGGTGTGGACGGTGTAGAGCCGGCCGGGCTCGAAGTCGTAATAGAGCGCCGAATTGACGTAGGCCGCCGGGGTCGGCCAGTCGCGGGCCTGGGCGTTGGCCAGGGCGATGGTGGCCATCGGTCCGGACGCCTCGCGGCGAACCCGCCTCGGCGCCGCCCGGCGCCTGGGCTTCGGCGCGGCATGCGCGGCGGCTGTTCCCCCGCCCGAGGCGATCTGCTGGGTTTGCGCCGCCCGGATCGGCGCGGCCGGCGAGGGACCGGACTTGGCCGCTGGAGCGGGACCATCGGGCGCGGCCGGCGCCGACCCGGGGACCAGGCCCAGAAGGAGGGCGACCGCCAGGGCCGCGACGGACAGGCGCCAAGGCGCGACAGGGCCGCTCATAGGTCTCGACTCCACTGGAAGGCGGTGATGAAGACGCCCAGGGGGTTGGCGCGAAGCTGGGCCTCGTTGCGCGGCGGGGTGTGGGCGACGGTGAACAGCCCGGTCCAGCGCTGAGCGGGCAGGGCCGCGCCGTGATCGTAAACGGTCTCGCGCCACTGGACCTGGTAGGTGGTGGGACTGCGCGGCAACACCGAGACGATTTCGACCGTGGCGGCCTCGTCGCCGACCCGCGCGAAGGGATCGTGGTCGCGGGCGTGCTGGGTCAGGGTCGCCTTGGCGTCGCCCGAGACGAAGGCGTAGGCCCGCACCCAGTTTTGCCGCAGCACCACCGGGTCGGTGCTCTTGGCCCGCACCAGTTGCACGAAGTCGGCGACGAAATAGCCGGTCTCGGCCTGGCCTGGCCGATAGGTGCGGTCGGCCGGCTCGATCCGGCCGGGCCGGCCGTAGCGGTCGACCGGCACCACATAGGTGGCGATCTTGGTGTCCTGGCGCTCGTAGATGTAGGCCCCCAACGAGAGCGCCGCGAGACCGGCGCAAGCAAACGCCATCAGCCGCCAGTTGCGGGCCGCGGCCAGCTTGGCGCCGTCGCGGTCGTCATGAATTTGGCCGGCGCGCTGATAGGGCGTCTCGGTCGGCAAGGAGTCGCCGTAGCGCTCCTGGGCGCGGCGGAAGGCGGTGGACATCGACTAAGGCTCCGAGGCTCAAGGGTCTTCGGACGGCGGGTGGATTTGCGGCATGCCGATCGGCTGGCCGGCGGCGTCCTCGCGCCACGGCCGCGCGCCGCTGACCGCCCCGCCGCCACGCGATCGGCCACGGCGGCCTGGGCTGGGCGGCGGTGTCTGGCCGCCGCCGTCGCTCCCGCCTCCCTCGGCGGGCGCCGCCGGATCGGTCGAAGGTTGGGAGAACGAGGCCTTGGCCTTGGCCACCACGCTGGCCAGGCTCGGGGCGGCGCCGCCGGGCGGCGAGCCGCCCGAAGGCGGACTGGGGCTCGCCCCGCCACCCGAGGCGCCGCCGCCAGGCGGCCCCCCGCCGGAAGAGGGCGAGCCGCCGCCCGAGGGCCCACGGCCGCCACCCATGCCGCGCAGGCCGGCCGCGCCTCGGGCGGCGCTGGCCCCCGCGCCGGCCGCCATACCGCCCATCGCCCAGCGGCCCGCCAGGGCCAGGCCGCCGGCGGTGGCGGCCAGGCCCACGACGCTGGAGGCGGCCGATCCCGCGTTCAATTGCGGCGTCCCGGTGATCTGGGCGGCGGCGATCGCCGGGATCTTCAGAGCCAACATCAAAAAGACGATGGCCGCGACCAGCAGCCCGCAGCTCTCCTGCCAGGTCGGGTCTGGCGAGACGATGTAGCTGGAGAAGATCTGCTCGCCGATCGACACGACCATGGCCAGGGCCATCATCTTCACCCCCACGGCCGGCACGTAGGCGATCGCCCGTTCGGCCAGGAACGCGGTCTGGGTGAGGATCCCGAACGGCACCATCACGAATGAGATCAGGGTGACCACGTAGAACTCAATCACCGTGACGACGACTTCGACGCCCAGGAGCACGAAGGCCAGGATCACGCCGATGATGACGATGGCGGTGACCAAGATGGTGTCGATGTGGGTGAAGAAGCCCACCCCCATGCCTTCGCTGGCCAGCCGGCCGATGTACTTCAAAAGCTCGAAGGCCACGTCCAGGCCGTCCCAGACGATCTTGGACGGGGCGTTGAGAAAGTCGCTCAGGCTCATCCGACCGCCCCCGGCCTTGAGGCCCAGGGCGGTGAAGCCCTTGATCACCGTCAGGGTCAGGGGATGCCAGTTGCTGATCAGCCAGGCGAAGAAGCCGAACAGCAAGAGCTTTCGGATCAGCGCGGCCGGCACGTTGTCGTTTTCGTCGACGGCCCAGAGCAGCGCCGACAGGCCAAGGCTGATGACGATCAGGGCCGCGAAGGTCGTTCGCACGTCGCCGTTGATCAGGCCAAACCCCGCTCCGACCTGACTGGTGAAGCGCGCGAGGAAATCGTCGAGGGCGGAGGGGGAGGCTGTCTGCATCGGCGGCTAGTGGAGGTCGCGTTCGGACAGGCGGCCCGGTTTGCGCTGGACGTAGGCCACCGAGCAGGGGTCGTTCGTGTCGCGAATGTCCGGGTCGGGGCAGCGCTTTGGCTTGGCGGTCGGGGGCTTGGCCGCGACCTCGGCTGGGGCCTTGGCCGAACCTTGGCCGCAGGCCGCCAGGGCCAGGCACAGCGACAGGACAAGCCCGGGGGTGGTCTGAACTTTGGTCATTGCAGGACGTCTCCGGAGAAGCGAGGCGCGCCGCGGGTCACCGCCGAATTGCGCTGACGGTCGGCCTCGCTCTTAATGACGACGGCGCGCCGTTCGGCCTCCCAAGTTTCCGCCTGCCGCGCCTGGGTGATCATCAGGGTCTGCAGCTGGGTCAGCTGGGTGGAGAGCGCGGCCAGGAGTTGGTTGGTGGCCTGGATGGCCGCGGTCTGACCAGCGGCCGATTGGGAGGCGCCGACCGCCGAAGCCACCGCCTGGCCGGTCGCGCCCTGGGCCTGGACGATCTGGTTCTGAACGGCCATGGCGTCCTGCAGGGTCTGACGGCTGCTCTGGCTCCAGCTGGCCAGGCGCGCGGCCAGGTCGCGGGCCGACAGACCGCTCAGATCGTCCGGATAGAGGTCTGCGAAGCTCTGGCTGATATTGGCGGCCTGATAGCCCAGCCCCCGGGCCTGCTGCAGCAGCGTGGTGGCCTGGCCGGCGATGTCGCGCAACGGGCCGGTGACGTCCACGCCCAGGGTCTGCAGCATCCGCGCCTGGTTGGTCAGCTGGCTCTGCAGGGCCTGGATCTGCGACAGCCCGTTGGAGACGGTCTTGATCGCCTGGGCCACGGCGGCCGGATCGTAAACGGTGACCTGGGCGCGCGCCTGGCCGGCGGCGCCGGCGGTCCCAAGCCCAACACCCAGCGACAGGGCAAGGCTCAGGCCCGAACGCATCAGGCCGCGACGGGAGGGGATCATGGGCGAGGCTCCGAGATCGAGGTCGGGAAGGGCGGGTCCGATCGCGCGCCGGTCCAGTCCAGGACGAGGTCGGCCAGGCGATGGCGGACCAGGATCGCCGCCCCGATCAGGCCCAGGCCGACCAGCAGGAGGCGCGGGTCGCGCAGGGCCGGGGCCAGGACCATGGTCAGGACCATCCCCGGCGCCAGGGACAGGACAAAGGTCAGGCGCGCCAGGCGTCGCGCGCGCGCGGGGACCGCGGATCGCTCGACCGGGGCGGGTTCGGCCTCAAGGTCAGGCCGCATCGCGGGCCTCGTCGAGGAAGTCGCCGACCTCCGGCAAGCCCTTGGCCCGATAGAAGCCGGCGGCGAACCCCTCGGGTCCCGCCTGGCGCAGCACCTTGTCGATCAGCGACTGGTCACCGGGGCTGGCCGAGCCGACGGCGGCCAGGGCCACAGGGCCAAGGCCCAGCTCGAAGAGCCGGTCGCCCGCGGCGCTGTGATAATAGTATTCGCGCTTGGGCGCGGCGCCGGCGATGATCTCGATCTGTTGGTCGTTGAGCCCAAACCCGGCATAGGCCTTGGCCACCAGGGGCGTTCGGGCCTCGGGGTTGGGCAGGAAGATACGGGTAGGGCAGCCTTCCATCAGCGCGGGGGCGATGGGGCTGTCGGTGATGCTCGACAGCGACAGCGTGCTGAAGACGACGCAGACATTGAGCTTGCGCACCGTCCACAGCCACTCGCGGATCTTCTGGGCGAAGGCGGTCGACTCCAGGAACCGCCAGGCCTCGTCCAAGACGATCAGGGTCGGCCGGCCGTCGAACCCGCGCTCCAGGACGTGAAAGAGATAGGTCAGGACGGGGCCCAGGGCCGCGGGCGTCTCCATCAGGGCCCCCAGCTCGAAGGCCTGCCAGTCGCGCGCGGTCAGCCGCTCCTCTGCCGCGTCCAGCAGCCGGCCATGGGGCCCGTCCAGTGTGAAGGGCTTGAGCGCGGCCTTGACCGCGTGGTCCTGGACCGTGGCGGCCAGCACCGTCAGGGTGCGCTGCTCGGCCGGCCCCGAGGCGAGGTTGGCCAGGGCCGTCCACAGCTCGTCCTTAAGGGCGGGCGTGGCTACCACGCCGCCGGCGGCCAGCAGGTCCAGGAGCCAGTCCTGCGCCCAGATACGCTCTTCGTTCCGGTCGATCCGCGCTAGCGGTTGGAAGGCCGGCGCCTCGCCCCACGGGCCCAGGTCGTAGAAGCCGCCGCCGACCAGCAGACTGGCGGCGCGGCTGGAGCGGCCCTTGTCGAACATCACCACCCGCGCGCCGGGATAGCGCCGCCACTGCAGGGCCAGGGTGTTGAGCAGCACCGACTTGCCCGCGCCGGTGGGCCCGACCACGAAGGTGTGGCCGACATCGCCCTGGTGCAGGTCCAGGCGAAAGGGCGTGGTGGCGTTGGTGCGGGTGTGCATCAGCGGCGGCTGGACGCCCGGACGGCCTTGCTTTTCCAGCTCTTCGGTCAGGTGGGCGTTGACCAGCGGGCCTGGCCAGATGGCCGAAACCGGCAGCAGGTCGCAGAGATTGAGCGAGCTGACCATGGGCCGGCGCACATCGGCATAGGCCTGGCCGGGCAGGCCGCCGAGCCAGGCTTCGACCGCGTTGAGGTCCTCGACCTTGGTGACGAAGCCGGCGCGATTGATCACCGCGTCCACGGCCCGGACTTTGGCGGCCAGCCGGTCCGGGTCCGGGTCGGTCAGGGTCACGGTCGGGGTGACATAGCCCATGGCCGCCGCGTCGCTGCCCAGGATCGCCAGGGCCGCGTCGGCGTCCTGGGTCTTTTGCAGGGCGTCGGGATCCTCCAGCAGCGAGGGCTCGTGGGTGATGGCCTCCTTGAGGAGCGCCAGGACGCCCTTGCGCTTGGAGAACCAGCGCTTGCGCAGGGTGGTCACCGCCCGGCGCGCGTCCTCCTTGTCCAGCGGCAGGAAGCGGCAGACCCAGCGGTAGGAGAGGCCCAGCGCATTGAGCTGGTCGAGGAGTCCTGGCCAGGAGGCGGCCGGATAGGCCCGCACGGAAAGGGTGCGCAGATAGTGGTCGCCCAGGCGCGGATAGAGCCCGCCTTGGAAGTCGTCGTCGGTGAGCACCGCGTCCAGATAGATCGGGATCTGCGGCCGGGCCACGGGCTGGCGCTTGGTCGAGACGCAGGCGTGCAGATAGGTGAGGGTGGCCTCGTCATCGAGCGGAGCCACCAGCGGAAAGACCCCGGCCAGGATGTCGCGCACGGCCCCGACCGTGGCCTTGAATTCCTCCAGCGCCAGGCGATAGAGTGCGTCCGCACCCCGGCCCTGGGGGAGGTTTTCCACCAAGAGGCTCTCGGCCCGGCCGATGGCGTCGGCGGCCGGCAGGTAGGTGAAGGTCGCGAAATAGCGCGACTCGAAATGGGCCGACTCGGCTTCGAAAGCCGCGCGCCGCTCCTCGTCCATCAGGTGGCTTACGGGATCGGGAAAGACGCTGGCCGGATAGGAATTAGAGGGCGATCGCACCGCCTCCAGGTGCAGGCACCAGCGCGAACCAAACCGCCGCAGGGCGTTGTTGAGCTGGGCGCGCACGGCCATCAGCCCCGCGGGCGTGGCCGAGGCCAGGTCCGGCCCCCGAAACTCCAGGCTCGTCTGGAACGACCCGTCCTTGTTGAGCACGATCCCCGGCGCGATCAGCAGGGCCCAGGGGAGGTGGTCGCAAAGCCGGCTCGAGCGCGTGCGGTACTCGTTGAGGAACAGCATAAGCGCCTAGCCGTCGTAGTGGGTCGGCTGGCGCAGGTGCCGGCGCAGGATGTCAAAGACGTAGGGGTCGCGCTTGGCCATCCACAGCGCCGCGCCGTAAAGCACGGCGCCCAGCGGCAGGCCGATCCATGGCGCCTGCAGGCCCAGCGCCAGCACCGCAGTCAAGGTGCCGATCAGAACCGCGGTCATGCGCGGCACCCCCGCCAGGGTCACGGGCTCGGAGAGCGAGCCGTGGAAGTCGATCTCGTAGCCGTCCGGGGCGCCCATCAGATCGCCGCCCCGCCGGTGAAGCCCAGGAACCCCAGAAAGAAGGTCGAGGCGGAGAACGCGATGCACAGGGCGAACATCACCTGCATGCCCTTGCGCACCCACGAGCCGCCCTCGGAGATGGCCACCCCCAGGCCGGTGACGGCGATGGCGATCACCCCGATGGCCTTGGCCACCGGTCCGGTGATGGAGTCGGCGATCTGGGTCAGCCAGTTGTCCCAAGGCATGCCGCCGCCCGTTCCCCCGGCCCAGGCCGGCTCGAACACGAGCAGGGCCAGGGTCAGGCCGATCGCGAGGTTGGCGGCGGCTGAGCGCAAGCGGCGGTGGCGGCGTTGGGCGGAGATCATGGGCGCCTCGGGTTGAGTCGAACCGACCCTGGCAAACCCGTTATGGGGACGACAATTCCGAGGAAATGCGGGTGGCAGTCCTGCGGGTGCGGACTTCCACCCGCAGAGTCTCAGTGCTGAAGCTTGGCGCGTGGGCGGCGTTTTCGGGCGCGGGCGCGCAGGCCTCGTCCTGGACGCGCGGGGCGGCGTCCAGGACGAGGCCTGGCCGAGGATCTGGCGGGCAGGGCGGGTCGCTAGCCGCAGGGCGGAATGGGTTGATCGCCAGGGGCGGACCCGCCAGGAAGGGCCGGCGGCCGCTCGGATGGCGCGTCCTCCAGCGCGATCGGCGGAATTTCCCCGCGCTGGATGGCGATCGCCACCGCCTGCATGCGATTTCGTGCGCCCAGGCGCTTATAGGCGTCCGACAGGTACTGGTTCACCGTTCTGTAGGACAGGCCCAGGATGAACCCAATCTCGACGGCGGTATGACCTTTGCTTGCCAAGATCAGGCACTGGCGCAGGCGCGGTGACAATACATTGCTCACGAACTCTACTCCTAGCTGGCACGGAACCAGCCGGCGTCATGTTTCGTCGACAGCACTCAAAGCACAGGCCGTTCTCAAGCGGCGAACACTCCGCATGCCGGATTCTTCGCGAACGCCGGCAACACACGTCATAAAAGCGAGCTCTCGTCGCATCGGCGCGCGACGGGCTCACCCGTCATCGACCCTCTCAGGCCCATGGCGGGGTCGGCCGGTCCAAGTCGTTTCCTCAGATCTTGAAGGTCCAGGCCGGTGAGGGGCCGCCCTTGCGATCCCGCGCCCCAGGCGATGCAGGCGATCATGCCGTAGCTCCAGAGCGCCAGAACCGTCAGATAACCCGCCGCGCCAAGCCTCCCCTCGGCGGTGATGAAGGCCAGGTGCGCGCCGACCGTCAGGACCTGGAACGCCGCGGCGAGGACTGGCCAGAGCTTTTCAGATCCGAGGACGACGGCGACCGACACGCCCAGAACGACGGCGTCGATGGCGATCACCGCGCCCTGGGGTCCGGTCCAGGGTCGTTTCTCGACCGCCAGCGACGCCATGCAGGCGGCCAGATAGACCGCGCCCAGGACCTTCTCCTCCCAGCGCCCCCGAATAAGTGCGGCCACGCAGACCAGCACCATGGCGATGGCGAAGACGAGGGGAGACCAGGCGAACACGCGGCGATCGGCTCAGGCGGCCGCCTCGAGCGCGCCCTGCGGCGCGACGCCCTCCGGCTTGTGCAGGACGCCGGCGGCGAGCGTTTCGAAGCCGTACTCCTCGCGCAGGTCGGCCAGGCCCGCATGGGTGTCGAGCACGCTGCGGCGCGCGCGCTCCAATGCGGCCAGGGCCTCGGCGGCGCCGCCGATCACGCGTTGGCCGGCGATGGCCGGGAGCCGGTTGGCGATGCGCGCCTCGCACAGGGAGGTGATGAGCTTGGCCGTCTCGCCGAGCGTGCGATCGAGCGCGTCCTCAGCCGAAAACAGCTGCTTGGCGACGCGCGCCGTGGTCAAATTCTGCATTGAACCTACTCTGGTTGGGGCCTGCCCGGCCCGACGGGGGGTTGCCGTGGTCGCCCAGCATCCGATCGATCGAACGATTTAGGATGTAGCCCACGGCGGCGGCGCCGAGGGTGACGAGTCCCAAGATCATCGCGGCGATCGCAATGGCGACCAGTCTCCGGGCCGGGGACCGCAGACCCCGTCGCACCAGGCGGTCGGCCTTGGGCCGAAGCCGCTCGGATTGAGCTCCACCCATCCCGTCGTCGAGGGCCTGTGGGGCCTCGGGCGAGTTGGGGAGGGGGTCGTGATCACCGTCCCGAATGACAGCGCCAGTTGGTCGCGAGCCGCCGGCGCCAGCCACTGGCGATGATCCAAAGTCGAGATCATCCCGATCCCCCCGCGCCGCGGTGATATAGGCGATCACCGCCTCCTTGCGGCTGGCCACACCCAGCTTGCGGATGATCGTCTGCATGAAGGTGTCGACCGAAGCCGGCCGGATGCCGAGCAGGGGTCCGATCTGCTTTGAGGTCAGGTGCTGCGCGGCCAGGTCGAGCATTTGGCGCTCCCGGTCGGTGAGGCGCTCAATCATGCGATTTTCCGCCGGGGATAAGCCGAAACGCTACAACCATAGGTCCTATTGACCCTAGGCTGCACAGAGGGTCAAGGGTCGCGGAAAGCGCGTGTCCTGACAATTTGCCTTGGCGTGGCGACCAGGCGGTCAAACCTCACTAGGTTTAAGACCTCGAAGCTTTGCACCGGGGTTCGATCGACGCCCCCATGGCGGATGCGCGCGCCGCGTCGCGCTGCTGAATTTCAGTGGAATAGGCCGTTTCATCGTTTGCTGAAAACGCCATAGGCGGTGAAACTGTTGACAAGTTTCAGTATATGGCGCACTTTCAACGCATGTTGAAATACCCCGATCCAATGAAAACGGAGCAGGAGACGGTCGCCGCCCTGGCGGAGCTGATCGAACACGTCCCGATCGCCCGTCTCCAGAACGTGGCGCGCGAAGCCGCCATCGAAGACCGCGGCGTCGACGCGGTCTTCGATGTCGACGTCGCCGACCGTCACTACCGTCTGGTTTGCGAAGTGAAGAACGACGGCCATCCGCGCACCGCCCGCCTGGCGATCGACCAGCTGAAGCACTGGTCCCTGACCCGTCCCCGGGCCGAACTGGTGTTCATGGCGCCCTACATCTCCGAGCAGGCCCGCCAACTGTGCGTGGACGCCGGCGTCCACTACCTGGATCTCTACGGCAACTACCGGCTGGCGCTGGACAATCTTTTCATCGAGCGGTCGGTCGCCGACAAGCCGGCGGTGGAGCGCAGGGATCTGAAGTCCCTGTTCAAGCCCAAGTCCGCGCGCGTCCTGCGCTGGTTGCTCAAGGCGCCGGACCGCCCGGCGCGCCTGAAGGAAATCGCCGAGGGCGCGCGGGTCAGCCTGGGTCAGGTCCACAACGTCAAGGAAGGTCTGCTGGATCGCGAATGGGCCAGCACCACGGCCGACGGCCTGGTCCTGACCGATGCGGACGGGCTTCTCGACGCCTGGCGGGAGGCCTACGAGGCGCCCGGCCAATCGCGTCGCTACTACACGATCCATCACGGCGACGCGCTGCTGGCCAAGCTCAAGGCCCTGATGGCCCGCGACGGCGAAACGCCCAGGCTGGCCATGGCCTCCTACTCGGCGGCCAACTGGCTGGCGCCATACGGCCGCAGCGAGACCACCTACCTCTACGCCTGGCCCGACATCCTGTCGGAGCTGGAGGCGGCGCTTTCGCTCACCCAGACCGCCAAGGGGGCCAATGTGCTGGTCACCGTCCTGGACGACGAGGGCGTCCTGCTCGACGCGGTCAGGCCGGCCCCGCAGATCGTGACGACCTCGCCGGTCCAGACCTATCTCGACCTCAACGACAGCGGCGATCGCGGCCGCGAAGCCGCGGAGTTCCTCCGCCACCAGGAGCTCCAATGGCCAAGACCGTGATTGAAGACCATCCCCCCGCCTATGCCTACGACGACCGCACGATCAAGGCGGTCAAGTCCGTGCTGCTGGAAATTGGCCAGATCCTGGGCAGCTACCGCAACAAGTTCGTGGTCGTCGGCGGCGCTGTGCCCTGGTTGCTGCTCGACAACCCCCAGATGCGCCATATCGGCTCGCTCGACGTCGACCTGAGCCTGGATCCCATCGCCCTGGGCGACGGCGAATATGCCCAGCTCGTCGATGAACTCAGGAAGCACGGCTACGCGCACAACGAGGACCCGACGAAGAAATTCCAGATGATCCGCACGATCGAGGCCAATGACGAGGGCCCGCCGATCCAGATCGTCGTCGACTTCCTGATGCCGCGCGACGCCAAGTACGAAAAGAACGTTCCTCCGCTCGTGGAGGGGTTCGCCGTTCAGCGCGCGGACGGCGCCCGCTTGGCGATGGCGTTCAGCCAGGGCCTTCCCCTCGAGGGCGAAATGCCCAGGGGCGGCAAGAACCGCATCGAGATGAAGGTCGCTTCGATCCCGGCCCTGCTGGCGATGAAGGGCTTCGCCCTGAAGGGACGCCTGAAGGACAAGGACTCCTACGACATCTACTATTGCGTCAGGAACTATCCCGGCGGCGTCGAGGCCTTGGTCGCCGACTGCGCGCCGCTTCTCGAAGACCCCGAAGCGCTGACCGCCTACAAGATCATCGCCGAGAAGTTCCTCGAGCGCGATTATCATGGGCCCAAGAGCGTCGCGCGCTTCGCCGCCGAGGGGAAGATCCTGGACGATCGCGACGAGGACCAGTGGCAGACGGACGCCTTCGGACAGGTTAACGCCTGGCTTCGCGGTCTCGGGCTCGCCTGAGTGTCCCCGGCATCTCCGCGCCGCAGTCATGGCGAAGGCTGAACTCGCTGGCGGCCGCACGATCGGCCGTCGCGCGCCCGGCCGATGGTCACGGGCTGTGATGTTGCGCCACGACTTGCGCGGCCATGTCGATCCACAGGTGGCTGATCTGGATGGCGGCCAGGGCGCCGGCGCGGCCGTGGGTCGATTCCAACCGCATCAGAAACGGTTCGGGGCGGGCGACGCTGCGCAGGGTTTCGCTGTCGGTCCAGTCCAGGCCGGCGTCCGCGACGAGACCCGCCACCCAGTCGCCCATGCGTTCGACCCATTGATCGAGGGTGTCGGATTGCACGTAGGCGATCATCAGCGCCTCGTCGTGGGCGCCGCCGTGATGTCCCGCCTTGAAGCGCTGGATCCCGCCGGTCGTCGACATCGCGCTGTGCAGGTACTCGCGGGCGTCCCGGCGCGGGTCGGGCGGGACGGGGAGGCGCTTGCACTCGATCGGCAGCAGGCTGTCGTAGTGGGAGTGGGCGCGCCCCTCGATCCAGATCGTCGCCCCGCTGGGGGCGGGGACAAGATCGATCTTGCGGCCCCTATGCTGTTCGTCGGGCTCCTCGACGCGGAACTGCAGGATGTCCCAGCCCGGCGATAGTCGCGTTGCGCTGTTGAGGTGGGCGCACAGCTGTGAGGTCAGGATGGTCTCGGCGGTCTCGGGCCGCCGCTGCGGATGGTCCCGCCATTTGGGCAGTTCCTGGGCGATGAAGCCGATCAGATTGCGCCTGAATCCCGCGGGGCGCTGGACGTCCGGGGCGAAGGCGCCCGCGCCGATCGAGACCGGAGGACTGTCGGCCAGCACGCGTCAGAACCCCTGCAGGCGTAGATCGGCAAGCATCTCGTCGGCGTCCCGCAGGGCGACGGATCGCAGCCAGAACCTCAGGCGGTTGGGCTTCAGCATGAAGGTGAACCGGCCATCGTAGAGGCGGGCGACGCGGGTCACCGACAGGCTCTGGCCCCTCTGGGCGCGCAACAGCCCATCGACCTGGCCCGCCAGGGCGTCCGACCCCGACCAGTCGACGTCACCGGCGCCGAAGACGAACGGCTGGCAGACCACGCCCGGCCAATGGAAGGCGGGCAGCGCCTTGAACGGCTGGTCGGGATAGACCGTCTGGATTTGGCGGACGAAGACCTCGGCGAAGTCCCCCAGCCCGTCGTCGGCCGGCCGTCTCATCGCCGGGGCGTCGCTGCCCCGGCGCACAAAGTCGCGCATATACTTCACGATGTCCGCGCACAGCAGGGCTTCGTTGTCGCTCAGCTCGAGGTCTTCGCCTTCTGGGTACGGGATGGCCAGGACGTCGGCGCTGGCGATCGAGGTCGCGCGCCGATTGAACAGGCGGCCGCTGACGCCGGCGGCGTACGCGCGCAAGGCGACGTCGTTGCGGTCGATCCAGTGCTCGACCCCACGGAGCTTTTGCAGGTCGCGAACCGGAGCGGCGAAACCGACGATCTCGTCCTTGAAGGTCAGATAGCCCTGCTCGCGGACGCCGCGGAAGAGGTCCTGGTGTTCCTTGATCAGCAGCAGGGGGGCGGTGAAGCGGCGCGCCGATTTCGGGTCCTTGATCTTCTGGGCCGGAACCGTGGTGACGGCGGCCTCGTCCAGACCGTCGGCCGACAGCGCCCTGGTCGGCAGCAAGGGTTTGCCGATCAGGTGATCCGCCGGCCGGTCGATGCCCTTCTGGCCCGCGATGAAGCCTTCGCCATAGTCCCAGCCTTCGGCCTCGGCATAGTCGCCCAGCGTCCGCAAGCCGCGCAGGCGTTGCACGAAGCTCAGAACCCGGGGGCCGCCCAGGAGGTTGGCGCGCCAGACGTCGGCGCTCTCGCCGATCGCGCCGCGCGGCAGCCAGTGCATGTCATAGTAGTCGATTTCGAAGCCCTGCTCGGCCTCCGCTCGACCGTTGCGGCGAAAGACGGCGTGGAGAAGCGTTCGGTCGGGCTCGGGCGCGGCGCTTTCGGCCACGGCGATGACGATCTTGGGGTCGGCCTCGCCTTTCTTGAACAGGCCCCGGACGGACACGAAGTCGAGGACCTCGCGCACGTTCCAGCTTGCGAAATAACGGGCGCGGAAAGGCCCCGCGAGCTGGTTGTAGAGGAAGCCCGACGGCTGGATCATGCTGATCAGCCCGCCAGGCGCCAGCATCGCCGTGGCCTCATGCAGGAACAGATAGGCCAGCTGCTTGTCGGCGAGGTCGCCATGTTCGGCCTGGTAGGCCTCGTAGCTGCGCTGGGCCGCCGTCGTGGTCATCGCCGACTCGAACGGCGGATTGCCGAGGATCACCCCGACGGGCGCGCCAACCAAGCCCTCTTCCTTGGCCTGGAAGAAGCACCTGTGATGCAGGGAGACGCCGCCCAGGCGTGGAAACAGCTTCACGCTAGAGCGGATTTCCGCCGGTTCGAGCGCGTCGCAGAGCGCCAGGCACAGACTGAACGCGGCCAGTTCCACCGCGCCCTTCTCAAGGTCGACGCCATGAACCCGGCCCAGCAGAGCGCGCAGCTGGTCCACGCCTGGCCGCTCCCAATCGTTTCGGCTGCGCCAGTAAAGGACGAGGCGCTTGTAGGCCTCCACCAGGAAGACCCCCGAACCGCAGGCCGGGTCGAGGATCACCTGGTCGGTGGCCAGGAGGCGCTCTATGCGCTCCCAGCTGAGCGCCTCGTCCAGCATGAGCCGGACCAGCATGGGCGGGGTGTAGACCGAGCTGTCGGCGTCCGTGACGAAGAGCTGGTAGATATGGCTGATCAGCTCGACCGGCAGGTCGCGGAACGAGTAGAGCCGCCAGAAGCTGAGCTGTCCGCCGGGGGCCTCGTGGCCCTCGACGAGGCGGGCGAAACGCTCAAGGTCGCCGCTGCCGCGCAGGGCGGTCTCTTCGGCCGCCGTGAGCGAGAAGATGTTGCCGTTGAAGCGCGCCTCCAGCTCCTTCAGCATCGCGATCAGGGCCGGCGCCTGGCGCAGCACCTCGAAGAAACGCGTCGCCTGGGGCTGGAAGTCGCCGAAGAACGCCGGACGCAGGACGTCGCGTTCCTCGAGATAGGCGATGAGCAGGGACAGGATCAGCAGACGCCGACGCAGCTCGACCGGCAGGATCGACTGGGCGATCAGCTCGGCGTTCAGCGCCCGCACCGCGTCCACAAGCTTGCGATGGGCGGCCTTCTGGGCCGACAGCATCAGGTGACAGATCGCCGGATCGTCCCAGAGCGTGCCGTTGCGCAACTGGGCCGCGTCCCACCAGGCTTCGGCCCGGGCGATGCGGCCCGCCAGGTCGAGCGTTCGAAAGGGCTTGCAGACCATACGGCCGTCGGCCGCCATGAAGTCGGGATCGTGCGCGCAGCGGAACAGCTGCACCGCGCCGCCGACCTTGCGGTAGACGAGCGGCACGCCGCCCCAGCTCCACAGGCGTTTGTGAAGCTCGGCGAAGGCGTCGTCGCCTCCGGGCTCGGAAATGAAGATGAAGGCTTGCGCCACCGGCGCGCGTCCGTTGCGTCCCGCCTCGAAGAACACCGCGGCCGCCCCATACTGGGCGGCGCGTTCGACGGCGGCGACTTCCTCGGGCGTTCGACCCGTGGCCTTGAACCCGGCCACCGGCGTCAAGCCGTCGATGGCCGGCAGATGGTCGATCGCCAGGTCGAACAGCCAGTGTCCGCTCGGCGTCTCGGTGGAAAAGAGGTCGGCCGTCATGTCCCGGCGTCCCAGGGCCTTGGGGATGGCGCGATGATCATCGCCCACCTCGGACCGGCACCGGCGGAAACTGCAGGCTCGGCTGCACCGCTTCGGGTTCCACATCGACCAGACGGGCGCGCAACCGCTCGACCAGCGGCCGGCATGGCGCCGACAGGATGAGGCCTTCGCCAAGATCGCGGCGCGGATCGCTGGCTTGAAGGAGTTTGACGCCCGTGGCGTCGAAGACCGCGACGCAGGTCTCGAGCATCATCCACGAACAACCGTGGCACGCTTGAACCAGCGAATCGAACGAAGATGCCAAGGCGTTGGGGCGAACGCCGTATTGCGCCACCAGGTCCGAGATCAGCGCCAGGGCGACGACGTCGCCCGGCGTGAAGCTCGGCGCATGGCCCTTGTGCCGCGCCAGGGCGGGGATGTGTTCGCGCCACCGACGCAGGGTCTCGAACTGTATCTCGAGAAGACTTCGGACTTGGCCCTGGGTGAACAGCATGTGCACCGGTACGCGCGACACCTAGCCAGGTCAACCTGTTGTTTTGGACAGGTTGAGTCGGAGTCATGGCCATTCTCTCCGGTAGGACGCTTTCACCAAGGTCGGGATGGGCTGCGACGATCGCGGACGCAGAGGGCGGCCACCGCGATGGGGCGGCCGGAATCGACACTGGCGACGCGTAGACCCGGCGGCGCGATAGCTCCTCTGGTGGCGGCCGGCCTTCGAAAGCGACGTACCGCCGACGGCACGACCATCTCGTCGTCCACGCGGAATCGTAGGAGCCTCGTGTGATCGCGAGGGGAGGGGACTTCGATGCCGGACCATCACCTGAGTGTCGGCCAGGCTTTGGCGCGGGCGATGGCGCGCGCCGAGGAGCTGCGGCGGTCCTCCGATCGCAAGCCGCGGATCCGCCTGATGACCCAATGGGGCGACTATGCCGACGGCGTCACCATCGTCGCCCGCGTCGCGGCCAAGACCAACGCCGAACTGGAGGCCCAGACCGACCTTGGCGTCCGTCACGTGCCCTTCGCTGACCTCGACGCTCGCGCCGGCGAGCTCACCGATCTGGTCGAGGCGGCCGCCGCCGAGGTTGTCGCCGCGGTCGCCGCGGCCCCGCCGCCGGGGCCGCGACCCAGCTCGGCGGACGATTTCGATGCGGACGCCTATGAGCCCGTCGAGCAGACGGCGCTGAAGGGCATGTTCGGGGTCGCCCACGAGATCATCCGCAACGCGCCCGCGGCCTTGTCGACAGGATCGACGGCCGAAGCCTGCGTGTCGGCCGCCTTGCGGGTGGCCGTGCTGGCGGCGATCGCCGCCAGGATCGACCAGCCGGATCTGCCGGACATGCTGAAGATGACCATCAGCGACCTTCGCAAGGACCAAGGAACGATCCGGCCGCCCGGCGCACAGGCCCACTGAATGAGCGATTTCGATCGGTCGGCGGAAACGGCTTTAGGCATCCTCAGGGACATCGAGCGCACCGAGCGGGAGCTTCTGGAGGTCGTGGCCCGCTATGTGGGGCCGGGCCGGCCGATGTACGCCACCCACGTCTTCCTGATGGGCGTCGGGCGACGCACGCTGGCCCAGAGCCGGGCTCTCCGCCAACTGATCGAGGACAAGAACCACCTTGTGGTCATCGCGCTGATCCGCCTGCAGCTGGACACGGCGTTTCGGTTGCACGCCGTCTTCTGGGTCGACGATCCCGAGGCCTTCGCCAAACAGGTCTTCGAAGGAGGCCAGATCAACCGGATCAGGGCGGCCGACGGCCAGCCGATGACCGACAAATACCTCAAGGAAAAACTGCTGGCCGACTATCCGTGGATGCAGGAGGTGTACGAGAGCACCAGCGGCGCGGTGCATTTTTTCGGCTCGCCATATCTCGGCGGCCTTCTCGGTGAAGGACACCGAGGAGGGAACCATCAGCCTGGCGCTCGGCCCCATCGATCCCAAGCACACGCTGGAGGACTACCGCGAACTCCTGGCCGTCACCCGCCACATCAACGCGATCATCAACGACGCCCTGGAGACCGCGTTCGACCGCCTCGGCGGCGCATCGCCGGCCGGCTAGGCTCAAGGCTCGCTGGGCGCGGCGGCCTCCGCCTCGCCCAGCGAGCGGATGAACTCGCTCTGCTGTTGGGCCGAGGCCTGGTCGAAAACAACGCCGGCTTCGAACGCCTCGCGCCCGCCCTTCGGAATTCGCATCCACACGATCCAATCGGCGAGCCGGCGTGCGGGAATCGGGGCGGCGAGCAGCGCCAGGGCGAACCGCGTGGCGGTCATGCCGCTGGACGGCAGGATCCACAGCGACATCAGGTTGACGATCAGCCCGGTCAGGACGAGCGATCCGATGACGATCAGCGGCCGCAGCCCCGCCATCCACATCAGGTCCCCGACCTCGGTCAGCCAGAGCCGCGCATAGGCGAGGCCGCCGAAGACCAGGAGGACGCAAACCAGAACGACCATCAAGTCAAACATGGGCGCGCTCCCCGGCCGGGTCGGGCGCGCCGCCGTCGGGCGACGGCGCCGCCTCGTCGGGCAGTTCTAGGATTTCGCTGACGACGTCATCGGGAATCGTCACGATCAGCACGTTGCGGATCTGGCTGGCCTCCAGCACCAGCACGCCGGCCAGGGGCCGACGGCGAGAGGTCGAAAGCCGCACGTCGGCGAGGTCTTCGGCGTCGTCACCGGCGACCGGATCGCTCGAGGGTCGATGGACCGGGACGCGGTAGGTGTAGGTCTCCACCCGTTCAGGGTCAGCCCCTTCAGCTCGCCGTCGACGTTCTGGCGGGCCTCGACAATGACCCCGCGATACCCGAGTCCCGTTCCGTCGCTCTGAGGGACGGTCAGGACATAGGCGACCGGCTGAAGCCCGTGGCGGATCGGCAGGATGATCTTCTGGAACAGCCAGCCCTGGTTGCCCAGATCGACACCGCCCACGACCAGGACAAAGCCCCGGCTCATGACGATGGCGACCGCCAGCCCGGCCTCGGCGCCCACCGTGGCGAGAAAGCCCACGATTTCTCCAAGGCCCGCCTTGCCGCCTTCGGCGAGACGCACGGCCGCCTCGTAGGGGTTGGTCGCCAGGCCCCAGACCTTGGTCAGGCCCGGCCACCGGCCTTGCAGCTCGCGGGCGACGTTGACGCCCAGGTCGAACAACGCCCAACCCAGGAGATGGGCCAGCATCGAGACGCCCAGCACCACCACCAGGCCCAGGGTCGAGGTGACCGGCAGGTCGATACGGCGCGCGCCATACCGGCCCGATTGCAGGTGGACGGCCATCAGGGCCACCAGGCCCGGGAGGATGAGTGTCAGGCCGCCAAGAAGGGCGAGCGTGAAGTTCACGCCGCTTCGGGCTTGGCTTTTACGTAGGTCAGTCGCCCGTCTTCACGGGTCAGGACGGCGTTGGGACCGGCCGCGAGCTTCTCGCGCGCAAGACGGTCGAGCTCTTCGTAGCCCCCCGCCTTGCGGGCGGCGGCGGCGACGCGGATCTGGTCCTTGGTGCTGGTCAGTACGGCCATGTCGACTCCTGGACCTGAATATAGGCGCAAACGGTTTGCGAATAAACACCAGCGCCCGGTGTCGGGTTCGTCGAGATGAACCACGCCGCGCGGACTTACGCCTTGGTCGACGTCCCGTCTCCCGGGGTGATCAAAGCCGCCGCCAGGGCGAGCACCGCCGCCGCGCCGGCCGCCAGCCACAGGCTGGCCAAGCCAAGGCGCGGAAACGACAGCGCGCCGGCGACGCCGCCCGCCACCAGCCCTGCCCAGAGCAGGAGAAAGGGCGTCCAGCCCCATCGGTCGCCGCCGGTGAGCGCGACCGCCAGCCGCTGACCGACCTTGACCAGGGCGCCGGTCATGTAGGTCAGACCGATCCGCACCTCACCGTTTTCCTCGAAGACGGTGTTCTCCGCGCCCATGGCCAGGCCCATCGCCACGATCGCGGCCCTCGATCTCCGGCCATATGCAGCCCCGCGGCCATGGCCAGCAACAGGGCCACCAGTCCCAAGACCACGGGACGCCGGCGCATGCCGGCGGCCTGGCCGGTCAGGGAACCCAGGATCACGCCCAGCACGAATGTCCCTATCAGAGAGGCCGCCACCAGCGCGCTCGCCGAGGCCTGGGCGGCGCCGACGCCAAGACGCGTGGAGTTGCCGCTCATGAACGAGACGAAGAAGCCGCCCAGCTGCAGAAACCCCAGAGCGTCGACATAGCCGGCCAGCGCGGCCAGGCAGGCCGCCAGGATCCTTTCGCGGCGATCGAAACGGGTCATGACGAAGGTGTAGCGACCGTGGACCCAGGTTGCCAATGTCGGAAGGATCGCAAGCCGACCATGGGCGGCGCGTATCGCACGTGACAGTCGCGGCGGCGTCGTGGAGGAACCGGTTGCGCTTCGCGGGCGCGTCGCGCCTCCGGGCTTGTTGACGACCACGCGCAGCGTGACAGGATCGCGGTTCACATGGCAATCATGACGATCGTCGTCCCCGAGATGTCGAGCCCCTTCGGCCCAAGGGCCAGGCCCAGCACGAGAGACGAATGGCCGATCAAGACTCTATTGCTCAAGCCGCGCTGACGGTGATGGACGCCATGCTCGACGCCGTGGTGGCGATCGATCCGCACGGCGTCATCCTGGCCTGGAACGCGGCCGCGACCCGGATCTTCGGATGGACCCGCGACGAGGCGGTCGGGCGGGCCATGGGCGATCTCATCGTCCCCCCGCAGCACCGCGACGCCCACCACGCCGGCATGGGTCGCTACCAGGAAACCGGCAAGGCCCAGGTTCTCAATCGCCGCATCGAGATTTCCGCCCTCGACAGGAGGGGCCGCGAATTTCCGATCGAACTGTCGATCATCGCCACACCCGGCGGCCCCGCCGCCTTCATTGGCTTTCTGCGCGACATCAGCGATCGACGGCGCGCCCAGGAACGTCTGGTGCTCAGCGAGGAATCCTTGCGCCTGACCACCCAGGCCGCCGAAATCGGCACCTGGGACCTCGACCTGGTCACCGATACCCTGACCTGGTCAGACCGGACCAAGGCGATGTTCGGCGTTTCGCCCGACGCGGTCTGCACGCTGGACGACTTCTACAACGGCCTGCACCCGGAGGACCGGGCGGCGACGAGCAAGGCTTTCGCCGAAGCGCTCGATCCGAATCTGAGAGCGGTCTACGACGTCCAGTACCGCACCGTCGGCAAGGAAGACGGCGTCGTCCGCTGGGTCGCGGCCAAGGGCAAGGGCCTGTTCGACGCCGAAGGCCGCTGCGTACGCGCCGTCGGTACGGCCATCGACATCACCGCCAGCAAACTGGCCGACGCACGCCACGCGTTCATGCTCGAGCTGAGCGACCTGCTGCGCGGCGCCGAAACCGAGGTCGCGCTGCAAGCCGCCAGCGCGCTGATGGGCCGCTATTTCGGCGTGTCGCGGGTCGGTTATGGCCTGCTCGACCCGATCGAGGACGTCTTCGACTATTCGATCTGCTGGACCGACGGCAGCGTTCCGCCCCTGCTCGGTCGCTTTCCGGCCCAGGCCTTCGGCCGCAAGATCGTCGCCAAGCTGAGCGCCGGCGAGACCGTGGTCGTCGACGATCTCTTTAGCGATACGATCAGCGACGAAGTCGAGACCCTGGACACCGCGTCCAGCGTCGACACGCGCGCCATCCTGGTCGTGCCGTTCCTGAGGGCCGGCCGCCTGCGGACCATCGTCTACCTCAATGACCGGCCGGTCCGGCGCTGGAGCGCTGAAGAGATCGGCTTCATGCAGGAGGTCGCCGAACGCACGCGGCAGGTGATCGAACGCGGCGAGGCCGAGGCCGCGCTCCTGGCGATGAACGCCACGCTGGAGGCGCGGGTCGAGGCCCGCACGCGCGAGCTGCGATCGACCGAGGAGGCGCTGCGCCAATCCCAGAAGATGGAGGCGATCGGCCAGCTCACCGGCGGCATCGCCCACGACTTCAACAACCTGTTGCAGGGCATCACCGGCAGCCTGGACCTCATGCAGCGCCGCTTGCGGGAGGGGCGCATCGCCGACCTGGACCGCTATCTCGTCGGCGCCATGGCTTCGGCCAGTCGCGCCGCGGCCCTGACCCACCGGCTGTTGGCGTTCTCGCGGCGCCAGCCGCTCGACCCGCGTTCGGTGCAGGTCAACCCGCTGATCGCCTCGATGGAAGAGCTTCTGCGTCGAACGCTGGGCGAAACGATCGACCTGGTTTTGTCGCTTCCGGAGGATGTCTGGCCCACGCGGTGTGATCCCAACCAGCTTGAGAACGCCGTGCTCAACCTGGCGATCAACGCGCGCGATGCAATGCCCGACGGCGGTAAGCTCACGATCACAAGCTGCAACGTTGACGTCGATGCGGCGATGTCGGCGGTTAAGCCCGACCTTCGGCCAGGTCCGTATGTCTGCATCAGCGTCAGCGATACAGGCGTGGGCATGGACGCCGAGACGATGGCCCGGGCCTTCGAGCCCTTCTTCACGACCAAGCCAACCGGACAGGGGACGGGCCTGGGCCTGTCGATGATCTACGGTTTCGCGCGGCAATCCCAAGGCTTCGCCAAGATCGAGAGCGAGCCGGGGCAGGGCGCCACCTTTAAGCTTTATCTGCCTCGAGCGGATGGACAACCCGAGGATCAAGAACCCGCTGTCGCCCTGGTGCAGGTGAAGGGCGCACATGACGAGACCGTGCTCGTGGTCGAGGACGAGCCGGTTGTTCGCGCGCTGATCGTCGAGGTCCTAAACGAACTGGGCTACCGCGCCCTGGAGGCGGCCGACGGACCCACCGGCCTGGAGATCCTGCAGTCGAACCAGCCCATCGACCTGCTGATCACGGACATCGGATTGCCGGGCCTGAACGGTCGCCAGATCGCCGACGCCGCGCGCCTGCAGAGGCCGGGACTGAAAACCCTGTTCATGACCGGCTACGCCGAGACCGCGGCGGTGGCGTCGGGTTTCCTGGACCCCGGGATGGCGATGATCACAAAGCCCTTCGCGATGGACGCCTTGGCGGCGCGAATCCGAGAATTGATCGAAGGCCCCTGATCCAGACGCTGGATCCGCTTCGCGTGGCGCAAGCCTAAAGGTTAACGGGCGGGGGCCGCACCTCGGGCATCCTGGTCAGCACCGTCAGGACGACGACCGCGATCATCAGCGGCGGCCGATTTCTACGGGCCACGTCGACGTCGTGGTCGCGGCCGCACAAGGTCCAGGCACCATTTCAGGCTGGCGGGATCGACACACACCTCGCGAGGTCGGCGGCCATTGAGTCGCGGGTCGGGGTTGCTGATGAACGCCTTGGCCCAATCCTCCCCATGCTCGGCGCAGGCGGCGTCCCACAGCTCAGCCAGAGCCTCCTGGGCCATCAATCGCTGAGCCTCCTGCCGCTTCTGCTCGGACACCCTACGCACCAGGGCATCCAGCGCCGCCTGCAACAGGGCCGGACTGGACCGAACCGCTTCCAGGCGCGTCATGACATTGGCCGGCGGCGCCAGGCCCGCCATCCAAGCCTCGGCCGCGTCCCCGCGAGCCGCCAACGCCGCCTCTCGGAACCTCGCCTCGCGCGCGTCGGCGGCGGCCAAAGCCTGCGCCTCAGCCGCCAACCGGCGACGCTCGGCAGCGTCCTTTCGAGCCTGCTCGGCCCGCTCCAGCGCCGGACGTAGCGGCAGGTCCAGCACATCGACCTCGGCGTCATAACTCCAGAAGGCGTCGCCGATCCGTGACAACCCCGCCTTGAGCTCGGTCCACGCCTGGCCGCCGCTTGCCGCCACCGACAGGGGCGAGGGTCTGGCCCCTAGGGACCGGCCAAGCCAAGCGTCGCGTTCGAAGCCCTCGCCTTCGGGGCCGGCGCGCGTCAGCAGCTCGTCCAGAACCACCCGCAGATCATCCGTCCGGGCCTGGCGTTCGCGCGTTTCGCGAACCTGCCGGGCGATCTGCTGGCGAACCTTGATCGGTGCTCGCCAGAGGCCGTCGTCGGTCTCGACCAGACCGGCCTTCTGCAGGCATCGGACATAGGCGCCGATCAACCCGGTCGGCGTGGCGAAGTCCGGAGCCAACGCACGGGCGGCACCGATCAGTTCGGCGTCGCGGGAGACTCCGAACAAGGACGGCAGAAAGCCCTGGCGATCGAGGTGGTCGCGCAGCGCCGCGATCGACAGGCCCGCGCGCCCGAACCAAGGCTGCTGGTCGATCACCAGCGCCTTGAGAACGATGGCCTGCCAGGCCTTGGGCGAGACGTTCAGCGCCTTCTGGCCCGCGGCGACCAGAACGCCGATATGGGCCGAGAGACCGCAAGCCTCGATCTGAGCGATCGCACTGCGCACGGCGGGGCGATTAGTCCCGTCCTTGGGAGAGGGGAGGGCGGCCCAGTGGCGCACAAGGGTCTTCGCCTGGCGCAAGACCTTCTGCCGGGCGACCTCCGCACGGTCGGCTAGAACCTGGGCCACCTCGGCCTCGACCGCATCCTGAGCGGGATTGAACAGCCATTTGCGCGGGGCGCTGACCAGCACCGCCTCGGCCACCGTCTCAAGATCTGCGCGACGCGCCAGCTTCGACAGGTCGATCTCGATGGCCGAGGTCTCCAGGCCGCGGATCCTTGCGACCTTTTCGGCGTCCGAAGCATGGGTGACCAGGATCTCGACGATCAGGTCGCGCGCTCCTCGGCGCAGGACGACATCGGCGACAACCCCAGGGAAGGCCACCTCCGCCGCCGCGGACTCGAACGCCTGGTGTTTGGCGCCGTGACTCTGGCGCCGCACGCCCTCGCGGTCTGCGACGATGGCCGGCAAGGTCAGGCCCAGGGCATCGACGAGGATCTGCTTGGCAAGCTTGTGGAGCGCGGTCTCCAGGGCGTGAACGCAAACGCGGTCGCGCGCATGGGCGAAATGATCGGCTCGTCGCCCCGGCCCCTCACGAAATTTTCGGGCGATCAGAGGCTCCGCGCACGCCGGACAGACGCACCCGCAGGCGCGCCCGCTGACCACGTCGCGGATCGAGACGATGCGTCCCTCGGCCGTCTGGCCAAAAGCCAGTCGCACCGTACCCTGCCGCCACCGGCTGTGATCTCCGCCCCACCGCGCCATGGCCGGACTCTGCGCTGCGTCGGGCCGCTACGCCAGGCGCCGGTCCTGCGCATGCGACCCATTCTGTCGCAGCCACGAGGCGACACGCTAGCCAAGTGCAGCTTCCCATTCGACTATGCGGGGGCTGACAGAGGAGGGCCAATTGAAGGCGATCGAGACAATCTGGAAAGGCTATCGGTTCCGCTCTCGCACCGAGGCGCGTTGGGCCGTCTTCCTCGAAACACTAGGTGGGTTCACCTCAAGGTTTGTGCGCTAAAAGGCGCTTAGAAGTACGAACCAAGAACATTGGTGCGGAAGTCGGCGTTCGCGCGTGTCGGCGCGTGGCTGGTCGTCTGCGCGCTCGCTAGCCGGAAAGCAGACCTTTCAGTCTCTCGCCTGGAGGGTTAGGCGTCATCATGAGGTGCGCGCTCCGCTCGCCGCCCAAACTGAACCTTCAACCGGCGCAGCAGGAGAGCTGCTTCACATCCTTGGAGAAGGTCTGGGCCGCGAGCTTCAGGCCTTCCACCATGGTCAGGTAGGGGAACAGCTGGTTGCCAAGCTCGCCGACGGTCATGCGCGCCCGGATGGCGAGCGCCGCCGTCTGGATGATCTCGCCCGCCTCCGGCGTCACGGCCTGGACGCCGATGAGCCGGCCGCTACCGGCTTCCGCGACGAGCTTGATGAAGCCGCGTGTGTCGAAGTTAGCGAGGGCGCGCGGGACGTTGTCCAAGGTCAGGAGCCGGCTGTCGGTCTCGATCCCGGCGCGGCGGGCCTCCGTCTCGCTGAGCCCGACCGTGGCAACCTGCGGATCGCTGAACACGACCGCCGGCATCGTGGCCAGGTCTAGGGCGACCTCGCCACCGGTCATGTTGATCGCCGCCCGGGTTCCGGCCGCCGCCGCGACATAGACGAACTGTGGTTGGTCGGTGCAGTCGCCGGCGGCGTAGATGTGCGGCGTGCTGCTGCGCATGGCCGCGTCGATCACGACGCCGCCCTGCGCGTTGACGGCGACGCCGGCCGCCTCCAGGGCGAGCGCTCGGGTGTTGGGCGCCCGGCCCGTCGCGACGAGCAGCTTGTCCGCGCGAAGTTCGCCTTGGCCGGTAGCGAGGACGAACTCGCCGTCGGCGTAGGCGACCTTGCTCGCCTGGGTGTGTTCCAGCACCTCGATGCCCTCGGCGCGGAAGGTGGCCGTGACCGCCTCGCCGATGGCCGGGTCCTCACGGAAGAACAGGGTGTTGCGCGCCAGGATCGTCACCTTGCTGCCGAGCCGGGCGAAGGCCTGGGCCAGTTCGACGGCGACGACCGACGAGCCGATTACCGCCAGGCGCGACGGGAGGGTCTCGCTCTCAAGGGCCTCCGTCGAGGTCCAGTACGGCGTATCCGACAAGCCCGGAATGGGTGGCTCGGCCGGGCTGGCGCCGGTGGCGATCAGGCAGCGGTCGAAGGGCACATGTTGCTCGACCCCGCCGGCCTGGCGCACGAGCAGACTGTGGCGGTCCCGAAAGAGGGCATCGCCGCGCAACACCGTGATGGTCGGGGTGTCGGCGAGGATGGTCTCGTATTTCGCCTGCCGCAGATCATCGACGCGCGCCTGCTGCTGGGCCACCAGCCGCTCGCGCAGGATCGCGGGCGTGCAGGCCCCGATCCCGTCATCGAACGGGCTTTCGCGGCGCAGATGGGCGATATGCGCCGCACGGATCATGATCTTGGACGGCACGCAGCCGACGTTGACGCAGGTTCCGCCGATGACGCCGCGCTCGATCAGGGTGACCTTGGCGCCCTGCTCGACGGCCTTCAGCGCCGCCGCCATCGCCGCGCCGCCGCTGCCGATGACGGCGATGTGCAGCGGGACGCCGCCGGCGCCGCTTTGCGCCCCGCCCGCCAGGAAGCCCAGCGCCTTGTCGAAGACACTTGGGGGCGCCGCGCCCGTGTCGTCGACCGAGGCGAGATATCCGAGCGTCGCGACCGTGGCCGCAAGGGTCTCGGAGCTCACCCCCGCATCGGCCGCGATCTCCGCCCGCGCCTTCGGATAGGAGACGGCGGCCGAGCGCACGCCTGGGACGCGCTCCAGGGCCTCCCTCACGTGCGTGGCGCACGAGTCGCAGGTCATTCCGTCAATGCGCAGGGCGATCACGTCGGTCACGGGGCAGGTTCCTCAGCGCTTCACGGTGGACGGGTAGCCCGCGCCCGCAGTCGCCTTGGTCAGGGCGGCGACCGTCGTCTTGGCGTCATCGAAGGTGACGACGGCCTCGCGCTTTTCGAAGCTGACCTCGGTTTTCTCGACGCCGGCGACCTTGGCAAGCGCTGTCTTGACGGTGATCGGGCAGGCCGCGCAGGTCATGCCGGGCACCGTCAGGGTGACCGTCTTCGTCGCGGCCCACGCGGGAGAGTTGAGCGCGCCCATCAGGGCGATCAGGGAGACGAGCTTCTTCATGGGGGCTTCCTTTCAGTAGAACAGGGGCAGGACGTAGGGGAACGCCAGCGCGACAAGGACGAGCGCCGCGACCGCCCAGAAGATCACTTTGTAGGTGGTCCTGACCTTGGGCACGGCGCAGACTTCGCCGGGCTCGCAGGCGCGGGCCGAGCGGAAGATTCGGCGATAGGCGAAGGCCATGGCGACTAGCGCCGCGCCGATGAACAACGGACGGTACGGTTCCAGCACGGTCAGATTGCCGATCCAGGCCCCGCTGAATCCGAGGGCGACCAAGAGGAGTGGGCCGAGGCAACAGGTCGAGGCCAGAATGGCGGCCAAGCCGCCAAGCGCCAACGCGCTGCGGCCGCTTTTGGATTCCGACACGGAGAATCTCCTTTCGATAAACCTCGCCATGGCGTCAAGAAACCACCCCTTCGCGGGGGCGCGCGGGAGCATTGCGAGGCGGCGCGGCGAGATCCCAGATCGCCACGACCACCATCAAGGTCAGTCCGGGATAGAGGAGCCACGCCGTCGGCCAGCCGCGGGTGGCCATGAGCAAAGCCGCCGCAAGCACCAATGTCGGCCCGACGACGCTCAGCGCCATTCGCGCCCACCGACGATGGCGAAGCCCGCCGACCGTGTTGGCGATGAGGGCGATCACGGCGAACAGCGGCAGGAGGTAACGGATGAAGACTCCTTCGTACTGGCTCAGGAAACCAAGGCCCAGCGCGGCGCCAAGACTCGCGAGCGCCGGGAAGCACGCCGCGCACCCCATGGCGGTGACAATCGAGCCGATGACGCCCGCCTTGTCAGCCGCGCGTGTGAGGGGATTCTGGATGGGCATCGCAAATGGCCTCGGCGACTTCGGTGGAACCGTCAGAGCGACGCTGCGATCATGACCGCAGCTTGCCCGTGAGGGCTGAAGATCACTACATACGATCTGTAGTGACTACAGACTCAAGCCCAAAATTGAGAGGCGCAGAACAGCATGGCGGATACCGCGATCCCGATTGGCGAACTGTCCCGGCGCACGGGCTGCAACATCGAAACGATCCGCTACTACGAGCGGATCGGCCTGATGCCCGCGCCGCCTCGGCGAGGCCGCTACCGCAGTTACGGCGGAGGCGATGTGGTCCGGCTCGGATTTGTGCGCCGCGCCCGCGAACTCGGCTTCACACTCGATGAGGTGCGAGCGCTGCTTGGCCTGGCGGCTGGCGGACACTCCACCTGCGCAGAGGTGCGCGACTTGGCCGCCGTTCATCTGAAGGACGTTCGAGCGCGGATCGCCGATCTCAAGCGGATGGAGCGGGTCCTGGCTGACTCCGTCCGAGCTTGCGACGCAGGGCAGGATCCAGGATGTCCGCTGATCGACACCCTCTATGCCGAGCCCCGCGCGCCGGCGCCAAGAGCATAGCGGCCCAACCTGTCGATTCTCTACCATCTAAGTGTCTTCATCCCTCGGACGGCGGGATACGACCGATGGTCGCCTTGCTGACGCCCAGAACCCGAGCCAGATGGCGCACGCTTTCGCCATTGGCCCGCTGCTGGGCGACGAAGGCGCGCTGCGCCACGGTCAGGCTGTGGCGGCGTCCAAGCTTGACGCCGCGCGCCTTGGCGCGTTCGCGGCCCTCGCTGGTGCGCGACCTGATCAATTCACGCTCGAACTCGGCCAAGCCGCCCAGCACCGTCAGCATCAACCGGCCGTGCGGGGTGGTGGTGTCGGCCCAGGTGTCCCGAATTGAGCGGAACTTCGCGTCCTTCTCGGTGAGAGCGGCCAGAACGTTGAGAAGATCGCGTGTCGAGCGCGCCAGGCGATCGAGCCGAGTGACCATCAGCACGTCGCCTGCCGCCAGCGAAGCGATGGCGCGCTTGAGCTGGCTGCGGTCGGTCTTGGCGCCCGACGCCGTCTCGCTGAACACCTTTTCACAACCGGCCGCCGTCAACTCGGCGACCTGCGCCTCGACGCTCTGACCGTCGGTCGAAACCCGTGCATATCCGTAAATCATGCGCCTATTTCTGAGACTATAATTCGAGACACGCAAGCCGCTGAAATCGTTGAGGCTAGTCAGCGTCTCATTTTTCGCGAATTATGAGCCACCTGCAGAAGCGGTCAGGACCATCCCATGGCGCGGCGAAGCTTGCTCACGGGTGACGAACGGC
>NZ_JBXAKU010000011.1:0-142431 GCF_058798735.1 Caulobacter sp. GW822-FHT07D08
AACGAAGCGCTTCATCTAAGCCCCCGGAGATTAACCTCCGAGAATCATAGCCTAAATCGACGTTTTCACACAGCCTCGACCCTTAGCTGACGCCATAATGGTCCGCTTCGGGACGGGAAGCTCGGGCCGCAGTTAGTGCCCGCGAATGGCCGCCCGCGACCCATCGCGGTCTAGGGCCGCAGTTCATCAGCCTCGCCCGCCCGATTTCAGTTTAGGCCCGCCGTCTCTGACGACGGGCCCGGCGGACGAATTCAGTCGCAAGTGCCGAACACAGAGTCCTCGGAATAGCCGGACCGCTGCCCGAACGACCTCACAGTCCCGTCGCAATAGTAGCGATCCCATCCCACTTCTACTCGCTCCCCAGTCGAGGGAGAATGCCCCGGTGACGCCTCATATAGATACTCATAGTAGATCGTCTCCCGGTAAAAACGGGGAAGCGCGGTCGAAACCGCGGGGATAGAGGAAATGGCCAGAGCGACTATCAGCGAGGCTCGAACGAAGCGCTTCATACGTAGTCTCCTCAATGGGCGGAAGTGCCCCGCCGGAACCTCACCATAGGTTGTGCGCTTTCGCAAACGCGGGGTTGATCTCTTGCGGTTGAGTCGCTTGCGCTGGCGGCCTACGCGCGATCGGGTGTTCCGAGCTAGGCCGCCACGCCGACAGCGGCTTTCCCCCCCTGCCGAAGTTGGGAAGGTCCGCTAGGTGGCGATGCCGCCGAATGTCCGAATGCTGGAGCGATGCTCCCGGCGATGAACGACCCATAGCGGTCATTTATGCGGGCCGCTTAGGAGCGCGCAGGGTCTTCAAACTGTCGGGAAAAAGCGGTGAGAACGGACCGGGGCGTCAACCCCACACTGTCAAACCTCAAATAAGTCACTGTTTTATTTAGTGAATATTCGAAATTTTGGTAGGCCGGGTGGGGTTCGAACCCACGACCATTCGATTAAAAGTCGAATGCTCTACCACTGAGCTACCGGCCCGCTAACGTCCGGCGGGAGCCGGTTGGAAGCGGCGCGGACCATAGGCGGGGGACTTGCGTGTCGCAAGCATGGTTTCGCCGTTTTTCCGATGGATGACGGCAAAGCTGTGGGCGGGTTAGGGTGAATCATGCGTGGAACCTTGCTTTTGGCGGTCTTTTGCGGCGCGGCGCTGGCGGGAACAGTCCATGCGCGCCAGCGACAAGAGGCTCCGCCGCTGTTGGGCGCTGCTCCCCCGCAGCAGGAAACGCCGGTCGAGCCGACCGACGACGGACGAATCAGGTCGACGTCCGAGGCGAACCGGGAGGGCATCTCCGGCGCCATGAGCGCGCCGCTGCGCGATGTGAACATCGTCCGCACCAAGATCCCGCGCGTGCTGCTGGAGGCGATGGACGATCCCTATCAGCGCCCGGCCCGGGCCGACTGCGTCAGCCTGATCGCCCTCGTCACACCGCTCGACAGCGCCCTGGGCGAGGACATCGACCGCAATCCGCCGGTCGACGGCGAGGATCTGATGGATCGGGGACGCAAGGCGGCCGGCCAGGCGGCGCTGGGCGCGCTCGCCAGCACGGCCCAGGACATGATTCCGATGCGCGGCTGGGTGCGGAAACTGACCGGGGCCGAGCGTCACGACCGCCTGGTCCAGAGCGCCATCACCTCGGGCAATGTCCGCCGGGCCTATCTGAAGGGCCTGGGCGAGGCGCGCGGCTGCAATCCGCCGGCCACGCCGCAGCACAGGCCGCCGGCCGCGCCCGTGGTCGTCGATCCGGGCATGCCGCCGCCGCGCGATCCTTACGGCCCGCTCAAACCCCGCTTCCCGATCGTCAAGGAAGAGGCGCCCACGGTTCCGCAAGGCCCCCGAGACTAGGCTCCAGCGCCGAACCGGGCGGCTAGCCTTCGCTCAGGTGGCGGGCGCGGAAGTCGCGGCGGAACTGTTCGAACCGCCCCTCGGCGATCGCGGCGCGCATGGCCGCCGTCAGCGCCTGGAAGAAGGCGATGTTGTGCCAGGACAGCAGCACCTGGCCCAGGATCTCCTCGGCCTTGAACAGGTGGCGCAGATAGGCCTTCGAATAGTCGCGGCTGGCCGGGCAGTCGCTGTCCGGGTCGAGCGGCGTCTCGTCCTCGGCGAACTTGGCGTTCTTCAGGTTGATGGCGCCGTCCCAGGTCCAGGCCTGGCCGTGGCGGCCCGAGCGTGTCGGTAGCACGCAGTCGAACATGTCGACGCCGCGCGCCACGGCCTCGACCAGGTCGATCGGCTTGCCGACCCCCATCAGGTAGCGCGGACGATCCTGCGGCAACAGGCCCGGGGCGTAGTCCAGCACCTCGCACATCGCCTCATGCCCCTCGCCGACCGCCAGGCCGCCGATGGCGTAGCCGTCGAAGCCGATCTCGCGCAGGCGGTCCGACGACTCGCGGCGCAGGTTTTCGAAGGTCGAGCCCTGCTGGATGCCGAACAGCACCTGGCTGTCGCGCGTCCCGAAGGCGTCCTTAGAGCGCTGGGCCCAGCGGGCGGAGAGCTCCATGCCCGTGCGCGCCCTGGCCTCCTCGGCCGGCCAGGCGACGCATTCGTCCAGCTGCATGACGATGTCGCTGCCCAGCAGGTCGGCCTGGATCTCGATCGAGCGCTCGGGGGTCAGCACGTGCTTGGAGCCGTCGACGTGGCTGGAGAAGGTCACCGCCTCCTCGGTCAGCTTGCTGATCCCCGACAGCGACATGACCTGGAAGCCGCCGCTGTCGGTCAGGATCGGCTTGTCCCAGCGCATGAACTTGTGCAGGCCGCCCAGGCGCGCCACCCGCTCGGCCGAGGGCCGCAGCATCAGATGGTAGGTGTTGCCCAGGATGATGTCGGCGCCGGTGTCCTTGACCTGGTCGACGGTCAGGGCCTTGACGGTCGCGGCGGTGCCCACGGGCATGAAGGCGGGCGTGCGGATGTCGCCGCGCGGCGTCTTGAGAACACCCGTACGCGCCTTGCCGTCGGTGGCGTTGATCTCGAAGGGAAACGCCATCAGCGGGCCTCGTCCTTGAACAGCAGGCTGCCATCCCCGTAGGAATAGAAGCGGTAGCCCGTGGATATGGCGTGTTCGTAGGCCGCGCGCATGGTCGCCTGGCCGGCGAAGGCGCTGACCAGCATGAACAGGGTCGACCTGGGCAGGTGGAAGTTGGTCATCAGCACGTCGGCGGCGCGAAAGCGATATCCCGGCGTGATGAAGATGGCCGTCTCGTCGGCGAACGGCCGCACGATCCCGTCCTCGCCAGTGGCGCTCTCCAGCAGGCGCAGGGACGTCGTGCCGACACAGATGATGCGGCCGCCGGCGGCATGAACGGCGTTCAGTGCGTCGGCGACCTGAGCGCTCACCTCGCCGAACTCGGCGTGCATCTTGTGCTCGGAAACCTCGTCGGTCTTGACCGGCAAGAAGGTCCCCGCGCCCACGTGCAGGGTCACGAAGTGCAGCGAGACGCCTTTTTCCTTCAGCCTTTCAAGCAGGTCGGGCGTGAAGTGCAGGCCAGCGGTCGGGGCGGCCACCGAACCGTCCTCGCGAGCATAGACGGTCTGGTAGTCGGCGCGATCGCGCTCGTCCTCGCCCCGCTTGGCGGCGATGTAAGGCGGCAGCGGCATGTCGCCGTGCTTGGCGATGCCTATATCCAGGTCCGGGCCGGAGATGTCGAAGGCCAGCACGACCTCGCCGCCCTCGTGCTTTTCGGCGACGGTGGCGTCGAGACGATCACCCTCGCAGGCGCGGTCTTCCTGGGAACCGAACGCCACACGGTCGCCGACCTTCAGCCGCTTGCCCGGGCGCATGAAAGCGCTCCAGCGGCTGGGCGAGACACGGCGGTGCAGAGTCGCCTCGACGGCCACGGGCGTGCCGTCGGCGCCGCCGGTCGTCCGGCCTTCGCGCAGGCCGGACAGACGCGCGGGGATCACGCGAGTGTCGTTGAAGACCAGGGCGTCGCCAGGGCGCAGGAAGTCGGGCAATTCGCGGACAATGTGGTCGGCGAGCTCTTCCCCCGGACGGACCACCAGCAGGCGCGCGGCGTCACGCGGCTCGGCCGGACGCAGGGCGATATGGTTCTCGGGCAGGTCGAAATCGAAGTCGGAAAGGCGCATGGGCGGGCTTCAAGCGCACGATGGATCGACAAGGTCAAGACATACGCGATTTCGAACACGGCTTCTTCTACCCTTCCGGCGCGTAGGGCGAGGCATCCATGGCAGAGCCGTGCTATGGGCGACCCATGCGCCTGATCGTTCAGCTTCTCAGCCTTCTCGTCCGCGGCACGGCCTTGATGTTGGGCCTCGTCGGCCTGGGTTTCGCGGGCGCGTGCCTGGGCGGCGCCTGGAGCGATCGGCTGGACGCCTTCACCCATGCCGCCCCGCTGTGGCTGATGATGGGCGTCGGCGCGGTGGTGCTGGGCGGGATCTTCGCGCGCGGCGGCGAGCGCTGGGTGATGCTCGGTCTGGGTGTGGCGACGCTGCTAGCCTGCTCGGTGCTGATGCTGCCCGAGCTGTGGGCTTCGTGGCGCTTCAAGCCGGCGACCCCGGCCGCGAGCGACCTGAAGATCGTGCAGTTCAACATCTGGCACGATAACAAGACGCCCGAAAAGAGCCTCGCCTGGGTCATGGCCCAGGACGCCGACGTCGTGATCGTCGAGGAAGGCGCCGGCGACGCCTGGCCCGCCATCCAGGCGCTGAAGACCGCTTACCCGTTCGCCTCGTGCGACAAGGTCTCCAAGTGCGAGACCTGGATCTTCTCGCGCAAGAAGATGATCGCGCGTGGCGGCATGCCGACGGATCGCCCCTATCTCTCGGGCGCCTGGGCCACCCTGGCCGACGCCAAGGGACCGTTCACGGTCGTGGGCGTCCACTACACATGGCCCGTACCGGCCGGCATCCAGCAGAGCCAGAGCCGCAAGCTGGTCAGGTTCGCCTCCGACTTCGACAAGAAGAGCACGATCATCACGGGGGACTTCAACTCGACACCCTGGTCGTTCACCCTGAAACGTCAGGACAAGGCCCTGGGCCTGCGCCGCTGGACCCGCGCCATGCCCTCGTGGCCGGCCAGCAAGTTCTCGCGGGTCATGGTCGCCCCCGCCCCGTTCCTGCCCATCGATCATGTCTATGCCGGCAGCGATTGGTACGCGGTGAATGTCGAGCGCGGCCCGGCCCTGGGTTCCGACCACCGGCCTATCCTGATCACCCTGCGCCGCGGCCCGAAATAGAAACGGCCCCGGACGGGGTCCGAGGCCGTTTCTTCAGGTTCTGCAAGCGGGCCTTAGGCGTCCGCGGCGATCTTGGCGCTGATGATCTTGCCTGGGGCGCGCGGCGGCTCACCCTTCGGCAGGGCGTCGACATGTTCCATGCCTTCAACCACTTGGCCCCAGACGGTGTATTGCTTGTCCAGGAAGGTGGCGTCGTCGAACACGATGAAGAACTGGCTGTTGGCCGAGTCCGGGTTCGGGGTGCGGGCCATCGAGACCACGCCGCGCACGTGCGGCTCGTCATTGAACTCGGCCTTCAGGTCCGGCTTGTCCGAACCGCCGCGGCCGGTGCCCGACGGATCGCCGCCTTGGGCCATGAAGCCCGGGATCACGCGGTGGAAGACGACGCCGTCATAGAAACCTTCGCGCACCAGCTCCTTGATCCGCGCCACGTGGCCCGGGGCCAGGTCGGGACGAAGCTTGATCGTGACCGGACCGCTCTCGAGGGTCAGGATCAGGGTGTTTTCGAGATCGGCCGACATGGTCTTCCCTTGGATGACAAGTGTTGTGAACGCGCTTCTAGCGCGGTTCACGCCCACCTGTGAACCAAGTTGAGCCCAGAAACCGGTAAGGCCTCAGCGAACCTCGACCGGAAGATCGATGTCGCAGACCGAGAAATCGGCGCCTTTCAGCGCGCGAAGACGTTTGGTCTCGGCGGCGAACCAGGCGCCCTTCGGGTCGATCACCCGCACCTGGGGCCGCTGGCTTTCGGGAATGTCCGACAGCAGACGAACCTTCTGCATCTGGTCCTGCGGGGCCGGAACGGGCTCACCGGTCTTGATGGCGCGCACGGCGTCGAGGCCGCTGATCACGCGGCCGAAGGCGGTGTAGCGCTTATCCAGCGACGGATAGGGCTGGCGCATCAGGAAGAACTGGCTGTTGGCCGAGTTGTTGTCCTCGTCGCGGGCCATGCCGATCACGCCGGGACAGTAGGTTCCCCAGGCCGAGACCTTCTTGTCGGCGGTCATGTCGCTCCAGGTCCAGGCCTGGCTGACGACCGGCAGCGATTTCAGGTAGCCAACCTCCAGGCCCGCCGGCGCGGCCATCGCCACGAATGGCGTCTCGCCGCCGCGGCGGAAGGTGAATTCGGCCTTCAGGTTCGGCTTGTCGGAGCCGCCCTCGCCCGTATTGGTCGGGTCGCCCGTCTGGGCCATGAACTTGTCGATGACCCGGAAGAAGGTGCGGCCGTCATAGACGCCCGCCCGGGTCAGTTCCTGCAGGCGCGCCACGTGGTTCGGAGCGACATCCGGGACCAGTTCGACCAGCACACGCCCTTTGTTGGTGTCGATCACCATAACCGTGTCCGGAGCCGGCATCCGCCAGTCCTGCTCGGAAGGCTTGGCCGAAGCCGAGGGCGTCGCCGCCAGGGCCGGACCGGTGATCGCCGCCAGGCAGAGCCCGGCCAGGAGCGTGCGCGAGAAGATCATGTCACTTAATTTGCACGGGGACGTCGACGTCGCAATTGGTGAAGCTAGGGCCCATCTCGGCCTGGCGCTTGGTCACCAGAGCCTTGAAGGCGGCGCCACGGGTATCCATTACCTGGATCGAAGGACGCTTGTCGGCCGGCAGGTCGGCCAGCATCTTCACGCTGATCATCTTGTCCTGCGGATCCGGCACAGGCTCGCCGGCCTTGATGCTGCGCACGACGTCCAGGCCCGACAGCACCCGACCGAAGGCGGTGTAGGTCTTGTCCAGCGAGGCGTTGGGCTGGCGCATGAAGAAGAACTGGCTGTTGGCGCTGTTGGGATCGCCGGCGCGAGCCATGCCAAGCACGCCCGAGCAGAAGTTCCCCCAGCTGGCCACCTTGCGGTCGGCGGTCATCACGGCCAGGGCCGAGTTCTGGCTGGACACCGGCATCGCGCCGATCCAGCCCAGTTCGCCGCTGCCGACCTTGAAGCCCGCGCCCAGCGGCTGGTCCATGCCGCGGCGGAAGGTGAACTCGGCCGTCAGGTTGGGCAGGTCCGAGCCGCCCTCGCCCGTATTCTTGGGGTCACCCGTCTGGGCCATGAAGTCGCTGATAACCCTGAAGAAGGTCAGGCCGTCATAGAAGCCGCTCTTTACCAGGCCACGCACGCGCTCGACATGGTTGGGCGCGGCGATCGGATCGAGCTCGGCGATGATCCGCCCCTTGTTGGTCTCGACGACGATCACGTTGTTCGGATCAGGCGTGCGCCAGTCGGCGGTCTGGGCCGAGGCCGCCGAAACAGAGGCCGTCGTAGCGACAAGCGCCAGGGCGGCGGCGGTCATGGCGAGCTTCATAGAAATCCCCGAACAGAATAGTCGGGGGTCGGCGTAGAACGCCACGGTCGCCCCGACAAGTGCGGCGACTGTTCAACCGCACGATTCCGGCCGGAACGGGGCGACGACTACGCTTCCGACGCGGCCTTGAAGACCGCCAATTGGTCGTCGAAGGCGCGTTGAAAGGCGGGACGGGCCTCGGCCCGCGCGACATAGGCCAAGAGGCTCGGATAGTCGTTCAGGATCCCGGACGCGCCCAGACGGCGAAGCACCACCACCATCATCAGGTCGCCGGCGCTGAAGTCGCCGTCCAGCCAGTCGGCGTCGCCGAGACGATTGGCGAGCTGGTCCAGACGTGTGCGAACGGCCTGTTCCAGCATCGGTTGGCGCGCCTCGAACCAGGGCTTGTCGCGCTCCAGGATCGTGGCCATGCCGAACTCCACGATCGGCGGTTGCACGGTGCTGGCCGCGGCGAACATCCAGGTCAACGCCCGCGCCCGGGCGTTGGCGTCGTCCGGCAGCAAGCCGGCATGGCGCTCGGCGATGTGGAAGACGATAGCGCCGGATTCGAACAGGACCAGATCGCCGTCCTCATAGGTCGGAATCTGGCCGAAGGGCTGCACCGCCAGATGGTCGGGCGCCTTCATCTGGGGAAAGGTGACCAGGCGGACGTCGTAGGGCTGGCCCACTTCCTCCAGCGCCCAGCGGACCGCCATGTCGCGCGCCAGGCCTCTGCCGCGATCGGGCGATTGCTTGAAGGCGGTGATGGTCGGGCTCATGAGGCGGCCTCCGGGCTGTCGCTGTCCCGAGGAACGAACGGCCGGGCGGCGTTCCGACACCGCCCGGCCGAAAATCGTCGATCAGGCCCTGCCGACCTTGGCCAGCAGTTGCTCGGCCACGCCCGCCGGCACGAACTTGGTGATATCGCCGCCCAGGGCCGCGATCTCCTTGACCAGACGCGAGGCGATCGCCTGGTGGCGCGGGTCGGCCATCAGGAAGACGGTCTCGATCTCGCGATCCAGCTGCTGGTTCATCGCCGTCATCTGGAATTCGTATTCGAAGTCAGCCACGGCCCGCAGGCCGCGCACGATCATCTGAGCATGCACGTCGCGGGCGAAGTGCATCAGCAGGCTCTCGAACGGCCGGACCTCGATCTGGGCGATCTTAGTCAGGTGCGCCGTTTCCTTCTCCAGGATGGCGACCCGCTCATCCAGCGAGAACAGCGGCCCCTTGCCGATGTTCACCGCCACGCCGATCACCAGCTTGTCGACCAGCTTCACGGCCCGACCGATGATGTCGAGGTGACCGTTGGTGACCGGATCGAAGGTCCCCGGATAAAGCCCAACCCGCATGCAGCCCCCTTACTCTAAGGGTTCGAGGGTTTACAGGGTCTCATCCGCCCCGCTGTCCTCGCCCTGGTTGTCGTCTCCGCCGGAATCGGCAAGGCGCTCGACGCTGACGACATGCTCGTCCTGCGCGGTGCGGAAGATGGTTACGCCCTGAGTATTCCGCGCTGCAACACGAATTTGCGAGACCGGCACCCGGATAAGCTGACCCTGGTCGGTCACCAGCAGGATCTGGTCGCTCTCATCGATCGGGAACGAACCCACCAAACGGCCGCCACGCTTGCTGAGATCCTGCGCGGCCAGACCCTGGCCGCCGCGGCCGGTGCGGCGGAAGTCATAGGCGCTGGTGCGCTTGCCGAAGCCTTCCGACGACACGGTCAGCAGGATTTCCTCGGCCGCGCCCAGTTCGGCGATGCGTTCCGGCGTCAGGGAGGCTTCCCCGACCTCGTCCTCGCCGTCCTCGACCGGCGCCGAGGCGTCTTCCCCTTCGTCGCCGTCGGCGGCGCGCAGCATGGCGCGCTGGTGCTTGAGATAGGCGGCGCGTTCGGCGGGTGTGGCGTCGACGCTACGCAGGACGGCCATCGAGATGACGGTGTCGTCGCCGGCCAGCTTAACGCCGCGCACGCCGGTCGAATCGCGGCTGGCGAACACGCGCACCTCGTCGACCGAGAAGCGGATGCAGCGTCCGGCCGCCGTGGTCAGCAGCACGTCCTGGTCGCTGTTGCAGACGGCGACGCCGACGATGCCGTCGCCTTCGTCCAGCTTCATGGCGATCTTGCCGTTGCGGCGGACGTCCACGAAGTCGCTGAGCTTGTTGCGGCGCACGCTGCCCGAACGGGTGGCGAACATCACGTCCAGGCCGCCCCAGGTGGCCTCGTCCTCCGGCAGGGTCAGGATCGAGGTGATCGTCTCGCCCGGTTCGATTGGCAGCAGGTTGACGAACGCCTTGCCGCGCGAGTTGGCGGCGCCTTGCGGCAGGCGCCACACCTTCATCTTGTAGACCTTGCCGCCCGAGGTGAAGAACAGCAGCGGCGCGTGGGTCGAGGCCGAGAACACGCGCGTGACGGCGTCCTCGGTCTTGGTCGCCATACCCGACTTGCCTTTGCCGCCCCGGTGCTGGGTGCGGTAGTTCGCCAGCGGCGTGCGCTTGACGTAGCCGCTCATGGTGACGGTGATGACCATGTCCTCGCGGACGATCAGGTCCTCGTCTTCCATGTCGGCGTCGCCGTCGACGATCTGGCAGCGGCGCGGAATGGCGAACTTCTCGCGGACCTCGACCAGTTCCTCGCGGACCACGGCCATGATGTTGGCGCGGTCGGACAGCAAATCGAGATAGCCGCGGATGGCTTCGGCCAGGGCGGTGGCTTCGTTGCCGATTTCCTCGCGGCCCAGACCCGTCAGGCGCGACAGCGTCAAAGCCAGGATGGCGCGGGCCTGCTCGTCGGTCAGGCGGATCAGGCCGCCATCTTCCTGCAGGGTGCGAGGATCCGCGATCAGCTCGACCAGGGGCAGCATGTCGCCGGCCGGCCACGCCTTGGCCACCAGGCGTTCGCGAGCCTCGGTCGGGTCCTTGGACGAGCGGATGATGTGAATGAACTCGTCGATATTGGCGACGGCGATGGTCAGGCCGACCAGCACGTGGCCACGATCACGGGCCTTGCCCAGTTCGAACTTCGTCCGACGGACGACGACTTCCTCGCGGAAAGTGACGAACAGCTGCAGCAGCTTGTGCAGGCCCATCTGCTCGGGGCGGCCGCGGTTCAGGGCCAGCATGTTGACGCCGAACGAGCTCTGCAGCGCCGTGAAGCGGTACAGCTGGTTCAGGATCACCTCGCCCGAGGCGTCGCGCTTCAGCTCGACCACGATGCGCATCCCGTCGCGGTTCGACTCGTCGCGGATGTCGGCGACGCCCTCGATCCGCTTATCGCGGACCATTTCGGCGATGTACTCGACGAGGTTGGACTTGTTCACCTGATAGGGAATGGCGGTGATGACGATGGCTTCGCGGCCGGCGCGGATCTCTTCCACCGTGGCTAGGCCGCGCATGATGACCGAGCCACGGCCCGTCAGCAGCGCCTGGCGCGGGCCCGCGCGACCGATGATCTCGCCGCCGGTCGGGAAGTCGGGACCAGGCACCAGGTCCAGCAGTTGGTCGGTGGTGACGTCCGGCTCGTCGATCAGCAGCAGGCAGGCGTCGATGATTTCGCCGAGGTTGTGCGGCGGGATGTTGGTCGCCATGCCGACGGCGATGCCGCCCGCGCCATTGACCAGCAGGTTCGGGATCCGCGACGGCAGGACGGTCGGTTCCTGCTCCTTGCCGTCGTAGTTGTCGGCGAAGTCGACCGTGTCCTTGTCCAGGTCGGCCAGCAGCGACATGGCCGGCGGGGCCATGCGGCATTCCGTGTAACGCATGGCGGCGGGCATATCGCCGTCGACCGAACCGAAGTTGCCCTGACCGTCGATCAGCACCAGGCCCATCGAGAAGGACTGGGTCATGCGGACCAGGGTGAAGTAGATCGAGGCGTCGCCGTGCGGGTGATACTTACCCATCACGTCACCGACCACGCGGGCGGACTTGACGTACGGACGGTCCGGAGTCTGACCCTGCTCATGCATCGAGAACAGCACGCGGCGGTGCACGGGCTTTAGACCATCGCGCGCGTCCGGCAGGGCGCGGCTGACAATCACGCTCATCGCATAGTCGAGATACGAACGACGTAGTTCGTCTTCGATGTTGATGGGCGCTACGTCCCCGCCCGAAGCATCAGGGGGGAGAGTTTTTTGATCGTCGCTCAAGGGGATTTTTCGCCGTCAGAATCGGACACGGAACCGTCGAAAACAGTTAGCATTCAGATGGGGAAGGCGCCACCTTTCCGGGCGCTGCATCCCGCCCGTTTGCTTGAATCCGAAGGAAAAACGCATGATCCGCCTCCCCGCCGCGACCACCCTCGCCCTCGCCGCTCTGATCGCCGCTTCGTCCGGCGTCGGCGCCGCTTGGGCCCAGACCGCCGCGACCGCCGTGGTGAAGACCGGTGACGGCAAGGACGCCGGCGTGGTCACGCTGACCGAGGCCCCGCACGGGGTGCTGCTGAAGCTGGAACTGAAGGGCCTGACTCCGGGCTGGCATGCGGTGCACTTCCACGAAAAAGGCGACTGCGGCGCGCCGGACTTCAAGTCGGCCGGCGCTCACGTCCACACGTCCGCCACTACGGTGCACGGCCTGCTGAACCCGGACGCCAACGACAGCGGCGACCTGCCGAACGTCTTCGCCAACGCCGACGGCTCGGCGACGGCCGAGGCCTACTCCCCCCTGGTGTCGCTGAAGGGCGCCGGCGGCCGCCCCGCCTTGCTGGACACCGACGGCTCGTCGATCGTCGTCCACGCCAGCCCGGACGACCACAAGAGCCAACCGATCGGCGGCGCCGGCGCGCGCGCGGCTTGCGGCGTGTTCAAGTAAAGCTGTAGAGCGTGGCAGCCGAAAGTGTGAGCGGTTTCGGCGCCTGCCACGCTCTAAGTACTTGAGATAGAGCCTGTTTATCCGTTTCTGATGCTTCCATCAGAAACGGACAGGCTCTAGGCTTCCGCCACGGTTCTATTCGTGGCGGGAAATCCCATGCGTATCTGGCGGCTGTCGCTTCTCGCCGTTCTGCTGGCCGCGACGGCCGCCTGCCACGACTCCAGGACGTCCAAGGAGGCCAAGCCGGCGGAAAAAGCGGCCGCCGCCACGCCCTCGCCATCGACACAGCTCGTCTCGCTGGCCTGGAGGCCGACGAATGGCGACCAGAACCTCCAGTCCTTCGAGCTTCAACTGACGGGGGCCGAGATCGTTTCGGTCTGCAACAAGCCGCCCGGCTGGATCGTCGAAGGCTCGGGCGACAAGATCAAAGGCTATGCGACGGTCGGCGCGGGCTTCGTCGGCGTCGAGCATCTGGACGACCTCGACGGCCTTTTCCTGATCAAGACCCATGCCGGCGAGACGCTAGGCGTCAGCGGCAAGCTGCTGACGGGTGTCTATGCCGACGACGGCGGCCAGAGCGAGATCGCGGCGACATCGGCGCTCCTGAGGCGCGAACCCGCCGCCGAATGTCCACCCCCTAAGGGCTAGCGCTTTCGACCAGGGCCTCGGCGGCTTTGGCGCGCTTCTCGGTCAGGGCCACCAGGGCCACGCCGACCATGGTCGCGCCGCCGCCGATCAGCAGCTGGGTCGTCAGCTTGTCGCCCAGGAAGAGCACGCCGATCGAGCACGAGACCAACGGCGTCAGCAGGAAGTATGGCGTAACCCGCCCGGCCTCGCGGCGCTGGACCAGCCAGAACAGCAGGGCGCTGGCCCCGATGGTCGAGACCACGCCGGCGAACAGCACGCACAGCCAGGCGATCGGCGGCGCGGTCTGCATCCTTGCGACCTGGTTCGTCTCGAACAGGGCCGACAGGATCAGCAGCACGGGCGCGGCGACCAGCGCCGTCATGCCCTGCAGCTTCAACGGCTTGATCCCCGGCGTCTTGCGCACCAGCACAGTAGCCACGGCCCAGCAGGCGCTGGAGAAAACGATCAGCAGGATCGCCGGCAGGTCTCCCGCCCCGTGCGGATCCAGGCTCATCCACGCCACGCCGATGAACGCCACCGCCAGGCCCGCCACGGCCGGCGGCCGCATGGTCTCGCCCAGCATCCGCCAGGCGAAGATGGCGGTGAACGGGATCCAGAGCTGGCTGGCCACGACCAGCGGACTCAGAGCGTCGGCCATGCTGAAGGCGATATAGATCACGCCGAAATGGATCGGCCCCGTCAGCAGTACGATGGTCAGCAGCTTCCTCGGCTCGGGAAACGGCGGCTTGATGAACGGGAACAGGAAGGCCAGCGCCGAGGCGAACCTCAGCCCCCCCATCAGCATCGGCGGCAGGTAGTGCGTCGCCACCTTGGCGGCGGCGTTGTTGATCCCCCAGGTCAGGATGATCCCCAGGATGGCGAGATATTCCAGACCGGTCAGTGGGGACGACTTGGAGGACATGAGGGGCTTGGACCAGACCAGGCCCTCCGGGTCAATAAACGCCGACCACCTCGTGGATGGCCGAGGTCAACCGCTCGATATCCCCGTCCGGCGTGGTGAAGGCCGGCGTGAGATAGACGACCTTGCCCATCGGCCGGATCCAGACGCCCAGCTCGGCGAAGCGCGCGCAGAGATCACCGACCGCCACGGGCGCATCGAACTCGACGACGCCGATCGCCCCCAGAATCCGGACATCGACGACGCCACGCTTCGCTCGGCAAGGCTCCAGCCCGTCGGCCAAGGCCGTGGAAACCCGCGCCACATTGGCCGCCCAGGTCCCATCCTCGAACAGGTCCAGCGAGGCGTTGGCCGCCGCGCAGGCCAGCGGATTGGCCATGTAGGTCGGGCCGTGCATCAGGGCCGCGCCCGGATCGTCGGACCAGAAGGCTGCGAACACCTTGCGCGACGCCACCGCCGCCGACAGCGGCAAAGTTCCGCCGGTCAGCGCCTTGGAGAGGGTGACGATGTCCGGCTCGATCCCCGCCGCCTGCATGGCGAACAGGGTCCCGGTTCGGCCAAAGCCCGTGAATATCTCGTCGAAGATCAGCAGCACGCCGTGCTTGTCAGCCAGCCGACGCAGGGTCCGCAGCACGTTCGGCGAATGCAGCAACATGCCGCCCGCGCCCTGGACCAACGGCTCGACCAGGATCGCCGCGATCTCGTGGCCACGCCGGGCCAGCAGGGCGTCGAGCGTCGCCTCGCTGGCCGCATCGCGCGGCAGGTCGGCGATCACCTGCTCGGGCATGACGCCGGCGAACAGGCTGTGCATCCCCTCCTCCGGGTCGCAGACCGTCATCGTCGCCAAGGTGTCGCCGTGATAGCCGCCCCGGAAGGCCAGGAACTTGGTGCGACCTCGAACGCCGCGATTGATCTGGAACTGCAGCGCCATCTTCATGGCGATCTCGACCGAGACCGAGCCGCTTTCGGCGAAGAATACGTGGTCCAGCTCGCCCGGCAGCAGCCGGGCCAGCCGCGCCGCTAGCCGATAGGCCGGCTCGTGCGCCAGCCCCCCGAACATCACGTGCGGCATGATCTCGATCTGCGCTCGCAACGCGTCGGCGATGTGCGGGTGGTTGTAGCCGTGGCAGGCCGTCCACCAGGAGGCCAAGCCGTCGACCAGCTCTCGCCCATCGGCCAGCACCAGCCGCGAGCCCCGCGTGGCCACCACCGGCAGCGGCGGTCGCGCCGTCTTCATCTGGCAGTACGGACGCCAGACGTGCGGCGCGCCAGCGGTCAGCCAGGCTGGATCGGACATGACGGTTTCCGTTTGCGGACTCGGGGCGCTCTGCCTATTCCCGCCCACCAGCCACGGCAAAGGGAAACGACATGCAAAGCCTCGACGCCTTCGCTGGCGAGAAGCTGGCCGCCCTGGACGCCAAGAGCCTGCGCCGCCGCCTCAAGCCCACCCGCCGCCATGACGGCGCCGTGGTCGAGCGCGATGGCAAGCGGCTGATCTCGTTCTCGTGCAATGACTATCTGGGCCTGTCGCACCATCCTCTCGTTCGCGCGGCGGCGGCCGAAGCGGCGCTGAACTACGGCGCCGGCGCGGCGGCCTCCCGCCTGGTGACCGGCGATCATCCGCTGCTGAGTGATCTGGAAAAGCGCCTGGCCCGCTTGAAGGGAACGGAGGCCGCCTGCGTGTTCGGCTCGGGCTATCTGGCCAATACCGGCACGATCCCGACCCTGGTCGGTCCCGGCGACGCGGTTTTCGTCGACGCCCTGGCCCACGCCTGCATCTGGAGCGGCGCGCAGCTGTCCGGCGCCAGGATCGTCAAGTTCGCCCACAACGACGTCGAGGATCTGGCGCGCCTGCTGAAAGCCGAACGCCCGCTGGCCCGCCATGCCCTGGTCGCCACCGACGGCGTGTTCTCGATGGACGGCGACATCGCGCCGCTCGATCAGTTGTCCGCGCTGTGCGCCGAGCACGACGCCTGGCTGCTGAGCGACGACGCCCACGGAGTCGGGGTGTTGGCGCAAGGCCGAGGTTCGGCCGCTCTGTTCCCGGATGCGGACATCCCCTTGCAGATGGGAACCCTGTCAAAGGCCCTGGGCTCTTACGGCGGCTATGTCTGCGGCTCTCAGGCGGTGATCGATCTGCTGAAGACCCGCGCCCGCACGCTGGTCTACGCCACGGGCCTGCCGCCGGCCTCGGCCGCCGCGGCCCTGGCGGCGCTGGACCTCATCGAAGCCGAGCCCGAACTGACCGAGCGGCCATTGGCCAAGGCGCGCCTGTTCACCCGCCGCCTCGGCCTGCCCGATGCCCAGAGCCCGATTGTGCCGGTGATCATGGGCGGCGCCGAGGCCGCCCTCACCGCCTCGACCGCGCTGGAGGCGCGGGGCTTCCTGGTCGTCGCCATCCGCCCGCCGACAGTGCCGGAGGGTACGGCCCGCCTGCGCGTGGCCTTCAGCGCCGAGCACGACGACGCCGACGTAATCCGCCTGGCCGACGCCGTGGCGGCGCTGCGATGAAAGCCCTTTTTGTCGCCGGAACGGGAACCGACCTCGGCAAGACCCATGTCGCGTGCGCCCTGCTCCGGGCCGCTCGGACACGCGGCCTCCGCGTCGACGCCTTCAAGCCCGTCGTCAGCGGCTTCGATCCCGAAGCGCCCGAGACCAGCGATCCCGCCCGTCTCGCCATCGCGATCGGCCGTCCCGAGGCCTGGGCCGAGATCTCGCCCCGCCGCTATCGCGCACCGCTGGCCCCGAACCTGGCGGCGAGATTGGAGGACGACACCCTGGTCATGGCCGACCTGGTCGCCGACTGCCGAACCTGGCTGGACGGCCGCGACACCGACCTTGCCCTCGTCGAAGGCGCTGGCGGGGTGATGTCACCGATGACCGACGACGCCACAAATCTCGACCTGATGGTCGCGCTAGGCTTGCCCGTCCTGCTGGTCGCCGGCAGCTATCTTGGCACGGCCAGCCACCTGTTGACGGCTCTGGAGGTGCTGCGGGCGCGGGATCTGACGGTAACCGCGATCGTGGTCAGCGAGAGCCTCGACGCCCCCGACCTCGATCAGACCGTCGAGATGACGCGGGTCTTTGAGCAGACCGCCCCGATCGTGGTCGCGCCGCGCGATCCGGACTGGAGCGCGGCCGAACTCGCCGACCTACTTCTCTAGCCGCGCGACCAGGCTGGACGTGTCCCAGCGGTTGCCGCCCATGGCCTGCACCTCGGCGTAGAACTGGTCGATCAGGGCGGTGGCCGGCAGTTGGGCGCCGTTCGAGCGGGCTTCGTCCAGGGCGATGCCGAGGTCCTTGCGCATCCAGTCGACCGCGAAGCCGAAGTCGAACTTGCCTTCGGACATGGTCGGCCAACGGTTCTCCATCTGCCAAGACTGGGCCGCGCCCTTGGAGATGGCGGCCAGCACGTCCTCGGTCGGCAGGCCCGAGCGTTTGGCGAAGTGCAGCGCCTCGGCCACGCCCTGGACGACGCCGGCGATGGCGATCTGGTTGCACATCTTGGTCAGCTGTCCCGAACCGACCTCGCCCATCCGGCGCACGGCCTTGGCGTACACCCCGATCACCGGCAGCACGCGGTCATAAGACGCCTGGTCGGCGCCCACCATGATGGTCAGCTGGCCGTTCTCGGCGCCCGCCTGGCCACCGGAAACCGGTGCGTCGACGAAGGCGCAGCCGCGCGTCGCCAGCAGTTCGGCCATTTCGCGAGCGACCTTGGCCGAGGTGGTGGTGTGGTCGACAACCGTCACGCCTTTCTCGAGCGCCGGAAGGGCCTGCGCCACGACGTCGCGGAGGTCGTCGTCATTGCCGACGCACAGCAGCACCACCTCGGCGCCGGCCACGGCCTCGGGAATGATCTCAAAGGCCGCGCCGCCGTGCTTTTCCGCCCATTTGCGGGTCTTTTCGGCGGTGCGATTGTAGACGGCGACCTCGTGGCCGGCGGCCTTCAGGTGGCCCGCCATCGGAAAGCCCATCACACCCAGACCGATAAACGCCGTCTTCATGCCGCTGCTCCACTTATAGAGGCTGGGATTACGCGCCCGACGGCGGCTTCGGCAACCCCATCTTAACGTCCTTTGGGCACGTTGCGGCGCATGGTTAAGCAGGCTTAAGCACGATGGCGGTCAACAGCGAACAGCCGATCATCATCAAGAAGATCAAGAAGGGCGGCGGCGCCGGGCACCACGGCGGCGCCTGGAAGGTCGCCTATGCGGACTTCGTGACGGCCATGATGGCCTTCTTCCTGCTGATGTGGCTGCTGAACACGACCAGCCCCGAGCAGAAGCAGGGCATCGCCGACTATTTCGCGCCGGCCTCGATCTCGTCCACGACCAGCGGGTCGGGCGGCATCCTGGGCGGCACCTCGCTGGGCGACGACGGCGCCAAGGCCGACGGCAAGTTGTCGGTCATTCAGCAAATGGCGCCCGAAGCCCCCGACAATGTCAGCAAGGATGGCCAGAGCTCGGAACAGGCCTCCCTCGCCTCCGCCAGCGAGCAGGCCCTGCGCGACGCCCTGGCCAAGAAGGAACAGGACGCCTTCGCCTCGGCCGCCCAGTCCCTGCGCCAGTCGCTGCAGGACATGCCCGAACTGGCCGAGCTGTCGAAACAGATCATGATCGACCAGACCCCGGAAGGCCTGCGCATCCAGCTGGTCGACCAGGAAGGCCGGTCGATGTTCAAGGAAAACTCCCGCGAGCCGAACGACCGCGCCAGGATCCTGCTGCGCGCCGTGGCCAAGGTGATCAACCAACTGCCCAACCGCGTGACCATCTCGGGCCACACCAGCGCCAACGCCTATGGCAAGAAGCAAGACGGCGACTGGGCGCTCTCGGCCGCGCGCGCCGACGCCTCGCGCGTGGTGCTGCGCGGCGCCGGGGTCGACGACGACCGGATCTATCAGGTGTCGGGCAAGGCCAATTCCGAACCGCTGTACGCCGACGACCCGACCTTGGCGGGTAACCGACGCATCTCGATCATCCTGCTGCGTGAAAAGCCGGTCCTGCCGGACAACCTGTGACCGTTCGACGCGCAAGCGCTCCGTGAAGCTTGCGCAACTGAACTCTATGCCCCCTAATCCCGTTCTGGGCGGCAGACGCGCTGAAGGGGACAGGGCCTACAAGTGACGCAGCATTTTCCGACGCGACAGCTTCGGTTCTTTCTGACGGCGCCCACGCCTTGCCCGTACCTGCCCGGCCGCGAGGAACGGAAGGTGTTCGCCCACCTGCCCCTGTCCGACGGCCCGACGGTCAATGACAGCCTGACTCAGGTCGGCTTCCGTCGCTCGCAGAACATCGCCTACCGTCCCGCTTGCGAGACCTGCCGCGCCTGCCAGTCGGCTCGCGCGCCCGCCGCCGACTACGTGCTGTCGCGTTCGGAGCGGAAGGTCCTGAACCGTAACGACGACCTCGAGCGCCACTTGGTCGAGGCCGAGGCGACTCTGGAGCAGTTCGAACTGCTGCGCCGCTATTTGCTGGCTCGCCACGCCGACGGCGGCATGGCCGAGATGACCTGGCCCGATTACGTGGCCATGGTCGAGGACACCGCCGTCCGCACCCACCTGATCGAATATCGCCGCAAGTCACAGGACCGCGGCCCGGGCGACCTGATCGCCTGCGTGCTGGTCGACGTGCTCGCCGACGGCCTGTCGCTGGTCTACAGCTTCTACAATCCCGATCTCGACCGTCGGAGCCTGGGCTCCTTCGTCATCCTGGACCACATCGTCCAAGCTCAGCAGGGCGGCCTGCCCTACGTCTATCTGGGCTACTGGGTCCCGGGCAGCGAGAAGATGGCCTACAAGGCGCGCTATTCGCCGCTGGAAATCCTGAAGCCCGGCGGCTGGTCGCTGATGTCGGCCCGCGAACGCGGCGCTCGTCCGCCCAGTTCGCGACCCAACTCACATGACACCTGCGACCTCGACCTCAGCGACGCCGAGCCGGCTTCGCTGGACGACCTGCCGTAGCGGAACGTTTCCGAAGACACCTCGGAATACACGTCTTCCAACGGCAATAACCTCAAGACACGCAAAAGTGGAACGCGTGAACTTGGCAAGAATGTCAAAAGATCGCGGTCAGATGAATTGAATCTGCACCTTGGTTAACACCCAAGAAACCACTTCATCCCAAATTTAGTGAAACGCTTCGGTGAACGCGGCGACAGTTAGGGGGATGTGGATTATGTTTTTCTCGGAACGCAAGACGGGCGAGATCAATCTCCTCAAGAAGCAACTGGCGGACCTGAAGGAACGATCCGAACTGCTGGATCAGGCCTGTGGCATCGGCCTGTGGGAAGCCGTGCTGCATGACGCCGACGCCCTGCACCCCAAGAGCGTCTGGACCTGGTCGCCGGAATTTCGCCGGCTGATCGGCTACACCAGCGAGGCCGACTTTCCGAATGTCTGCCGCTCCTGGTCGGACAGGCTGCACCCCGACGATGTGGAACCCACGTTCGCCGCCTTCGCCGCCCACCTGACCGACAAGACCGGCGCCGCGCGATACAATGTCACCTATCGCCTGATGACCCGGCAAGGCGTCTATCGCTGGTACCGCGCTACCGGTGGGTGCATTCACACAGAAGGCGGCCTGATCCGCGCATGCGGCTCGCTGACCGATATTCACGAGCAGACGCTGATCGAGCAAAAGGCGCGCGACGAAGCCGCCGAGAACCAAATCGCGCTGGACGCCCTGGCGGACGGCCTGAAGGCCCTGGCCGAGGGAGACCTGACCCACAAGATCGATGCGGCCTTCTCGGCCAGGGCCCAGCCGGTCAAGGACAATTTCAACCACTCCGTAAGCCGCCTGCGCGACGCGCTCGTCAACATCGCCTCGACCGCGGGCTCCATCCGGGGAGGCTCGGCCGAAATCGCCAGCGCGTCTGACGACCTGTCGCATCGCACGGAGCAGCAGGCCGCCAGTCTGGAAGAGACCGCCGCGGCCCTCGACCAGATCACCTCGACGGTCAATCGCAGCGCGGAGGGCGCCATCCAGGCCTCGAACGCCGCCGCCTCGGCGAAAATCGACGCCGAGCGTTCGGGCGAAGTGGTGCGCGACGCGGTCGCGGCCATGGGGGAGATCGAACAGAGCTCGGGGCAGATCACCCAGATCATCGGCGTTATCGACGAGATCGCCTTCCAGACCAACCTTCTGGCCCTGAACGCCGGGGTCGAAGCGGCCCGTGCGGGCGAGGCCGGCCGGGGCTTCGCGGTCGTGGCGCAAGAGGTGCGGGCCTTGGCTCAACGCTCGGCCGACGCCGCCAAGGAGATCAAGACGCTGATCGCCAGCAGCACCGCCCAGGTCGAGCGCGGCGTGAAGCTGGTCGGTCAGACCGGCGAGGCCCTCAGCGGCATCGTCGGCAAGGTGACCGAGATCACCGACCAGATCACCGAAATCGCCCGCTCGTCGCGCGAACAGGCCACCGGTCTCAACCAGGTCAACACCGCGGTCAATCAAATGGACCAAGTCACCCAGCAGAACGCCGCGATGGTCGAGGAAGCCACCGCCGCGGCCAGCAATCTGCGCGGCGAGGCCAATGAATTGACGCGGCTGGTCGGCCGTTTCCGCATCGGAGACGACCAGAACCCGTCGGTCGCCCGGGCGGCCTAGCCTCCGCCATAGCCCCCAGGTCCCGGAAGCCTCGCGAAGGCTCTCCCGGGATCTGGGGCCAGCGCGGCGCGGTTGGTCTCAAGTCCAGCGCGGCCGCTTCGCCCCGGCCGGTAGACCGGCCTTGGCGTTTCTGACTGAATGGACCTCCTAACGCGCGAAGCTGACCCCGCCGTCCACCGTGACGGCGCCGCCCATCACATAGTCCCCGGCCCGCGAGGCCAGGTAGATGGCCGCGCCGGCCATGTCCTCTTCCGAACCGATACGGCCGGCCGGGATGGCCTTCGACACCGCGTCGGCGTGGTCGCGGGCGACCTTGTTCATGTCCGAGGCGAAGGCGCCGGGCGCGATGGCGCTGACGGCGATGTTGTCGGCCGCCAGGCGCAGGGCCATGCGCTTGGTCATGTGCAGCAGGCCGGCCTTGGACGCGCCGTAGGGATAGGTCTCTTCCTTGCTCACCGACTGGCCGTCGATCGAGCAGATGTTGATGACCTTGGCGACGCGATCCTTGGCGGCGGCGCGCAGCGGGCCGATCAGGGCCTGGGTCAGGAAGAACGGCGTCTTCATGTTGAGGTCGACGGTCTTGTCCCAGCCGCTTTCCGGGAACTCGTCGAAGGCCGCGCCCCAGGCCGCGCCGGCGTTGTTGACCAGGATGTCGAGCTTTTCCTCGCGTTCCTTGATCCGGTCGGCCAGGCCCTGAATGCCTTCCATGGTCGAGATGTCGCCCGGCAGGGAGACGCAATCACCGTACTGGCTGAGTTCCTCGGCCGTCGCGTCGCAGGCGGCGGCCTTGCGGGCGGTGATATACACGCGCTTGGCGCCGTAGGTCAGGAAGCCCTTGACGATCATCGCGCCGATGCCGCGCGAACCGCCGGTAACCAGGGCCACGCGGCCCTCGAGGGAAAACAGGTCTTGCATTTTGTAGCTCCTAGAAGGCGCGGGCGGCGGCCAAAGCCCCCAGCCGGCCAGTGATGTCGTGGAATTGGGCGACGGTCTCGTCGATGATCTGTTGGGCGGTCTTGATCTCGTCGATCAGACCCACGGTCTGGCCGGCCAAGGCGGGCGCGGCCTCCATGTCACCGCCGAAATAGACGTCGAGGATGTTCTTCAGCACATCGGGCGGCATGACCCCCGCGTCGTAGATCTCTTTGGTAAGGTCGGACTTGATGGCGCGGATGCAGGGGCTGGCCTTTTTGTTCAGCACCCAGGTGCCGGTTTCCTTGGCCCCGGTGATCGCCGCCTTGTAGTTGGCGTGGACCGGGCTCTCGGCCGAACTGACGAAGCGAGTGCCCATCTGAACCGCCTCGGCGCCTAGGGCGAACGCCGCCGCCATGCCGCGCCCATCGCAGATGCCGCCGGCGGCGACGATGGGCACGTCGACCCGCGCGCGGATCGCTTGTAGCAGGACCAGGGTCGACACCTCCTCCGGATTCTTGAAGCCGCCGCCCTCGGCGCCCTCGACCACCAGGCCGTCGACGCCCGCCTCGACGCATTTGACCGCCGCGTCCACCGTCGGCACGGCGTGGTAGACGACGATGCCGGCGTCCTTCAGCGGTCCGACGAACTTGGCCGGGCTGCCGGCCGAGGTGGTGACGAACTTGACCCCGCTCTCGCAGACAAAGCGCAGCATGGCGTCGTCGCGCAGAAACATGATCGGCAGGTTCACTCCGAACGGCAGGCCGCTGGCCGCCATCTTGGTGATCTCGGCCTTGCAGGTCTCGGTCTCGCCGGACGAAGTCTCGATGACGCCAAGCCCGCCAGCCCTGGAGACAGCCGAGGCTAGCGGAAAGCGAGCGATCCAGCCCATCGGAGCCTGGATGATTGGATATTTCGCGCCCGTATGGGCCAGGACACGGTTGGTCATTCTGGCCATCAGGGGATCAGCAGCACGCGGCCGACAGCCTGGCGGCTCTCGATATAGGCATGGGCGGCGGCGGCTTCGGACAGCGGGAAGGTCTTGTCGATCACGACCTCCAGCTCGCCCTTGGCGGCGCGGTCGATCATTTCCTGGATCATGTCGTGGACGCGGTCGGTCATGATCTCCGCGCCCAGAAAGACGCCGGTCAGCGATCGATTTCCGCCCATCAACGACGACACGTCCACCTTCATGGGCTCGCGCCCGGCGTTGCCGACCAGCGAGATGCGTCCACGATAACCCAGCGCGCCGAGGCTGCCTTGCAAGGTCGCGCCGCCGACCGGGTCGACCACCAGATCGACGCCCTTGCCGCCGGTCAGCTTCATCACCTGCTCGACCAGGTCGTCACGGCGGTAGTTGACGCCGTGATCCATGCCGAACGCCTTCAGGCGTTCCAGCCGCTCGTCGCTGGAGGCCGAGGCCAGCACCGTCGCGCCGGCCTGCTTGGCCAGTTGGATAGCGGCCAGGCCCACGGCGCCCGCTCCGGCCTGGACCAGGACGGTTTCGCCCGCCTTCAGACGGCCCGCGCCGAACAGGCACTCGTGCGCCGTGCCGAACGGCACCGGAATGGCCGAAGCCTTCTGGATGTCGAAGCCGTCGGGGATCGGCCAGGCGTTGCGGGCCGGAACGGCGCGCAGCTCGGCGTGCGAGCCGAAGGCGTTCACGGTGACCACCCTCGTCCCGACCTTCAGGTGAGAGACCTCGGCGCCGACCTCGATGATCTCGCCGGCGGCCTGGTAGCCCACGATGTGCGGGCTGCCCGCCATCTGGCCGCCGCCGCGATTGAGGGTGTCGCCGCCCTCGATGCTGACCGCCTCGACGCGGATCACCACGCCCTGCGGATGGCAGACGGGGTCGGGAACGTCCTCGTAGCGAAAGACGTCCGGCGCCCCTGTCTCATAATAGACGGCGGCCTTCATGGCGTTCTCCCTGTTGTTGTTCTTGGCTCTTGAAGGAGCGTTATTTCTTAGGGTCGATCAGGGCGTCGTAGACCAGCTTGGCGCTGTCATCGTCGATGTCCTTGATGGTCGGATCGCCGCCCTTGTTGAGGATGTGGATCATGCCCAGGAAGAAGAGGTCATTGGTCGGGTCGATCCAGAACCAGGTGCCGGCCGCGCCGCCCCAGCTGTAGGTCCCCTGCCCGTACGGACCGGCCTTGGCGCTATCCATCACGATCGCGAAGTCGAGCCCAAAGCCTTTGCCCTTGGCCGCGTTGAACGGCGGGTCGTCCGAATTCATGATCGTGTCGCTGAGCATATTGGTCCGCATCAGCTTGACGGTCTCGGGCTTGATGATGCGATGGCCCTCCAGCTCGCCGCCGTTCAGCAGCATCTGGGCGAAGCGGGCGTAGTCGGCGTTGGTCGAGACCAGGCCGCCGCCGCCCGAGGCCAAGGCCGGCGGCTTGGTGATATCCAGCACCATGAAGCCGGTCGCGGGAACCAGCTTCTGTTCCTTGGGTCCCCAGACATAGAGCGAAGCCAGGCGATCCATCTTCTCCGGCGGCAGCCAGAAGGCGGTGTCGACCATCTTCAGCGGCGTAAAGATCCGCTTCCGCATGAAGTCGCCAAGCGACATGCCGCTCAACTTCTCGACGATCAGCCCCTGGATGTCGACCGAGACGCTGTACTTCCAGCGCGTGCCCGGTTGGGCCACCAGCGGCAGGGCGGCGACCTTCTGGACGAACTCCTGGCTCGACTTGGCGCCCAGCACGCCGGTCGAGACATAGGCCTTGTCGATGGGATTGTCGGGGACCAGGCCGTAGGCGAAGCCGCCCGAGTGGCTCATGATCTCGCGCAGGGTCGGCGGACGGTCGGCGGGCACGGTGTCGAACGAGCCGTCCGCGTTGACGCCCTTGAAGACGCGCAGGCTCGCGAACTCGGGGATGTACTTGCTGACCGGGTCGTCCAGCTTCCACTTGCCCTCCTCGTAGAGGATCATCATGGCCACGCCGGTGACGGGCTTGGACTGCGAATAGATCCGGAAGACGGTGTCCTTGGTCATCGGTGGGCCGTCGAAGCCCTTCTTGCCGTGGACCTCGTAGTTCACGACCTTGCCGTGACGGACCAGCATGGTGGTGACGCCCGGCAGGTGGCCGGTGTCGACCAAGTTCTGCATGTGGGCGTCCAGCTTCTTCAGGCCTTCGGCCGAGAAGCCGACGCTTTCCGGCGCGGCGGGGGCGATGGCGGGCGTGCTGTACGCCGCCCCCAGGGGAGCAGCCAGAGTCGCGGTGGAGCCGCCGCCTAGCAGCGTCGCGGCCAGCGCGGCCGCGATGAACTTCCGAAACGCCAAGGCGTCCTCCCCGAACAGATGTTTGACGCGACCTTAGAGCGGGCGCATCCGCGTTGAAACCCGCTTTTTCAACGTCCGGATGACAGGCGATCCGTCACGCCCAAGGTTAAGGTTATTTCATGAAGAACCGGGTTGTTCGAACGTCGTTCATGTATATTTTTTACTGCACGAGGGATTACGATATTTTAAGGCGACGCTGGCGATGGCCACCCTGGACAACCTGATCACGATCTACCGCAATATCCATCGCTTGCCGACGCAGGCGGAGCTTCCCCTTTCGGCCTCGACACAGCTGACCATGATGGCGCAAGGCATCGACGCCGACAGAGGCGGCATGGTCGGGGACCTCTGGAGCTATGCCTCCGCTGTGCGCTGGATCCAGGACAGCGCCAAGTCCACGACCGAGGTGGCGGTGATGGCTTACGGTTTCCTTGCCGACATAAGCCTGGGCACGCAGGGGCTGGACTATCTGCTCTCGCCGGTCGGCGGGAATGCGAACAATCTGAACAGCGCCTATTACGCGCAGTTCAATCTCGTGAACCGCTACATCAATTTCGCGATCAACCTGGCCAAGTTCGGTGAAGGTCGGGAGAACTTCATCAAGAGCTACGGCGAAAATGGAACAATGTATTCGACGTTCCAGAAGGCCTATCTGAAGCTCTTCGGCGTCGAGCGCACCTATGACGAGATTCTGACTTATCTCGACGCGGAGGTGCCGAACGGTCGCGGAGGGACCTACACCCGGGGCGAATATTTCGCCGAATTGGGCGGCGACGGCGGTAACGGCATCGGGACGCGCGCGGCCATGGTCGGCGCGCTGATGGCCGAGGCCATGACAAGCAGCCAGGGCCCGTACGCGGACGCCGTCCGCGCCTTTCTCGCCGACGTCGCAATAGACGGTAAGACGAACCCGCTGTCGGTGTTCTTCTCGGTCTACGGCAAGGGCGGACACCACGCGGCCGGCGGCCCCGACGACCCGGGACTGCCCGGCGAAAGCGCGCGTTTCGCCCACGACTGGAACGTCGACGTCTACAACCGGGAGCCGGACGACAACACCCACGTCCTGGCCAGCGACGGCAACGACGTCATCAAGCCGATCATCACCGATGGCCCCGGCGGACTGGACGCGGGCAAGCACATCAACACCGGAGGCGGCAACGACATCGTCTTTGTCGACAACGGGATCATGCGCGGACATATCGACACGGGAACCGGCAATGACCAGATCTTTGTCGAGAAGTTGGACGGCGGCGTCACCACCGGCTCGGGTTACGACTCCGTGGACATCGGCGGCTTCGCCGGCCTGCACCTGGTGAACGGCAAGGTCACCGACATCGCCGTGATCGACGACTTCAAGAAGGGCTTCGATATCCTCAGCTTCCCGGGCCTGGTCGGGCCAGGCGAGAAGAAACAGCTCTACTTCGTCGCCAACGCCACCTTCGACGACGCGCTGAACGCCTATGCGAGCATCACGGCCGCCAACAGCAACACTGTCTTCGAGTGGAACGGCGACACCTATGTCTTCCACCAGAACGGCGTCACCGGCGTCGATGCGGGGGATGGCCTGATCAAGCTGGCTGGCGTCACCGGCCTTGTGGTCGGCGGCGTCACTCAAGCGGTCGATATCCTGTTCGCGGCTTAGTTTTCAGCTCACCAAGCCGCAAACAAGCTCCCTCCGCCCCGCGGAGGGAGCTTTCCTGCTTCTAACGGGCGGTAGTCGCCCTGGCGGAGGGTCTGGCGGGCTGCTGCCCCAGCGCGATCTCCGTCGGGCGTTCGATCGCCTGGTACACCAGGGCGCGCGACTGGGCGTCCAAACCGGGACCGACGCCGCCAAGCCGCTGGATCATGCCGACGAAGAACAGGTCGTTGGCCGGGTCGATCCAGAACCAGGTGCCGGCGCTGCCGCCCCAGCTGACCGTCCCCGGCCCTACAGGCGCGCCCGAGGCGGCTGGATCGACGGCCACGGCCATGTCGATGCCGTAGCCCATGCCGGCCGCGAACGGGAACGGCTTGGGTCCGGGGTTGAGCACGCCTGTCGTGCCGTTGGTCGTGACCACGAAGCCGGGCGGCAGATGGTTCTGGGTCATCAGCGCCACGGTTTCGGGCTTGAGAATCCGCACGCCGTCCAGCACGCCCTTGTTCAGGATCATCTGGGCGAAGCGGGCGAAGTCGCCGGCGGTCGAGACGAGGCCGCCCCCGCCCAACGGCGCGGCCGGCGGCTTGCTGACGTCGCGCCAGGCGCCTTCCATGGCCGGCGCCAGCGCACCCGTCGCCGGATCTCCGTCATAGAGCGCGGCCAGGCGGGGCTGCTTCTGGGCCGGCACGTAGAAGGCGGTGTCCTTCATCTTCAACGGCGCGAAGATGTGCTCCTCCATGAAGACCGGCAGGGTCTCGCCCGACAGCTTCTCGACGATGTAGCCCTGGATGTCGGCCGCCACGCTGTAGCGCCACAATCGCCCTGGCTCGGAGAACAGCGGCAGGCCCGAGACCTTCTGAACCAGCTCGCTCAGCGAGCCGGACTGTAACACGCCAGCGCGGTAGTAGGCTTGGTCGGCCGGACTGCCGGGATCGTCGGCGATACCGTAGGCGAAGCCGGCTGTATGGGTCATCAGCTCGCGCATGGTCGGCGGGCGGGTGATCGGCGCCAGGATGGGCTGGCCCGCCGCGTCGACGCCCGTGGCGATGCGGAGATTGGCGAACTCCGGCACGAACTTGCTGATCGGGTCGTCCAGGTTCCACAGACCCTGTTCGTACAGGATCATCATCGCCACGCCGGTGACCGGTTTGGTCTCCGAGCGGATGCGGAAGATGGCGTTGATCGGCATCGGCTCGCCGCCCAGGGCGCGATGGCCGAAGGCCCTGGCGTGGACGACGCGGCCGTGGCGGGCCAGCAGGGTCACGCCGCCGGCGATCTGGCCGCGGTCGACCATGGCCTGCATGTGATCGTCGAGCTTCTTCAGCCGCTCGGCGCTGAAGCCCTGCTCTTCCGGCTTGCCCCTCGGCAGGGGCAAGGCCAGGGCCGGGGTCGCGGCGACGGCCGCGCAACCGAAGACGCTGGCCAGCAAGCTCAGCGCGCGGCGACGCAGCCGTCCCCTGCTCATTTCGGCTTGAACCGCTTGTTGGTCGCGAAGCCCTTGGGCGCCAGCTTGCCGGCTCCGGCCCGGCGACCGATCCATTCCTTCCACTCCGCCCAGTCGCGGCGGCGGCCGGCGGTGTCGATCCAGTAGGCGCCGGTCTCGGCGTTGAACGACAGGCCGTCGCGCAAACCGCCCTCGCGATAGGCCTGCAGCTTGACGCCCTTGCCGCGCGGCATTTCCGGCAGCTCCTCGATCGGGAAGATCAGGATCTTGCCGTTGTCGCCGATCACCGCGAACTGATCGCCCACGGCTTCCAGGCAGAAGGCCGCGCCGGCGGCGTCGACATTCAGGACCTGCTTGCCGGCCTTGCGGTTCGCGAGCGCTTCTTCCTCGGGCATCAGGAAGCCGTAGCCCAGCTTCGAGGCCAGAATGCGTTTGCGGCCGGCCTTGAACGGGAAGACGTCGATGATCTTCACCTTGTCGTCCAGCTCGATCATCATTCGCACCGGCTCGCCATGGCCCCGCGCGCTGGGAAGCTTATCGCAGCCCAGGGTGAAGAAGCGGCCGTCGCTTGAGAAGATCAGCAGCTTGTCGGTGGTCTCGGCCGGGACCAGGAAGCCCAGCTTGTCGCCGTCCTTGAACTTCAGCTCGGACGGATCCTCGACCTTGCCCTTGGCGGCGCGGATCCAGCCGCGCTCCGACAGGATGATGGTGATCTGTTCACGGACGATCATCGCCTCGATGGCGGCGTCGGCGTCGACGACCGGCGCGTCGGCGAAGATCGAACGGCCGATGACGCCCGTCGCTCGACCGGCCTTGTCCAGCGGATGCTTGATCTTCAGCAGCGTGGCGCGGACATCCGACAGGCCCTTGCCGACCAGCTTCCACTGCTTGGCCTCGCTGGCCAGCATGGCCAGGATGCCGTCGCGTTCCTCGACCAGCTCGGCGTGCTCGCGGCGGATCTCCATCTCCTCCAGCTTGGCCAGCTGGCGCAGGCGGGTGTTGAGGATGGCGTCGGCCTGGATATCCGAGAGCCCGAAGGTCTCGATCAGCTTTTCCTTCGGCTTGTCCTCGTAGCGGACGATCCGAATGACCTCGTCGAGATTGAGGTAGGCGATCAGCAGGCCGTCCAGGATGTGCAGACGGGCTTCGATCTTGGCCAGGCGGTGACGGGCCCGGCGGGTCAGCACTTCGCGGCGGTGGGCCAGGAAGGCCATCAGCGCCGGCTTGATGCCCATCACGCCCGGCGTGCCACGCGCGTCCAGCACGTTGATGTTGACCGGGAAGCGAGCCTCCAGCGCCGAGAGCTTGAACAGGCTCTCCATCAGCACTTCGGGTTCGACGTTCTTGGACTTCGGCTCCAGCACCAGACGAATGTCTTCGGCGCTCTCGTCGCGGACGTCGCCCAGCAGGGCGGCCTTCTTGCTCTCGATCAGATCGGCCAGCTGCTCGACCAGATCGGACTTCTTCACCTGGTAGGGGATCTCGGTGACGACGATCTGGTACGTGCCGCGACCGGTGTCCTCCTTCTCCCACTTGGCCCGCACCCGCACGCCGCCGCGACCGGTCTCGTAGGTTTCCAGCAGGGAGGCGCGGGGCTCGACGATGACGCCGCCGGTCGGGAAGTCGGGTCCTGGGACCTTTTCGAGGATGTCCTCGGTCGTCGCGTCGGGATTGGCCAGCAGCAGTTGGCAGGCGTCGATCAGCTCGGCGGCGTTGTGCGGCGGGATCGAGGTGGCCATGCCGACCGCGATGCCCGACGAGCCGTTGGCCAGCAGGTTCGGGAAGCCCGACGGCAGAACGTAAGGCTCCTCGTCCTGGCCGTCATAGGTCGGCTTGAAGTCGACCGCGTCCTCGTCGATGCCGTCCAGCAGAAGCGTCGCCGCTTCCGTCATCTTGCACTCGGTGTAGCGCATGGCCGCGGCGCTATCGCCGTCGATATTGCCGAAGTTGCCCTGCCCCTCGACCAGCGGGATGCGCTGGCTGAACTCCTGGGCCAGGCGCACCAGGGCGTCGTAGATCGACTGGTCGCCGTGCGGGTGGAAGTTACCCATGACCTCACCGACCACCTTGGCGCACTTGCGCGCCGCGGCGTCGGGGTTCAGGCGCATGTTGCTCATCGCGTACAGCACGCGACGGTGCACGGGCTTGAGGCCATCGCGCACGTCGGGCAGCGCCCGCGAGCCGATGGTCGAGAGCGCATAGGCCAGATAGCGGCGCGACAGGGCTTCCGTCAGCGGCTCGTCGAGGATGCGGTCGCCGTCGTCAGGACCGCCGGGAGGAAGGACAGGCTTGTTCATCGAGGGGATTCGTTACTCCGGGTAGCGATCCTAGCAGACATCGCCGCGATGATTCGACCGGTTAGGCCTGAACGATCCCCGGTTTTCCGGCTTCCAGCGCGGAGGGCGACCGAATTCGCGCGGAAAGCGTCGGAACGGCGCTCACAGTCGGCCGGCCTCCGTCAGGCGATCGATCAGCCACATGCGCGGCGCGGGCAGCGGCCGGTTCAGCGGGCCGAAGACGAACTGTTCGAGAAAGTGACCGGTGATGTCCAGGCCCGCCTTCACATCGCCCTCGGCCAGGCCGCCCTGCGAGGACAGCATGAACGGCGGCAGCGGCAGCAGCTTGTCGTGGTACGGCGCCCCCGCCCCTCGGCTGACGGCGCGACCGGTGCGCGGGCTGACATAGACCAGATCGTCGAAGCTGCCCGTGGCGGCGCACTTGGAGAGATCCAGGCCAAAGCCCAGTTCCTGCAAGAGGCCCGCCTCGTAGCGCACATAGACGGCCGGCCAGATGTCGGGGATCTCCAGCACGCGGATCAGGGCTTCCAGCGCATGGAAGGCGCCCGGATGGGCCTCGCGCTCCGGCAGGGCCGACGCGGCGATCGCGGCTGCGGACGACAGGCCCGCCAGCGCCAGGCTGTCGTCGAACAGGCTGGAAGGCCCCTCGCCCATCGGCTCCAGCGTGGCCGAGCCCAGTTGGTCCGCGACCCGGGCGCGATAGCGGGCGATGACCCGCGCGCCCGGCTGCAGGAAGGGCTTCATCCGCCGCGAGGCCGCGCCGGCCACGTGGGCGGCGAACTTGCCGTGACCTTCCGTCAAGAGCTCGACGATGGCCCCCGTCTCGCCGTGCGAGCGGGCCGAGAGGACGTAGGCTTCGTCCTCCCATTCGGTGGTCAAGCGGGGGTCCCCCAGGCGACGACCTTCTCCAGCACGTCGCGCCATTCAGGCTCGACCGGCAGGCCGATGACGTCGCGCAGGGTCGCTTCCAGTTCGTCGACGGTGAGGTCCCGCTGCTCGACCACCGCGCCGGTGACGTCGCGATGGGTGAAGCGGTTGTTCTTCAGGGCGTAGCGGGCGGTCGGCGTCGTGCGCCCCACCGTCATGCTCCAGGTGAAGTGCGAGCTGGGGTGCGTGTAGGTGAAGTAGTTTCCTGGCTCGTAGTCGACGTCTTCCCAGGGGCCCAGCGCCACCTGATAAAGCGGCGCCCAAGTCCCCGACAGATTGGCTAGCACCAGCCGCTCGCCGCCCATCTCCGGCGCGGCGGTCTCGATGCGGAACGGACCGTTGGGGGTCTGTTGCACGGCGTTCGAGAACAGATCCAGCGGCGCCGTCAGCACGCAGCCGCCGAAGCCGCTGTCGGCGAGCCAGGCGACGCCGTCGACCATGACCTTCAGCACCATGTGCGAGCGGGCCCGCATCGGAGCGTCAGCCGGTTTCATCCACCAGACGCGAGCCATCAAGCCTTGAACTTCGAAGCCCAACGCCTCCAGCACGCGCTTCAAGAGACCATTCTGCTCGTAGCAGTAGCCGCCCCGTCCGGCCCCGATCAGCTTGGCGTCGACATCGGCCGGAACGATGCTGATCCCGCGTCCCAAGAGGACGTCGAGATTCTCGAACGGGATGGCGTCCGGGTGCTTCAGCGTGAGGGCGCGCAGCGTCGCCAGGGTCGGCTCGCGCGGACCGTCGTAGCCGATGCGCCGGAAGTAGGCGTCCAGATCGACGGCCGCCGCGGGCGCGTCAAACATCGAAATCCAGTCCGATATCGCTGAACAGGCCCCGCTCCTCGGCCCAGTTCTCCTTGACCTTCACGTGCAGGAACAGGTGAACCTTGCGGTCGAGGATGTCGCACAGCTCCTCGCGCGAGGCCTGGCCGATCCACTTCAGGGTCTGTCCGCCCTTGCCGATCACGATGATCCTCTGGCCTTCGCGCTCGACCAGGATGGTCTGCTCGATGCGCACCGAGCCGTCCTTGCGCTCCTCGAACGCCGTGGTCTCGACCATGGCGGCGTAGGGCAGTTCATCGTGGACGCGGAGGTAGACCTTCTCGCGGGTGATCTCCGACGCCAGCAGGCGCGCCGGCAGGTCGGCGGTCTGGTCCGCCGGATAGAGCCACGGCCCTTCCGGCATCATCGAGACCAGCTTGGCGGTCAGGTCCTCGACGCCGGCGCCGGTCGCGGCGCTGATCATGAAGACGTCGGTGTAGACGCCGGTGTCGAAGAATTCCTTGGCCACCTGCAGCAGGGTGTCGCGCTTGACGCCGTCGATCTTGTTCAGGGCCAGGATGACTTTGCGGTTCGCGGCCTTCAGGCCCTCGATGATGGTCTGGACGTCCTGGACCGAGCGGTATTCGCCGGGCGTGGCCTTGTCTTCGCGGCTGGCCAGTTCGGCCTGAACGTCGACCAGGTGGACGGTGGCCTCGGCGTCTTCCGAGCCGGCCCAGGCCGCGCGGACCATGGCGCGGTCCAGGCGACGGCGCGGGCTGAAGATCCCGGGGGTGTCGACGAGCACGATCTGGGTGTCGCCCGCGATGGCGACGCCGCGCACGGGGAAGCGAGTGGTCTGGACTTTCTGGGTCACGATCGAGACCTTGGCCCCGACCATGCGGTTGACCAAGGTGGACTTGCCGGCGTTCGGCGCGCCGATGATCGCCGCGAAACCGGCGCGAGTCTGAGCGGGTGTTTGGGCGGGTGTTTGGGAGGTGGTGTCAGTCATTGCGCGTGCGTGTAGCACAGCGAGGCCGGAATTCCTCCCCCTGTACGCCGCGCATGACCAACGCCGCTGTCAGTGGCCGGAATTCTCGATAGCCGCGTCGATCTCGGCCAGCGAGTGGTAGCCCGGCTCCATCTTGCGGCCGTTGATCTCGAAGGTCGGGGTGGCGTTGATGTCGTGCTCCTTGGCGTTCTTCTCGACCCGCTCGTTCAGGGCCTTGATCGCCGCCTCGTCGGTGACGCACTTGTTGAACTGCTCCTCGTTCATGCCGACCGACTTGGCGATGTCCAACAGGGTCTCGCGCGGCGTCTCGAAGACGCCCGGCTGGCTGGCGAAGATCGCTTCGTTGACCTGGAAGTACTTGTCCTTGCCGGCGCAGCGGGCCAGCAGGAACCCGGCCGAAGCCACCGTGACTTCAGAGCCGCCGCCGACCAGCATCTCGCGGAACACGTAGTGGACCTTCCCGGTATCGATGTACTTGGACTTGAAGGCCGGAAAGACTTCCGTGTCCCAGCGCGCGCAGATCGGACAGCCGACCGAGGCGTATTCGACCACCGTCACCTTGGCGTCCTTGTTCCCCAGGCTCATGTCGTCGGGCAACGCCTGGAAGGACTGGCCCTTGCCGCAGGCGGCCAGGCCGAGGGTCAGCAGCAGGGCGACGGCGAGACGGCGCATGGGGAAGTTCTCCGGGAATCGCGGACGCGAGACAGCATGAGAGAGCGCGAGCGGGGCGGGGGTCAACCTCCGGTGAACGAGGGTCGCACGTCGGCCACTTCACGCGGCCAGCCGCTGAAGTTCGTGAAAGGGACGCGGAGCGCCGGGCCACGCCCGGAGGATGATTGAGTAGATACCGTTTCGACGAAGCCAGAGCGCTCCGCGTGGTCCGTTATCCGGAAGCCTTCGAGAGCGCGGGGTTTTAACCCGCTCCCGATGTTTGGGCCTCCGACGGGCGGGCCAGGGCGACGACCCTAGTCCCGGACGCACGGGCGATTTCAGCCCGGGCCTGTCGCGCTCGCCGAACCCTCGCCGCCAGAGCTTCGCCCCATGTTTCAGGGAACCCGCCGCCGGATCGGTCGCGAAGGCGTCTCCGAAGAGACCCCGACGAGCGCGTCCCGCTCAACCACCCCTGACAGCCGTCACGATCGCCGGCCGGACGTCCCTTCCAAGCCGTCAGGTGAGATCATTGTCGGGCAGGATTCAGCGCGGATCATTCAGCGGCGCGAAAAATCGACAAGTGATTGATTTCGTGGTGTTCAGTGTCGCGAACGCCGGGGATAGAGCGCTTCCAATCCCCTCTCCGCGAGAGAGGGGCGGGACGCCCTACTCCGCCCCTTCGCGCTCCAGCAGAGCCTTGGCGGCGGCCTTCTCGGCTTCCTGGCGCGACTTGCCCTTGGCGATGGCGGGGTCGACGCCCTTGACCGTCACCTCGACCGTGAACACCGGCGCGTGGTCCGGACCCGTACGGTCCAGGACGCGGTAGGTCGGCAGCGGACGGCCCTTGCCCTGGGCCCATTCCTGCAGCGCGGTCTTGGGATCGCGCGGACGCCCCTCGCCGGCCCTGTCGAACTCGTCGGCCCACAGGTCGAGGAACACCTTGCGGGCCGCATCCAGGCCGCCGTCCTGGTAGAGGGCGGCCATCAGGGCTTCGGCGCCGCCGGCCAGGATCGAGTCGGTCTCGCGACCGCCGATCTTGCTGGACGAGGCCGACAAGCGCAGGGCCGGCCCCAGTTCGGCCTTGCGGGCGACGCGGGCGCAGGTCTCGCGGCTGACAATGGCGTTCAGGCGCGGCGCGAGCTCGCCTTCCTTGGCCCTCGGATAACGATCGGCCAGGGCCTCGGCGGCCAGCAGGCCCAGCACGCGGTCGCCGATGAACTCCAGCACCTCGTTGTCGCGGACCTTCTTGGCCCCATCCCCGACGCTGGCGTGCGTCAGGGCGCGTTCGAGCAGTTCGCGGTCGTTGAACCGATGGCCGATCCGGCGCTCGAGGTCGCCGACGGCGGCGACCCGTCTATCCATGGCTTGCAGGTCCCTTGGGGTTCACTTCAGCACGTGGAAGAAGCGGCTGGGACGCGCGTTCAGGAACCACGTCCACGGCTTGAACAGGCTGGCCTCGGCGTTCCACGACAGCAGGATGATCTGGGCGCGGCCGACCAGGTTCTCGGCGGGCACGAAGCCGACGCCGATCTCGTCACCGATATATTGGTCCAGTTCGTAGTCCCACTTGCAGGCGCTCTCGGCATACGGCGAGACGCCCGGGTCGAACCGGCTGTCGGCCGAGTTGTCGCGGTTGTCGCCCATGAAGAAGTAGCAGCCGGCCGGCACGGTATAGACGCCGGTGTTGTCGCCGCGGCTGTCGGGACCGAAGTCCTGGGTGTTGTACTGGCGGCCTTCCGGGTTGGTCTCCTGGAAGCGCTGGACCTGCTGGGTGAAGCCATAGCCGGTGTCGACCAGGGCCGGGGCCTGTTCCTTGCGCGGCAGGGCCTTGCCGTTGATGAACACCTGGCCGCCGCGGATCTGGACCTTGTCGCCCGGCAGGCCGATCAGGCGCTTGATGTAGTCCGTGCGGTTGTCGCGCGGCAGCTTGAAGACGATGATGTCGCCGCGCGTCGGCGCGTGGCCCAGGATGCGGCCCTTGATGATCGGCGGGCTGAACGGGATCGAGTGCTTGCTCCAGCCGTAGCTGAACTTCGACACGATGATGTAGTCGCCCTGATAGAGGTTGGGCTCCATCGAGGCCGACGGAATGGTGAACGGCTGGAACAGCAGGACCCGCAGCACCAGGGCGATGCCCAGGGCGTAGGCGACGGTCTTGATGATTTCGATGAACTCGGCGACGACGCCCTTCTGTTCGGGCGGCGTAAGGTCGTCGGCGGCGTCGGTCATGCGGGCGCGGAGCTCTTCGAAGATGATTGACCGGCGAACCGGTTCGGCTTTGCTAGACGGGCTTGCCCCCATGAGCAAGAGTTGGAGGGGCAAGTGGCCGGGCCGTTAGCCGTCCTTCATGGCGACGGTTGGGCCGTTTCGTCAAACGGTCTCGGGCGCCACGCGAGTTGGTCGGAGGCGAGTGCGTCAGGCCTTGGGCAGGGCCTCGATGATCACGAAGGCCTGGGCGTAAGGGTGGTCGTCGGTCAGGGAGAGGTGGATCACCGCCTCCATGCCCTCTGGGGTCAGTTCCTTCAACCGCTCCAGCGCGCCGCCGGTCAGCGCCATGGTCGGCTTGCCCGACGGCAGGTTGACCACGCCCATGCCGGCCAGGTGCACGCCGCGCTTCAGGCCCGTGCCCAGGGCCTTGGAGCAGGCCTCCTTGGCCGCGAAGCGTTTGGCGTAGCTGGAGGCGCGGTCGGGCTTGCGCTCGGACCGCCGACGCTCGATCTCGGTGAAGACCTTGTTGGTGAAGCGTTCGCCGAAGCGCTCGAGCGACTTTTCGATCCGTCGGATATCGCAGAGGTCCGAGCCGATGCCGATGATCACGCGGCCTGCTCCGCTTCCACCGAGCGCGTTTCGCGCTCGGCATCTTTTAGTTGTCGAGCATCCTTACGCAAAACCGGCCTCCACTTTCGCGGGATGCTCGACCCGGGCGGCGTCCATCAACAGGCGCATCCGCTGGATGGCCTGCGGCAGGCCGACGAAGATCGCCTCGCCGATCAGGAAGTGGCCGATGTTCAGCTCGGCGATCTCCGGTATCGCGGCGATCGGCTTGACGGTGGCGTAGTCGATGCCGTGGCCGGCGTGGACTTCGAGACCGAGGCTCGCGGCCAGGGTCGCGCCCCGCTTCAGCCGTTCGAGAATGGCTTCGGCGCGCTCGATGTGGCCCTCGCGATAGGCGTCGCAATAGGCGCCGGTGTGCAGCTCGATGACCTGGGCGCCGGCGGCGGCCGAGGCGCGGATGTGCTCGGGGTCGGCTTCGATGAACAGCGACACCCGGGCCCCGACCGTGCGCAGGCGGGCGGTGGCGTCGGTGATGCGGTTCTGGCCCTTGATCACATCCAGGCCGCCCTCGGTGGTCACCTCCTCGCGGCGCTCGGGCACCAGGCAGGCGGCGTGCGGGCGCGCCCCGATGGCGATGCCGACCATCTCGTCGGTCACGGCCATTTCGAAGTTCAGCGGCTTGCCGCGCTTGTGGCAGAGGTCGGTCAGCACGGCGATGTCGGCGTCACTGATGTGGCGGCGATCCTCGCGCAGGTGGGCGGTGATGCCGTCGGCGCCGGCGGCCAGGGCCAACTCCGCCGCGCGCACGGGCTCGGGATAGGACGAACCGCGCGCGTTCCGGATCGTGGCCACGTGGTCGATATTGACGCCCAGTCGCAAGCTCATCCGCTCTTCCTGCTGAAACCAAGGACTCAAGGACTCGAGGCGAAATCTATAAGCCCAGCCGCCCGCCTGTGCAGGTGGGAATTTCGCGGGCCGGCGCCAGGGCTGGCGCATGGACAAAGCCGCGCGGGCGCCTGATCGTATACGCTCTACCTTTGGGAGGGGCGTGATGATTTCGAACAAGACCTGGCTCGCCGCGACGGCGGGCGTTCTGGCTGTCGCCATGGCCAGCGGCGCAGGCGCCGCCGACGTCTCGGCCGGCAAGCTCAAGAGCCTGAAGGCCGAAGCCGTGGCCGGCGTCGAGAGCCGCGCCAAGCTGGCCCAGGTGATGAACGACGAGATCTTCTCGTTCGGCGAACTGGGCTTCCAGGAGGTCGAGACTTCGGCCTACATCACCAAGGTGCTGGAGCAGAACGGATTCACCATCAAGCGCGGCGTCTCGGGCATCCCGACGGCCTGGACCGCGACCTGGACGAACGGGACCGGCGGCCCGACCATCGCCTTCGGCAGCGACATCGACTGCATCCCCAAGGCCTCGCAGAAGCCGGGCGTGCCCTGGCACGATCCGATCGTTCCGGGCGCGCCGGGCCATGGCGAAGGCCACAATTCCGGCCAGGCCCTGAACGTCGTCGCCGCCCTGGCGGTCAAGGACGTGATGACCAAGCAGAACATCGCCGGGACTCTGGTTCTGTGGCCCGGCGTGGCCGAGGAGCTGGTGGCCGGCAAGGCCTACATGGTCCGCGACGGCGTGTTCAAAGGCGTCGACGCCACCATCTTCACCCACGTCGGCTCGAACCTGCAGACCGCCTGGGGCCAGCCCTCGGGCACCGGCCTGGTTTCCATCAAGTACAATTTCCATGGCGAGTCCGCCCACTCGGCCGGCGCGCCCTGGCGCGGCCGCAGCGCCCTGGACGCCGTCGAACTGATGGACATGGGCTGGAACATGCGCCGCGAGCATCTCAAGCCCGAGCAGCGTTCGCACTATGTGATCACCGACGGCGGCGACCAGCCCAACGTCGTGCCGTCCGAGGCCACCGTCTGGTACTATTTCCGCGAACAGACCTTCGACGCGATCAAGAAGAACTGGGACATCGGCAACCGGATCGCCAAGGCGGCGGCCGACATGACCGACACGAAGATGGACTACGCCATCGTCGGCACGGCCGCCCCGCGCCACTTCAACAAGCCGATCGCCGAGGCCGCCCAGAAGAACATCGACGCCGTCGGCCTGCCCAAATGGACCGACGACGAGCAGGCCTTCGCCAAGGCGGTGCAGAAGAACGTCGGCTCGACCAAGCAGGAAGGCCTCGACGTCAAGCTGAAGGGCTTGAAACCGCCGGAGGAGAAACCGGAAAGCGGCGGCTCGGACGACATCGGCGACATCTCGTGGATCATGCCCACGATCACCATCAACTATCCGTCGAACATCCCCGACCTGCCGGGCCACCACTGGGCCAACGCCATCTCGATGGCCACGCCGATCGCCCACAAGGGCGTGGTGGCCGGCTCGAAGGTGGTGGCGATGACGGCGCTGGACCTCTTGACCCAGCCCAAGCTCTTGGCCGAGGCCAAGACCTACTTCACCGACGTCCAGACCAAGACGCAGAAGTACGTGCCAATGCTGGCCGCGACCGACAAGCCGCAGACCCAGATCAACGCCAACATCATGGCGACCTTCCGGCCCGAGATGAAGAAGTACTACTACGACCCCGACAAGTACGGGACCTATCTGGAACAGCTGGGCATCGCCTGGCCGGTCAAGCAGCTGACGCCGCCGACCGCGAACTGATCCGCCGAGGCGCGTCCTCGCCCTTCGATAGGCTCAGGGTGAGGACGGATGCCGAAGCCCGAGTAGAAAACCTCACCCTGAGCTTGTCGAAGGGCGAGGTTTCCGCGCCTCAGCGCAGCCGGCGGCTGCCGGGATCCTCGATGGGGATCGCGGCCAGCTCCGGCGGCAGGGCGTCGGCCGGATAGGCCGGGACTTCCAGGCTGCACAGCGAGACCAGCGGCACGCCGACATCGACCTTGCCGCCCGAGCGGTCGACGATGCAGGCAGCGGCCACGACGTCGCCGCCGGCGTCCTGGATGGCCTGGATGCACTCGCGCGACGACAGGCCGGTGGTGACGATGTCCTCGACCATCACGACCTTCTGGCCGGGCTCGAGGTGGAAGCCGCGGCGGAACTTGAAGCTGCCGCCCTCGCGCTCGACATAGATCGACGGCACGTTCAGGTGACGGGCGGTCTCGTAGCCGGGGATGATGCCGCCGACGGCCGGCGAGACGGCGACGTCGACCGCGCCGACCGTGGCGAGGATCTTCTCAGCCAGGGCCTTGCAGAGCCGCTCGCAGCGTTCGGGGCGCATGAACACCAGGTTCTTCTGCAGGAAGACCGGGCTGTGCAGGCCGGAGGACAGCACGAAGTGGCCTTCGCGCAGGGCTCCCGCGGCGCGGAATTCGTCGAGGACGTCATCGTTGGTCATGAGCGCTGCGTATAGCCCAGAAGCCTGAGTCTTCAAGCGCCGGCTTGCCTCGCGGCCGCGTTTCAGGCTTTACCGCCACTCATGACCGAAGAAGTTCAACGTCCTCGCGTCGGCTGTGGCGCCGCCATCCTCGACAACCAGGGCCGGCTGCTGCTGGTCAAGCGCGTGAAGAACCCCGAGGCCGATCACTGGGGCGTGCCCGGCGGCAAGCTGGACTGGGGCGAAGCCGCCAAGACCTGCGCAGAGCGCGAGATCAACGAGGAACTGGGCGTCACCATCAAGGCCGGCCGCGTCCTGGCCGTCACCGACATGGTCGCCCCCGACTATCACTGGGTGGCCATCACCTATGCGGTCGAGAGCTTCGAGGGTGAGCCCGCGATCCAGGAAGCCCACGCCATCCACGAATGGGGCTGGTTCCCGCTGGACGCCCTGCCCTCGCCGATGACGGCGGGCACGCGTGACGCGGTGGCGGCGCTGAAGGCCCGCTAAGCCAGCTCCTTCGCGATCCGCCACGCCCGCAGCGGCAGCATATAGTCCCGGTTGCCGATCGCCTCGGCGTCCATGCCCGCCAGCACCGCGCCGATATCGAAGGTCATGGCGCGGCTGCGCGCATAGTAGCTGTGCTGGATCAGGGCGTCGGCGTCGCCGGCCACGTTGCGGCAGTCGACCAGCACCACCTTCTTGGGCAGCATGTCGATCAGCCGCGGGCCGTCCGAGCCCAACCGATCCGGATTGCCCTTGGTCTTGTCCGAGATCACCAGCGCCCGGTCGGACGGATTGAAATAGACGGTCACCTGCCGGCCGATCTTCGGCAGCGGCTTCAGCTTGCTGTCCTGCTCGAAGGTGTCGTCGTCCTCGTCGGGCGCGGCCAGCAGGATCTGGTCGAAGATTCGCACCAGCCCGTCGGCGTTCTTGGCGAGCACCGCCTGCAGGCCTTGGCGCAGGACATAGGCGCCCATGCTGTGGGCCATCAGGTGGATGCTGCGATCGCAGCGATCCTGGTTACGGAGCTGCTCCAGAAAGTCCTTCAGCTTCAGATAGGTCCGCGCCAGGGCCGGTCCGGACGCCCGCGCGTCCTCCCGATCGCTGTAGTAGGACATGAACGGCACCGCCTCGCCGTCCGAGGGCCAGCTGAACACCACCACGTTCACCGGTCGGCCGTCGTCGGTCGCCCCGGCCCGGATCCGCACATCGCGCGCCAGTCGCGCGCCGGCCTCGATCGCGCCGTTGAACGTGACGTTGAAGCCGTGGATGAAGACGAGCGTGTCCTGGCCGTCCAACATGGCCTTGCGGACGTCGTCCAGGAACCGGCCGCCGCCGGTCTTGGTCACGTCGGTCTCGCCCTTCATGTCCGGATAGACGAATACCGACCCGCCCTGCAGCGTCTCGACGCCCTCCCGGAAGTCGACATAGCCGAACCGCAGCGCCGCCACCCCGTCGGGATTGAAGCGCGGTCCGAAGACCAGCTTCTTGTTGTCGGGCTGCTCGTTGCGATTGGTCGCGAAATAGACGCGCACAGCACCCATGGTCGCCTCCCCGGTCTTGACCAGGACGATGCGCCCTTAACGGGAATTCGGCAACCGTTCAGCTTGGAGCTTAGCCGCGCGTCCGATCCACGGTCTCGACCGAAGGACACGCCCGCAGCGCGGCCTGGATGTTGGTCAGGTGCTTGGCGTCACGGACCTCGACGTCGATGTCGGTGTCGAAGAAGTCGCTCTGCCGGTGGTGCATCCGCAGATTGACGATGTTGCCGCCGGCCTCGCCGATAATCGTGCAGACCAGGCCCAGCACGCCGGGCGCGTTCTGGATGGTGGCGTGCAGGCGGGTCAGCGAGATGGTCGAGCGCTCGGCCTCGGGCGTCCAGTTCAGGTCGCGCCACAGCTCCTCGCGGTCCTCGTATTCGGCCAGGCGCGGGCAGTCGATGGTGTGGACGTCCAGGCCCCCATCCTCGTTGTTGGCGCCGTCCTCGCGCAGGATGCCGACGATGCGGTCGCCCGGCACCGGGCTGCAGCAGTGGGCGAAGTGCAGCGAGACGCCCGGGGTCAGGCCGCCGCCGCGCACATAGAGCGTCGCGCCCTGGCCGCCTTCGATCTTGCGGCGAGCCGTGGCGGCCTCGCGCTCGGAATCCTTCATGCCTGGATAGGCCGTCTCCAGCACCTGGCTGGGCGAGACCCGACCCCGCCCGACCGCGTCGAACAGCGCCTCGTCGCTCTCCAGGGCGAAGCGCTCCAGGATAGGCCGCAGCGAGACGTCCTTCAGCTTCTTGCCAGCGCGCTCGAAGACCTGCTCCAGCGACGCCTTGCCCAGGCGCAGGAACTCTTCCTTCTCGGTCTGGCGGATATGACGCCGAATGGCGGATCTCGCCCGGCCCGTGACCGTCAGCGAGCGCCAGTCCGGCGGCACCACGGGCTTGGAGCCCCGCACCACCTCGACCACGTCGCCATTGACCAGCGGCGTGCGCAGCGGCTTCAGCTCGCCGTTGATCTTCACGCCGATGCAGGTGTCGCCGACGCTGGTGTGGACGGCATAGGCGAAGTCCAGCGGCATCGCGCCCCGCGGCAGACTGACCAGCTTGCCCTTGGGGGTGAAGACGAACACCTGGTCGAGGAACATCTCAAGCTTGGCGTGCTCGACCAGTTCTTCGCTATCCCCACCGTGCTCCAGCACCTGGACCAGCTGGCGCAGGTTAGCCAGCGGATCGCGACCGCCGGCGGCTTCCATGCCTTCCAGGTCGAGACCGTACGAGGCGTCCTTGTAGCGGAAGTGGGCGGCGACGCCCTCTTCGTTGACGCGGTCCATGGCCTCGGTGCGGATCTGCATCTCGATGCGCATCCCGCGCGGGCCCACGACCGTGGTGTGCAGCGAGCGGTAGTTGTTCCGCTTCGGCGTCGAGATGTAGTCCTTGAAGCGGTCGGGCACGCTGGACCAGGCCCGGTGCACGACACCGAGAGCGCGGTAGCAGTCTTCCTCGCTGTCGACGATCACGCGGAACGCATAGATGTCCGACATCTGCGAGAAGCCGATCGACTTGCGTTGCAGCTTGCGCCAGATCGAATAGGGCGACTTCTCGCGGCCGAAGACGCGGGCCGGCAGGGTCGACGACTCCAGGCGCGCGGCGATTTCCTGGCTGACCAGGGCCACCGCCCCGCCCTGCTCTTCGCGCAAGGCGTCCAGACGGCGGATGATGGCGTCGCGGGCGACCGGATTGGTGTGCTGGAAGGACAGCTCCTCCAGCTCCACGCAGATCCTGTGACAGCCGATGTTGCGGGCCAGCGGCGCGTAGATGTCGCGCGTCTCGCGGGCGATCCGCTCGCGTTTCGCCTGGTTCTTGATGAAATGAAGCGTCCGCATGTTGTGCAGACGGTCGGCCAGCTTGACCAGCAGGACGCGGACGTCCTTGGAGATGGCCAGGATGAATTTGCGCAGGTTCTCGGCCTGGCGCATGTGCTCGGCCTGCAGCTCGAGCTTGCTGAGCTTGGTGACGCCCTCGACCAGCTCGGCGATCTCGTCGCCGAACAGCTTGGCGATCTCTTCCTTGGTGACCGGGGTGTCCTCGATCACGTCGTGCAGCAGGGCCGTGACGATGGTCGCGGTGTCCAGCCGGTATTCGGTCAGGATGCCCGCCACCTCGATCGGGTGGGCGTAGTAGGGGTCGCCGCTGGCCCGGGTCTGCGAGCCGTGCATCCGCATGGCGTAGACATAGGCGCGATTGAGCAGGGCCTCGTCGGCCGTCGGGTCGTAGGCGTGGACCCGCTCGATCAGCTCATATTGGCGGAGGAATTTTGGGCGAGGCTTCGGAGCCTCGGCCGTCGTCGCCGCGGGGGGAGCCACAGACGAAGACGCGCCCGATTCCCCTCCAGAAGATGGGGCGTCGGGCGCGCGTTCGGAAAGAGCGGTCGAAGTGGCCGCTCGCAGGGTTAGAGGGTCTGCGCCTTCGGGGCTCAGTACCGCTCCTCCTGACCGCCGTCGCGGTCGCTCTGCAGGGCGCGAACCAGTTCCAGTTCGCTCATCTGCATGTGGCTCGGATCGGCCAGCAGGGCCAGGGTCTCGGCCTCTTCCTCGGCCTCGGTGTGCTCATCGACGCGTTGCAGCGTGCTGATGAGGTGTTCCTTCAGGCCTTCGTGGTCGATGACATCGTCCGCGATCTCGCGCAGGGCGACGACCGGGTTCTTGTCGTTGTCACGGTCGACCATCAGGGCGGCGCCGGCCGAGATGGCGCGGGCGCGGTGCGCGGAGAGCAGAACCAGCGAGAAGCGGTTCGGAACCTTCTCGACGCAATCTTCGACGGTGACGCGGGCCATGAGTTCCTCGGGCTGCCGATTAGCTATCGCAAAATAGGCTTGTGAGCGGCGACACGCAACGCCGCGCACGATTATCCTGCTTTCGCGAGGGGGCGCTTATGCCCCCTTCGCGAGTCAATGTCTACCCTATCAGATCTACCAGACCTTCACGCGCTTTTCGGGCGGCAGGTAGAGGGCATCGCCCGGCTTCACGCCGAACGCCGCGTACCAGTCGTCGATGTTGCGCACCGTCGAGGCGCGGTACTGGTCCGGGGCGTGACCGTCGGTGATCAGTTGCTGGCGCAGGGCCGCCGGGCGGTCGTAGCCGAGCCAGCTCTGGGCGAAGGCCAGGAAGAAGCGCTGATCGCCGGTCATGCCGTCGATCACCGGCGCGGGCTTGCCGCCCAGCGAGGCGTGGTAGGCGTCCAGCGCCGCGCCCAGGCCGGCGACGTCGGCGATGTTCTCGCTGAGCGTCTGCTTGCCGTTCACCGCCAGGTCCGGGAACGGCTTGTAGGCATCAAACTGGTCCGCAAGCGCCGCGCCGGCCTTCTGGAAGTGGTCGAAGTCGGCCGGCGTCCACCAGTTGCGCAGGCGCCCCTGGCTGTCGAACTGCGCGCCCTGGTCGTCGAAGCTGTGGCTGATCTCGTGGCCGATCGTGGCCCCGGTCGCGCCGTAGTTGGCGGCCGCGTCATTGGCCAGGTCGAAGTTCGGCGGAGCCAGGATGGCGGCCGGGAAGTTCAGGGCGTTCAGCATCGGCAGGTTCACGGCGTTGACCGTCTGCGGCGTCATCACCCACTCGCCGCGATCGACCGGCTGGCCCAGCTTGGCGAGGTCGGTGGCGTAGTCGAAGGCTTCCGCCCGCTGCAGGTTGCCGTAGGCGTCGCCCCGGACCACCGCATAGGCCGAATAGTCGCGCCAGGCATCCGGATAGCCGACGCCGACCTTCAGAACGGCCACCTTCCTGCGGGCCTCGGCCTTGGTCGCCGGGTCCATCCAGCCCAGGCCGTCGATGCGCTTCTCGAAGGCGACCTTCATGTTGTCGACCATGGCCGTTACTTCGGCTTTCGCCTGGGCCGAGAAGTACTTGTCGGCATAGAGCTTGCCGACCGCCTCGCCGAGCACGGCGTTGGTCGAGCCGACGGCCCGCTTCCAGCGCGGCGACAGCTGCGGCGTGCCCTGCAGGCCCTGGCCGTAGAAGGCGAAACGCTCGTCGACGAAGGCCTTGGGCAGGACGTTGCTGTAGTGGTCCATCAGGTGGAAGGTCAGATAGTCCTTCCAGGTCTCCAGCGAGACGCCGGCGACGGCCTGCCCGAGGCCGGTGACCATGGTCGGGTGCCAGACGATGAAGCGCGGCTGGTTCGACAGCTTGGCGGCGGCGAAGAAGGCGGTCCAGTCCAGGCCCGGGGCCTTGGCCGCGAAGTCGGCCGGGGTCCAGCTGTTGTTGGCCTTCTGGACGTCGGCGCTGTCGGCGCGCGTGCCCGAGGCCCGGGCCAGCTCGGTTTCCAGCGCCACGATCGCCTTGGCCTTGGCGGCCGCGTTGGCGACGCCGCCCAGGGTCAGGATCTTCTCGACGTGAGCCAGGTACTTGGTCCGCGCCTCGACCATCGAGGCCTTGTCCGAGACGTAGTATTCTCGGTCGGGCATGCCCAGGCCGCCCTGCAGCAGGAACGGCGCGTACTTGCTGGTGTCGTCGAACGACGGCGAGACCCACAGGCCCAGCACGTTGTCGGTGTAGAAGTCGGTGGCGTTCAGGGCGTCGACGTCGGCGCGGATGTTGCCGCCCAGCACCTGGGCCAGCTGCGTCTTGTCCTTGATGGCGGCGATGCGGGCCAGGTCGGCCTTCAGCGGCGTCAGGCCCTTGGCCTCGATGCCCGCCTCGTCCATGTAGCTGGCGTAGTAGTCGCCGACCTTCTTGCCGTCGCCGGCCCCGCCCTTGGCGGCGTCCTGGATCAGGTCGACCGTGCGCTTGTTGGCCTCCTCGACCATCACCGCGGTGATGCCGTAGCTGCTGCGGTCGGCGGGGATCGGGTGGGCCTTGACCCACTTGTCGTTGGCGTAGGTCCAGAAGTCGTCGCCCGGCTTGATGGACTTTTCGATCGAGGTCAGGTCGACGCCGCTTTTGGCCGCCATTTGGGCCTGAGCAAAGGCGGCCGGAGCGGCGGTCAGCAGCGCGCACGCGGCGGCGCAGGCGAGCAGCGAACGAGTCAGGGTCATGTGCGAGGTCCAGATGAGCGTGCGGGACGCTTTGCAGGGAATGGGGCGCGGAAATTTGACCGGACTATGGGCGCCGCTTCATCCGACCGGGAATTAAACTTTGGCAATGGAGCGCGCGTCGCGACCGATGCTGGCGTTGGCCGCCAGCCGGAAGGCCGGCTCGCCGCTGACGGGGTGGACCCAGGCCGAGGCCAGCTCGGCCAGCGGCCCCATCACGAACAGCCGATCGTGGGCGCGCGGATGCGGCACGACGAGATCGCCGTCCAACACCGTCCGGCCGTGAGCGATGAGATCAAGGTCCAGGGTGCGCGGGGCGTTGGCGGCTCCCCTCGCCCTTCCGAATCGTTCCTCGACCCCGTGAAGCGCCGCCAGGGTGTCGGTGGGCGAGAGGTCGGTGGTGACGATGGCCACGCCGTTCAGGTACTCGGGTCCCGCCGGATCGGGCCAGGCCGCCGAGGTCCACCAGGTCGAGCGCGCCACCACCGTCAGCCCGACGTCCGGCAAGGCGGCCAGCGCGGCTTCCAACAGCGCCTCGCGACTCGTATAGGGTCCGGGCAGATTGCTGCCGAGCGCCACGATCACGGCCTCGTCCAAGTCATTTCGAGCGACCTGATTTTTCAAGGGATTACCGTGACCTTCTATCCGACCGACCGCCTGGCGCTGTTCATCGACGGGGCCAATCTCTATTCCGCCGCCAGGGCCCTGGGCTTCGACATCGACTACCGCAAGCTGCTCGACGAGTTCAAAAAGCGCGGCGTCCTGATCCGAGCCTACTACTATACCGCGATCGCCGAGAACGACGATTATTCGCCGATCCGGCCGCTCGTGGACTGGCTGGACTACAACGGCTTCACCCTGGTGACCAAGCCGGCCCGCGAGTTCACCGACAGCCAGGGCCGCAAGCGCTGGCGCGGCGACATGGACATCGAGATCGCGGTCGACATGCTGCAGATCGCCGAAACGGCCGACCACCTGGTGCTGTTCTCCGGCGACGGTGATTTCCGCGCCGTGGTCGAGGCCGTTCAGCGCAAGGGCCGCCGGGTCACCGTGGTCTCGACCATGAAGAGCCAGCCGCCGATGACCAGCGACGACCTGCGCCGTCAGGCCGACAATTTCGTCGACCTCGCCGACCTGGGGAACATCATCGGCCGCCCGCAACGGGTCCAGCCGCGCCCGGTCTCGGACAGCCGCACGCCGGCCGAACGCGAAGCCGACGACGAGTATTGAGATGAGCCAGCGTTCCAACATCGTCGGCGAGGCCGTCCCCAACCCCGCCGAGCCGCCGCGCGACTGCCCGCTGTGTCCGCGCCTGGTGGCCTATCGCCGCGAGAACCAGGACCTCTATCCCGACTGGTTCAACGGCCCCGCCCCCTCGTTCGGCGACAAGGACGCGCGTCTGCTGGTCGCGGGCCTCGCCCCCGGCCGCAAGGGCGCCAACCGCACCGGCCGGCCGTTCACCGGCGACTATGCCGGGACCCTGCTCTACGACACGATGATCAAGTTCGGCTTCGCCACCGGCAAGTTCGAGGCGCGCCCCGATGACTCGCTTCAGCTGGTCGGCGCGGCCGTGACCAACGCCGTCCGCTGCGCCCCGCCCGGCAACAAGCCCGAGACGTCCGAAGAGAACAACTGCCGCCCGTTCCTCACCGCGCGGCTGGAAATGTTCCCGAACCTGAAGGCCATCATAACCCTGGGCGACGTCTCGCGGCGCAATGTGCTCAAGGCCCTGGGCCTGAAGGCTTCGGCCGGCGTTCCTGGCCATGGCTCGGAGTTCCAGGCCGGCCCCTATCGGATCTTCAACAGCTATCACTGCTCGCGGCTCAACACGAACACCGGCCGCCTGACGACGCCGATGTTCGAGGACCTGTTCGCGCGGGTGAAGGCTTATCTGGACGAGACGGCCTAAACCTTCACCGTCCGCCCCTCGCGCGCCGCGCGGTAGATGGCCTCGATCAGGCGCATGTCCTTGAGGCCTTCCCCGCCCGGAACGATCGGCTCGCGGCCGGTGAGGATGCACTCGGACAGGTGGTCCAACTGGGCCGAGAACTGGTTCGTCGCTTGCGGGGCCGGCTCGCGCGGGCCGGTCTGGCCGTTCAACTGGGCGCGCATGGCCTGGCCCTGGTAGCTGGTGGCCGGCTCGATCTCGACCCAGCCCTTGGGCCCCGAGACGCGGTAGCGGTTGACATTGGTCGTGTAGGTCGAATTGCAGTTGGCCACCGCGCCCGACGGGAACAGCAGCTGGAAGCTGATGATATCCTCCACCTCCTTGAAGCGGATGTTGGAGCGGTCGGTGGACTCCATCGCGTTGACGGCCACGGGCTCCTCGCCGGCCAGGTAGCGGGCGGCGTTGAGGCTGTAGATGCCGATGTCCATCAGGCTGCCGCCGCCGGACAGGGCCCGCTTCAGCCGCCACTGGGTCGGATCGCCGATCGTGAAGCCGTGGTCGGCGACGATGGTCCGCACCGGCCCGAAGGCCCCGTCCCGCGAAAGCTTGATGGCCTCGATATTGTGGGCCTGGAAGCGGCTGCGATAGCCGATCATCAGCTTGCGGCCAGCCTGTTTGCAGGCGGCGATCATCGCCTCGGCATCGGCCGAGGTCGTCGCCATCGGCTTCTCGCACATGACGTGCTTGCCGGCCTTGGCCGCCCGCTCGGTGAAGACCCGGTGCAGGCTGTTGGGCGTGATGACGTAGACGATGTCGACGTCGGGATTGTCGGCGATCCTGTCGAAGGTCTCGTAGCTGTAGCGATGGCTCTCCGGGATCCCGTACTGCTCGCCGAACGTCTTCAGCTTCTCGGGCGTGCCGCTGACCAGGGCCACCAGCTTGGAATGCTCGCACTCGGCGAAGCGGGGCATGATGATCTTGGTGGCGTAGTAGCCCAGGCCCAGGATCGCGTAGCCCAGCTTGCGCCCGGGCTCGGCGGCCCTGGCCTCAAGAGATGGGGCGGTTAGCGGCAGCGTGGCGGCGAGACCAGCCGCCAGGAACGTTCTTTTGCTGATCTCGTCCATGTCGCTCTCTCCTACCAGGCCAGGCCGGAAGTCTTGGTGCGCACGCGCGCCACAATGTGATTTGAGGTCAGGAACAGCGTCTTGCCGTCCTCGCCGAACGCGCAGTTGGCGGCCGGCCCGCCGGTCTCGATGACGCCCAGCAGCTTGGCTTCCGGCGTCAGGATCATGATCCCGCCCGGCCCGCTGGCGAACAGGTTGCCCTTGGCGTCGACCTTCATGCCGTCGGGAAGCCCGGGTCCGCCGGCCTTGAGCAGTTCCGCAGCGTCGAAGAACACTTTTGACGACTTGGGCAGGCCGTCCGCGCCCAGCTCATAGGCCATGATCACCGGGCGCTTGGGGTCCGAGATCGAGACGTAGAGTCGCTTGCCGTCCGGCGACAGGCCGACGCCGTTCGGGAACGACAGCGTATCGTCGACCAGCGCCACATCGCCATTGGGACGCAGCAGGTAGACGCCGTTGAACGCCAGCTCCTTGGCCGGCGAAGCGTCCAGGCCGTCCAGGCCGTAGGGCGGATCCGTGAAGTAGAGCGAGCCCTTCAGCGGCCCGTCGCGGACCTCCACCAGGTCGTTGGGGCTGTTGAATTTCTTGCCCTTGTAGGCGCCGGCCAGGACAGTCTTCTTCTTGGTCGCCAGATCCACCTTGGCTAGGCCGCGATTGCCGCAGTCGGCGATCACCAGGTCGCCGGCCAGGGTGATGATCGCGCCGTTCGAGCCGGCCTCGCGAAAGATCTTGGTCGGCGGGCCGTCATAGCCGGACGGCTTGAGGAACTCGGTCTTCCCGGTCTTGGGCGTCCATCGGTACATGACGTTGCCGGGCACGTCCGAGAACAGCAGCGACTTGCTTTCCCAATGCCAGGCGGGCCCCTCGGCCCAGGTGATCCCATCGGCGATCTGCTCGATCGGCGCTTTGGCGTCGAGGATCGCGTCCAGCGCCGGCGAGAGGCGGCGGATCTTGCCGACCTTCGGATAGGCGGGCGAAGCGGCCAGGGCCTGACCGCCAGCGATCAGGGCGGCTCCGGCGCCCAGCACGGCGCGACGGGTGGTCATGGCGATCTCCGCTTCTTTTTGTCAGATAGTTATGAGGCGACGCAAATGTTACCGCAACCAACGTTCGACTAAAGTCGCACAAACCTAAAGCCTCACCCTGGGCACCGCATCCAGCCAGCGGGCGTAGGCGGCCTCGCGCTCGTGGTCCTTGATCGACGGCGACAGGGTCTCGGCGGCCGGGCTGGCTTCGGCGGCTTCCTCGACCGAGGCGTAGAGCCCCGCGCCCACCCCGGCGAACAGGGCCGCGCCCAGGGCCGTGGTCTCCTGGTAGCTGGCGCGGCGCACCGACATTCCGGTCAGGTCGGCAAGCCGCTGCGAGAACCAGGCGCTTTTGGACATGCCGCCGTCGATGCGCAGCTGCGCCGCGTCTCCGAAAGCCGAGGGCGCGTCGGCGCGCATGGCCTCGATCAGGTCGCGGCTCTGCAAGGCGCAGGCGTCGAAGGTCGCCGCGGCGATCTCCGGCAGGCCGGCGTCGCGGGTGAGGCCGAAGATGCCGCCCCGCGCCTTGGCGTCCCACCAGGGCGCGCCCAGGCCGGTGAAGGCCGGCACCACCACGACGCCGTGATCGGCCTTGGCCGCCCGGGCCAGGGCCTCGGCCGCGCGCGGGCCGCCAGTGACGCCCAGCCCCTCCCCCAGCCACTGGATGGCCGCCCCGGCCACGAAGATCGAGCCTTCCAGGGCGTAGGTGGTCCTGCCTCCGACCCGCGCCGCCACGGTGGTCAGCAGGCGCGAGCGCGAGATCGGGCGGTCCTCGCCGGTGTTGATCAGCATGAAGCAGCCGGTGCCGTAGGTGGCCTTCATCTGGCCCGGCGCGACGCAGCCCTGCCCCATCAGCGCCGCCTGCTGGTCGCCGGCCACGCCGCGGATCGGAACGGGTCGCCCCAGCAGCTCGGCGCTCGTCTCGCCATAGTCGTCCACACAGTCCAGCACCCTGGGCAGCAGCGGCGCGGGGACCTTGAACAGATCCAGCATCTCGGCCGACCAGTCCTGGGCGCCGATGTCGAACAGCAGGGTGCGCGAGGCGTTGGTGGCGTCGGTGGCGTGCACCGCCCCGCCCGTCAGCCGCCAGATCACCCAGCAGTCCATGGTGCCGCACAGCAAGCCGCCCGCCTCGGCCCGAGCTCGCGCGCCCGGAACCCTGTCGAGAATCCAGGCGATCTTGGTGGCCGAGAAGTAGGGATCCAGCAGCAGCCCCGTGACCTCGGTGACGCGCGGCTCGTGGCCCGCCGTCTTCAGCGTGGCGCAGACCTCGGCCGTGCGGCGGTCCTGCCAGACGACGGCCGGATGGATCGGACGGCCGGTGGCGCGGTCCCAGACCACCACCGTCTCGCGCTGGTTGGTGATGCCGATGGCGGCGATGGCGTCCGCCCTGCCCGAGTTTTCGGCCACCTCGCGCAGCACCGCCACGCAGGCGGCGTAGATCTCCTCGGCGTCGTGCTCGACCCAGCCGTCGCGCGGATAGCTCTGGCGCAGCGGACGCGAGGCCTCGCCCAGGGACTGGCCCGCCCGGTCGAACAGGATGGCCCGGGTGCTGGTCGTGCCCTGGTCCAAGGCCAGGATCAGGTCTTGAGTCACATGTCCTCCGCTCACGCTTGCGACATCTCGACACGATATTGGCGCGCCGGTGTTCTTGCCCTGTTTAAGCATGTTTTCATTTGGGGGCCGCAAGGTCATCCTGATCGGGTCTTCCGGATTCGAAGGAGGCGGGCCATCCAAGCCGTCGAGATCGCATCGCTCATGAAGCTGGCTCGCAGTCGCGAGCCTGGCGATCGTGAACGTTTGCTCACCGGGATCATCGATCTCTGCGAGGCCGGTCAGGCCAGCGGCGAGCCGACCGACCCCGATATCCAGGCCCTGCTCAATTCCATCTTCATGACCCTGGTGGTCGAGGCCGAGCGCGACATCCGCCACCGGCTGTCCGAACGCCTGGCCGACGCCGACTGGGCCCCGTCGGCCCTGATCAACATCATGGCGCTGGACGAAATCGACATCGCCCGCCCGATCATCGCCCGCAGCCCGGTGCTGCAGGATCACGATCTGATCCGCCTGCTGGTTCAGGCGACGCTGGAACACCAGATCGAGATCGCCCGCCGTCCGCACCTGCAGGCGCAGGTGGTCGAAGCGATCATCAGCCGCGACGAACCGGCCGTGCTGACCGCCCTGGCCGCGAACGACACCGCCCAGATCTCACCCGACGCCATGAGCCGGCTGGTGAACCGCTCGCGCGAGGTCGTCGCCCTGCGTTCGCCCCTGGCCCGGCACCCGAAGCTTTCCGCCGATCTGGCCGAGCAACTCTATCTGCTGGTCGGCCGGGCCTTGCGCGAAGCCCTGATGACCCGGTTCCATCTGGATCCGACCAAGATGCAGGCCGCCGTCGACGAGGCCCTGCACGCGGCCCATCGCGGTGATTCCAACAGCGAGGAGGTCGGCCTCGTCGAGGTCGACGAGGATCGCGAGGAGATGGAGCGCTCGCTGATCGAGAAGCTCGATTCCGCCGGCCAGCTACGCCCCGGCTACTTGCTGCGCGTGCTGCGCGAGGGTCGGCTGCAGCTGTTCGTCATGGCCCTGGCCCGCCTGGGCAAGTTCGAGTCCGCCCAGATCCGCCGCGCCATCGACAGCGGCCGCCCCGAACTTCTGGCCCTCGCCTGCTCGGCCGTGGGCATCGACCGCAGCGTCTTCCCGACCATACTGGAGCACGTCCGCCAGCTGAACGGCGGCCGTCCGGGTGGCGGTGACGAGGGCGTGCGCCGCGCCGCCAGCGCCTTTGGCCCTTTCACGCCCGACATCGCCGGCATGGCCTTCCGCCAGGCCGTCGGTCAGGTCTGATCCTGGCGGCCCCATCGGTCGTTTGACAAGCTCGCGGGCTTCCCGCCACTTGGCCGCATGTACCAAGCGCAACCCTTCGTGACTCGCCTGTCCTTCAAGGCCAGCGACCGACCCGAAGCTCAGGAAGCGCGGGAACGGCTGATGGCCCGCTATGGCGATGTCGGCGACCAGAACGCCCAGGTCATCGTGGCGCTGGGCGGCGACGGCTTCATGCTGGAGACCCTGCACGAGGCGATCGCCAGCCAGACGCCGATCTACGGCATGAACCGCGGCTCGGTCGGCTTCCTGATGAACGAGTACAGCGAGGACGACCTGCTGGAGCGGATCAACGCCGCCGAGCGCGCGGTCATCCATCCGCTGGCCATGGTCGCCATCGATTCGCGCCGGACCCAGCACCGGGCCCTGGCGATCAACGAGGTCTCGCTGCTGCGCCAGACCCGCCAGACCGCCAAGCTGCGCATCTCGATCGACGGCAAGGTGCGGATGGGCGAACTGGTCTGCGACGGGGCCCTGCTGGCCACCCCGGCCGGCTCGACGGCCTACAATCTCTCGGCCCACGGCCCGATCATCCCGATCGACGGCCAGGTCCTGGCCCTGACGCCGATCAGCGCCTTCCGCCCCCGTCGCTGGCGCGGAGCCCTGCTGCCGCAGTCCTCGCGGGTCACCTTCGAGATCCTGGAAGCCGACAAGCGCCCCGTCAGCGCGGTGGCCGACAACTTCGAGGTTCGCGACGTGCTGGAGGTGCACATCTCCGAAGATCGCGGCACCTCGCTGTCGATGCTTTTCGACGCCGGTCGCAGCCTCGAGGAAAGAGTTCTGGCCGAGCAGTTCTCTGCTTAAGTCTGGGGCCTGAGACGTTGGGTCGCAGAAAGTGGCGTCTCATCTAATATTAACGCCTGCTATGTTACTGGATAGCCAACTATCCGCCGCTGGGGGAGGCGCCCGTGACGAATAAGACCGCTGAAGTGATCCAGGTGCCGAACATGCTCAAGCTCAAGGTGGGCGGTCGGGGCGGCATAGATATGGCCGCCATCGCCAAGGCCGAGGCCGCTCTGAAGAGCCTCTCCGGCAATTTCGCCCAATGGCTGAACGACGAAATCGTCAAGCTGGAGGCCGCCCGCCAGGGCGTCCGCGCCGAGGGCCTCAACGCCCAGACGGTCGAGACCCTCTATCTCCGCGCTCACGACCTGAAGGGCTTGGGCGCCACCTACGAATTCCCGCTGATCACCCGCCTGGCCGCGTCGCTCTGCAAGCTGATCGACGATCCGGACACCCGCCTGTCGGCGCCGATGTTCCTGGTCGACGCCCATATCGACGCGATCAAGGCCTGCGTGCGCGACGACATCAAGGTCGACACCCACCCGGTCGGCAAGGCCCTGGTCACCGAGCTGGAAGCCCGCGTCGCTGAATATCTCGGGACCGCCGCGGCCTAATAGCCGAGGCCGAACAGGCCCTTCAGATACGGATTGAGCATCCGGCCGTCCGGATCCAGCTCCCGCCTGACCGCCAGGAAGTCCTTCCAACGTGGATAGATCGCCTCCAGCTGGCCGCCGTTCAGCGTATGCAGCTTGCCCCAGTGCGGCCGGCCGTCGTAGCGGCGGAAGATGGGCTCGATCAATTCGTACAGGAACGTGAAGTCGTCGCGGTAGTAGGCGTGCACCGCCACCGAGCCGCGCGGACCGCCCTGGAACGGCGACAGCCAGGCGTCATCCGGCGCGATGCGGCGCGCCTCGATCGGGAAGAAGACGTCCGGGCGCTCCTTCTCGATGGTCCGCACGACCTCGGCCAGCGCCTTCAGCTGGTGCTCCACGGGAAGATGGAACTCCATCTCGTTGAAGCGCACCGGCCGTTCGGTCGACAGCAGCTTCCAGCCCTCGTCGACGGCGGTCTCGGGCTTGGCGGTCGACAGCAGCGCGTGGGCGGCCGCCTTGCGCAGCGGCGTGGCGAAGCCCAGCAGGTTGCGCAGCCCCCGCAGCGCCTGCAGGAACTCGGTGTCCTGGTCCGGACCGCGCGGCAGGGCCGGATCGTCGGTCTCGTCGTGGCTGATATTGGCCGCCAGCCCCGTGAACGGCACGGCGAAGAACTCGAAGTTGCGGTGCTGGGCCCAGCGTTCCTCGGCCTTGGCGAGCGCCTCCTCGAACGGCTCCAGCCAGACGCGGCGACGCAGGCGCCGGTTGGCGCTGGTCTGGATCCGCACCTGGGTGATGACGCCCAGCGCGCCCAGCGAGACGCGGGCGGCCTGGAACACCTCGGGGTTCTTGCTTGCGTCGGCGTCGATGACCTTGCCCGAGGGCGTGACCAGCCGCAGGCCCGTGACGCTGCCGTGCATGGCCTGGATCCTGGCGCCCGTGCCATGGGTGGCGGTGCCCAGCGCCCCGCCCAGCGACTGCTTGTTGATGTCGGGCAGGTTGGACAGCGCCCGGCCCTTCTCGGCCAGCATGGGCCCCAGGGCGCCCAGCCGCGTGCCGGTGCGGACGATGGCTTCGTCGCCTTCCCAGCCGATCACGCCCGACAGCGAATCCAGCGAGATCAGCGTGCCGTTGGTCGGGGCCAGGGCGGTGAACGAATGACCCGCGCCGACGGGCCGGATCGGAGCCTGGGCGACCTTCAGCGCGGCGGCCAGCTCGCCCTCGTCCTTGGGGGCTAGGCGAGCGGCGGGATAGGCGTGCTGCACGCCCGACCAGTTGCGCCACAGCAGCTTGCCCTGGGCGTCGACCGAGGGCGGCGACGGCGGCTCGGGCTTGTCCCCCGTGGCGACCTTGTAGGCGGCGACGCCGCCGCCGGCGACCACCGCCGCACCCGTCCCGCCCGCGATCAGGGCTCCGCGCCTGGAGATCATTTTCCCCCCGTCTTGTTATCTGGCCGAGTCTTCGCGCCCCGCCATGAACCGTATGAGGGCCTGGAAATCGGCCGGTGCGCAAGTCGCGCACTGACCGGTCGCCGGCATGGCGTTGTAGCCCTGGACGGCGTGGTCCAGCAGCGTCGCCTCGCCCTGCTTCCAGCGGACATCCCAGGCGGCGCGGTCGCGGACCAGCGGCGCGCCCGTGCCGGGGATGGCGTGGCAGGCGTGGCAGGAGGTCTCGTACAGGCCCGACAGACGCGCGTCGGCCGGGCGCAGGGCCAGGGCCTGCTCCGGCGTGGGCGGCGGCGGGGTCTTGGCCCCGCAAGCCGACAAGGTCAGACCCAGCGCGGCCAGCAGCGCCAGGCGGCGCATCAGGCGATACCCGACAGGCGTTTGGCCGCCGTCACGGTGTTGGCCAGCAGGCAGGCGATGGTCATGGGTCCCACCCCCCCGGGAACCGGCGTGATCGCACCGGCGACCTCGCGGACTTCGTCGAAGGCGACATCGCCGACAAGCCGGGTCTTGCCCGCCGCGGCGGCTTCCGGATCGCGGGCCGGATAGCGGGTGATGCCGACGTCGATGACCACCGCGCCCGGCTTGATCCAGTCGGCCTTGACCATCTCGGCCCGGCCGACGGCGGCGACCACGATATCGGCCTGGCGGACGATGCCCGGCAGGTCCTTCGACCGCGAGTGAGCGATGGTCACGGTGCAGTCGGCGGCCAGCAGCAGTTGGGCCATCGGCTTGCCCATCAGGTTCGAGCGGCCGATGACCACGGCGGTCTTGCCCGAGAGATCCCCGATCACGTCCTTCAGCAGCATCATGCAGCCGGTCGGCGTGCAGGGCGCCAGGGCCGGCAGGCCGCTGGCCAGACGGCCGGCGTTGGTCACGGTCAGGCCGTCGACGTCCTTGTCCGGCGACAGGGCCGCCACGACGTCCATCTGGCTGATGTGCGGCGGCACCGGGAACTGGACCAGCACGCCGTGGATCTTCGGGTCGGCGTTCAGCTTGGCCACCACGGCCAGCAGATCATCCTGGCTGACCTCGGCGGGCAGGCGCACGGTTTCGGAATGCATGCCCGCCGCCAGGGTCTGCTCGCCCTTGTTTCGGACATAGACCTGGCTGGCCGGGTCCTCGCCGACCAGCACCACGGCCAGGCCCGGGGTGATCCCGTGCCGGGCCTTCAGCTCGGCGACCTCCACGGCGATCTTCGCCCGCAGATCGGCCGCGAAGGCCTTGCCGTCGATGAGTTTCGCCTGCGCCATGTGCATCTCCCGCTTTGGCCCGTCCCTAGCGGCTGGAGCAAGGACGCGCAACGCTCGTCGGCCGCGCCTCGGAGCGAGGAATTCTCCCGCGCATTGACCACCTTGCCGTCCGCCCTCGCAAACGGCATAAGCCCTGACCTCGGGCCCCGGGCCCATGCCGGCGTAGCACAGCGGTAGTGCAGCGGTTTTGTAAACCGAAGGTCGGGAGTTCGATCCTCTCCGCCGGCACCAGTTTCCTCAGGTCCTCCTTTCTTCAGGCCCAGCGCGATGACCGCCATCCTCTTCATCGACGCCGACGCCTGCCCCGTGAAGGACGAGGCCTACAAGGTCGCCGCCCGCCACGGCTTCAAGACCTTCGTGGTGTCCAACAGCTGGATCCGCGTGCCGATGACGCCGGTGATCGAGCAGATCGTGGTCGACGCCGGTCCCGACGTCGCCGACGACTGGATCGCCGAGCGCTGCGGTCCGGGCGACGTGGTGGTGACCAACGATATCCCCCTGGCGGATCGCGTGCTGAAGGCCGGCGGCGCGGCGCTGGCCCCGAACGGCCGGGTGTTCAGCCCCGACATGATCGGCTCGGCCCTGGCCTCGCGCTCGATCGGCGAACACCTGCGCTCGATGGGCGAGGTCACCAAGGGTCCCGCCGCCTTCGCCAACGCCGACCGCTCGCGCTTCCTGCAGGCGCTGGACCAGCTGGTGGTCAAGGCCAAGCGCGCCCCTTTACCGAAAAATGGCCCGCCCCGATGATCGAGATCACGCCCTGGCTGCGGATCGACGAGGACGAGCTGGTCTGGAAGGCCACCCGCGCCTCCGGCCCCGGCGGCCAGCACGTCAACAAGACCTCGACGGCGATCGAGCTGCGGTTCGACGTCAGGAACTCCCCGGCCCTGCCCGAGGACGTCAAGGCGCGGCTGGAGACCCTGGCCGGCAGCCGCCTGACCCAGGACGGGGTGCTGATCCTGTTCTCGCAGGGCTCGCGCTCGCAGGAAATGAATCGCCAGGACGCCCAGGAGCGCCTCGTCGACCTGATCCGCCGCGCGACCGAGAAGCCCAAGCCCCGCAAGGCGACCAAGCCGACCTATTCCAGCAAGCTCAAGCGGCTGGAAGGCAAGACCAAGCGCGGGACGGTGAAGTCCGGGCGCGGGCGGGTGAAATTCGACGACTAAGCCGTCTCCGGCGGGGCCGGGGTGCTGAACGCGATCACGTCCTGCTTCCAGTCCGGCTCGACGATCAGGCCGGACAGCATCTTCTGCAGGTAGCGGGTCATGGCCGCCTGCTCTTCCGTGGTCAGGTTGGCGCAGATGTCGCGGTTGAGCGGACGGATCTCGGCGCGGATCGTCTCCAGCAGGCCGCGACCGGTTTCCGTCAGGCAGATGACCACCACTCGGCGGTCGGCGGACGAAGCCTTACGCTCCACCAGGCCGTCGGTGATCAGGTTGTCGATCGAGCGCGTCAGGGTCGTACGGTCGGTGGCCGCCAGCTTGGCCAGGCGGGTCATCGACAGGTCGCCGAACCGCCGCAGCGAGATCATCGCCACCCACTTGGCGAAGGTCAGCCCGTGCCGAGCCAGGAGATCGGCCGCCACCGCCCGGCGATGCTGTTCGGTCTGATAGAGAAGATAGCTCAGATAGCTCGGCAGCGGCAGCGCATGGTCCTGGACCACATCGGCGCGCTCATCCCCCTCGTACATCGTCGTTTTCCGCCCCACAAACGGCGCTCTGTGTCTCACAAGGTTAACGGCCACGCAATCCGCGGGCCCATGGGGCAAACGAAAAACCCCGCGAATGGCTTCGCGGGGTCATCTCTTTCAATTTAGACGGGAATTTCACGCCGCAGTGGCGCGATTCCGGTTCAGCCCGCGCGTCAACCAATCGTCGGGATAGGTCTCGCGCACGGTGATCGACTTGAACTGGGTGACCGGGATGCTGGCGTGGTCGCCGGGGTTGAGATCGCGCGACACCGAGTGGCCGGCGAACTCCTCGATGATGGTGATCACTTGGCTGCTGCCGGCGGCGTTCTCGATGAGGACCATGTTCATGGGGGTTCTGCTCGGTGAGCTCGAGGGAGAAAGGAAAGTCGGCGGAAAGGAAGGACGTGGCCGGCCTTAGATCTGGCTTGGTCGCACGCGTTCCTTGAGGCCCTTCAGGGCCCAGGCCTCGACGGCCCGGCTACTGCCCAGGCGGCGGAAGGCGCCAGCGGCGTGCTGTTCGCAGTATGAGCCGCGGGCAGTCTGCTTCGGACGGCCGCAGAAGCCGAAGTCGTCGCCTTCCGGATTGCCGATCGGCCAGCGGCACGAGTGGGTCCCAAGCTCCAGGATTCCCGAGGTCGGCAGCAGGTCTTCCTCGGTGCGCTCGAAGCGCGGAGCGACGTGGGGCGCGGCCGTGGTCTCGCGGGTCGGGCGGCGGACCACGATCCGCGACGGCGACCGGACGGTCGTCCGCTGACGGACGGGGGTTTCACGGACGGTGATGCCCAGGCGATGCACCTTGCCGATCACCGCGCTGCGGCTGACGCCACCCAATTGGCGGGCCACCTGGCTCGCGCTGAGCCCCTCGAGCCAGAGCTTCTTCAGCGTCGCGGTGCGTTCTTCGCTCCAGTCCATGATCTTGTTCCCAGCCCAGCCCGGAGCCAGCCCGCTCCGTGAGGAAATTGGTAGATTTTATGGTTAACGCACGTCAAACGTTTATGTGCAGACCCACGGTTTGCGATTTCACTTTTTTCGAAAAGAATCACGTAGATACCGGCAATTGTCGCAGGGGCCCGCTCAAGCTGGTCTTAAGGAACATTGTTCCGTGACAGAGCGACGGCCCTGAATTTATAAGGGTTTGGAATGCGTCGCACCGTCGCAGAACCTGCGGCGAAACGTCAGTCGGGGATCATCATGCGTACCGTGAAACTTGCCGCCATCGCGGCGCTCTGCATCGCCGCTTCGGCCTGTTCGAGGGACGGCGGCAGTTCCGCCGAGGCGCCGGCGTCGGCGCCGGCGGATGCTCCCGCCGCCGCGCCGCCCGCCGCCGCCCCGCCGACCGACGCAGCCAAGGCCGCGGCCCTGGCCGCCCTTCCCGCGCCCTACAACACCGGCGACCTGTCCAACGGCCAGAGCAAGTTCGCCTTCTGCCGCTCGTGCCACACCGCCACCGAAGGCGGCCCGGACCTGACCGGCCCCAACCTCTACGGCGTGTTCGGCCGCAAGGCCGGCTCCAAGCCCGGCTACACCTATTCGGACGCGGTCAAGAACGCCGGCTTCGTCTGGGACGCCGAGCACCTGGACAAGTGGCTGACCGACCCGCGCGGCTTCATGCCGGGCACCAAGATGACCTTCGCGGGCCTGCACGATCCCAAGGATCGCATCGACCTGATCGCCTATCTGAAGGTCGAGACGGGCTACAAGCCCGCGCCGTAGCGATGCGCCCGGCCCCTCCAGAGTTAGAGGCGTTGATCCAGCGCCTCTACGACGCCAACGGAAAGCGCGACTTCGAGGCGTTCCGCGCTCTGGTCTCGCCCCAGCTGGAGTGGCCGGACGTAACGCGCGGCGGCTGGCTGACCAGCCCTGAGCAGGTGCGCGACTACTGGGCCTATAACGACGCCGCGCTCCGGGTGGAGATCACCCCGGTCGAGGTCCAAGTCACCGACGACGGCCGCATCATGGTCGACGCCAACCAGGTGATCTGGAATCGCACCGGCCAGCTGTGGTCGGACCTCTGCGTGCGGCATTGTTACACGCTTCGCGACGGCCTGATCCGGCGCATGGATATCGTTCCCAGGGGGGACACGGATCCAGGCCCATGACGCCGGACGAAAATCGCATCGCCAAGCCGCACGCGCTTGAAGCGGTGCTGCACGAGGCCTTCGAGGCTTTCAACGCACGCGACCTGTCGCGCCTGCGTCCGTTGTTCCACGACGAGATCGTCTGGCCCGACACCCTGGACAACAATGAGAAGCCGCTCATCGGCAAAGAAGCCGTCATCGGCCACTTCGCCCGCATGTTCGCGACCATCCTGGCGAACGTCCAGCTGATCCGGATCCTCGACGAAACGCCGGACAGCCTGGCGGTCGAGGCCCAGTACTCGGTGGAAAGTCCCGATGGGCGCATCTGGACCGACACGCGCGCGGCCCTGACCTATCACTTCAAGGACGGGCTGCTGAGCGGCATGACAATCGTGGGCGGGTTCTAGGTCAGCAGGTCGGCGCAGGCGTCGAGGATGGCCTCGGCGTCCAGGCGATACTTGCCGTAGAGATCCGGCAGGTCGCCCGACTGGCCGAAGGTTTCCAGGCCCAGGGCCCGCACGCGCTGCCCGCGCACCGAGCCCAGCCAGGACAAGGCCAGCGGCGCGCCGTCGGTCAGGGTGACGAGGCCGGCTTCGCGATCCAGCGGGCTCAGCAGGGTCTCGATGGTCGAGGTCCGACGCCCCTCCCCCGTCCAGCGGGCCCGGCCCGAGGCGGTCCAGTCGCGATGCAGCACGTCGGCCGAGGTGACGGCCAGCAGGCCGGCCTCGGGCATGTCCTCGGCCAGCGCCTCGAACGCCGCCAGGGCCTCGGGGGCCAGGGCGCCGCTGTAGACCAGGGCCAGCCGGGCTCCGGGCGCGGGAGGCTTCAGCCAGTAGGCTCCGTCGACCACGCCCTGGCGCCAGGCGTCGTCGGTCCGTTCGGGCTGGGCGATGGCGCGGGTCGACAGACGCAGATAGGTCGACGCGCCGTCCTTGGCCTGGATACGCTCGAAGGCGTGAGCCATCAGCACCGCCGTCTCGTCGGCGAAGGCCGGCTCGTAGGTGTCGAGGCCCGGCTGGGCCATGCCGATGACCGGGGCGTTGATCGACTGGTGCGCGCCGCCCTCCGGCGCCAGCGTCAGGCCCGACGGCGTGGCGACCAGCAGGAACCGGGCGTCCTGGTAGCAGGCGTAGTTCAGGGCATCGAGGCCGCGGGCGATGAAGGGGTCATAGAGGGTCCCGACCGGGAACAGCCGCTCGCCGAACAGCGCGCCGGTCAGGCCCAGGGCCGCCAGGGCGATGAACAGGTTGTTTTCGGCGATGCCCAGCTCGACGTGCTGGCCGGTCTCGCCCTTGGACCAGACCTGCGCCGAAGGAATGCGGCGACGCTTGAAGACGTCCTCGTGAGCCCGGCGCTGGAACACCCCGCGTCGGTTCACGAAGCCGCCGAGATTGGTCGAGACCGTGACGTCCGGCGAGGTGGTGACGACGTGGCCGGCGAACTCGTCCTTGCGGGCGGCGATCTCGAACATCACCTTGCCGAAGGCGGCCTGGGTCGACTGCTCGCCATCGTTCTTGCCACCGGTCACGGCCGACAGCAGTTCGTCGGCGGTCGGGGTCGGGATGGTCGGGGCGACGTGGTTGCGCTCGACGTCGGCGGCGAAAGGCGCGCGGGCCACCAGGCCCTTCAGCGCCGTGCGCTCGGCGGCCGACAGGCCCGACAGCGCGTCCCACTCCTCGCCCTCGACGACGCCCAGGCGCGCGCGCAGTTCGGCGATCTGAGCCGGGGTCATCAGGCCGGCGTGGTTGTCCTTGTGGCCCTGGAACGGCAGCCGCAGGCCCTTGACGGTGTAGGCGATGAAGAAGCGTGGACGGTCGTCCTGACCCGCCTTCTCGAAGGCCTCCAGCAGCGTTTCCAGGCAGTGCCCGCCCAGTTCGGTCATCAACTCGGCGAGATCGACGTCCTTGTATCCGGCGATCAGGGCCAAGGCCTCGGGGCTGCTGGCGAGGTCCGCGTTCAGGCGTTCGCGCCAGGCCGCCCCGCCCTGGTAGCTCAGGGCCGCGAACAGGTCGTTGGGCGCGGTCTCGATCCAGTCATGCAGCTTGTCGCCGCCCGGCTTGGCGAAGGCCTCGCGCTGGCGCCTCGACCACTTCAGCGTCTCGACCGTCCAGCCCGCGGCCTCGAAGATCTCGCCATAGCGCGTGAACATCCGGTCCTGGGTGGTCGCGTCCAGGCTCTGGCGGTTGTAGTCGACGATCCACCAGGTGTTGCGGATGTCGTGCTTGCAGGCCTCGATCAGGGCCTCGTAGATGTTGCCCTCATCCAGCTCGGCGTCGCCCAGCAGCGAGATCATCCGGCCCATCTTCTCCGGCTTCACCGAACCGCGCGCGGCCAGGTAGTCCTGGGCCAGCGAGGCGAAGGCGGTCATGGCCACGCCCAGGCCCACCGAGCCGGTCGAGAAGTCGACGTCGTCCACGTCCTTGGTGCGCGAGGGATACGACTGGGCCCCGCCCAGCGCTCGAAAGCGCTGCAGGTTCTCAAGGCTCTGGCGGCCGAACAGGTGCTGGATGGCGTGGAAGATCGGGCTGGCGTGCGGCTTGACCGCCACGCGATCCTGCGGCCGCAGCGCCTTCATGTAGAGGGCGGTCATGATCGTGGCGCACGAGGCGCTGGACGCCTGGTGGCCGCCGACCTTCAGGCCGTCGCGGCTTTCGCGGATGTGGTTGGCGTTGTGGATGGTCCACGCCGCCAACCAGAGAATGCGTTCCTCGAGGCGGCGCAGCAGAGCGATTTCCTGCCGCTTCGCCGTCAGAGAACCGTCAGCCATGCTTCCTCACCCGTCTATGCCGGTGAGGTTTGCCCCTCGCCGCTCTTTTCCCGAGCTTCATACTCTTCGATCTGCCGGGCCGTCCACTCCGGCGACTTCGTGAAGCGCGCCAGGAGGTCGTAGAACACCGGAACGATGAACAGCGTCAGCAGGGTCGCGAAGATCGAGCCGGTGAAGATCACCGAACCGATGGTCTTGCGGCTTCCCGCGCCGGCGCCGGCCCACAGCATCAGCGGCAGCGCGCCCATGGCCGCCGAGATCGAGGTCATGATGATCGGACGCAGGCGCAGGGCCGCCGCCTCGATCACCGCCTCGCGCACGGTCAGGCCCTCGTCGCGCAGTTGGTTGGCGAACTCGACGATCAGGATGCCGTTCTTGGTGGCGATGCCGATCAGGATGATCAGGCCGATCTGGCTGTAGGTGTTGATGGTCGAGCCCATGACCAGCAGGCCGAACAGGCCGCCCAGCGCCGCCAGCGGCACGGTCAGCATGATCACCGCCGGGTGGATCCAGCTTTCGAACTGCGCCGCCAGCACCAGGAACACCAGCAGCAGAGCCAGGCCGAAGGCGACGGCGATGCCGCCCGAGCCTTCCAGATAGTCCTTGGCCTGGCCGCCCCACTTGATGCTGATCCCGGGCGTCGGGCGCTGATCGGCTTCTTCCTTGAGGAAGCGCACGGCGTCCTCGACGGTGTAGCCGGGGTTCAGTTGCGTGGTCAGGGTGACGGAGCGCAGGCGATCGACGCGCGGACGGTCCGGGGTGTCGCCGCGCAGCTGCGTGGTCACCACGGTCGACAGCGGCACCAGGGCGCCGGAACTGGTGCGCACCTGCAGCTGGTTCAGGTCCGCGACGCTGCGGCGCTGGTCCAGGTTGGTCTGCAGGATGACGTCGTATTCCTGGCCGTTCTTGATGTAGGTCGTGGCCTTGCGCGAGCCGAACATGGTCTCCAGCGCCCGGCCGATCGACTGGGCCGAGACGCCCAGGGTGGCGGCCTTGTCCTGGTCGATCTGCACCGACAGGCGCGGCGAGGTCGGCTCGTAGTCGAGGCGCGGACGCGCGAAGCCCGGATTGCCCTGAGCGTCGGCCAGGATCGGCTTCAGCCACTCGGCCAGCTGGACGTAGTCGTTGCCCACGGCGATCAGGTCGACATTGGTGCCGCCGCCCCCGCCGCCGCCGCGCTGGAACGGCCCGCGCACGCTGGCGATGGCCCGCACGCTGGTGATCTTCGAGAGGTCCTTGTTCAGCTCGGCGGCCACCTGGTCGGCGGTCTTCTTGCGCTCGCCCCACGGCTTCATCACGACGACGCTGTTGCCGCTGTTGAACGAGGTGCCGCCGAAACGCGGGATGGTCAGCAGGATGCGCTCGGCGACGCCTTCCTGGCGGTAGCGGTCGACGATCTTCTCGACCTGCAAGGCGATGCCCAAGGTGTAGTCGTAGCCGGCGCCTTCCGGCCCGCTGACGGCCACGTCGACCCGGCCGCGGTCCTCGGGCGGCACCAGTTCCTTGGGCAGGCTGACGAACAGCAGGACCGCGAAGGCCGCCAGGACGACGACCATCACGCCGGCGATCGCCGCCGACCAGCCGCCGAGGATGCTTTCCAACGAGGCGCGGTACGAGTTCTTCAGGGCGTCCATGGCCCGGTCGACGCGCTTGGCCAGCCAGCCTTCGCCATGCGCGGGACGCAGCAGCTTGGACGCCATCATCGGCGACAGCGTCAGGGCCAGCAGGGCCGAGAAGGCGACGGCGGCGGCGATGGTCACGGCCAGCTCGACGAACAGGCGGCCGATATAGCCGGGCAGGAACATCAGCGGCGCGAACACCGAGATCAGCACGATGGTCGTGGCCACGACGGCGAAGAACACCTGGCGGGTGCCGCGCTCGGCCGCGACCAGGGCGGGTTCGCCCTCGTCCACGCGGCGCTGGATGTTCTCGACCACGACGATGGCGTCATCGACGACCAGACCGACGGCCAGCACCAGGGCCAGCAGGGTCAGCAGGTTCAGCGAGAAGCCCAGCGGGGCCAGGACGATAAAGGTGGACAGGATGCAGATCGGCGCGACGATCGAGGGAATCATCGCCGACCGCCAGCTGCCCAGGAAGATCAGGTTGACCAGCACGACCAGGCTGATCGACAGGCCCATGGTGATCCACACCTCGTGGATGGCCTCGGCGGTGAACACCGAGTTGTCCACGGCCACGACCATCTTGGTGCCGGGCGGCAGGCTCTCGTTGATGGTGGCCACTTCCTTGCGGACGGCCTGGGAGATGGCGACGTCGTTGGCCTGCGACTGGCGGGTCAGGCCGATGCCGACCTGGTCAACGCCGTTGCCCCGGAACAGGCGTCGGCGCTCGTTCGCGCCTTCCTCGATGCGGGCCACGTCGCCCAGGCGCAGCACGAAGCCGGAGGCGTCGGCCGGGCGCAGGGGCAGGCGGGCGAAGTCCTCGGGCTTGGCGTAGCTGCGGGCCACGCGGATCGTGAAGTCCTTCGACGCGCTTTCCAGCGAGCCGGCCGGCAGTTCGAGGTTCTGGCTGTTCAGGGCGTTCTCGACGTCGTCGACCGACACGCCGCGAGCGGCCATCTGGTTGGCGTCCAGCCAGATCCGCATGGCGTAGATCTTGGCCCCGAACAGGTTGGCCTGGGCCACGCCGTCGATGGTCGACATCCGCTCGACCAGGTAGCGGTCGGCGTAGTCGGCCAGCTGCAGCGGATCCAGCGTGGTCGAGGTCAGGTTCAGGATGATGATCGGCGAGGCGTCGGCGTTGGCCTTGGCGATCTGCGGCGGGTCGGCCTGGTCGGGCAGGTTGGCCGTCACCCGGCTGACGGCGTCGCGCACGTCGTTGGCGGCCGCGTCCAGGTCGCGGTCGAGATTGAACGTGATGGTGATCTGCGAGCGACCGTCGCGGCTGCTCGAGTTCACGCGGTCGATGCCCTGGATGCCAGCCACCTGGCGCTCGATCACCTGGGTGATGCGCTCCTCGATGACTTCGGCCGAGGCGCCGCGATAGGTGGTCGAGACCGACACCACGGGCGGATCGACGCTGGGCAGCTCGCGGATCGGCAGCGAGGTATAGGCCGCCAGGCCGATAACGCAGAGGATGATCGCCGCGACGGCGGCGAAGACGGGACGACGGACGGAAAGGTCGGACAGCATCAGCCGGCCTTGCCTTCGGTCTTCTTGCCGTCGCCCTTGCCGCCGCCGATCGGAGCGCCATCCTGGATGCGGTTGAGGCCATCGGCGACGATCTTGTCGCCCGTCTTCAGACCGGCGCGGATCTCGACGAATCCGCCTTCGGTAATGCCGGTGTCGACATCGGTGCGGCGGGCGATCAGACCCTTCGGTCCCGTGGCGATGCGGTAGACCGAGGCCTGGGTCCCTTCGAACTGCACGGCCGCTTCCGGCACGGCGACGCCGTCGCGCACGCCCTGGTCGATGGACACCTTGACCAACATGCCCGGCTTCAGGCGGCCGCCGGCGTTCGGAAACTCGGCGCGGGCCTTGATGGCGCGGGTAGCGGGATCGATGCGGGTGTCGATCTGGGCGATCTTGCCCTGGAAGGTCTCGCCCGGCAGGGCGTCGGGACGCGCGGCGATCGGCAGGCCGATGCGGATGGTCTGCAGATAGCGATCCGGCACCGAGAAATCGACGCGGATGACCGAGGCGTCGTCCAGGCTGACGATCGGCGTACCGGCGGCGATCAGCATGCCAGGGGCGACGTCCGAGATGCCCACGCGACCCGAGAACGGCGCGCGCAGCACGCGGTCCAGCTTCTGGGCCTGGGCCGTGCCGACCGAAGCCCTGGCGACGTCGAGCGCCGACAGGTACTGCTCGGCCGTGGCGCGGGGAGCGATGCCCTTGTCGGCCAGGGTCTTCCAGCGGGTATAGTCACGCTCGGCCTGGGCCAGACGCGCCCTGGCTTCCGAGATGCCAGCGTCTTCCTGGTCGGCCTTCAGCTCGACCAGCACCTGGCCCTTGCGCACCGTCTCGCCGTCCGAGAAATGCACGGCGGTGATCAACTCAGGCGTGTTCGAGGTGATCGTCACCGACTGCCGGCCCTTGGCCACGCCCAGCACCTCGATACGATCGGTGAACGGACGCTCGCCGACAACCATCTGCGAGACGCTGATCGCCCGACCGCCGGCGCCGCCGGCGCCGCCGCCCGCGTCCTTATTGCCGAAGGCCAGCTTCAGCCCCCCGACGACCAGCATCAGGACGACGGCGGCCAGGGCCACCACGAGGAAGAAGTGCCTACGGATCAAGAAACGGCTCCAGCACGCCGGGAGGAGTCGGCGGGAATTCGGCGAAGATATGACCGCAGCCTAAAGCGGCGTCCAGTGACAGCCGGATGACCGACTGTTGCAATCCTGAAACAAGCTAAAGCTTCCGCCACACGGCAAGCGTGAAGCCGCGATCCCGGGTGGTCTCTCGTCCCAGGGGCGTATCGCGCCAACCGGCCTGCACGCTCCAGTCCCCGAACGCGCGGACGACGGACAGCTCGCTCTTTACCCAACGTGAGCGGACCGGATTGCGATCGGCCTGACCGGCATAGGTCTGGGCCAGGATCAGCCAGTTTTTCGCGGGCCTGACGCCTAGCGTGGCGTCGATGCGCGTTTCGTCGGCAAGGCCCTGGCGCCGCAGCCGCGCGGCCTCCAGGTCGACGAACACTTCCCTGCCCTTCCACAAGGCCGAGCGGCCGTACAGCAGCCGCGCTTCCAGATCCAGACTCCCCTGCCCCGGCGCGGCGTAGCCGGCGTTGCGGCCCGCCCCCGCTTCCCCCGCGCCCAGATAGACGGCCAGGGACGAGCGGTCGTCGCGATAGGTCGCCCAGCGCAGGCCCAGCTCGATCGGTCCGCGTCCGGAGTAGTCCACCCACTGGTCATGGCCGCGCGTGACGCCGGCCTTGGCCTGCAAGGTCAGCCGTGGCGTCAGGCCGTGCTCGATGAACACCGACAGGCTCTCGTCGCGGCGTGGGTCGATGTCGACGAGAACGGCGTCCGGACCGTAGCCCTGCTTGGCGTCGGACCGCTCGTACTTGGCGATCACCTGGGTGCGGCCGGGCGCCATCGGCCACGCCCCCGCTTGCGCGGCGCCGGTCGTCAGGCACGAAAAAGCCGCCGCGATGGCCAGGACCGCGGCGGCTCTCATCAATACGGAATAGGCGCCTAGTCCGCGTAGCCGGGCAGCTCGCGGTCCAGTTTTCGCAGACAACCCGGCCAGGCCAGGCCGCCGATCATGCCCATGCCCATGCCGGTCTGCTTGCGGACCTCCGCCTGGGCCGCGTCGGGCGCCAAGAGGACGTTGTCGCGACCAATCGACAGAGCCATTACCTGCTGCGCGCACGCCCGCTCCAGGAAGAACATCCCCAACCAGCACTCGGCCGCCGAGCTCCCCACCGACAGCGTGCCGTGGTTGCGCAGCATCATCAGCCTCTTGGTCTCGCCCAGGTCGGCCACCAGCCGTTCCCGCTCGTCCAAGTTGAGAGCAATGCCTTCATAGTCGTGATAGGCGAGCTGAGGCAAGACGATTAGCGCGTGCTGGCTCAGCGGCAGCAGGCCTTCGGCGTGCGCCGACACCGCCACGCCCTGGTCGCTGTGCAGGTGCATGACGAACTGGGCGTCCTCACGCGCGGCGTGGATGGCCGAGTGGATCGTGAAGCCCGCCGGATTGATGAAGTACGGCGTCTTGTCGACGACGTTGCCGTCCAAATCCACCTTCACGAGGCACGAGGCGGTCATCTCGCCGAAGAACATGCCATACGGATTGATCAGGAAGTGATGCTCGGGACCCGGTACGCGCGCCGAGATGTGGGTGAAGATCATGTCGTCCCAGCCGTGCAGGGCCACGAGACGATAGAGGGCCGCCAGATCGACGCGCGCTTGCCATTCCGCGTCGCTGACCTTGCCCTTCAGGGATGAAATCGGCAGAGCACCGTCGGCCATGATGGGCCTCCCATATAGGTTATCATTGTTGAGTTAGAGCGTCGCGCCGAGTCGGATGGCCGTCAAGAGCCGCGATTCAAACCCTCTTCGCTTGCCAATCGCGCTCCGGCGTCGGACCGTCCGCGCGAACACGGGGGAATCGAGACGGATGCTGACGCTGCTGGGCGTGGCGGTGATCGTGCTGGGCTTCGCCCTGCGCTTCAATCCGCTGATGGTCGTCGTCGCCGCCGCCCTGACCTCGGGACTGGCGGCCGGTCTGCCGCCGCTGGAGGTCCTGGCCGCCTTCGGCAAGGCCTTCAATACCAACCGCTATGTCACGGTCGCCTGGCTGGTGCTGCCGGCCATCGGCCTGCTGGAGCGGGCCGGCCTGCAGGAAAAGGCCCGCGCCACCATCCGTTCGATCCGCGCCGCCAGCGCCGGGCGGATCCTGCTGGTCTACCTGATCCTGCGCCAGCTGAGCGCGGCCCTTGGCCTGGTGTCGATCGCCGGCCAGGCCCAGACCGTCCGTCCCCTGGTCGCCCCGATGGCGGAGGCCGCGTCCGAGCCGCTCTCCGACCGGCGGCGCGAGGACGTGAAAGCCATGAGCGCGGCCACCGACAATGTCGGCCTGTTCTTCGGCGAGGACATCTTCCTGGCCATCGGCTCGATCCTGCTGATCGTCGGCTTCCTGGATCAGAGCGGCATCACGGTCGAGCCGCTGCACCTGTCAATGTGGGCCATCCCGTCGGCCATCGCCGCCTTCTTCGTCCACGGCGCGCGGCTTCTGCTGTTCGACCGCGCCCTGTCCAAAGAACGTTCCGAGCCGGAGGCCGAGCAATGATCGGCTTGCCGCTCGTCTATCTGCTGGCCGGCCTGATGTTCGGCGCCTTCGCCGTGTTCAGCGCCCTCGACCGCGAGAACCGCAAGCGCTTCGGCAACGCCGCCTTCTGGGGCCTGTTCGCGCTGAGCTTCCTGTTCGGCGACCACTTTGGCGACCTGGGCAACGGCTTCCTGGCGCTGGCCCTGGCCCTAATCGCCGGGACCGGCCAACTGGGCGTCGGTGCCCCCAAGACCACCTCGCCCGCCGAACGCGAGACCCTGGCGGCGACCTATGGCGCGCGCCTGTTCATCCCCGCCGTGGTCATCCCGGTGCTGGTGCTGGTCGGGACCCTGGCGTTCAAGCGCCTGACGCTGCACGGCGCGCCGCTGGTCGACCCCAAGCAGGCGACGCTGGTCTCGCTGACCCTGGCCGCCCTGGTCGCGGCGATCCTGGCCCAGGTGATGTTCCGCCAGCCGGCTTCAGCCCCCCTGCAGGAAGGCCGGCGGTTGATGGACCTGGTCGGCTGGGCCGCTCTGCTGCCTCAGATGCTGGCGGCCCTGGGCGCGGTCTTCGCGCTCGCCGGCGTCGGCAAGACCATCGGCGAACTTGCGGTGATGATCACCCCGGTCGACAGCCGCTTCGCCGCCGTCGCCGCCTACTGCCTGGGCATGGCCGTGTTCACGGTGATGATGGGCAACGCCTTCGCCGCCTTCCCCGTAATGACCGGCGGCATCGCCCTGCCCCTGGTCATCGGCCGTTTCGGCGGCGATCCGGCCGTGGTCTGCGCCATCGGCATGCTGTCGGGCTTCTGCGGCACGCTGCTCACCCCGCTGGCCGCCAATTTCAACCTTGTGCCGGCCGCGCTGCTGCAGTTGAAGGACCGCTACGCCGTGATCCGCGCCCAGGCGCCGACCGCGGTCCTGATGCTGGTCGTCAATGTGGTCCTGATGAACGCCCTGGCCTTTCACAAATGAGCCTCGCCCGCTCCACCGCCTCGCGCTTCGCCAAGATCGCCCTGGGCCACCTGACTCGCGAGTACCCGAACAAGCTTGACCACGTGATGGCCGACGCGGGCGACGTCCGCTCGCCGCGAGACCTGCACCCGATCTTCTACGGCAGCTTCGACTGGCATTCGTGCGTGCACGGCTACTGGCTGCTGGCGACGTTGCTGCGCCTGCGCCCGGAGATACCCGAGGCCGAGACGATCGTCGCCCTGTTCGACGACGCCTTCACGCCCGAGAAGGTCGGCGCCGAGACCGCCTATCTGGCCCGCCCCGAAAGCCGAGGTTTCGAACGCCCCTATGGCTGGGCCTGGAGCCTGATGCTGCAGGCCGAACTGCTGCGTCACAAGGATCGCCCCTGGGCCGCCACGCACGCGCCATTGGCCGCCGCCTTCCGCCAGCGGTTCGAGAGCTTCCTGCCGATCGCCGACTATCCGGTGCGCACCGGCACGCACTTCAACACCGCCTTCGCGCTCGTTCTGGCGACCGAATACGCGGTGATGACCGATGACCAGGGCTTCTTCGACCTGCTGCAGAACCGCGCGCTGCTCTGGTACGGCCAGGACGCCGCCTGCCAGGGCTGGGAGCCGTCCGGCGACGACTTCCTCTCGCCCGCCCTGATCGAGGCCGAGGCCATGCGCCGCCTGCTGCCGCGCGAGAGTTTCGACACCTGGTTCCCGCGCTTCCTGCCCTACCTGGCCGACAAGCAGCCCGTCACGCTGTTCTCGCCGGCCCGGGTCAGCGACCGCAGCGACGGCAAGATCGCCCACCTGGACGGCCTGAACCTGTCGCGCGCCTGGTGCTGGCGCCTGCTCGCCGCGGCCATGCCCGAAGAGGATCCCGCCAAGCCCCTGGCCATCAACGCCGCCCTCAATCACCTGGCGGCGGCCATCCCGCACATCGCCGGCGACTATATGGGCGAGCACTGGCTGGCGACCTTCGCCCTGCTGGCGCTGGAGAACGGCTAGCTCCGGCGAGGCGACCACACAACCGAGGCGATTATCTCACTTGCACGAATGTCCGCATACGGTTTACAATCCTTGACAATGCAAGGGACTGGGTTCGCGGTAAGGATGTTCGCGCACCCGTGTTCAGGGGCGCGATTCTAGTCCGAGGAGCTCGTCGTCATGCCCGACGCCGCGCAGTGCCCGCGTATAGAAATCGCCCACGTCTCCGAAGGTTGGGTCGTTACGGAAGACGGCCGCCTCGCCGGCCATTTCGACAGCGTCGAAACCGCGTACAAGCAGGCTCTCGCCATCTGCGGCGCCCTGTTCGAACGCGGCGTGCGATCACGGGTCTACCAACTACCGGCGGCGGCCTGAGCGCGCGCTGTCGATATCCGGTCAGGAACACGGCCACCTCGGCGATGGCCTGAACGATCGGCCGGTGCTCGGGCCAGCGAGCTTTATGATCCTGGACAATGTTCCCACCCGGTAAAGGGCTACCCCTTTTACCGGGAACTGATTTGTCGCGCCTTGGGAGGCGCCGCCTGCGGAGCCACCAATGGTCCAGACGACACGCAACCAGCTGCGGACAGAGGTCCGGACCTTCCTGATCATCAGCGTGGGGGCCTTCGCCGTGGGCCTCGCCATCGGCTTCGCCGTGATGGGCCTGCCCTAAATGGCTCTAAATCATATGCTTGGAGCGCACCCGAGCGGGTTACCGCGCACACTTAGCCCTGGCGCGCTCTAGACGCGATCAGTCGCCCCGGTCGCCCTTCATCAGGCGGGCCTTGTCGCGCGCCCAGTCGCGCGCCGCTTCAGTCTCGCGCTTGTCGTGATTCTTCTTGCCCTTCGCCAGGCCGATCTCGAGCTTGGCCAGGCCCTTGTCGTTCCAATAGAGCTTCAGCGGGATCAACGTCCGGCCATCGCGCTGCACGGCGCCGATCAGCTTGTCGATCTGCTTGCGGTGCAGCAGCAGCTTCCGGTGCCGGCGCGGCTCATGGTTGAAGCGGTTGGCGTGGCCGTAGGGCGGGATGTCGGCGTTGATCAGCTTGATCTCGCGCCCTTCGACCGAGGCGTAGGACTCGGCGATGTTGGCCCGGCCGACGCGCAGCGACTTGACCTCGGTGCCGGTCAGCATGATGCCGGCCTCGAAGGTCTCTTCGATGAAGTAGTCGTACCGGGCGCGCCGGTTCTCCGCGATCGGCTTGGTCATTACCGCAGACCGGCCTCGCGCATGGCCTCCAGGATCGTCGGACGCACGGCCTCGGCGCAGGCGACGATCGGCAGGCGAACGTCCTCGGCGCAGAGACCCAGCTGGGCCAGGGCGAACTTGGTCGGGGCCGGCGAGGAATCCAGGAACAGCGCCTTGTGCAGGCGCACCAGGCGGTCCTGCCAGTAGAGGCCGGTTTCCCACTGGCCCTGCATGCAGGCGTTCATGAAGGCGGCGCAGGCTTCCGGCGCGACGTTGGCGGTGACCGAGATCACGCCGTGGCCGCCATGGGCCATGTAGCCCAGGGCCGAGGGGTCGTCGCCGGTCAGCAGCACCCAGTCGGGACCGCACAACAGGCGCTGCATGCTGATGCGGGTCAGGTCGCCGGTGGCGTCCTTGACGCCGATGATGTTGGGCAGCTTGGCCAGGCGCGCCAGGGTCTCGTTGGAGATGTCGACGCCGGTGCGACCGGGCACGTTGTAGACGAACACCGGCAGCTCAACGGCGTCGTTGATCGCCTTGTAGTGCTGATACATGCCCTCCTGGCTGGGGCGATTGTAGTACGGCGTCACCACCAGGGCCGCGTCGGCGCCGACGGCCTTGGCGTGGCGGGCCAGCTCGATGGCCTCGTCGGTCGAGTTGCTGCCCGCGCCGGCGATCACCGGCACGCGGCCGGCGGCGGTCTTCACGCACAGCTCGACGACGCGCTTGTGCTCGTCATGCGACAGGGTCGAGGTCTCGCCCGTGGTGCCGACCGGCACCAGGCCGTGCACGCCGCCGGCGATCTGGCGCTCGACCAGCGATACGAACGCTTTTTCGTCCACCTCACCGTCGCGGAACGGCGTGACGAGGGCCGGAATGACGCCCTTGAAGTGAGACTGGACCATGACTTGCAAATTGCCGTGAGGATGGCGCCGCGTGTGTTGCGGCAGGACAATGGGGGCGGACAATATGTCCGTGCCCCGTCGTCCCGCAATGGCGCGCCATGAGGTTCGTGGGGGCAGGTGCGGATTTGAGGGGCGAAGCCTGCGCGGTCAAGCCCTTGGAACCGGACTTTAAACCCTATTGAGGCCTGAATCGTCGCATAGGGGCAGGCGGAGTATTCGAGTACAAGGCTCTTCGGGGCCGGTTGATGGAGAGCGTCTTGGCTTCAGTGGTGCGTCGGATTCTGCTCGGAGGAGCTTGCATCGTGGCCGTGGTCGGGGCGGCGGACGCCCAGACGACGTCGGGCTATGCGACCTCGTACTCGAGCCAGCCCGGCCTGATCACCACCCCGCCGACCGCCGTCCCCGGCGCGCTGTCCGACACCGATAGCGCCAACCTGCAAAGCGCCCTGGCCGCCGCCAAGCGCGGCGACGTCTCGGGCGCGCGCATGGCCATGGACAGCCTCCAGGACCCGATCGCCAAGAAGATCGCCCAGTGGCAGCTGATCGACAGCAACGCCGAGGCGATGAGCTTCTTCGAGCTGGACGCCGCCCGCCGCGACCTGGCCGGCTGGCCGCGCGGCGCGCGGCGCGACGCCGCCGCCGAGAAGGCCCTGTCGACCTCTGGCCTGGATCCGGCTCGTATCATCGCCTGGTTCGGCGGCGCCCAGCCGGCGACGGCCGAGGGCGCCATGGCGCTGGCCTCGGCCTATCAGGCGACCGGCAAGAGCCAGGACGCCGCCAACCTGATCCGCCGCACCTTCCGCGACAAGGTGTTCGAGGCCGACGCCCAGCGCAGCATGATCGCCCGCTTCGGCGCCATGTTGACGCCCGACGACTACAACCGCCGCGCCGACATCCTGCTGTACGGCCAGCAGGGTCCGGCCGCCCGCGACCTGGTCGCCATGCTGTCGGACACGGGGCAGTCCACCGCCCGCGTGCGGATGGCCTATCGCCAGAACGCGGCCAACGCCAATACCCTCTACAACAACCTGACGCCCGACCTGCAGACCTCGCCCGGCGTGGTGTTCGAGCGCGCGGCCTATCTGCGCCGCGCAGGCATGGACAGCCTGGCCTTGCCGATGGTGGTCAACTTCCCGGCCCCGCCGACCGAGGAAGCCTCGACCGCCATCTGGAAAGAACGCAAGCAGCTGATCGTCGCGGCCCTGAGGTCTGGCAACAGCGCCGGCGCCTACGCGGCCGCCGACAACACTCAGGCCCTGGCCCCGGCCGACATCGCCGAGAGCGAGTTCTACGCCGGCTGGATCGCCCTGACCCGCCTGAAGAATCCGGACGCCGCCGCCGCCCACTTCGCCCAGATCGCCGCCGTCGGCGCCTCGCCGATCACGCGCGGGCGTGCCCTCTACTGGCAGGGCCGCGCCGCCGCGGCGCAGGGCGACCCGATCGCCGCCCAGGCCTTCTACGCCGAGGGGGCGCGCTACATCACCACCTTCTACGGCCAACTGGCCGCCGAGAAGGCGGGGCTGAAGGAGCTGCGCCTGGAACGCGACCCGGTCATCACCCAGGCCGACCGCGCCCGCTTCTACGGCCGCGAGCAGATCCGCGCCGCCCGGATTCTGGCCGACATCGGCGCGCGCGATCAGTTCCGCAGCCTGGTGCTCTACATCGACGACACCCTGCCCAATGCCGAGGAAAGCGCTCTGCTGGTCGACTTCGCCCGCGGCTATGGCGATCAGGACCTGGCCATGCGCGCCGTGCGCACGGCCGCCCAGCGCGGCTTCATCCTGCCCGAGCGCGGCTATCCGCTGCTGGACCACCACTTCACGCCGGGTCCGGGCGCGGCCGAGACGGCGTTCGTCTATTCGATCTCGCGCCAGGAAAGCAATTTCGACCCGTCGGCCCGCTCCGGCGTCGGCGCGCGCGGCATGATGCAGCTGATGCCGGCCACCGCCTCGATCGTCGCGCGCAAGCTGGGCGAGACCCATTCGATCGAGCGACTGGGCGATGCGCCCTACAACATGCGTCTGGGCTCGGTGTATCTGGGCGACATGGTCCGCAACTTCAGCGGCTCGTACATCATGGCCGCCGCCGCGTATAACGCCGGACCCGGCCGTCCGGCCCAGTGGGCGAGTCTGTGCGGCGATCCGCGTGGCGCGACCACCGATCCTCTCGACTTCATCGAGTGCATCCCCTTCTCCGAGACCCGCAACTACGTGATGCGGACCCTGGAGACGACCATGGTCTACCGCGCCCGGCTGAATGGGGGCGTCAGCCCGCTGACCCTGTCGTCGGACCTGAAGCGCGGCGGTTATGTCTACTCGCCGTCGGTGGCTTCGGCGGATACGGCGGTCACGCAGCCCTAGAGCCTGTCCGTTTCTGATGGAACCATCAGAAACGGATAAACAGGCTCTATCTCAAACACTTAGAGCGTGGCAGGCGCCGAAACCGCTCGCACTTTCGGCTGCCACGCTCTAGGCGCGGCGGGCCGCCAGCACTGGTCCGGCCCGAGTCTCGATCAGCTCACCGTCCAGCCGGAACACGTGGCCGAGGATGAACCGCGACAGCGCCTCGCGCGGCGGCCCCTCGGCGACGATCCGGCCGTGATCAACCACGATGATGCGGTCGCAGGACCGGGCGGCCAGGCCCAGGTCGTGCAGGGTCACCACCACGCCCGCGCCCTTGGCGGCCTCGGCGCGCAGCAGGTCCAGGGTCAGCAATTGGGCGTCCGGATCCAGGCCCGCCACCGGCTCGTCGGCGATGAGCAGCGGCGCGCGGGTGGCCAGAAGCCGCGCCAGCAGCACCCTCGCCCGTTCACCGCCAGACATGTCCAGCACGCCGCGATCGGCTAGATCGGCCGCGCCGACGCGGGCCAGGCAATCGAGCGCCAAGGCGTCGGCGGCCTCGTCGGCGAGGTCGGTCGCGCCGAGGGCCGCGATCATGCGGGCCGGCAGGTTCCAGGCCACGCGGCGGTCCTGCGGCAGGTAACCGACCAGCTTGGCGCGCGCGTCCGGCTTCAGCTCGGCCAGCGTCCGCCCCGAAAGCCGCGCCTCGCCAGCGCTCAGCGGCAGCAGCCCCAGGCCCGCGCGCAGAAGGCTGGTCTTGCCCGCCCCATTGGGGCCGACCACGCCGACCACCTCGCCCGCCGTCACGCTCAGGGACGCGGCCTCCAGCACGGTCTTGCGGCCTTGCCGGGCGGTGACGTCGGTCAGGGTCCAGAGCGCGCTCACGACCGCCAGCTCCGCGAGGCCCGCCAGGCCAGCAGGGCGAAAGCCGGCGCGCCGAACAGGGCGGTGACGACGCCAAGCTTCAGTTCCTGCTCGGTCGGGATCAGACGGGCGGCCAGATCGGCCAGCACCAGCAGCAGCGCTCCGGCCAGGGCCGAGGGCCACAGGATGCGCTTGGGGTCGTCCTTGACCAGGGCCCGCACCAGATGCGGCGCGGCCAGGCCGACAAAGCCGATCACCCCGGCCGCCGCCACGCCCGCGCCGGTCAGCAAGGCCGAGCCGGCCACGGCGTAGACCCGCAGGCGCGCCATCGGCAGGCCCGACATCCGCGCGGCCTCCTCGCCCAAGGTCAGCATCCGTAGCCCTTGCCCGGCCCGGACGCACAGCGCCGCGCCGATCGCCATCGGGACCAGAGCCCTTAGCGCGTCATGCCAGTCCCGGTTCTCGACCGAGCCCATCAGCCAGGCCAGGATCTCGGCCGTCGCCACCGGCGAGGGCGAGAGGTTGAACACCAAGGCCGTCAGCGCCCCGCCGAACGCCGACAGGGCCACGCCGAACAGGATCAGCGCCTCGGGCTCGCGGAACCGCGCGGCCAGCACCACGACCATGGCGCCGGCCACCAGCGCTCCGACCAGGGCCGAGAGCTCGATCGCGCCCGGCAGCACGGCCAGGCCCGCCGAGATGGCGACGGCCGCGCCCAGGCCCGACACGGCCGAGACGCCCAGCACGCCCGGATCGGCCAGCGGATTGCGCAGCAGGCCCTGCATGGTCGCGCCCGACAGGCCTAGAGCCGCGCCGATCAGGGCGGCGACGGCTACGCGCGGCGCGCGGATGGTCCACAGCACCTCGCCCGGCGGCGAGGCCGGATGGCTCAGCGCCTGGGCATATTGCGCCAGCGAGAACGGTGTCTCGCCCAGCGACACGGCCAGGACCGCCGCGAGCGCCAGGACCAGCAGCATCAGGAGACAGAGGCGCATCAAGCTCATCGCGCCGCCTCGGCCAGGGCAAGCGAGCCGTCGGCCGCGAACCAGCCGGCGCAGCCGACCACCGCCGCCGGCAGCGACGCCACCGTCCGGGTCTTGATCGCGCCCCGCAGCGCCGCATGCCGTCCCGGTCCCCAGCGATCGGAGCCGGCGCGCGCCATGTCGAACAGGCCCAGCACCACAGCGGCCGGCGGGGTCATGACGATCCGCTCCAGCGACACCGGCGCGAAGTAGGGAGAGGTCGTGGCGTTCGAATAGCCGGCGGCCTTCAGCATGGCGTCGACCAGGGTGTTGGACCCCGCCGTATAGCCGCCGGGAGTCAGGTAGAGCGCCGAGCGCCCCTTCCCGGCCCCGGCCGCGCGGGCCAGCTTGGCGTCCATCGTCGCGACCAGCGCCTCGCCCTGCGGTCGGCGGTCCAAGGCGGTCGCGACCTTGCGGATATTGGCCCGCACGCCGGCGAAGTCCGCCGCGTCGTCCAGCGCCACGGTCGTCACGCCCTTGCCCTGCAAAGCCTTGGAGAGTCGAGCGTCGCCGCCCCACAGGCGCACCACGACATCGGGCTTCGCGGCGACCAGGCTCTCGAACGTCGCCCGCCGCAGCGGCAGACCTTTAGCTGAAGCGCGCATGTAGCTGTCGGGTGAGATGGCGCGATGCGACAAGCCGACGATGGTCTCGCGCGGCGCCAGGGCCAGCACATACTGGTCGGCGCAGGAATCCAGCGACATCACCCGCGGCGCGGCGGCCGCCGCCCCGGGGACGAGCGCCATCGCCGCCAGAAAGGCGTACAAGGCCTTGGCGGCGCTCATGAAATCAGTCCGTCACCAGGCCGTACAGCAGGCCATCCAGCATGATCGTCATCAGCGCGTCGGCGTCGGACCAACCGCGCGAGGGCTTGGTGATCAACAGCGACACCAGGCCGTGGCAGCCGCTCCACAACACCTCGGCGGCCTGCACCGCCGAGCCCGAGCGCAGGCGGCCCTGGGCGGCGATCTGGTGCACCGGCTCGCTGAACTTCTCGAAGCAGCGGTCGCCCAGCGCCAGCACGTCGGCGATCTTGTCTGGCGAGACGTGCTCACCGGTCCCGCAGAACACCAGTTGATAGGTGTTGGGGTTGTCGAGGGCGAACTTCATGTACGCCTCCAGCATGACCCGCACGCGCGAGACCGGATCGATCGGCTGGGCCGCGATCTCCGTATTGAGCTCCAGCAGACGCTCGATGGCGTCGTTGCTGATCTCCATCAGGATCTGGTCCTTGTCGCGGAAGTGCATGTAGAGCGCCGTGGACGACACCCCCACGGCGTCGGCGATCTTGCGGATCGTCGCGCCGGAGTATCCCTCGGCGATGAAGATCCTCTCGGCCGCCGCCAGGATCTCGCCCCGACGCAAGTGCCCGTCACCCTTGGGCTTTCGGGCGGACTTGTGAGGCTTCTTCAGAACGACCGTCACGGACTTGGCTTTCCCTGCGTTTCCCCCGACCGACACTAAACGGGAATCACCCAGCCGTCGCAAGAACGTGCGTGGAAGGAGAAACCCGCCTCGCGCGCGCGAGACAATATCTCAAAACGAGCATTTTTAGCATTTGACACTTTAAGGTTGAGATTCGTTTATCTGCGCCGTTGGGGCGACCGGCGTATCCAGGGGTATCCATGGCGCGCGAAGACAGACGGCTTGAACCGGCGCTCGCGCCGGCGTGCGGACCTGTGTCCGTCGAATGGATCGAACAGGCGAACACCGCGCTGATCGGGCGCGATGGCGCGCACCAGACGCTTTCCCGGGGCCAAGCGGCCGGCGTCGGCCTGGCTGGTCTGCTGGCGGCGATCGGCGTGGCGCTGAACCCGACCGGCGCGATGATGATCGTGCATCATCTGTTCTTCGCCGTCTTCCTGCTGGGCGCCCTGACCCGTCTGGCGGCGGCCTGCACGCCGTTGGCGCCGACGCTCGCGCCGCCGCTGGCCGACGCGGACCTGCCGACCTACACGATCATCTGCCCGCTCTATCGCGAGGCCGAGGTGGTCGTCGAACTGGTCCAGAGCCTTCAGGCGCTGGACTATCCGCGTGACCGGCTGCAGGCGCTGATCGTGCTGGAAGCCGACGACGACCTGACCCTGGCGGCGGTCCGGGCCCTGCCGCTGCCCGCGTTCATCCAGGTGCTGGTCGTCCCACGCGGAACGCCCCAGACCAAACCGCGCGCCTGCAACCACGCTCTGGAACGGGCGCGGGGCGAACTGGTGGTGATCTACGACGCCGAGGACATGCCCGACGCCGGCCAACTTCGGGAAGCCGCCGCCCGTTTCGCCGCATCGGATCCGAACCTGGCCTGCCTTCAGGCCCCGCTGCGGATCGAGGACCCGGGCTTTTCGCTGTTCCTGCCCTCGCAGTTCCGGCTGGAATACGCCGCCCACTTCGAAGTGTTGTTGCCGGCCCTGGCTCAATGGGGCCTGCCCTTCCCGCTGGGCGGCACCAGCAATCACTTCAGGACCGCCATCCTGCGCGAACAGGGCGGATGGGACCCGTACAACGTGACCGAGGATGCGGACATCGGCTTTCGCCTGGCCGCCGCCGGTTACCGGCTCGGCGTGATCGACCGGCCGACCTGGGAGACGGCGCCGACCACCTGGGGGCAATGGCTCCCGCAGCGGGCGCGGTGGATCAAGGGGCACATGCAGACCATCGCCGTCTGCCTGCGCGGTCCCGTCCCCGGCCAGCCGCGCAACGCCATCGCCTTGGCGCTGACCCTGGCCCAGTCGGTGGCGTCCTCGCATCTGCACGGACCGATCATGGCCGCGATGGTCGTGCTGGCCGCGATCGACTTCTGGCCGGACGCGCGCTGCACGATCGCATCGGCGGACCTGACGCTCTACGCCCTGGGCTGGGGCGCATCCGCCATCGCCGGCGCGCGCGGGGTCATGCGAACGCGGGCGCGGCCCAAGTCGCTGCATCTGTTCGGCATGGTGCTCTACTGGCCATTGCAGAGCCTGGCGGGAATGAAGGCGCTCCACCAGTTCGTCACCGCGCCGCACCGCTGGGACAAGACCCTGCACGCCCCGCGTTCCGGCGGCCATTCTGGCCCCCACCACACTGGACCTTTGGGGCCGTAAGGCGGTATGGGCGGGCGATGGCTCCGAAGATCGCTCCCGCCCCCATCGTCATGCGCACCACCGGCTGGGCCGACTACGCCCTGCTGGACAGCGGTCACGGCAAGAAGCTGGAGCGCTATGGCCGCTACTCGGTCGTGCGTCCCGAACCGCAGTGTTTCTGGGAACCACGCCTGCCGGCCAAGGTCTGGGAGAACGCCGACGCCGTCTTCGACCCCACCGACGAGGACGAAGCCGGCCGCTGGCGCTTCAAGGGCAAGCCGATCGAGAAGTTCGACCTGGCCTGGGGCGAGGCGAAGTTCCACGGCCAGTTCACGCCCTTCCGGCACCTGGCTTTCTTTCCCGAACAGGCCGCCAACTGGGCCTGGCAGGACGAACGCGTTCGCGCGCTCGTGAAGGGCTCAGGACCCCAGCCCAAGGTGCTGAACCTGTTCGGCTATACTGGCGTGGCCTCGCTGGTCTGCGCCGCCGCCGGCGCGGCCGTCACCCATGTCGACGCGTCCAAGAAGTCGGTCGGCTTCGCGCGTGAGAACGCCGCCTTCGCCGGCCTCGCCGACAAGCCGATCCGCTGGATCGTCGAGGACGCCCGCAAGTTCGTGGCGCGCGAGGTTCGGCGCGGCAACAAATATGACGGGATCATCCTGGACCCGCCCAAGTTCGGGCGCGGCGCAGACGGCGAGGTCTGGCGCCTGTTCGAGGACCTTGCCGCCCTGACCAAGGACTGCGCCGCCCTGCTCAGCGACGATGCTTCATTCCTGCTGATGAACGCCTATGCCGCTCGCGTCTCGGGCGCGGCGATGTCGGGCCTGCTGGCCCAGGAGCTGCAAGACCGCGGCGGCGTCATCGACTGGGGCGAGCTTTCCTTGGTCGAGGAAAAGGGCGACCGCCAGATCGGCCTGTCGTTCTTCGCCCGCTGGTCGTCGGAAGGTTGATCATGAGCGTCAAGACCGTCACCTCCCTGACCAACGCCACCGTCAAGGCCGTCCGCGCCCTGCACATGCGCAAGGAGCGCGAGGAAAGCGGCCTGTTCCTGGCCGAAGGCCTGAAGATCGTCATCGAGGCGATCGACTGCGGCCACGCACCCAAGATCGTCATGTACGGCCCCGACGCCGCCGATCATCCCATGCTGAAGAAGGCCGTCGCGTCTTGCCTGAAGGCCGGCGGCGAAGTCATTGAAGTCAATCGGGAAATCCTCGAGAAGGTCTCGCGCCGCGACAACCCCCAGGCCGTGGTGGCGGTGTTCAGGCAGATCTTCACGCCGTTGTCGGCGATCGTGCCCGAGAGCGCGCCGTGCTGGGTGGCCATGCAGGCCGTCCGCGATCCGGGCAACCTGGGCACCGTGATCCGCACCGCCGACGCGGCCGGCTGTGGCGGGGTGATCCTGGTCGGCGACTGCGTCGATCCCTATTCGGTCGAGGGCGTGCGCGCGACCATGGGTTCGATCTTCGCCGTGAAGATCGCCAAGGCCACCATCCCCGAGTTCCTGGCCTGGCGCGAGACCTGGCCCGGCAGCGTGGTCGGCACCCTGCTGACCGCCACAGTCGACCACAAGAGCGCCGATTACGTGAAGCCGTCGCTGATCCTGATGGGCAACGAACAGCAGGGCCTGCCGCCCGAACTCGCCGCCGCCTGCGACGTCAACGTCAAGATCCCCATGCGCGGCCGCGCCGACAGCCTGAACCTGTCGGTGGCCACGGGCATCATGATCTACACGGTGACGGGCTAAGTCCCGCGCGGCTTCGCCCGCGTCGTCGGCGCGGCCGCAGCCGGATCATCCGGCCAGACGTGCCGGGGGTAGCGGCCCTTCATCTCGACCTTCACCTCGCGCCAGGAGCCCTTCCAGAAGCCGGGCAGGTCGCGGGTGATCTGTATCGGCTTGTGGCCGGGCGACAGCAGCGACAGCACCAGGGGCACCTTGCCGCCGGCGATGCTGGGATGCTCGGTCAGGCCGAACAGCTCCTGCACGCGGATGTCGATGCGCGGGCCGGCCTCGGCGGCGTAGTCTATGGCCACGGTGGTGCCGGTCGGAGCCTTGAAGCGGGCCGGCAGCATCTGGTCGACCTTCTGCTGCAGGTCCCAGGGGACCAGCGACCGGATCGCGCCGTCCAGGCTGCTCTCGTCCAGGCTGGCCAGCGACGAGCGGCCGTGCAGCAGCGGCGCCAGCCATTCGTCGAGGCGGGCGACCAGGGCGGCGTCCGACAGGTCGGGCCAGGCCTCGCTGTCCAGGGCGCGCAGGAAGGCCACGCGACTGCGGAAGCTCTCGACGCCCTGCCCCAACCGCAGGCCCGATAGTCCGTCGGCCCGGACCTGATCCATCAGGGCGCCGGCGATTAGGGCCGGGTCGGGATTCTCGATCAGCCGCTCTTCCAGCACCAGCCGGCCCAGGCGCAGCAGACGCTTTGCGCGCACCTTGCCGCCGGCGGTCTCCAGGCGGTCTTCCGCGACCAGACGATCGGCGAAGGTCTCGCGCAGGTCGGCCTCGTCGACGGCGGCGGCCAGCAGGATTCGGTCGCGGCTGTCGCCGCCGCCCAGCTCGCCCACGGCCAGCCAGGGCTCGCGCGCCAGCGGGTCGGTCGGCTCAAGATAGACGCCGCGTCCGCCGGCCAGCTGGAACTCGCCCGGCTTGCCGCGCGCCTTGGCCACCCGCTCGGGATAGGCCTCGGCCAGCATCAGGCCGATCTCCAGTTCGGGCGCCTTTGACGGCCGGCCGGCCGCGCGGCTCCAGCGCTCGACCAGGGCCATGGCGTCGCGGGCGCGCGGCGAGCGATCACGGTGCAGGTTTTCCAGCCGACGGCGGAGGTCGACGTCTTTCCCACCAAGGCCTTGTTCGGTCAGCACGGCGGCGATCTCGGCGGCCTCCCGGGCCTGGCCCGAGGCGGCGGCGCGGACCACCATGTGCGCCAGGCGCGGCGGCAGCGGCATCTCGGCCAAGGCCTTCCCGTGAGCGGTCAGGTCTCCCTGGCCGTCCAACGCCTGGATCCGGGTCAGCAGGGTCCGCGCCTCGGCGAAGGCGGCGGGCGGCGGCGGGTCCAGGAAGGTGAGCCCCGAAGGATCGCGCGCGCCCCAGCGGGCAAGATCCAGAGCCAGGCGCGAGAGATCGGCCTCCAGGATCTCCGGCCGGGCGAAGGCCGGCAGGGCGCGGGTCTCCGGCTCGTCCCAAAGGCGGTAGCAGACGCCCGGCTCGGTCCGTCCGGCGCGGCCCCGGCGCTGGTCGGCGGCGGCGCGGCTGACGCGGACAGTGTCCAGGCGGGTGATGCCGGAGGCGGGATCATAGCGCGGCACGCGGGCCAGGCCGGCGTCGATGACCACCCGGACACCCTCGATGGTCAGGCTGGTCTCGGCGATCGAGGTGGCCAGCACCACCTTGCGGCGTCCCGCTGGCGCGGCGGCGATGGCGCGATCCTGCACGGCCGGCTCCAGCGCGCCGTAAAGCGGCGCGACATCGACATCCGGTCGGCGCAGACGCTCGTTCAGCCAGCTCTCGGCGCGGCGGATCTCGCCCTGTCCGGGCAGGAAAACCAGGACGCTGCCGGTCTCTTCCGCCAGCGCCCGTTCGACGGCGCGGCCCACCCGCTCTTCCAGGCGCTGACGGTCGTCGCGGCCGAGATACCGGGTGTCGACCGGAAACATCCGCCCCTGGCTCTCGACCACCGGCGCGTCGCCCAGCAGAGCCGAGATCCGCGCCCCATCGAGGGTCGCCGACATGACCAGCAGGCGCAGGTCGTCGCGCAGCACGCTCTGGACGTCGCGCGCGAAGGCCAGCCCCAGGTCGGCGTCGAGGCTGCGCTCGTGGAACTCGTCGAACAGCACGGCCGCGACGCCCTCCAGGCCCGGGTCGTCGAGAATCATCCGGGTAAAGACGCCTTCGGTGACCACCTCGATCCGCGTCCGGCCCGAGACCTTGGACTGCAGACGCACCCGGAAGCCGACCGTCTCGCCGACGGATTCGCTCAAGTTCGCGGCCATGCGCGAGGCGGCGGCGCGGGCGGCTAGGCGGCGGGGCTCCAGGACGATGATCTTGCGGCCCAGGACCCAAGGCTCGTCCAGCAGCGCCAAGGGCACGGCCGTGGTCTTGCCCGCGCCCGGCGGCGCGACGAGAACGGCGGTCTCCCGTTCGGCGAGGGCGCCTTTCAGCGCCGGAAGGGCCTCGAAAATGGGCAACATCGCGCCCGCTTTAGCCGCAGCCGCCCTCGCCGCCAAGCAGCGCTGGACTAGCCAGGGCCTGGGAGAACATTTACGCGCATCCGCTGGCCGACCTTGACCCCATGCTCATAAACGGGTCACGGTCCGCAAAATTTTCTAAAGGCGACCCCAGGGGGGAGTCTTGCCTATCAGGAGGAACTATGTGGCGCGTAAAATCGCTTGATGCGATCCTAGCGACGGCTCAGAAAAAATCCCTTCACCGCTCGCTTGGTCCCGTTCAGCTGACGCTGCTTGGGGTTGGCGCGATCATCGGTACGGGCATCTTCGTTCTGACCGCCGCCGCCGCCCAGAAGGCCGGCCCCGGCATGGTTTGGAGCTTCGTGATCGCCGGCGCCGTCTGCGCCATCGCCGCGCTCTGCTATTCCGAACTGGCCTCGATGGTCCCGGTCTCGGGCTCCGCCTATACCTACACCTACGCCGTCATGGGCGAACTGCTGGCCTGGATGGTCGGCTGGGCGCTGATCCTCGAATACGCCGTCGCGGCGTCGGCCGTGTCGGCCGGCTGGTCCGGCTACTTCCTGGGCCTGATCGAGCATGCGTTTGGATTCCAGTGGCCAGCCTTGTTCAAGTCGGGGCCCGCCTGGTCGATGAACGGCTGGATGCCCGCCGCGGACTTCAGCGTCGGCATCGTCAACATCCCGGCCATCGTCGTGGCCCTGGCCGTGACGGCCCTGCTGGTCGTCGGCACCACCGAAAGCGCCCGCGTCAACGCCGTGCTGGTGGCCATCAAGGTCACGGCCCTGACCGTGTTCGTGGTCCTGACCCTGCCGGCCGTGAAGACCGGCAACTTCTCGCCGTTCACCCCGAACGGCTGGTTCGGCCCCGCCGGCACGACGGGCATGGGCGTCGTTGGCGCCGCCGCCTCGATCTTCTTCGCCTATGTCGGCTTCGACGCCGTGTCGACCGCCGCCGAAGAGACCAAGAACCCGCAGCGCAACGTGCCGATCGGCCTGATCGGTTCGCTGGCCATCTGCACCGTCTTCTATCTGCTGGTCGCGGCCGGCGCGATCGGCGCGATCGGCGCTCAGCCGGTGCTCGGCGCCGACGGTTCGGCCGTCCAGCCTGGCTCGGCCGCCTTCCAGGCCGCTTGCGCCCTCAGCGAGAACGCCAACCGCCTGGTCTGCTCGAACGAGGCCCTGGCCCACGTCCTGCGCGAGATCAACTGGCCGATCGTCGGCAACGCCCTCGGCCTGGCCGCCAACCTGGCCCTGCCCTCGGTCATCCTGATGATGATCTACGGCCAGACCCGCATCTTCTTCGTCATGGCCCGCGACGGCCTGCTGCCGGAGAAGCTGGCCACCATCCACCCCAAGTGGAAGACCCCGCACATCGTCACGATCGCCACCGGCCTCTTCGTGGCCCTGGCCGCCGCCTTCTTCCCGGTCGGCCAACTGGCCGACATCTCCAACTCGGGCACCCTGTTCGCCTTCTTCATGGTGGCGATCGCGGTGATGGTGCTGCGGGTGAAGGATCCGAACCGTCCGCGTCCGTTCAAGACCCCGTTCGTGTGGGTCGTGGCCCCGCTGGCCATGGTCGGCTGCGCGGCGCTGTACTTCAACCTGCCGGCCGAAGCGATGCTGGTTCTGCCGATCTGGGGCGCCATCGGTCTGGTGATCTATTTCGCCTATGGCTACCGCAAGAGCCATGTCGGCCGCGGCCTGACGGACGTGCCGGAACTGGCTTCGGACGCCCCCGGCGGTCCGGTTCCCCCGATGCCGGGCGCTCCGGCTCCGGGTTCGAAGGAAGAACGCGAGTAACAGGCGCGCTTGATCTTCGGCCACCAGGCTTTAGGTCAGAGAGGGCGGGCGCTTCGGCTCCCGCCCTTTTGTTTTGGAGTCCAGTCGGATGAACCAGGCGCCCATGCCCATCGCCGCCGTGATCGCCCCGGTCACGCCGCTGCAGCAGAACTGCACGATCGTCTGGTGCACGAAGACGATGAAGGCCGCCGTCATCGATCCGGGCGGCGAGGTCGACCGCCTGCTCAAGGCCATCACCGACAAGGGGCTGACCCTGGAGAAGATCTGGATCACCCACGGCCACATGGACCACGCCGGCGGCGCGGCCGAGCTGAAGGCCCGCACCGGCGTTCCGATCGAGGGCCCGCACAAGGACGACCAGTTCTGGATCGACCGCATCCAGCAGTCCGGCGAGCAGTACGGCATGCCCGAGGCGCGGATCTTCGTCACCGACCGCTGGCTGAACGACGGCGACACCGTCACCCTGGGCGAGACCGCGTTCGAGGTCTTCCACTGCCCCGGCCACACCCCCGGCCACGTGGTGTTCTTCCATCGCGAGACCAAGTTCGCCCAGGTCGGCGACGTGCTGTTCCAGGGCTCGATCGGCCGCACCGACTTCCCCCTGGGCAATCACCAGGATCTGATCGATTCGATCACCCAGAAGCTCTGGCCGCTGGGCGAGGACGTGAGGTTCGTGCCCGGCCATGGGCCGATGTCGACCTTCGGGGCCGAGCGGCGCAACAATCCGTTCGTGGGTGATCGGGTGGTGGCGGCCATGGAGGCCCAAGGCGGGGCCTACCAGGCTCCTGAGAACCACTCTCCGGGCTGAGGGAGATCCGACCCGTTCAAAAGGGGGAGGACGGGCCGGATCTCTGGCCGTCGACGCGTCGGGTGGGGGATGACGCGCCGCCGGTGCGACTTTGGATCGCATGACCGGGTTGCGCCGCTGTTTCAGGCGTGAAATCTGAGCGTGACGGGGGCGTGACAGGAAATCGCATGGAAAACGTCCAAAGCACCGTCCAGAGCGACGCCGACGCCCAGCGTGGGGCGGCGCCGCGCATCCTCATCGTCGACGACGATCCCGGCATCCGCGACGTCGTCTCCGATTTCCTCAGCCGCCATGGCTACGCCGTCGAGACGGCCCAGGACGCCCGCACCATGGAGCAGGTCCTGGCGCGCGGTCCCATCGACCTGATCGTGCTGGACATCATGCTGCCTGGCGAGGACGGCCTGGCCATCTGCCGCCGCCTGTCCTCGACCAGCGACGGCCCCGCGATCATCATGCTGTCGGCCATGGGCGAGGACACCGACCGCATCGTCGGCCTGGAACTCGGCGCCGACGACTATCTGCCCAAGCCTTGCAATCCGCGCGAGCTGCTGGCCCGCGTCCGCGCCGTGCTGCGCCGCCGCCAGGAGCCGCGCGCCGTCGACGACGCCATGGGCGCGGCGTGCGAGTTCGCCGGCTGGCGCCTGGACCTCGTCCGCCGCGAGCTGCGCTCGCCGCAGTCGGTGGTGGTCAATCTGTCCAGCGGCGAGTTCTCGCTGCTGCGCGCCTTCGTCGAGCGTCCGCAGCGCGTCCTGACCCGCGACCAGTTGCTGGACCTGGCGCGCGGCCGCGACAGCGACGCCTATGACCGCGCCATAGACGTCCAGATCAGCCGCCTGCGCCGCAAGCTGGACGACGGCGGCGGCAGCGAGTTGATCCGCACGATCCGCAGCGAAGGCTACATGTTCACCGCCAAGGTCGTCCGCACCCCATGACCCTCTTCCGGCGCGGCGCGCCGCTGTTCGTCCAGGCCCTGGGGCTGGTGATCGTCACCCTGGTGGCGGCCCAGCTGATCGCGATCGCGGTCATCTTCACCCTGCCGCCGCCGCCGCCGGAGTTCTATCGGTCCAGCGAGATCGCGCGCGCCCTGAAGACCGGCCAGCCGGTGCAGCCGCGCGACGGCCGCCTGCTGGTGGTCAAGCAGCGCGTCACCCTGCACCCGATGGGCCAAGACACCCCGCGCCGCGTCGACTTCAAGACCGACATCAGCCGCGCCGTCGACGTGCCGGTCAACCGCATCGAGCTGCAGATCGACAATGGTCCGCGCTTCTTCGTGCGCCGCACGCCGGTGACGCCGCCCAAGCCCGACGCCCCGCCTCGTGGTCCCAGCGCCCGCGAACCGTTCGCCCGCGAGGGCGCCGCCGCCGGAGCCCCCGGTGGTCCGCCCGGCGCGCGCGGCAAGGGCGTCGACGAGCCGCTGATCTTCGGCGACTTCAAGCTGGGGGTGCGCCAGAGCGATGGCCGCTGGCTGGTGGTCGAACCCAAGCCGACCTTTCGCTTCGACAACTGGCAGCAGCGGGTGCTGCTGATCCTCCTGCTGTCGGTGATCGCCGTGACGCCGCTGGCCTGGCTGTTCGCCCGCCGCCTGGCCCAACCGATCACCGCCTTCGCCGACGCCGCCGAGCGCTTGGGCAAGGACCCGCGCACCCCGCCGCTGAGCATTTCCGGCTCGGGCGAGGTGGTCGCCGCCGCCACGGCCTTCAACATGATGCAGGAGCGCCTGCGTCGCTATGTCGAGGACCGCACCGCCATGGTCGGGGCCATCGCCCATGACCTGCGCACGCCCCTGACCCGCCTGAAGTTCCGCATCGAGGCCGTTCCCGACGACATCCGGCCCAAGCTGGCCGCCGACATCGACCAGATGGAAGCGATGATCGCCGCCACCCTGGGCTTCGTGCGCGACACCCAGCGCCCGGCCGAGCGCACGCGGCTGGAGCTGTCCTCCCTGGTCGAGAGCGTCATCGACGAGGCCGCCGAGACCGGCGGCGACGCCATCGTCGAGCGAACCGAGAAGACCGTGATCGAGGGCGATCCGGTGGCCCTCAAGCGTCTGGTCGCCAACCTCGTGGAGAACGCGCTGAAGTACGGCGTGAGGGCTCGCGGCCGGGTCTACACCCAGGATCAGATGGCGATCATCGAGGTCGATGACGATGGCCCCGGCATCCCCGCCAGCGAGCTGGAGCGGGTGTTCGAGCCCTTCTATCGCGGCGAGCCCTCGCGCAATCGCGAGACGGGCGGCAACGGCCTGGGCCTGGCGGTCGTGCGCTCCCTGGCCCGCGCTCACGGCGGCGACGTCATCCTGGCCAATCGCCCCGGCGGCGGCCTGCGGGCGAGCGTGCGGCTTCCAGCGTAGCAAATACAGCGGAAACGGACGGCTTTGTTGCGGCGCCGCAAGGCCGCGCCCGCGTCTGACATCACCGGGCAACCCGGCTGGGCTTCAAAGCTTGGCTGGATGGAGATTTGCCGGATGATGCTTCGCTCGCTTGGCCTGACGGCCGTCCTCGCCGCCACCCTGGCCGCCTGCGCCAGCGCGCCGCCGGAACGTCCCGAAGGCCGTCGCGGCCCGCCCGCCGAAGGCGGCGGCGCGCCGATGGCCGGTCCGCAGCTGTTCATCAGCCCGGCCGGCGAGCCCTTCCGCGCCCCGCCCGGCGCGCCCTACCCGATCGCCGACTGGTTCGCCGGCGCCGACGCCAACCATGACGGCGCCCTGACCCGCGACGAGTTCGTGGCCGACGCGGTGCGCTTCTTCGGGGTGGTCGACGCCGACCACAACGGCGTCATCGACGGCTTCGAGGTGGCGGCCTACGAGCAGAATATCGCGCCCGAGATCATCGGCGGCGCGGCCCCCGGCGGGATGCGGCGCGGCCCGCGCGGCCTGGGCGTGGCCGAGGGCCAGGAAGCGCCGAGCGACGACGACATGTCGCCGAGCCGCCGCCGTCCGCAAAGGACGAACGTCCTGCAAGGGGCCTCGCTGTTCGGCCTGATCGCCGAGCCCGAGCCGGTGATGGCCGCCGATGGCAATTTCGACCGCCGCATCACCAAGGACGAGGCGACCAAGGCGGCCAGGACCCGCTTCGCCCTGCTCGACACCGACAAGGATGGCCTGCTGAAGCTGGCCGAACTGCCCAAGACGCCGGTCCAGGGCGGCCCGCGTCCCGGCGCGGGCCCGGGCGGCGGCAAGGGCGGCCCGATGGGCGGACGCGGCGGCGGCCGAGGCGGTCCGGGCGGCGGCCGCCGCGGCTAGCTGCCAACCAGGCTGGCGATGATGTTGATCCCCAGCGCCAGGATAGCGGTGTTGTAGAAATAGGCGGCGGCCGCGTGGGCGGTCACCAGCTTGCGCAGCTTCGAGGTCAGGATGCTGTTATCCGACACCTGGAACGTCGCTCCGACGCTGAAGGCCAGATAGGCGAAGTCCATGTAGCCGGTGGGCTGTTCGCCGGGGAACTCGATGCCCGGCTTGCCGGATCCGTCGCCGAAATTGCGGTGGGCGTAGTGCAGGACGAAGGCCGACTGCAGCACCAGCCACGACAGCACCAGGGTCACGCCGGCGCAGGCCGTCACGAAGGCCTGCGCATGGCTGCCGGCATGCTTGGCCGCGATCATGGCGTCGACCACCGCCCACAGGCTGGCGGCGATGGCGGCCAGGACGATCAGCAGGAGAACAGGAACCCCCTCGTCCTCCTGGGCGGCGCGCGAGCGCACCTCGGCCTCGTCGGCTTTCAGAAACAGCGTCCACGTGGTCAGCAGATAGACCAGCGCCGCGGCGTCCCAACCCAGAAGAAGGTGCGCGGCCTGGGGCGCGCCCAAATATTTCGCCGTCAGCCACACAGCGACGCCGACGCCCTGCGCGGCGGCTAGACGCCAGTGCGACGCGACGCGGCCGACCATGTGTTTGGTCTTACGGGCCATTCTCCGGCGACTCCTCGAACGGGCGCTTGTCCCTGTGCGGCGTAATTAGTGCGAACTCACGGTGAACCGAAAGCGTCTTCACTGGTTACTTCACCGGAACGCGCAGGAGACGACGCCAGTGACCGACCCAGACGCCCCGCCCCCGCCCGAGCCCAAACCGCCCGAGTATGAGCCGGGTGTCGTCCCCGTCGAGGAGCCCCCAACCTCGCCGCCGGTCGATCCAGGGGACGACCGTCCCTATGACGCCTGATCCTTGCTCGTGCCGCCTGTGACCAGACTAGGAGCCCCACATGGACACCGATAGCGAACGTCCCCGCGGTCGTCGCGGTTTCGCCGCCATGGACCCGGAACGCCGCCGTGAGATCGCCAGGAAGGGCGGAGCTAGCGTGCCCAGTGAAAAACGCAGCTTCGCCAAGGACCGTGATCTGGCGGCCAACGCCGGCCGAAAAGGCGGTTCTTCTTCACGCGGCGGTCGCCCCGGCGAGCGCGCGCTTTAGAAGCTAATCAACAAACAACCTTGACGCGCCGGTCCCGATCTCTCGGAGCCGGCGCGTCTTCGTGCGTGTGGACCAGCGCGCCGCTATCTCCCGTCAGGCGGTCAGCGCATAGACCGCGAAGGTCGGGTCCTTGCTGATCCAGCGCTGGGCCACGGTCCAGCCGGCGCGGCGGGCGATGCTCTCGAAGACCTCGGACGGGTATTTGTACGAATTCTCGGTGTGGATGGTCTCGCCGGCGGCGAACCGGAAGCCATAGTCGCCGACCATGACGATCTGGTCGCGCACGCTTTCCAGATGCATCTCGATACGGCTTTCCCGAGCGTTCCACACGGCCTTGTGGGCGAAGGCGGCCGGATCGAAGTCGCCGCCCAACTCCCGGTTGATGTGGACCAGAACGTTGCGGTTGAACGCCGCCGTCACGCCCTGGGCGTCATCATAGGCCGGGATCAGCACGGCCGGATCCTTGGCGACGTCCGCCCCGACGATGAACAGCGAGCCCTCGCCCAGCAGGGCGCGGGCCTGGCGCAGCAGGGCCTCGGCTTCATCGGGCGCGAAGTTGCCGATCGTCGATCCGGGAAAGAAGCCGACGGGCGTATGGCCCTTGGCGCCGTCCGGCAGCTGAATGGCCTTGGTGAAATCTTCGACCAAGGGGGCGACGGCCAGGTTCGGATAGTCCTGGCGCAGGCTGGCCGCGGCTTCGTCCAGGGCGGACGGGCTGATGTCGATCGGCGCGTAGACGGCGATCTGCGGCGCGGCGTCCAGAACGATACGGGTCTTGGTGCTGGCCCCGCTGCCGAACTCGACCAGCGCCGCGTTATCGGGAATGCGGGCGGCGATCTCCGGCGCGATCTCGCGCAGCAGCGCTGTCTCGGTGCGGGTCAGGTAGTATTCCGGCAGTTCGCAGATCGCCTCGAACAGGCGCGAGCCCTCGGCGTCGTAGAAGTACTTGGCCGACAAGGTCTTGGGCGCGGCCGACAGGCCGCCGACCACCTCCTCCAGGAACCTGTCGCTCGGCTTCACCTCGACCAGACGATCGTCGTCGGCCAGGCGCACGCCGCCGAACATCCAGCGGCTGCCAGGGTGGAAGAAGTTGCGATAGGTCGAGCGCGAGTGGCCGGGAGGCGTGGCCTCGCAGCCCCCGCGCAGCACCATCTGGTTGACCATGAACTTGCCGTTGTATTCGCCCAGCGCACCCGGTCCTGGCTTGAAACCCGGATAGGCGCTGTAGGCGCTGGCGGTCCACTGCCAGGCCGCGCCGCACAGCTGACGGAGCGCCGACGGGGCGCCGGTGGCCGTGGCGGCGGCTTCCCATTCGGCCTCGGTCGGCAGGCGGCGGCCGGCCCAGGCGGCGTAGGCGGCGGCCTCATAGTAGCTGACATGGACGACGGGAACATTGGGGTCGACCGGATGACGGCCGCGCAGGGTCATGGTGGTCCAGCCGCCGCTCAGGTCACGCCGCCAGTAGCCGGGGGCTTCCCAGCCTTCCTCTTTGACCTTGGCCCAGCCCTCCGAGAGCCACAGCTCGGCGCGGCCGTAGCCGCCGGCCTCGATGAAGGCCAGCCACTCGCCATTGGTCACCAGGCGGTCAGACAGGCGGAACGGCGCGACGTAGGTCTTGTGGCGCGGCCGCTCGTTGTCGAAGGCGAAGCCCGCCGCGCCCTTTTCGTTTTCAGGCGCCCCGATCTCGACGAGACCGCCGGCGAAGCGGTGGAAACGCTGCGGGCCCGGATCCGGACGCGGGGTCGCGGCGCCGGGCTGATAGGCCGGGCTGAGCGGCGACTGGGCGAACAGGTGCAGGATGTCCATCAGGATCAGCTCCTGATGCTGCTCCTCATGATTCAAGCCCAGCTCCAGCCGCTCGCGAATCTCGGGCGTCAGAGGACCGGCCAACAGGCGGACCATGGCCGCGTCGACATGGGCGCGATAGGCGCCGACCTCCTGCGCCGACGGCCGGGTCAGCAGACCGCGTTGCGGTCTTGGCTGCCTGGGACCGGCGGCTTCGTAATACGAGTTGAAGATGTAGTTGAAGCGCGGGTCGTGGACGGCGTAGCCCGGCAGGAACGGCGTCAGAAGGAAGGTCTCGAAGAACCAGGTCGTATGCCCCCGGTGCCACTTGGTCGGGCTGGCGTCGGGCATGGACTGGGCCGACTGGTCCTCGGGCGACAGCGGCGCGGCCAGAACCTCGGTGCGACGGCGAACGCGGCGATAGAGGTCGATCAGGGCGTCCGCCGAGGCGTCGGCGAGATCCATGGCGGGCATTTCGTCCGGGATCATGGTGTCTCCTGCGAGCTAAAGCGGCGCTGGGCCAAGGCCCCAGTCGACGACAACGTTCCGAGAACTTCGGTGTTCCCCCTCGCCATGACAACCGCGTAAGCCTCGCGCTGCTGCCACTCTATGGCAGCAGGTCGTCCACAAGCTTGAACGCGACGGCTCCAACGAAGCGATTTTTTCGACGACAGGCTTGAGGGTGAGCCCCCGCGGGAACGTCTACCAGACGGAGGACGCCAGCACGCCCCTTACGGCTGGCGTACCTGCCGGTCGGGGAATTGAGCAGCCTCGACCGGCTTTACCTCCGTACCCGACATTTCAGTCCCCGATCGGCGCATCCAGCAGCCCGGCCAGAGCGCCCTGCAGCACCTCGGTGGCGCGCTTGGGCGAAAGGTCCTGGTCGCGGCGCAGCCGGTGCCAGGCGTCGAAGCTGAGCAGCAGGTCCATGGCCTCGAACCGCACGCGGTCCTTGGCGAGTTCGGGCGGCAACTGGGCGCGCAAAATATCGCGCGAGATCTGCACCATCTTGGCGTTGTCGACGGCCAGGGCCGGCGACTGGTGGCGATGAACCTCGGAGGCGCGCTTGAACGGGGCGATTTTCTCGTAGGCCCAGCCGCGGCGCTCGACCAGCTCCAGCACCCGCTCGCGCCAGCTCTCGCCCTTGAACGGCGTGTGGACCAGGGCCATCAGCTCGGTCGTGATCACCGCCGACATCTCGCTATAGAGGCTGTCCAGATCGTTGAAGTGGCGGAAGACCGTGCGAAGGCCGACATCGGCGCGGGCGGCGACCAGTTCGGCTGAGGGCGAGACGCTGCCTTCGCGCACCAGCTCCAGCATGGCCTGGACGATGCGGGCGCGGCTGTCCTGCGAGCGCTTGCGGCGACCATCGATCGCGACTTCAGGCGCGGCGTCGATTCCCGGACGAAGATTACGCGCGGCGGAACTCAAGGCCCTGGGCTCTCCCATTCGTGGCCCTTGCTTAGACCCGTGGAACGCCGACGACCACCTAAAGCTTCAGAAGGTCGAGCCGGTTGGACCATTTGATCTCGGTGGAGCCAGCCGGCAAGCTGGCGAAGTCACCGTCGCGGCCCACCTTCATCGGCCCGCCGAAGATCGCGCGCGCGCGGCCCAGGAACGGCCCCTCAAGCGCCCGAACCGGCAGCGGCGGGATGATGTGGTAGAACAGCACTTCCCTCACCCCGGCCGTCTTGGCCTCGCTGGCCACCGTCTCCGGCGCGGTGTGATAGTCCAGGATGTCGTGGAAGATGTGGGCGTAGTTGTCCCGCCCGGCCTTCTTAGCCACGTCCGCCTGGATCGCCACGAGGTTCGGCGACAGGCCCTCGTGGACCAGCAGGTCGACGCCCTTGGCCGCCTTGACCAGCCGCTCCGACGGCCCTGTGTCGCCGCTGATCACGGCGGTGCGGCCCTTGTATTCGAAGCGATAGGCGACGGCCGGATGGACCGGGTCGTGCTTGACCGGGAAGGCCCAGACCTTCAGGCCCGGCTTTTCCAGCACCAGCACGTCGGGGCCGTTCGGATCGGCCGCGAAGACGTGCGTGACCGCGCCGAAGCCCGAGGGCGGCATGACGGCTTCGCCATGGTGAGCGACGCGGTAGCCGCGATCCAGGGTGTAGGCGTCCTGGAAGCCCTTCACCACCTGATCCAGGCCCGGCGGTCCGTAGATCGGCAACGGCGCGTGCGCGGCCCCGCCGCCCCAGCGCTGCAGCATCAGCTCGCCCAGGTCGGCGATGTGGTCGGAATGATAGTGGGTGACGAAGGCGGCGCTCAGCCGGGGCGGCGGCAGGTTCATCAGCAGCAGGTTGCGGGTCGAGCCCGAGCCGGAGTCGACGACGAACAGGTCCCTGCCCGCCACCACCGCCACGCAAGGTCCCGCCCGCGTCGGGTCGGGCATCGGCGCGCCCGAGCCGCAGAGGCCGACGTGCAGGCCGTCCGGCAGCTCGGCAAGCGGGTCGGTCGCCAGGGCCGTTTCATAAAGCCTGCGCATGCCCGTCTCGGCCAGGTGTTCGCGGAACAGCCACGCCAGACCCAAGGCGATGGCGACCACACCCGCCACGGCGCCCAGCCCGATCCAAACCTTGCGCATATGTTCCTCCCAGAACTTGACCTAGTAGCGCCATAATGGCACTCATAGTGTCAATAGAAATCCGCAGAGCGGTGTCGAGGGAGAACGGAATGGACGTGTTGCGCACGCCTGACGAACGGTTCGAGGGCTTGGTCGACTGGCCCTACGCGCCGCGCTACACGTCGGTGGTCGACGCCGACGGTACGCCGCTGCGCATCCATCATGTCGACGAAGGCCCCAGCGACCAGCAGCCGATCCTGCTGATGCACGGCGAGCCGTCTTGGGCCTATCTGTACCGCAAGGTGATCGCCGACCTGTCGGCGCGCGGCCGCCGGGCGATCGCGCCCGATCTCATCGGCTTCGGCCGCTCGGACAAGCCGGCCGCGCGCGCCGACTACACCTACGAGCGGCACGTGGCCTGGATGAGCGAGTGGCTGGTCCGCAACGACCTGACCAACATCGTTCTGTTCTGCCAGGACTGGGGCGGGCTGATCGGCCTGCGCCTGGTGGCGGCCTTCCCCGAACGGTTCGCCGCCGTGGTCGTCTCCAACACCGGCCTGCCCGTCGGCTCGGGCAAGAGCGAGGGCTTCGAGGCCTGGCTGAACTTCAGCCAGAACGCGCCCGAACTGCCGATCGGCTTCATCCTCAACGGCGGCACGGCGCGCGATCTCTCCGACGCCGAGCGCGCGGCCTATGAAGCCCCCTTCCCCGACGAGACCTACAAGGAAGGCGCGCGGATCTTCCCGGCCCTGGTGCCGATCACGCCCGAGCACGCCTCGGTGGCCGAGAACAAGGCCGCCTGGGCGGTGCTGGAGACGTTCGACAAGCCGTTCATCACCGCCTTCAGCGACGCCGACCCGATCACCCGCGGCGGCGAGGCGGTGTTCCAGTCTCGTGTGCCCGGCGCCAAGGCCGTTGCTCACACGACGCTGAAGGGCGGCCACTTCGTGCAGGAAGACAGCCCCGGCGAAATCGCGGCCCTGCTCGATGGCCTGGTCGCCAGCCTGGCCCAAAAGGAGATCGCCGAATGAACGTCGTCAATCAGGTCTTTCCCTCGCCCGAGCAGTTCCAGGAGTTCTTCGGCGGCCCCGAGGACGGGCCGTTCGTGATGGTCAACCTGCTGAAGTTCCGCGACAAGGCCGAGTACGAGGACGGCGCCGAGCCCGAGTTGAGCGGGCGCGAAGCCTATAACCGCTACGGCGTCGAGGTGGCCAAGCTGGTCAAGGCGCTGGGCGGCCAGATCCGCTACAGCGGCCCGGTCACCGGCCTGATGATCGGCGAGGTCGAGGAGATGTGGGATGCGGTCGCTCTGGCCGAATACCCATCCTTGGCCGCCTTCCAGAAGATGGCTCTGTCTCCGGAAATGCACGCCATCGAGCACCACCGCAAGGCCGGCCTGGCCGGACAGTTGAACATCCGCACGAAGCCGGCTCCCGGCTTTTAGCGTTCCCGGTAAACCGTCCTAAAGCCGACGTGCGAGGCTCCGCCGTCGGGCGGTCCGGGCGTGCGGGCCGCCGGGCGGTATCGGAAGCAGTAGTCGTCGGCGCAGAGGAACGAACCGCCCTTGACCACGTGCTTGGGCGTGTTCGGCTCGTTGGGGTCGAGGGCGCGGATCTCGGGCGGGCCTCCGGCCTCGATGACGCTGGCGACCTCCAGGCCCGGCCTGAACCAGTCCTTGGTCCACTCCCAGACATTGCCGGCCATATCGACCAGGCCATAGCCGTTGGGCGGGAAACAGCCGACGGACGCGGCCTGGGCCTTGTAGCCGTCGGTCCCCAGGTCTAGGGCCGGGAACACGCCTTGCCAGGTGTTGGCGCGGGGGCGTCCAGCGTCCTGCGGCTGGTCGCCCCAGACGTAGCGCTTGCCCACCAGGCCGCCCCGCGCGGCGTATTCCCATTCGGCCTCGGTTGGCAGGTCGCGGCCAAGCCATCGGGCGTAGGCCATGGCGTCCTCCCAGGCGATGTGGACCACCGGCCAGGCTTCGCGGCCCCGGATCGTCGAGCGCGGTCCCTCCGGATGCCGCCAGTCCGCGCCGGGGATCACCCGCCACCATTGCGCGGGATCGTCCGACCTCGCCCCCTTCGCCCCCACGAAGACGAGCGAAGCCGGACGCCGCTGCGCCGCCGACAGCTGGGCGTAGCGCGCGGGATCGAGCGGTCGTTCGGCCAGGGTGCGGTAGCCCGTGGCGTCCACGAACCGCGCGAAGGCGGCGTTGGTCACTTCCGTGCGGTCGATCCAGAACGGCGCGACCTTCACTGTCTGTGGAGGCCCCTCTTCCGGCCGCATCGGCGCCGCGCCCATGGCGAAGTCGCCGCCCGCGATCCGGACCATGCCGGCCGTCCGGTGCGCGGGATCGGCGATGGGCAAGCCCGTCAGGCACGCCTTCGGCGCCGGCTTGCCGCAGCCCGCCAGCGCCAAGAGCAGGAGGAAAGGAACCGCCCTCAATTGTCCCAATAGACGTACTCGTCGCTCGCCTTGGCCTTCTGGCCGCCCGGATGGTCGATATAGAAGGCGCCGGAGATTAGCGAGGGCCAGGCGGGCTTGACCATCTGGCCATCCAGTTGCGCCAGCGTCGCCTGCATCTCCTTGAGCTTGTCCGGCCGGGTCCTGGACAGGTCGTGGCGCTCGGTCGGGTCGGTGTTCAGGTCGAACAGCCAGACCTTGTTCGGCTCCTGAGCGACCTGCAGTTTCCAGCCGCCCGCCATCACCGTCTTGTAGCGACCCGAGCGCCAGTACATGGCTTTGTGCGGGTCGCCCGCGGCCTTGCCCTGCACGAAGGGGACAAGGTCGACGCCGTCGATCGTCCGGTCCTTGGGCGGGGTCGCGCCAGCCGCGCCGGCGGCGGTGGCGAAGATGTCCACGTGACCCACGGGGCTGCGATAGACCGCGCCCGCAGGCAGTTGCCCCGGCCAGCGCAGCAGGAACGGCACGTGGATGCCCCCCTCGAAGAAGGTCGCTTTCCAGCCGCGATACGGCCGGTTGATGTCGGGAAGGCCGATATAGTTGGCGCCGCCGTTGTCGGAGGTGAAGATCACCAGGGTGTTGTCGTCCAGGCCCTTGTCCTTCAGCGCCTGCAGCACCCGACCGATGTTGCGGTCCAGGTTGCGGACCATGGCGCCGTAGACGCGCAGGCGATGATCCTTGATCTGCGGCAGGGCGTCGTAGTCGGCCTTGGGCGCCTGCAGCGGCGTGTGGACGGCGTTGTAGGCCAGGTACATGAAGAACGGCCGGTTCCTGTTGGCGTCGATCGACTTGATCGCCTCGTCCGTCAGGTAGTCGGTCATGTAGGTCGACGGGTGGAACATCTTCGAACCGTTGTACTGCACGGCGAACGGCAGAGCGCCCCACAGGAACTTGTCGATCGGATCCCAATCCTGCCGCGATTCCTCGACCGACGGGTCGCCGACCGGCGCGAACAGCGAGGCGCCGGCCATGAAGCCCAGGCTCTCGTCGAAGCCCTGGTCCTCGGGCCGCGAGCCCTTGACCCCGCCCAGGTGCCACTTGCCCAGGTGAACGGTGTGATAGCCGCGGGTCTTCAGGGCCTCGGCGATGGTGATCTCGGTGGAGGGCACGGCCTCGGTGTTGTCGTCCTTCGGCGTGTTCTTCACCTCGTCCTTGTTGAAGTGCGAGGGGTGCAACGGGTCGCCCGCGTGACCGCCGACGACGCGCGAGAAGGCCACGGGCGTAGGCGTGAACTCAAAGCCGAAGCGGGTGGCGTAGCGGCCGGTCATGATCGCCGCGCGCGACGGGGCGCAAGTGGCGTTGCCGCTGTAGCCGTTGGCGAAGGTGACCCCCTGGTGGGCGATCGAGTCGATGGCCGGGGTCGGCACGGCCCCGTTCGCGACACCGCCGCCGTTCAGGGTGACGTCGTTGTAGCCAAGGTCGTCGGCCAGGATGAACACCACGTTCGGCGGCCGCTGCCCGCCCTGAGTCATGCCCGGCGTCGCGACCGGGCCTCGCGCCCAGGTCACCGCGTGATTGGCCTCGATCTTCGGCTGCTTGGCGCGCGCGATCATGATGATCAGGTCGAAGCGGAAATGCCAGGCCGCCACGCCGGCCGCGACCAGCACCACGACGATCCCCGTGAACAGCTTCCAGGCCTTCATGCGCGCCTCCCTCTTATTCGTTCGCCGGAGCATATATTGACATTCATCGTGCCGCTAGATGTCATGCATCCGACAGTTGGGAGGCTGTCGCCATGTCTCTGCGCACCCACATCATGCGAAGCGTGACCACCGTCCTGACCAGCCCGGCCCGCCGCCGGATGGCCCGCGATCTGGCCGCCGTTTCCGCCCGCCTGCGCGGCGAGCGCCCGACCGTCCGCTATTTCCACCAGGCCGACGATCCCTATTCGCACCTGGCCGTGCAGATGCTGCCGCGCCTGCGCGCCCGCTATGGCGTGGAGATCGATCCCTATCTGGTCCCGCCGCCCGAGGACTCGGCCGCGCCAGACCGCGAGCGCCTGCGCGCCTACGGCCTGCGCGACGCCGCCCGCCTGGCGCGGGCCAGGGGCATCGGCTTCCCCGCCGACGCCCAACTGCCCTCGGCCGAGGATGTGCGCCGGCTGCAGGTGGTGCTGGCCGACGCGATCGAGCGCGAGCGGTTCGAGGATACGGCCCCGGCGGCCGGCGCGGCCCTGTGGTCGGGTGACACCAAGACTCTGGCCGGCATGGCAGCCTGGGCCAGCGGCCAGGACACGGACCTCTGCGACGACCTCCTGGCCTTCAGCCAGCGGCGCCGCGCGCAGTTGGGCCACTATCTGGGCGGCATGTTCCATTTCGAGGGCGAATGGTTCTGGGGTGTCGATCGCCTGGGCTGCCTGGAGGCCCGCCTCGCGGCGCGCGGCCTGGACCGCGAGCCCGGAACCCCGCGATTGGCCCCGGCCCTGGAGCCGACCCTGCTGGCGGCGCCCGGCGCGTCCACGGCGACGATCGAGGCCTGGTTCTCATTCCGCAGCCCCTATTCCTGGCTGGTCCTGCCGCGCATCCGCCAACTGGCCCGAGCCCATGGCGCGAAGCTGCAACTGCGGCCCATCCTGCCGATGGTCATGCGCGGCCTGGCCGTACCGCGCGTCAAGACCCTCTACATCGCCCTGGACTGCAAGCGCGAGGCCGAGCGCCTGGGCCTGCCGTTCGGCAAGATCGTCGATCCGGTCGGGGCCGGGGCCGAACGGGCGTTGGCGGTGCTGCACCACGCGATCGACCTTGGCCTGGGCGAGGAATTCGCCGAGTCGGGCCTGAAGGCCGCCTTCGCCGACGGTCTGGCCCTGGCCGAGGATGGCGGCCTCTACGCCGCCGCCCGCCGCGCCGGCCTGAACGACGCCCAGATCGCGACCGCCCTGGCCGACGACAGCTGGCGCGACCGGGTCGAGACCAACCGCGCCGCCCTGCTGGAGGCCGGCCTGTGGGGCGCGCCGACCTTCCGGGTCAGTGGCCACGAGGCGCACTGGGGTCAGGACCGGCTGTGGATGCTGGAGGACGACCTCCGCGCGGCGACGGCGCCGACGAAGGCTTATGCGCCGAACGGAGTGTCCGGATAGACCGACGCTCTTCGCGGCCTTGTCCAGTTCGGCGCGGCCGCGGATCTCAGGCGCTCCAGGCGGCGGCGACGCTGGCCGAGTCGGTCAGGATCGCGGTGTTCAGGTCCAGCATCTTCAGCGCCCCCGCGTGCAGGTCGGGCTCGTAGGCCGCGCAGGCGTCGGCGGCGATGAACACGTGGTAGTCATGGTTGAAGGCGTCCTTGGCGGTGTCGGCGACACAGCACTCGGTGGTCAGGCCGGCGATCACCAGGGTGTCGACCTCCAGGGCCTTCAGCCGCGCGTCGATGTCGGTGTCCCAGAACGGGCTGTACCGAGTCTTGCGAAGGACAAGTTCGCCGGGCCGGGGCAGAGGTCCGACGAAGGCGCTGCCCGGCGCGCCGGCGCGGCAGAGCGCCGGGCTGGCCTCGGGATCATTGCCGCGCCGACGCATCCGCTCGTCCCAAACGTCGGAGTCGGTTTCCGGCGTCGTGAACAGGCCGGCGAACACCACCGGGACGTCCGCCGCCCGCGCCGCATCGGCCAGGCGCTCGGCCGCCGCCAGGGCCGCCGGCACGGTCGAGAGGTCCAGCCCCCACTGACCGCTCAGTCCGTCGGGCGAGGCGAAGTCGGCCTGCATGTCGACGATCAGCAGCGCCGTGCGTCCGGGCGCGATCCAATGCTCGAGGTTCATGAGAACGCCGTCCGCAGTCGTGGCAGGATTTCGGAGCCGAACATGGCCAGCCCTTCCACATAGTCGGGGAAGATCAGCATAAGCCCGTCCAGTTCGCACTCGGTCATGAAGCCTTCGACCTGCTCGCGACAGGTGGTGGGCGAGCCGATCATGGTCTCGGTCATGAACGCGCCCTGCTTGTGGGCCGCCGCCTGCAGCTTGTCGGCCGGCACGCCCCAACTGGCCAGCATGGAGAGGATCGCGCCCATGTCCGCGCCCTCGGCGTAGCGCCGGGCCAGAGCCCGCGCGCCCGCATCGCTCTCGGCGTGGATGATCGTGCACATGGCGTAGGTGCGTACCGTCTTGCCCAACTCGGCGGCCAGCGCCTTGGCCCGGCGCGAGGCGTCGCGGTGCTCGGCGCGCGAGCGGCCGCCGATGAAACAGGCGTCGGCGTGGCGCACGGAAAACTGGAAGCCGCGATCGGACATGCCCGCGCAGATCAACTGCGGACGCGGTTTCGACAGGGGTTTGGGCTTGGACTGACAGTCCCGCATCGTGAAGTACTTGCCGGCGAAGTCGACGCTGTCCTCGGCCCACAGGCGCTTGACGATGGTCGTCCATTCCTCGGCCAGGGCGTAGCGGTCGTCGTGGGACAGCGAATCGTCCCAGGCGCTCATCTGGTCGAACTCGGCCTTGTAGGCCCCAGCGACGATGTTCAAGCCCGCCCGGCCGCCGCTGATGTGATCCAGGGTGGCGATCATCTTGGCGGCCACCGCCGGGTTTTGCAGCAGCGGGTGCACCGTGGCCCAGATGCGCACGCTCGTCGTCGCCTCGGCGATGGCGGCCATCAGAGTCACCGACTCCAGCGAGGTCCCCCAATGGTCGGTCTCGCCGCCGAAGCCGCGGAACTTGCCCATCGACATCACGAAATCCAGCCTCGCCTGGTCGGCGGCCACGGCGGCGGCGCGGTTCTGGGCATAGAGTCCGTCCAGGACGGGCGTGGCGCCGGAGACGATCCAGCCGCCATTGGCCACCGGCAGGAAGACGCCAAAATCCTTGTGCTGCGAGGGGCGCTGGAACATGCGGCCGATCTTCACGCGCTTCGCCGCCCCGAACAACCGCACTTGACGCTGCGTCCGCCGACGCCATCTGCACCCCACTTACCCGCGCCAGGACCGCGCACCGGAAAACAAAGGTCTTGGGCGAATGACCACGTGGGACTATCCATTCCCCCAAATGCTCACCCAGACCGATGGCGTTTCCGCCGTCCCTCCCTCCGAAAGCGCGGCTGAACGCGCCCGCAACCGCCGCCGCAAGCCGGTCCGGCGGCTGCGCTTCGCCCTGGCCGTGTTCGCCATCGGCGTCGCCGTCGCCGTGATCGCCCAGGCGTCGTGGAACAGCTTCGTCTCCAACAAGCTGCAGACCCAGACCGCCGCCTCGCCCCTGGTGCTGGACAAGCCGCGCTTTACCGGCGTGCTCAAGGACGGCCGTCCGTTCCTGATCACCGCGGAGAGCGCCGAGCGCGACCCCAAGGACGAGAACCTGGTCCGCCTGGTCTCGCCCGTCCTCGTGCGCGGCTACGGCCAGCCCAATCCCAGCCAGGCGACGGCCAAGACCGGCCTCTATCGCGAGACCGAGAACACCCTGCTGCTGACCGACGAGGTCAAGATCACCAGCGCCGAGGGCTATGACTTCGACGCCCCGCGCGCCCTGATCAACATGAAGACGGGCGAGGTCAGCGGCGACGCCGGCATCGCTGGCAGCGGACCCAAGGGCAGTACGCAGGCCAACGCCTACAACGTCACCGACAAGGGCGACCGCGTGGTGCTGAAGGGCCGCGTCCATACCCGGCTGGAGCGTCAGCGCTGACGTGGCCGCCGCCAAACGCGTCTGCTTTCTCTATATCGCGCAACACCATCAGGTCTGGCACAGCCTGTCGGTGGCCGTCGCCATGGCCAGACGCTGGCCGGCCATCAAGGTCGAGATCGCCACAACCACGCCCGAACTGCTGGACTACGTCTCCGGCCTGCTCGCCGAGCTGGGCGGCGCCGCGATCGAGCTCGTCCTGCTGCCGCCGGCCTGGTTGCGCCGCTTCGGCGGCGGCGGCGCGCCGCCCAAGGCGCTGATGCTGATCGCCAACGCCCGACGGCTGTCGCGCTACGACGCGGTGATCACCCCCGAACGCACCACCGCCCTGCTTCGTCAGTTGGGCGTGCGCCACCCGCTGCTGGTCTACACCCAGCACGGCGCCGGCGACCGGGAAGGCCCGTTCGAGCCGCGCCTGAAGGTCTTCGACCTGGTCATGGCCGCCGGCCGCAAGCAACGCGACCGCATGCTGCAGGAAGGCTGGGTCACCGAAGAGACCTGCGTCATGGTCGGCTACCCCAAGTTCGACCTGGTCGACGACCTGCCCCAGCGCGCGGGGCCGCGATTCGACCATCCCGGTCCGGTGGTGCTGTACAATCCGCACTTCCACGCCACGCTGGGCTCCTGGCCCAAGTGGGGCGGAAAGGTGCTGGAGTTCTTCGCGGCCAACGACCGCTACAACCTGATCTTCGCCCCGCACATCCGCCTGTTCGAGACCGCCTCGACCGAGGAGCGCGCCGCGTTCAAGACCTTCGCCGAGCATCCGCGCATCCATGTCGACCTGGGCGGCCCGGCGGCGGCGGACATGACCTACACCAAGGCGGCCGACCTCTATCTGGGCGATGTCTCCAGTCAGGTCTACGAGTTCCTGCGCACGCCCAAGCCGTGCCTGTTCCTCAATTCCAGCCAAGCAACCTGGTGCGGCGATCCCAGCTTCCATCACTGGCTGTACGGGCCAGTGCTGGAGAACATCGAACGGCTGGGCGAGGCGCTCGACGAGGCCTTCGCCACCCACGAAAACTATCGCGAGGCCCAGGTCTGGGGCATCGAGGAGACGTTCGACATCACGAACATTCCGGCCTCGGTCCGGGCCGCGCGCGCCATCGTCGACAAGCTGGAGCGCGTGGCATGACCGACGCGCCTCCCGCCGCCCCGAACCCGCTGAAGCATGTCCTGCGCAACGCCGGTCAACTGCTGAGCGGTCGGATCGTCAACGCCGTGGTCGGCCTGGCCTATATCGCCCTCACCGCCCGGAGCCTGGGCAAGGAGGCGATGGGCGTGGTCGTGCTGATCAACGCCTTCGCGCAGTTCCTGGGCGAGGTGGCGCACTTCCAGTCCTGGCAGACCCTGATCACCTACGGCACGGCGCCGGCCTTGGAGAACGATCGGCCCAAGTTCCACCAGGTGTTGCGCCTGTCGCTGCTGCTGGACCTGGTGAGCGGCGTGCTGGGCGTCGCCCTGGGCGTGCTGGGCTCGTGGTTGTTCTGGCGCGAGCTGAACTGGCCGGCGGGCATGAGCGGCTATGGCGCGCTGTACGCCCTGTCGATCGGGGTGATGACCTCGGCCACGGGCGTCGGGCTGCTGCGCCTGTTCGATCGATTCCGCCACCTGGCGGGCCAACAGGCGGTGAGTTCGTTCGTGCGGATGATCGGCTGCGGGATCTGCGCCCTGGCCGGCGCGGAGATCCAGTGGTTCCTGGCGGCCTGGGCGGCCGGCACCTTCGTGTCGTTCTTCTATATCGCCGCCATCGCGGCCTGGGACCTGAACAGGCGCGGCCTGCTGAAGGGCTTCACGCTGAGGGGCCCGACCAGCCGCGGCCTGCCGGGCGTCTGGCGCTTCGCCATGGCCACCAACTTCTCCAGCACGATCGACGTCGGCTTCACCCACGTGCTGACCCTGGTGGTCGGCGCCATGCTGGGCCCGGTCCAGGCGGCCTACTGGCGGATCGGCAAGCAGGTGGCCGACGGCATGGCCAAGCCGGCCCGCCTGATGGTGCCGGCCCTCTATCCCGAGCTGGCCAAGATGCGCGCCACCGGCGGGCGGCAGGCCATGACCAAGCTGGCCCTGCAGATCGGCCTGATCGGCGGCGGCGCGGCCGCCGCGCTGCTGCTGGTCAGCCTGCTGGCCGGCCGCTGGATCCTGGAGATCGTGATGGGCAAGGCGTTTGGCCCGGCCGCCGGGGTCATGAACTGGCAGGTGGCCGCGGCGGCTGTCGCCATCCTGTCCCTGCCGCTGGAGCCGATGCTGGTGTCCATGCGCGCCGCCGGCGCGGCCTTGGCCGTACGCCTCGTGGTCGTTATCGCCTATCTGGCGGCCCTCGGACCGCTGATCAAAACCTTCGGCCTGACCGGCGCGGGCGCCGCTCTGGTTGCGTCCGCTTTGGCGATGGCCGTGGGCATGTATTTCATGGCGCGTCACAGGCTCGCCCGACTCGCCGCGGAGGAAGGCTCCGCGCGCACCGACAAAGACGATGAAAGACTATCTTATGATCACCCCCACGGCGTCTGAGCGTACCGTCCGGTTCGCCGACTTCCCGACCCTGACCCAGGCCCTCGATTTCGCCGCGACCGGCGAGACCGGGGTCAACCTGTATTCGCTGCGCGGCGAACTGGTCGAGGCGATCCCCTACGCCAAGCTGCGCGAGGACGCGCTCGTCCTGGCCCGTCGCCTGCTGGCCACGGGCGCCAAGGTCGGCGACAGCGTGGCCCTTCTGGCCGAGACCGACGCCGACTTCGTGCGCGCCTTCTTCGCCTGCCAGTACGCGGGTCTGTTGCCCGCGCCGATGGCCCTGCCAACCCCGCTGGGCGGTCGCGAGGCCTATATCGAGCAGATCAAGAACCTGGCCCAGTCGGCCAAGGCCAAGATCCTGATCGGTCCGAAAGGCCTGAAGGACTGGGTGGCCGAGATCGGCGAACGCGCGGGCCTGGAGTTCGCCGGCGTCCTGGCCGACCTGCCGGAAGACGGCGGCGCGGCGCTGCCGACCATCACCCCGGAAGATCCCTGTTACCTGCAGTTCTCATCGGGCAGCACCCGCACGCCGACGGGCGTCCTGGTCCGTCACAAGGCCCTGATGGCCAACTGCGTGGCGATCACCCGCGACGGCCTGCAGGTGACGGCGTCCGACCGCGCGATCTCGTGGCTGCCGCTCTATCACGACATGGGCCTGATCGGCTTCCTGCTCAGCCCGCTCAGCTGCCAGATGTCGGTCGACCTGCTGCCCACCGGCGCGTTCGTGCGCCGTCCGCTGCTGTGGATCGACCTGATCGGCCGCAACAAGGCCACCATCGCCTACAGCCCGACCTTCGGCTACGAGCTGTGCGCGCGCCGCGTGCAGGGCCAGCCGCTGGACGCCTACGACCTCAGCCACTGGCGCAGCGCCGGCCTGGGCGGCGACATGATCCGCATGCCGCCGCTGAAGGCCTTCGTCGAAGCGTTCGGCCCGGCCGGCTTCTCGGACAAGGCGTTCGTGGCCAGCTATGGCATGGCCGAGGCGACCCTGGCCCTGTCGATGGCCCCGCTGGGCAAGGGCCTGCGCGCCGAGACCCTGGATGTCGAACGCCTGGAACGTGACAACCTGGCCGTAGACGCCCCGGAAGGCTCGGACCGCGCCCGCGACTTCGCCCGCTGCGGTCCCGCCCTGCCCGATCACTTCCTGGACGTCCGCGACGAGACCGGCGCCGTCCTGCCCGAGCGCGGCGTCGGCCGCATCTTCGCCAAGGGCCCCTCGGTGATGAGCGGCTACTTCGCCAATCCGGAAGAGACCGCCCGCGTGCTGTCGGCCGACGGCTGGCTGGACACCGGCGACATCGGCTTCAAGATCGAGGGCGAGATCGTCATCACCGGCCGCGCCAAGGACCTGATCATCCTCAATGGCCGCAACATCTGGCCGCAAGACCTTGAATGGACGGCGGATCACGAGATTGACGGCCTGCGCAGCGGCGACGTCTGCGCCTTCTCGATCCCCGCCGAGCCGGAAGACCAGATCGTGGTGCTGGTCCAGGCGCGCGGCGGCGACGCCGACACCCGCGCCGCCCTGGTCGAGCAGGTGTCCACCCTGCTGCGCACCCGTCACGGCGTCGAGGCCAAGGTCAAGCTGGTCGGCGCCCACGCCCTGCCCCAGACTTCTTCTGGCAAGCTGAGCCGCTCGAAGGCCAAGACCGCGTACCTGGCCGGCGCTTACGGTGACTAGATCCGTCGTCGCGGTCACCGGCGCCACGGGCTTCCTGGGCCGTCATCTGGTCCGCGCCCTGGCCCAGGACGGCTGGACGCCGCGCGTCCTCGTCCGCCGCGACCCGATCCACCCGCTGTGGCGCGATCTCGAGGTCGAGGTCGTCGTCGGCGATCTGAAGACCCCCGGGGCGCTGGACCGCCTGTGCCAGGGCGCCGAGGTGGTGATCCACGTGGCCGGCCTGATCAAGGCCGCCTCGCTGGACGGCTTCAACGTCGTCAATCGCGACGGAGCCCGCGCCGCCGCCCAGGCCGCGCGAACGGCCGGCGCGCGGTTCATCCTGGTGTCCAGCCTCGCCGCGCGCGAACCGCGGCTCTCGAGCTACGGCGCCAGCAAGCGCGCGGGTGAGGATGCGGTGCGCGAGACCAGCCCCAGCGCCCTCATCGTGCGCCCGCCGGCCATCTATGGTCCGGGCGACACGGAGACCCTGGCGCTGTTCGAACTGGCGGCCAAGAGCCCGGTCCTGCCGGTGCTGTCGCCGGACTCGCGGATCGCCATGATCCACGTCCAGGACGCCGCCGCCCAGCTCGTCGCCTTCTGCCGTGGGCCGGTTTCGGGCCTTGCGGAGCTCTCCGATGTGCGGCGCGATGGTTACACTTGGTCAGAAATCATGACCGCCGCCGGCCAAGTGATGAACCGCGCCCCCCGGCTGGTCAGGTTGCCCGATAACGCGCTACTGCTGGCTGGAATCCTAGCGGATGCTTGGTCTTTCGCCTCAAACAACCCCTCGGTGTTCGGTTTAGGCAAAGCCAGGGAGTTGCTTCACAACGATTGGTCACTATCTAGCGCTCCGATGGCGGAGGGAGTACCCAGCGTATTCGGCCTGATCGACGGCTTCTTGCACACCGTCGATTGGTATCGAGAACAGGGGTGGTTACCCAAAAACGTCGCCGCCTAGTTCAAATATGGCGGAAATCTGACAGACTCGCCGTTACAGTAGTGTCACGGGTGGGGCTCCCGGAGGTTTAGTTTAGAATGGAAACGGTTACGGATCTCAGCTTGCGCGAGATCGGGGTGGCGGCGAGCAAGGTTCTGGGACGACCCGTAGAGGTTCGTGCAGAGTCGCATATCGGTCGCGATCTCGCCGTGGACTCCCTGGCCCTGATGAACATCATCATGGAGCTCGAAGACACCTTCGACATCTCCATTCCTCTCGATCGCCTGGCCTCTGTCGAGACCGCCGGCGACCTTTCCAAACTGATCAATGATCTCCGGACTAGGGCTTAACTAATGGGGCTATTCGATAAGCACCTGGCCTATCGCGATGCGTACAAGGCCATCCAGAGCGCCGGCGCCGACCCGTTCAAGGTTCGCTTCGACGCCGTGACCTCGCCGACCGAAGGCGTCGTCGAGGGGCGTCCGACCATCCTGCTGGGCACCAACAACTATCTGGGCCTGACCTTCGACGAAGAGGCCATCGCCGCCTCGGTCAAGGCCGTCCAGGAGCGGGGCACCGGCACCACCGGCTCGCGCATCGCCAACGGTTCGTTCGAGGCGCACGTCGAGCTCGAGCAGGAACTGGCCAAGTTCTACGGCCGCAAGCACGCCATGGTCTTCACGACCGGCTACCAGGCCAATCTGGGCGTGCTGTCGACACTGGTCGGCCGCGGCGACCACCTGATCCTCGACGCCGACAGCCACGCCTCGATCTACGACGGCTCGCGTCTGGGCCACGCCGAGGTCATCCGCTTCCGCCACAACGACCCCGAAGACCTGGCCAAGCGCCTGCGTCGCCTCGGCGATGCGCCGGGCGAGCGCCTGATCGTGGTCGAGGGCGTCTATTCGATGATCGGCGACGTCGCGCCGCTGAAGGAAATCGCCGCCGTGAAGCGCGAGCTGGGCGGCTACCTGCTGGTCGACGAAGCCCACTCGATGGGCGTGCTGGGCGCCACGGGCCGCGGCCTGGCCGAGGCGGCCGGCGTGGAAGACGATGTCGACTTCATCGTCGGCACCTTCTCCAAGAGCCTGGGCGCCATCGGCGGCTTCTGCGTCTCGGACATGGACGATTTCGACGTCATGCGCGTCGTCTGCCGTCCGTATATGTTCACCGCCTCGCTGCCGCCGGCCGTGGTCGCCTCGACCATCACCGCCCTGCGCCGCATGATCGAGCAGCCCGAGCTGCGCGACCGCCTGAACCGCAACGCCAAGCGTCTTTACGACGGCCTGACCGCCATGGGCTTCCACACCGGCCCGACGGCCAGCCCGGTGGTCGCCACGACCATCCCGGACCAGGAACGCGCCATCGCCATGTGGAACGGCCTGCTGCAGGCCGGCGTCTACCTGAACCTGGCCTTGCCGCCCGCCACGCCGGACAGCCGTCCGCTGCTGCGCGCCAGCGTCAGCGCCGCCCACACCGACGAGCAGATCGACGCCGTCCTGGGTGCCTTCGCCGAAATCGGCGCGGCGCTTGGCGTCATTGAGCCTCTGAAGCGCGCCCGCGCCTAGGGGTTTTGCCTCTCTGGAAATCCAAACGCCCGGACCTAACGGTCCGGGCGTTTTCGTTTGGTCGTCAACGCGGCCTCCCAAAAATCCGATCTCCCCGGCGAATGCCGGGGCCCAGATTCATCCTGAGAGATCGGGGCTGGCGCACCATCACACGGCGCCATCGCTATGAGCGCTCTGGATTCGATCTGGACCCCGGCATTCGCCGGGGAGATCGGAGATAGGTTGGCTCGGATGAGGGCCTAGCTTGCCCGGCGACGGCTCTTCCAGACCTTCAGCAGCACGCCGGGCGCGGCCAGGATGGGGTGGCGCTCGCGCCAGGGCGTGACCTCGATGGGCACGCCGGTGTGACGCTCGATCTTCCAGGCGGCGTAGCGCGCCGCGCCCTGGAAGGTGAAGGACGCTTTCATCAGCCGCGCGGCGTTCAGCGGCTTGCCCAACAGCTTGCGCGGCCGCCACTCGCGACGCACGCGGGCGCGCTCGGCCTCTTCCATCGCCCGGCCCTCATCGCGCCAGACGGCTTCCATGACGTGGTCGTAGCGCTGGGGATCGAAGCTCAGGATCGAGACCTCGCGGCCGGCCTTCTCGACCCGCAGTTCGGCCTTGTAGGTCTCGCGGAACAGGGCGGTCCACAGGTCGTGCGGCGTCCCTTCGACCGGCCCCAGGGCGCGGGCGTAGCGCGCGGCCGTACGGCAAGCGTCGGTCACCGCGTCGATCACCGTCTCGCGCGCGCCTTCGGCCGCCCAGATCAGAGCGCAGGGCTGCACGAAGCGGGCCCAGATGGTGGTGTCATGGTCCGCGCCGCTGGCGGCCTTGCGGAATTGGCCCAGGGTCATCGAGGCGACCTTGGCCCGCAGCATCCGCCCCTCGTGCTCAAACTCGTGATAGCTGACGTCCGGCCACAGGATGCGGGTGAAGAAGCCGCGCCAGCCGGCCGGCGGCCGCTCGGTCAGGACGTAGTAGTCGAGCACGCCCGACAGGTCGCCCGTGCGCAGGATCGAGCCGTAGAACAGCACCGCCTGGGCGCCCGGAAAGATCGTCGTCAGGCGCTCGGCGAAGGCGGTGATCGGCGCGGGGGTCGGCGTGGAGAGCTCGGCCGCGACGAGGTCGCGAAGGCTGCTCATCCGACGAGGAACCGCAAGGACGGCCCCAGACCGATGGTCAGGTCGCCGCCTTCATAGACCTCGCCGTCCAGCACGAAGGGCGCGCCGCCGGCCAGGCCGATCAGGCGCGGGTCGCGGCGGCGATAGCCCAGGCCTTCCAGGGCCGGTTCGGCCTTGCCGCTCAGCACCATCGGCAGGGCCTTCATGAGCCGTCGCGGCGGGGCGTCGACGTCCAGCAGCTTCAGCCCCTCGCGCGGCGCGCCGAAGGGCTTGAGGCCGAACGGCAGGCGCTTGAGGGCGGTGGCCACGATGGCGAAGCGCTCGTCGCCGGGCTGATCCTGGCCGTCGATCGCCAGCCTGGCCGGCACGCCCTCGCGCCACTCGTCCTTGGCCCCGCCGAACAGCGCGCCCATGGTGGCGGACAGGATGGTCACGGCCACGGCCAGATTATGGAAAAAGCCGACCTTGTGGGCCTTCTGGGCCAGGTTGGTGGCCTTGACCATGGCCCCGACGCCGAAGAAGAAGCCCTGCAGACACGGCCGGCCATCGGCCCAGCTGACCCGCAGCGGCGGCCGCTCCTTGATGCGCGGATCGGCCTGGCGGGCGGCGATCAGGACTTCCTCCAACCGCCAGTCGTTGGGGGCGCCCAGGTCGATGGCCAGGACGTTGGTCTTGCCCGACGGCAACACCGCCAGCAGCGGCAAATCCTCACCGAAGGTGTGCGGCAGCAGGCTGATGACGTCGCGCACCGTGCCGTCGCCGCCGTCGATGATCAGCAGGTCCAGGCCCTCGCGGGCGAAGTTCTCCAGTTCCGCTCTCAGGGCGTCACGGCCAAGGGGCTCGACCAGCCGCACGCCCTCGGGCGGCGGACCGGGCGGGTGCGCCCGGTTGCCGTGGCTCTTTGGATTGCGAACAACCCCGATGCGCGTCATTTCGACAGCCAAGACTGGATTGAGCCCTTCGGCGCGGCCAGACCCTGTAGAATCTGGACGGCGTGCACGATCAAGCACACCGCGGTCCAGATAGCCACAAGGGTGAAGCCGATGTCCGGCCGCCCCACCACGGCGCAGGCCGTCAGCAGGATCAGGTTGGGGTTCCGGCGCGCGGTGATCAGACGGAAGAAGCTGTCGAACGGCCGCCAAGCGTGCACCTCCAGCTTGAAGAGGGCCAGGAAGATCCCCTCCTCCACGCGCTGCAGCACATAGCCGGCGATGACCACGCCCAGGCTCAGGCCCGCATACGGGATCTCCTGACCGATCGCGTAGACGCCGATGAACCAGGCCCACCACCAGAACGGCGGGTGCATCAGGTCGATGCCATGGTCGAAGACGTTGCCCCACTTGGACGAGGTCAGGGTCACGCGGGCCAACTTGCCGTCGACGGTGTCGAGGAAGGTCATGATCCAGGCGCAGACCAGGCCCCAGCCGAAATGGCCGGTCCAGAACAGGTACATGGCCGCCAGCACCAGCAGGAAGCCGATGCCGGTCACCTGGTTGGGGGTCATCTTGGCGATGGCGGCCCAGCGGGTGACGACCCGGGCCGGCGCGGGCCAGACGTACTTGGTGACGAGGTCGGTGACGCCCTTGTACGAGCCCTGGAACAGGCGCTTTTCGACGGCGCGCACGGTTTGCGGCGTCAGGCGCTCCAGCACCGGCGGCTCGCGCTTGCGCAGGGCGCTGTTGTAGGCCGAACCCAGTTCCAGGGCGGTCAAGCGCGTCAGGCGCGGATCCAGGCCGGTGGGGTCCTGCCCGGCCGCCAACGCCTCGGTGGCGGCATAGCCCAGCTCGGCCGGGGCGTGGACGGCGACGGCGCGACCGGAGTCGTCGACCAGCACCGCGCCCTCGCGGCCCGCCAGCGCCTTGATCAGCGACTCGTCGAACACCCAGCCGGCGTCGACCGCCACCACGGCGTTCGACAGGTCGACGGCCGGGGTCTCGACCAGACCCAGGCGACGATAGATGCGCGACAGACGCTCGCGCGAGGTCATGCCCCAGATGCGCGCGCCGCTCTCGCCAACGCTCAGAGCCCGAGGTCCCGCAGGCGCGAGGTTTTGGATTTCACCACTCAAAGACAGATATACCCCTTGAAACTCGAGCCGATTGATAAGCAGCTTCGGCTGCTTCGACCAGAACGACCCGAACCGTCTTGCCCATATATCGCATCGCTCACCTCTCCGACCCCCACCTGCCGCCGCCGCGAGGCGCGTTCGGGTGGAAGGACGTCTTCACCAAGCGGCTGCTGAGCCGCATCGCCTGGCGAAAGAAGCGCAAGGTCCACCGGCCCGAAGTGCTGGCGGCCCTCGTGGCCGACGTGAAGGCCGCCGGCCCCGATCATGTGGTGATCAGCGGCGATCTCACCAACTTTGCTTCGCATACGGAGATCGCGGCGGCGACGAAGTGGTTGGAATCCCTGGGACCAGCCAGCGACTGCACCGTCAGCCCCGGCAATCACGACGCCCTCTCCGACAAAGGCAGGGCCGGCGCGGGCGGCGGCGAACGCTTCGCGCCCTGGACGCCATGGCTGGGCGACGCGGGCGAGGTTCAATTCCCGCAGGTCCGCGTGCGCGGACCCGTCGCGATCTTCAACCTGTGCTCGGCCGTGCCGACCGCGCCGCATCTGGCCACCGGCCGCCTGGGCGAGGATCAGCTTAAGCGGCTGGACCTGGCCCTCGCCGATCCGGCCTACAAGGATCTCTTCCGCCTCGTCGTCCTGCACCACCCGCCGCACAAGGGCGCGGTGTCGAAGCGCAAATCGCTGGACGATCAGGAGGCCCTGCGCGCGCTACTGGCCAAGCATGGCGCCGACCTCGTCCTGCACGGCCATGCCCACGAGACGATCATCGGATCGGTGCCGGGCCCCAAAGGCTCGGCCATCCCGGTTCTGGGCGTGCCCTCGGCCTCATCGGGACCGGGCGGCCATTCGCCAGCCCGCTGGCATGTGATCGAGGTCGAGCCCAAGCCGGACGGCGGCCACAGCGCTCGTGTCGTCGTGCGGGGCGTCGAGGCCGCTCGTGAAGGTCTGTCGGAACTCGGCCGCTACAATCTGGCCGACATAGGCTAGCGCGGGTAGCGCACCTTGACCCGGATGGTGGTCTCGCCCCGCTTCACGCCGAACCGCACCGAGTCAAACGATGGGAACGCGAACCTGGTCGGCGCATCGTTCGAGTAGCCGTAGCCTTCCAGCGGCATGCCCTGCGGGCTGCGGTCCAGTTCCTTGTTGGCGTTGGCGTCGTGATAGACCTCCACCGCATAGGCGTCGCTGGGCGACGGCAGCCAGAAGCAGGCCTGGCTCATCGGGGCCGAGGTCCTGACCCGCGCCCGCTCCACCTTGCCGCGCGGGGCCAGGAAGCGGCTCGGATCGCCCGGATAAACCGTGATCACCACCTCGCCGGCGTTCGAGCGCAGCGCCCCGACCTGGACATTCAGGCGCGTGGCGCTCTTGCGGCCGACGCACTCCTTGTCTGTCAGGGGCCGGGCCACGCCTTCGGCCCAGGCGATCCCGGCCGTCGCGGACGCCAACAACATCGCGCCGACGAGAACGGAACATGCTTTCATCTAAAACGCCGCATCCCTATTGTTATTCACGGGCGACATCAGCCTGAAGTTCCGGCTTTCTCATGACCAATCCCACAGCTCTGGCGTTCGGCTACCCCGGCTCCAAGATCGCGGAGACCGATCACTGGCTGATTCTGGTCCGTCCGAAGCAACCGACATTTGGGTCTTTGGTCCTGGTGTGCAAGGAAACGGTCCGGGCGTTCTCCGAGGTGAGTCCCGCCGCCTTCGCCGACCTGCAAGTCGCCGTGGCCGGCATTGAGCGCCTTCTGAAGGCGCAAGTCGACTACGAGAAGATCAACTACCTGATGCTGATGATGGTCGACAAGGACGTCCACTTCCACGTGCTGCCCCGCTACGAGGGCGCGCGCTCGTATGAGGGACAGAGCTTCCCCGACGCCGGCTGGCCCGCCGCCCCGGACCTTGGAACCGCCGTGGCGCTTTCGAGCGAGGGCGTCGAGCGCCTGGCGCAACGCTTCGCCGAGGCTTGGGTCCAAGCGTGAGCGCCAAGGCATTGACCATCGGCCCCTTGAGCCTGATCGACCGTTACCTGCTGCGCCTGCTGTTCTGGCCGCTGGTCGGCTGCCTGGGCGTCACGGTCGTGGCCCTGCTGCTGGAGCGCGTCCTGCGCCTGCTGGACTCGCTGTCCCAGAGCAGCGCTCGCTTCGGCTATGTCGCCCAGCTGGCCGCCAACCTGGTGCCGCACTATCTCGGCCTGGCCCTGCCGGTCGCGTTCTTCGTGGCCCTGTTCATCGTCATCACCAAGCTGTCGGACGGCTCGGAGATCGACGCCCTGCTGGCCAGCGGCCAGTCGCTGGAGCGCATCGCCGCGCCGTTCCTGGCCGTTGGCCTGTTCCTCAGCGTCTTCAGCCTGATCGTGTTCGGCTACATGCAGCCCTACAGCCGCTACGCCTACCGCGCGGTGATGCACGCGGCGATCAACGCCGGCTGGAACGGACGCCTGGCGGGCGGGGCCTTCATCGACGACAAGGGCTCGCTGATGACCGCCGACAGCGCCGACGTCGCCGGCCAGCGCCTGACGCGGGTCTTCATCCGCCGCCTGGACGCGCGCGGTCAGGAAGAGATCATTACCGCCGCCCAGGCCGACCTGAAGATGGATCCGGGCGGCAAGACCATCACCATGGACCTGAAGGACGGCCGCCGTATCGCGCGTGACTCCGCTGGCGACTACCGCAACCTGGCTTTCAGCAGCCTGACCACCCAGACCCCCTTGAGCGCCGCGGCGGTGCTGCTGCGGGCGCGCGGCGGCGACGAGCGCGAACTGACGCTGGGCGAGCTCTACCGACAGTCCAAACTGCCCAATCCGATCGTTCCCAAGGCCACGCTGCTGAGCGAACTCTATGGCCGCCTGGCCCGCGCGGCGTTCCTGCCGTTCCTGCCGATGCTGGCCTTCCCACTTGGCCTCGCCTCCAAGCGCGGCAATCGCGCCCCGGGGCTGATCATGGCGGGCGTCCTGCTGCTGGCCTTCCAGCACTCGCTGCTGCTGGGCCAGAGCATGGCCTCGTCCGGTAGGCTACCGTCCATCCCGGCCATCTGGGTTCCGTTCGCGATCTTCGCCGGACTGGGCGTCTGGCTGTTCATGGGTAGCCGCACCCGCCCTGGCGACACGCCGGTCTCGCGCACCGTGCGCCGCATCAACAAGCTGGTCACGCGCGTCGTCCGCCTCCTGCCCCTGCCGAAGAAACGACAAGCCGCATGATGCTGCAGCTCTACGTCCTGAAGACGGTCGCCACCCGGATCCTCGGCGCGGCCCTTATCCTGATGTCCATCCTGCAGATCCTGGACCTGCTGGACGTGACCAACGACATTCTCGACCGGGGCCTGGGCATGGCGGGCGTGGCCTACTACGCCTTCATGCGCCTGCCGCGCCTGTTCGAGCAGATCGCCCCGATCGCCGTGCTGGCCGGCGGCCTGTTCGCCTTCTCGCAGCTGGCCCGCGAAAGCGCGATCGTCGCCATGCGCGCCACCGGCGTCTCGGGCTACCGCATCATCGGCATGGCCATGCCCGCGGCCATCTTCGTGATGCTGCTGGACGCCCTGTGCGGCCAGTACCTGGCGCCTCGCGCCGATCCCGCCCTGGCCGACTGGTGGAAGAACACGACCCCCGTGGCGGAACGCAAGGTCCCCGCCCCGCGCACCTTCCGCGCGGGGTCCGACCTGGTCATCGGGGCCACGGCCACCGCCGACGGCCGCGAGATCGACAATGTCACCATCTTCCGCCGCGACCCCAAAGGTATCCTGATCGAGAAGGTCGAGGCCCAGAAGGCCCTCTACGCCAATGATCGCTGGACGCTGGAACAGCCGAAGACCACCCGTTTCTCCGGTGACCTGGCCCAGGCTTCGACCGCCGCCTCGACCACCTGGCCCGCCGCGCTGAAGCCGCGCGACGTCCAGAGCCTGTTCGGCGACGACGCCGTGCCCACCGCCGCCTCCGCCAAGCGGGCCCTGCAAAACGGCGGCTCGGACCGGCCCGAGAGCTTCTACCGCACCCACTTCCACGCGGCCTTCGCCGGCCCGTTCGTGGCCCTGGTCATGCTGCTGCTCAGCGCGCCCGTGGCGCTGGCCAACTTCCGCAGCGGCCAGGGGGCGGTGCTGCTGACCACCGGCCTGGGCGCCGGACTCTTCTTCCTGGTGGCCAACGGCATGCTGACCGCCCTGGGCGAGTCCGGCGCGCTGGACCCGTTCCTGGCCGTCTGGGCCGCTCCCGCGATCTTCGGCGCCCTCGCCATCCGCACATTCCTGGCCCTGGAGGGGTGATGCCTTTCGACTCCGCGAACGCCGACCTCACGGTCATCCCGGTCAAGACGCCGCAGGAGCTTAAGCGCTTCATCGCCCTGCCCGCCCGCCTGAACGCCAAGGATCCCAACTGGATCACCCCGCTGTTCATGGAGCGCACCGAGGCCCTGACGCCGAAGACCAACCCCTTCTTCGCCCACGCCGAGGTCCAGCTGTTCCTGGCGACGCGCGGCGGCCGCGACGTGGGCCGGATCAGCGCCCAGATCGACCATCTGACGCCTCAGCCGACGCCGGGCCGCCTGGACGGCCATTTCGGCATGATCGCCGCCGAGGACGATGGGGCGGTGTTCCAGGTGCTGTTCCGCGCCGCCGAGGACTGGCTGCGCGCGCGCGGCCGCACTCATGTGGTCGGCCCGTTCAACCTGTCGATCAACGAAGAGGTCGGCCTGCTGGTCGAGGGCTTCGACACCCCGCCAATGATCCTGATGGGCCACGACCCGGTCTATGCCGGCAAGCGGGTCGAGGAACAGGGCTACGCCAAGGCCCAGGACCTGTTCGCCTACAAAGCCGATGAGAACGGCGACATCCCCGAGATCGCCCAGCGCCGGCTCAAGCGCGGTCTGCCCGCCGGCGTCGTGCTGCGCCAGCTGGACATGAAGCGCTATGACGCGGAGGTCCAGACGCTGACGGACATCCTCAACGACGCCTGGTCGGACAACTGGGGCTTCACTCCCACCACCGAGGCCGAAACCGCCCAGCTGGGCAAGGCGCTCAAGCAGGTGATCGACAAGCGCCTGATCTGGTTCGCCGAAATCGACGGCGAAGCCGCCGGCGTCGTGGTCTTCCTGCCCAACGTCAACGAAGCCATCGCCGATCTTGGCGGCAAGCTGCTGCCGTTCGGCTGGGCCAAGCTCTTGTGGCGACTGAAGGTCAAGGGCGTGAAGTCGGCGCGCATCCCGCTGATGGGCGTGAAGAAGAAGTTCTCCAGCACCCAGCGCGGCCGCATGCTGCCGTTCTGGATGATGAAGGCCAGCCGCGATACGGCGATGAGCCTGGGCTACAATCGCTACGAGATCTCGTGGGTGCTGGAGGCCAACAAGGCCATGACCCACATCGCCGAGAACGTGGGCGGTACGCACTACAAGACCTATCGCGTCTACGAGAAGGCGCTGTGAGCGCGACCGGCTTCAAGGTCCTCATCCTGGCCGGTTCGCGCGGCGGCGAGGTCGATCCCGTCGCCGCCTACGCCGGCGTCCGCCACAAGGCCCTGATCACGCTGGAGGGCAAGACCCTGCTCAGCCGCGTGCTGGGCGCCATCGAGGCCGCCGGTCCCGAGCGCGTCGGCGTCGCGGCCAATGACGAGGCGATCAAGACGGCCTTGGCGGACGCCAGGGTCGTTGTGCTTCCCACCGCCTCGGGCCCCAGCCAGAGCGTCGAGAACGCCGCGAAAGAACTGGGCTTTCCGCTGGTGGTGACCACGGTCGACCACGCCCTGCTCAAGCCCGAGTGGATCACCCAGTTCCTGGCCGACACGCCCGACTGGGCCGACGTCGCCGTGCTGCTGGCCCCCGAAGACCGCGTGCGGGCCGCCGCGCCGCGGACCAAGCGGACCTATCTGCGCTTTCAGGACGGCCGCTATTCGGGCTGCAACCTCTTCCTGCTGCGCAACGAGAACGCCCTCAACGTCGTCCATGTCTGGCGCAAGGTCGAGGCGCTGCGCAAGCAGCCCTGGAAGATCGCCGCCATGCTGGGGCCCAGCTTCCTGATCCGTTACCTGCTGAACTGGCTGACCCTGGACGAGGCCGTGCTGAAGCTAGGCAAGCTGGCCAAGGTCAAGGCCGCCGCCGTGCGCGCCCACGACGGCCTGGCGGCGGTCGATGTCGACAAGCCGTCGGATCTGGATCTCGTGCGCGAACTGGTGGGCGAAACCTGAACAGCGAAACCTCGCCCTTCGACAAGCTCAGGGTGAGGTTTCTAATGAACCGCCGCAGGAAGTAGTCCTCATCCTGAGCTTGTCGAAGGCGAGGACGGCGCCCTCAGACCACTTCGGCTTCCTTCGCCGCCCACTCGGCGGTCAGGGCGCGATTGCGCACGAGGTCTTCGGGGAAGTCCATCTCGGCCCACTCCAGGCCCTGGATCGAGCGCACGCGAACCACATCGTGGGCCTGGGCGATCTCGTTGATGACGCTGAGGTACCAGCGCTTCAGGCCTTCCGGCTTGCGCATGATCTTTTCCAGCGTCTCGATGAACAGGGCCGAGCCCTCTGCGTCGAAGCGCAGGAAGCCGATTGATTCCGCGTCGTACGCGGTGATGGTCTTGCCGATGGCGCGCAGGGCGTCGCCCTCTGTCAGCACCTTCATGTCGTCGCTGTCGTAGACGCCGTCGGCCTTGCGATCGACCGTCACGGTGATCGGGGCGGCCGGCGCGCTGATCAGACGCTCGGCGATGGCCGGCTCGAACAGGGTGTCGCCATTGAGGATCATGAACGGCCCGCCGCGCATCTCCTCGCGCGCCAGCCAGCAGGTCGCGAGGTTGTCGGTGACGCTGTAGAAGGGGTTGTAGAGCGTGCGAACGCTCATGCCCGGAAACCGCAGGCGCGCGACCTCGGCCTCGACCAGATCGGCGCGGAAGCCCGTGACGACCACCGCCTCGGTCACGCCCGCCTGATGCAGGTGGCGCAGCTGCCATTCCAGCACCGTACGGCCGGCCAGCTCGACCAGGCACTTGGGCCGGTCGTCGGTCAGGGGCGACAGGCGCTTGCCCTGACCGGCGCTGAGAATGAGGGTCTTGACCGGCTGCATGACGTTTCGGGATCTCGCTGGAAATCGGGGCGGCTTGGCCCCTCTAGGAATCGCTGGACCGCCCACCTCGCGGCCACGGGCGCATAACTGAGCACGAACCGGCCTCACGGCAAGTCCGAGCGGACCGCCAAAAGCGGGTCATGGCGTCGCGGCGCAAGCCCCCGCGCGCGTTTTTCCATGACCGCGCCCCCAAGGACACGCCTTAGGGGGTGTAACCCAGACGCTACAGTGAACCGACCGTGCACGGAAAAGGACGTCCTTCCCCCCTTCCGGAAACTGAACCATTCCACCATATGCCCATTGTCATACTCGGAGACGGGCGGGGGCCTCGGGGGATGTAACCAACGGAGGCGTCGTGCTGCTCGCGGAAAGACCTTTTCATCAGCCCGCAGAGGAAAATTCCGCCGAAGGCCTGCGTCTGGCGTTGTTTTCCGGGAACTACAATTACACGCGCGACGGCTCGAACCAGGCGCTCAATCGCCTGTCCGCCTACCTGATACGCCACGGCGCCGAGGTTCGCGTCTATTCGCCCACCACCGACACGCCAGCGTTCGAGCCGGCCGGTGAACTGGTGTCCGCGCCGTCGATCGCGATCCCGGGTCGCGGCGAGTATCGGCTGGCGCTGGGCCTGAACCGCGCGCTGCGCGCCGACCTGGCCGACTTCCGCCCGACCGCCGTCCACCTGTCCGCGCCCGACCTCCTGGGCAATCAGGCCGGCAAGTGGGGCCGCAAGATGGGTCTGCCCGTGGTGGCCAGCCTGCACACCCGGTTCGAGACCTACCTGTCGTACTACGGCCTCGATTGGCTGCGGCCTAGCGCCGAGCGCTATCTGGACAGGTTCTATCGCGGCTGCGACCGCGTGTTGGCCCCCAACGCCCCGATCGCCGAGCTGCTGCGCGAACAAGGCCTGGGCGAGCGCGTGCGCGTCTGGGGCCGCGGCGTCGACCGCGAACGCTTCTCGCCGGTCAAGCGCGACCTGAACTGGCGCCGTTCGATGGGTATCGATGACAACGAGATCGTCGTGGCGTTCCTGGGCCGTCTGGTCATGGAGAAGGGCCTGGACGTCCTCTGCGAGACGTTCGTCCGCCTGCGCGGCCAGCCGATCCGCGCCCTGATCATCGGCGAGGGTCCCGCCCGCGCCTTCGTGGAGGAGCGCCTGCCCGAGGCCATCCTGACCGGTCACCTGGACGGCGCCGACCTGGGCCGCGCGGTGTCCAGCGCCGACATCCTGTTCAACCCCAGCCTGACCGAAGCCTTCGGCAACGCCAGCCTGGAGGGCATGGCCGCGGGCCTGGCCGTGGTCTGCCCGCGCGCGCCCAGCACCAGCGCCCTGATCACCGACGGCCAGGACGGCGTACTGGCCGCCGGCGCCGACGCGCAGGCCTATGCCGCGGCGATCGAGAGCCTGATCTCCGAACCCCTGCGCCGTGTGCGCCTGGGCCGCGCCGCCCGCCGGTCCAGCGCTCGCTACGACTGGAACACCATCTGCGGCGAGGTGCTGGACGTCTATCGCGAGCTGGGCGTGACCGCCGACCGACGGGCGCGCTCGGCCGCATGACGATGGATCCGGAGGGGCCAGCGAAACGCAGACCTTCGCTCTGGCGGGGCTGGTTGCTGACGATCGGCGTCGCCCTGCTGGCGATCCTGCTGGCCACGCACGGCGTCGGCGCGGTTCGCGAGATCCTGGGCCAGGTTGGCTGGCAGGCGGTGATCGTCATCGCCGCCCACCTGCCCGTGACATTCCTGGCCACGGTCAGTTGGCAGGTCCTGCTGCCGCCCGATCGCCGCCCGCCCCTGACCTTTCTGTTTCGCGTCCGCCTGATCAAGGAGGCGGTCAACGCCCTTCTCCCGGTCGCCCAGGTCGGCGGCGACGTCGTGCGGGCCAAGCTGTCGGCCCGCAACGGCCTGACCCTGGCCGAGGCCACCGCGAGCTGCGTCGTCGACGTGCTGGCCGGCACGGTGGGTCTGGTGCTGTTCGTCCTGGCCAGCCTGCTCGTGGCCATCGCCACGCTGCACGACCCACGCCTGGCGCAAGCCGGCCTGACCCTGGTCGCCATCGTCGTCGGCGTCGTGCTGACCGCCTATCTGGCCCACAAGGCCGGCCTGCACCGACGCCTGGGTCAATTCTCGCAACGCTGGACCGCCATCGCCGGCCGGGCCGGCGAGCTGGGCGAGGCCTTCCGCCTCATCGGCCGCCAGCGCGGAAACCTGTTCGCCTCCTGGGCCTGGCACATGGCCGCCTGGCTCGCCGGCGCGTTCGAGACCTATGTCTCGATGTGGGCCCTGGGCCTCAATCCCACCCTGCTTCAGGCCCTGATTGTCGAGGGCCTCGCCCAGACGGCCAAGGTCGTCGGCTTCGCCATCCCCGGGGCGCTGGGCGTGCAGGAAGGCGGCTACCTGCTGTTGGGCGGCGCGCTGGGTCTGACGCCCGACCAGGCCCTGGCCCTTTCGCTGCTGCGCCGCCTGCGCGAGCTGACGCTGGGCGTGATCGGCCTGGTGCTGTGGCGCACGACCCGAGCGCCGGCGGCCGAACCCGAGCCCGTGACCGCCTAGAGCCAGCCGTTGGAGCGCGCGATCCGGCCGGCCTCGACTCGGTTGGCCGCGCCCAGCTTCTGGGCCGCCTCAGACAGGTAGTTGCGCACCGTGCCAGGCGAGACGATATCCTTGTTCGAACGCCCCTCCTCGGCCAGACGCAGGATCTCGCGCTCGCGGTCGGTCAGCGGATCGGGCTGGGCGTCCCACACCGCCTCGGACAGCTCCAGCGCGATGGCGCGGCCGCCGGCGGCGACGGTGCGGACGGCGGCGGCCAGCACGCTGCTGGGGCCGTCCTTGAGGAGGTAGCCCTTCACCCCCGCTTCCATGGCCCGGCGCAGATAGCCCGGCCGGCCGAAGGTGGTGACGATCAGCACCCGGGTCGTCGATCCCTCGGCCTTCAGTCGGGCGGCGACGTCGATCCCGGTCAGGCCGGGCATCTCGATGTCGGAGATCAGCACGTCCGGCTTCTCGGCCCTGACCATCTCCAGGGCGACGGCGCCGTCGGGCGCGCGGCCCACGACCTGGATGTCGCCTTCCATCTCGAGCAAAGCGCTGAGAGCGCCCAGCACCATCTTCTGGTCTTCGGCGATGACGACGCGGATCACGAGACGGTCTCCCCATTGGCGTTGCTCAGGGGCGCGGTGGCCACGAGACGGGTCCCGGTCCTGCCGGATTTGATGTCCAGCGCCCCGCCGATGGCCGCCAGGCGGGCGCGCATGCCCTTCAGGCCCGAACCCTCGACCAGCCGGCCGCCACCCGGACCATCGTCGGCGATGGTGAGCGTCAGCGCCTTAGCGCTGGGCGCCAGCGTGATGTCGCAACGCTTGGCGCCGGCGTGGCGGATGACGTTGGTCACCCCTTCGCGCAGAGCCATGGCCAGCACGGTCTCCTGCGCTGGAAAGCCGTCGGTGGTCAGGGCCGAGATCTCGGCCTGGATGTCGGCGGCGGCCAACGCCTGGCGGGCCTTGTCGATCTCGAACGCCAGGGAGGCGCCTCTCATGCCGACCACCGCCGTGCGAACTTCGGAGAGGGCCTCGCGAGCGGCGGCGGCGACGGCCTGCATCTCGCGCTCGGCGGCCTCGGCGTCCCGGCTGACCAGGCGGGCGGCCAGCTCGGCCTTCACGGCGACCAGGGTCAGGGTGTGGCCCAAGAGGTCGTGCAGGTCGCGGGAGATCCGTTCGCGTTCGGCCGTCGTGGCCAGGGCCCGGACCTCCTCGTGGGCGACGGCCAGTTCCTGGTTCTTCCGCTCGACATCCATCTGCATGAGGGTGGCGAAGCCGGTGATCGCGCCGAACAACAAGCCCGAAGCCCAGATCGGCCAGACGTGGCGGTAGAAGACCAGCCCGACCGCCAGCAGCACGATCTCCAGGGCGAGCATCACCCGGATCGACATCCGCCGCGACGGCAGGCGCGAGGCGAACGACGTCGCGTAGATCGTGTAGACGCTCCAGCCCGCGTTAAAGGGCGAAAGGACCATGCCCACCGCGTATATCGCCAGCACCTGCCACAGCACCGGGCGGCCCCGGTTGTTCCAGATCGCCCAGAACAGGCCGATAAAGACCAGCAGCCCCCCGAGCGAGGCGACCAGCTCCAGCGTATCCGGCGGGTGGTTGAGCCAGGAGATGAAGTAGAACGGCAGGTAGGAGAGGAAGATCAGGCTTCCGTTCCGCCGCATCCCGACCCCGGCGGTCGCCGCCGGGGTCGCATCCTTGCCTCGCGTTCCCTGATCCATGGCGGCGATGTCGCGCGGCGGGCTCGTCACGGTCAAGCCGATTGCCGCCGCCAGCCCGCCCAGGCCCCGACCATGGCGGCGATGCTGGATCGCGGCCAGGATCGAGAGGTGGTGCGGAACGTTCGCCATCGGCTGCATGCCCGACAACATCTGCGACAGCTGTCCCAAGTGATAGGACGGCGTGACCTCGGCGATGTCGCCGGCCCACCTCGGCATGATGCTGAGCGGAACCCAAAGGCCCCCGAACAGGCTGAAGCTGAGGAACAGCAGATTGGCCACGGCGGTGGCGCCTTGCGAGCCGAACCGCAGGCCGATGTTCAGTCCGATCAGGGCGAACGGGATGGCCGAGGCCAGGCCCAGGCCCAAGGTCGCGGCCCAGCGCCACGGGACCATCGTCACGCCCCCGAACCAGGCCAGCGCGCCGAGCAGGCCGATCGAGACACCCACCAGCACCAGGGCGGCGATCAGGCGGCCGGCCAGGTAACCCCCGGCAGGCAACGGCGCGATCTGCTTCAGCTCGATCAGCCTGGCCTCGCGCTCGGCGGCGACGGCGGCGCCGAAACCGAACATGGCCGGGGCGATGGCGGCGAAGATCACATAGTTGGCCAGCATCACGTGGGCGATCTCCTCGCGCCCCTTGCTGAGACCAAGGCCCATCACGCCGTAGAACAGCAGCGGCAGGGCCACGCTGGGGATGATGAACTGCGGCGTGCGCCAGGTGGAGACGATCTGGGCGCGGGCTTCACGGATGTAGACGAGCAGGGTGTGCATCTCAGGCGACCTCAGTTTGGCCAAGGGGGGCTTGATGGTTGGCAGCAGGCGCGCCGGCCTGCACGAGACGGGTGACGGCGTCCTCCAACGAGGCGCCGGCGACGGTCAGGTCATCGACGGTTTCGTCACGCGCCAGCAGCTCGCGCAGCGTGGCGGGCGCCGAGGTGGTCAGCAGCGTGACCCTGCTGCCATCGCGGCTGACGCCGGTGACGCGGGCCAGAGCCGACAATTCGGCGTCCGACAGGCGGGTGCGGCAGCGGATGGCGACGCCGGAGACCTGGCTCTTGATCGCTTCGGGCGAGCCGTCGGCGATGACCTGGCCGAGGTCGATGACCACGATGCGATCGGCCAGGGCTTCGGCCTCGTCCAGGTGGTGGGTGGTCAGCAGCACGGCCGCGCCCCGGGCGATCTCGGCGCGGACGGCGGTCCACAGGCCGCGACGGGCGTCGATGTCCATGCCAGTGGTCGGTTCGTCCAGCACCAGGAAGTCCGGGCGGCCGGCGATGGCCAGGGCGAACTGCACGCGACGCTGCTGGCCGCCAGACAGCGCGCCGCAGCGGCGACGCTCCAGGCCTTCGAGGCCGGCCAGGCGCAGGGTCTCGTCCAGCGGGCGGGGCTTGCGATAGTAGCCCCGGAACAGGTCGACCTGCTCGCGGACGGTCAGGGTGCGCGGCAGCCCGGCCTCCTGCAGCATGACGCCCATGCGGCCCCGGGCGGCGACGTCGCGCGGATCGCCGCCGAACAGGCTGGCTGTCCCGCCATCGGGGCGCAGGCGGCCGGTCAGCAGGGCGACGCTGGTGCTCTTGCCGGCCCCGTTGGGCCCGAGCAGCGCGACGCACTGACCAGGACGGATGTCGAGATCCAGGCCGTTCAGGGCCAGGACGGCGCCGCGACGCTTGACCGCCTGGCGCAGCATCGCGATCGGTTCGGAAGGTCTGGGTGACATGGGTGGCTCCCTCGTTGTGAGGCCACCATGCCGCCGGCCGAGGCGGTCCATCAGTGCCGCGCGTCACGGGCGCCACATGACAAACGTCACCCTTAAGTCATCCAGGGCCAGGTTTTCGCGGAGCCCCCTCGCCGCGCTCGCGTTTTCACAGCGCGAGTATCCGTGAGGCAGCGTCATGACCACCTCTTCCTTCCGTCGGGACACCATCACCCGACCGATCTACCAGTGGGCCAAGGGCGTGCTGCCCGCCCTGTCGGAAACCGAGCGCGACGCGATCGAGGCCGGCGACACCTGGTGGGACGCGGCGCTGTTCACCGGCGATCCGGACTGGAACGAACTCCTCTCGTACCCCAAGCCGACGCTCAACCCCGAGGAGCAGGCGTTCTTCGACGGGCCGGTCAACGCCCTGTGCGCCATGCTCGACGACTGGCGCATGACCTGGGAAACGCGCGATCTGCCGCCCGAGGTCTGGGACTTCCTGAAGCGCGAGAAGTTCTTCGGCATGATCATCCCGAAGGTATTCGGGGGCCTGGGCTTCTCGGCCTTTGGCCATGCCGAGATCGTCCGCAAGATCGCCACCCGATCCACCTCGGCGGCAGTGACGGCGATGGTGCCCAACTCCCTGGGCCCGGGCGAACTTCTCGTGAAGTTCGGGACGAAGGACCAACAGGACTACTGGCTGCCACGCCTGGCCGACGGGCGCGAGGTGCCCGCCTTCGGCCTGACCAGCCCCGAGGCCGGCTCCGACGCCGGCGCCATGGTCGACGAGGGCGTGGTCGTTCGCGGAACGTGGAAGGGCGAGAACGTCCTGGGCGTCCGCCTGAACTGGCACAAGCGCTACATCACCCTCGGCCCCGTCTGCACGGTTCTGGGCCTGGCCTTCAAGCTGCGCGACCCCGACCGCCTGCTGGGTGGGGAAGAGGACATCGGCATCACCTGCGCTCTTGTGCCCACGGACACGCCTGGGGTCCGCATCGGCCGTCGCCATCTGCCGGCTTTCCAGACCTTCCAGAACGGTCCGAACTGGGGCCAGGACGTCTTCATCCCGCTTGATCTGATCATCGGCGGGGCCGAGCGCGCCGGCCAGGGCTGGAAGATGCTGATGACCGCCCTGGCGGCTGGTCGCGGCATTTCCCTGCCCGCCATGGCTGGCGCGGCGGCGGCCTATAGCGCGCTCACCACCGGCGCCTATGCCCGCGTGCGCAGCCAGTTCGGCATCGCCATCGGCAAGTTCGAGGGCGTGCAGGAGCGCCTGGCCCGCATCGCCGGCAACGCCTACCTGGTCGACGGCGCGCGGCGGCTGACCTGCGCCGGCCTGGACCTCGGCAAGCACCCGTCGGTGATCTCGGCGATGATGAAGTCGGGCGCGACCGAGCGGATGCGCGTCGTGGTCAACGACGCCATGGACGTCCACGGCGGTAAGGCGATCATGGAGGGCCCGCGCAACTACATGGGCAGCCAGTACCGCGCCCTGCCGGTCGGCATCACGGTCGAGGGCGCCAATATCCTGACCCGCAGCCTGATGGTGTTCGGCCAGGGCGCGATACGAGCCCATCCCTACATGCTGAAGGAGATCCTGGCCCTTGGCGATCGGGACGAGGCCAGGGGCCTCGCGCAATTCGACGAGACCTTCTGGAAGCACGTCGTGCACGCCTTGCGCAACGGCCTGCGCGCCACCGCCCGCGCCTGGACCGACGGCGCCCTGGCGCCCGCGCCGGACGCCGGCCGCACCGCCCGCTTCTATCGCAAGCTGGGCCGCTACAGCGCCGCCTTCGCCCTGACCTCGGACATCGCCTTGCTGACCCTGGGCGGCGAGCTGAAGCGCAAGGAGATGCTGTCGGCGCGGTTGGGCGACATTCTCTCCGAGATGTACTTCCTGTCCGGCGCCCTGAAACGCTGGGAGGACGATGGCCGGCCGGACGCGGATTTCCCGCTGCTGCAATGGTGCGCCGAGACGGCCTTCGCCACGATCGAGCAACGGCTGGACGAGGTGTTCGCCAACCTGCCCAACCGCTTGGCCGGCTGGCTGCTGCGCGCGGCGGTGCTGCCGTTCGGCGCGCGTCGTCGCGGTCCGTCGGACCATGTCACCCGCGCCTGCGCCGACCTGATCCTGCATCCGTCCGCCACCCGCGACCGTCTGGTCGAAGGCGTCTATGTCGGCGGCAAGGACGAGGCGATCGGCCAGCTGATCGACGCCTTCGAGCGCGTGGTGGCCACCCAGCGGATCCATGACCGGCTGAAGGACCAGGGCGTGCGCCACTGGAAGGACGGCCTGGCCAAGAACCTGCTGACGCCCGACGAGATCGCGGCTCTCGACGCCGCCGATCAGGCGGTGGCCGCCGTGGTCGCGGTCGACGACTTCGCGCCCGAGCAGATCTCGCCCCGTCCAGCGGAAACGGCCCAGCCCGCCAAGCGACCCAAGCCGATCGCCGAGCCCTCCGTCGTCACCGAACCGCGCTCGTTCGGCGAGGGCTCGACGGCCTAGAAACCCGAGCGGTACAACGTCAGGAACGACTCTCCTTGAGTCCCTGAAAGGTCGGCCGGTCCATGCATGCGCAGAGAATCCTGGTGACCGGCGGCGCCGGCTTCGTCGGCTCGCATCTGTGTGACCGGCTGCTGGAGACCGGGGCCGAAGTGCTCTGCGTGGACAACTACTACACCGGCTCGCGCCAGAACGTGGCCCAGAACCTGACCAACCCGCGCTTCGAACTGCTGCGCCACGACGTGACCATGCCACTCTATGTCGAGGTCGACCAGATCTACAACCTGGCCTGCCCGGCCAGCCCCGTGCACTATCAGTTCGACCCCGTCCAGACGACCAAGACCAGTGTCCACGGGGCCATCAACATGCTGGGCCTGGCCAAGCGGGTGAAGGCCAAGATCCTGCAGGCTTCGACCTCGGAAGTGTACGGCGACCCCAGCATCCACCCGCAGGTCGAGAGCTACTGGGGCAACGTCAATCCGATCGGCATCCGCTCGTGCTACGACGAGGGCAAGCGCTGCGCCGAGACCCTGTTCTTCGACTACTGGCGCCAGCATCGGCTGCGCATCAAGGTGGCGCGGATCTTCAATACCTATGGCCCGCGCATGCACCCCAACGATGGGCGCGTGGTGTCGAACTTCATCGTCCAGGCCTTGAAGGGCGAGGACATCACTCTCTATGGCGACGGCGCCCAGACGCGCTCGTTCTGCTATGTCGACGACCTGGTCGACGGCCTGATCCGCCTGATGAACACTGGCGACGAGGTGACCGGCCCGATCAACCTGGGCAACCCGGTCGAGTTCACGATGAGGCAGTTGGCGGAGTTGGTCGTGGAGCTCACGGGCAGCAAGTCGGACCTCGTCCACCGTCCCCTGCCCTCGGATGACCCGCGCCAGCGCCAGCCCGATATCACTCTGGCCAAGCAGGTGCTGGACTGGACCCCGACCGCCCCGCTGAAGGTCGGCCTGATGCGGACGATCGAATATTTCGACGGGCTGCTGAAGGCGGCTTAGCGCTTCCGGCCCAGCCAGCGGAGGTCGGCTTCCGGTCCGTCGTTGCGACCGCCGAACCAGCCCGTCCAGAAGTGGACGTAGTCTCGGAGCATATCGCGGGGCACGAAGAAGCCGTGGCTGTAGGGCGTGTCGACGCCGATCGCCAGCTTCGGGTCCGGCTTGTCCTCGTACCAACTGCCGAACAGGTGGTCCCAGATCGGTGCGATGCCGAAGTGGCCCGTGGGCCGGCTCATGTCCAGCTTGTGGTGCTCGCGGTGGTGGTTCGGCGACTGGACCAGCCAGCGGCCGATCCAGCCCCAGTCGGACTCGATCTTGGAGTGGATGATGAAGCCCAGGGCGACGACCAGCACATTGACGTAGATCATCACCTCGGCCGGCGCGCCCAGCATGGCCAGAGGCAGGTTGACGACGAAGGTGGCGGTGAAGGTCACCGGATGCTGGCGCACCGAGGTCACCACGCCGAAATCCTCGGCGGAGTGATGATAGCGGTGCAGCGGCCACATGAACTTGGTGTGGTCGATCCGATGGGTCCAGTAGTCGAAGAAGCTGTAGAGCGCGAGATAGAGCGGCAGTTGCAGCGCGAACGGCAGCGGCGGCGGGCCCAGGTTCACCCCCGTATGGGCGGCGATCGCATCATGCAGCCAAGCCCCCGAGATCATCGAGGCGCCCAGCATCAGCACCCGGCCGACGATGTCGAGCACGTGGCCCTGCCCGAGGATGAAGACCGCCAGGTCGGTGTTCAGCGACGGCGTGCGGGCGAACAGCAGTTGGCGTAGTGAGCTGTCGCGCCAGCCGACCACCACGCATTCGATCCACAGCGCCGTCGGCAGCAGCAGAAAGACCAGGAAGACATTGTTCAGATGGTCGTGAACCGACGCCGTATGCAGCGTCTTGCCCAGGATCGTCAGGCTCAGTTCGGCGGGGATCAGGCGCAGCGACAGCCACCAGGCCGCGCCCGCGACGGCGGCATAGACGACGAAGCCCGCGACCAGCGCGGCGCGGCCCAGGCCTTGAGGCGCCGGGACGTCGACGCCGATCTCGGCGGCGGCTTGCAACACTGCAGGTTTCAAATGTCCCGCTCCCCTGGACTTTCAGGCGGCCATTCATGCCGCGGCGCCGTTAAAACTTGGTGTGGCGGGCAAGGTTCGGTCGAAGTCGGGCGGAACTTGTCCAAAGCGTCTCGCTCGCCTAACAGCCGGGCATGATCCGTTCCGCGTTTCTGATCGCCCTGCTCTCCGCCGCCTCGACGCCGGTTCTCGCCCAAGCCCAGGAGGTCGAGGCGATCTCGGTCTGGGGTCGCCGCGCCAACGACTTCGGCCGCGCGACGTCGGCCAGCGAGGGCCGCATCGCCTACGCCGACTTCGCCGTGCGGCCGCTGCTGCGTCCGGGCGAGCTGATCGAGGCCGTACCGGGCCTGGCCGCGACCCAACACTCGGGCGCGGGCAAGGCCAACCAGTATTTCCTCCGCGGTTTCAATCTTGACCACGGCACGGACCTCTCGGCCTCGCTGGACGGCGTGCCGCTGAACCTGCCTAGCCACGGGCACGGCCAGGGCTATCTCGACCTCAATGTCCTGACGCCGGAGTTCGTGCACGACATCGGCTTCAAGAAGGGTCCCTACTCGGCCGAGAACGGCGACTTCGCCACCGCCGGCGCCGTCGCCTTCGAGACCGCCGACCACCTGCACGGCGATGGCCTGCAGGCCTGGGTCGGCGAGAACGACTATTACCGCGCCGTCGGCTCCAAGGCTCTGAGCCAGAACGTGCTGGTCGCAGCAGACGTCTCGACCGCGCGCGGCGCCTGGTCGACGCCGGAGGACCTGAAGAAGATCAACCTCCTGGGCCGCGCCCTGGTCGGAGGCTGGTCGATCACCGCCCTGGCCTACGACGCCGACTGGAACGCCACCGATCAGATCCCGCGCCGCGCGGTCAAGGATGGGCGGTTGGGCTATCTCGACGCGGTCGACAAGACCGACGGCGGGAACACCTCGCGCTACATCCTGTCGGCCCGCCGCCGCGACCTGCTGCGCGGCCTGGACAGCGTGGTCTATGTCCAGCGCTACAAACTCGATCTCTATTCGAACTTCACCTACTTCCTCGACGACCCGGTCCATGGCGACCAGTTCGAGCAGGTCGATCAGCGCTGGATCTATGGCGGGTCGCTGACCAAGCGCTGGACGCTGAGCGACGGCTGGAGCGCCCGCACCGGCGTCTCGGCCCGCGTCGACGACATCGGCAAGGTCGGCCTCTACCGCACCACCGCCCGCGTGCGTCGCGAGACCGTGCGCCAGGACGCCCTCACTGAGTGGTCGACGGCGCTGTGGGGCGAGGCCTCCAAGTCCTTCGGCAAGCTGGACGCCACCTTCGGCCTGCGCGCCGACGCCATGGGCGCGGACGTCAAGGCCGGCGATCCACGCAACGCCGGCGACGTCAGCGACCTGCTGGTCAGCCCCAAGCTGGCCCTGGCCTGGCGCCTTTCGAAGACCTTCGAGCTCTACGTCGACGCCGGACGCGGCTTCCACTCCAACGACGCGCGCGGGGCGGTGATCACGGTCGATCCGGTTACCGGCGATCCGGCCGAGCGGGCGCCGCTGCTGTCGCCGTCGGACGGCGCGGAGCTTGGCCTGCGCTGGAAGCACGACGGCCTGACCCTGACGGCGGCGGCCTGGGCGCTGCACGTCGATTCCGAGCTGGTCTATGTCGGTGACGCCGGCTTCACCGAGGCCGCCGGCGCGACCCGGCGCGAGGGCGTCGAACTTCTCGCCGATTGGCGGCCGACCGCGCGCCTGAATCTGACGGCGTCCTATGCCGGAACCCACGCCCGCTTCACGAATGGCGAGCGCATCCCCAACGCCGCCAGTTCGGTGCAGAGCGCGGGCGCGAGCTGGAAGCTGGGCCGGGCCTCGACCGTCTCTCTGACCTGGCGCCGCCTCGGCGCCGCGCCGCTGATCGAGGACAATTCCGTGCGCTCGCGGCCTACCGGCCTGGTCAATGCGCTGTTCGTTCAGGATTTTGGCAAGGCCAGCCTGATGGTCGAGGTTCTGAACCTGACCAACAGCAGGAAGGACGACATTGCCTATTCGTACGCCTCGCGCCTGCCCGGTGAGACGGCCGACGGCGTGGACGACGTCCATTTCCACCCAGTGGAGCCCCGTGCGGTGCGGGCCGGCGTCAAGATAAATTTCTGATACAATCACGCGAAAATGGGGTGATTTTCGCCTGAGCCCTGGCAAGTTCCCTGCGGGGTTTTGTCAGGGTTCTGAGGGGCTGAATGTCTAAGCGTTCTATTCGCTACGTCGTGGCTGGCGTGCTCGCCGCCGCGCTCGCGTCCACGTCGTTCGTTTCTGGCGCTCACGCCGACGCCATCAAGCAGACCAAGGCGCCGTTCGACGACAAGTTCCGCCAGCTCGAGGGCGAGGACTGGCCATCGCCGACCGACTACCGCAACGCCGCGGGCGCGCCGGGCTATCGCTACTGGCAGCAGAAGGTCGACTACGACGTCGCCGTTCACCTGAACGAAGACACCAAGCTGCTGACCGGCAAGGAAACGATCAACTACAAGAACAACTCTCCGGACAACCTGCCCTATCTGTGGCTGTTGCTGGACCAGGACTATAAGCGCGACTCGATCAGCAAGCTCACCGAGACCGTCTCGGGCGACTCCATCAGCCTGGGCCAGGTGCGCCGCATTCAGCGCATGAAGGACTGGGAAGGCGGTTTCACCATCAAGTCGGTGAAGGACGCGTCGGGCCGTCCGCTGAAGTTCACCGTCGTCGACACGCTGCTGCGCGTCGACCTGCCCACCGCCGTGCGCGGCAATGGCGGCGAGACCAAGATCACCATCGAGTGGTCGCTGCCGATGGTCGAGAACAAGGTCGTCGGCGGCCGCAGCGGCTATGAGTGCTTCACCGGCAAGGGCGAGGACGGCAACTGCATCTACGAGGGCGCCCAGTGGTTCCCGCGTCTGGCCGTCTATTCGGACTATGAAGGCTGGCACAACAAGGCCTTCCTGGGCTCTGGCGAATTCACGCTCGAGTTCGGCGACTACCGCGTCGCCCTGACCGTGCCGTCCGACCACGTGGTCTCGGCCACGGGCGTGCTGCAGAACCCGGCCGCCGTGCTCAGCCCCGCCCAGCGCGACCGCCTGACCAAGGCCCGCACCGCCGCCGAGCCGGTCTATGTCGTCACCCCCGAGGAGGCCCTGGCCGCCGAGAAGGGCAAGGCCACGACCGAGAAGACCTGGGTGTTCTCGGCGACCAACGTCCGCGACTTCGGCTGGGCCAGCTCGCGCAAGTTCGTCTGGGACGCCCTGGGCGTGAAGCAGGAAGGCGACGCCGCCCATCCGGTGGTCATGGCCATGTCGTTCTTCCCGAAGGAAGCCCGCCCGCTGTGGGACGCCTATTCGACCAAGTCGATCGCCCACACCCTGAAGGTCTATTCGGACTTCACCTTCTCCTACCCCTATCCGGTGGCCCAGTCGGTCAACGGCCCGGTCGGCGGGATGGAGTATCCGATGATCTCCTTCAACGGCCCGCGGCCGACGAAGGACAAGAAGACCGGCGCCCTGACCTATACCGAGCGCGCCAAGTACGGCCTGATCGGCGTGGTCATTCACGAAGTCGGCCACAACTACTTCCCGATGATCGTCAATTCGGACGAGCGTCAGTGGACCTGGATGGACGAGGGCCTCAACAGCTTCCTCGAGTTCCAGGCCGAGGTGCAATGGGACAAGAAGTTCCCGTCGCGGCGCGGCGAACCCAAGGACATCGTCGAGTACATGGTCAGCCAGGACCAGGTGCCGCTGATGACCCAGTCGGACTCGGTGATCCAGTTCGGCCCGAACGGCTATTCCAAGCCCGCCACCGCCCTGGTCATCCTGCGCGAGACGGTCATGGGCCGCGAGCTCTTCGACCGCGCGTTCAAGGAATACGCCACCCGCTGGCGCTTCAAGCACCCGACGCCGTACGACTTCTTCCGCACGATGGAAGAGTCGTCGGGCATCGATCTCGACTGGTTCTGGCGCGGCTGGTTCTACTCGACCGACCACGTCGACATCTCGCTGGACAAGATCGTCAAGGCCCGCCTCGACAGCGGCGATCCGGACGCCGAGGCCGCCGTCCGCAAGACCCGCCAGGGCACGGAGCCGGAATCGCGCACGGCCGCCAACAACAAGGCGCCGACGGTCATCGATCGCGACCCCAAGGTTCGCGACTTCTACGATCAGACCGACGAGTTCACCGTGTTCGACAGCGCCCGCAAGAAGGCCAAGTCGGCCCGCGAGGACATGACCCCGGAAGAGCTGGCCGCCCAGGACTTCAAGGACAACCTCTACCGCTTCACCTTCCGCAACATCGGCGGCCTGGTGATGCCGGTGATCCTGAAGATGGACTTCACCGACGGCACGACGGAGACGGTCCGCATCCCGGCCGAGATCTGGCGCAAGAGCTCCAAGCAGGTCACGTGGCAATACGTGTCCGGCAAGGAGCTGAAGGGCGCCGAGCTCGACCCGCTGTGGGAAACCGCCGACGCCGACCGCGGCAACAACGTCTATGACGGCGCCATCACGCCGACGACGCTGAAGATCATGAAGTTCCCCGAGATGGGCAACCGCATGAAGGACGCCAATCTGAAGGTCGAGCCCGGTGGCCTCGCCACCTTCCCGGCCCCCGATCCGAAGAAGGACGGCGACAAGAAGGACGAAGGTCCGAAGTGATCGCGCGCGCGGTCGCCCTTATCGCGGCGGCGGGCCTCGCGCTCGCCCCGCTCCCGGCGGCCGCGCATCGCGGCCACGGCGCGCTGAGCGTCGTGGAGATCGACGCCAAGACCGGCGCGGTCAGGGTCAGCCATCGGATTCCGGCGCACGACGCCGAACCGGCCCTGGCCCTGATCGCCCCGGACGCCCAGGCCAGCCTCGACGATCCCGAGGCGATCGCGGCGCTGAAGACCTACATGCTGCGCACCTTCGCGGTGGCGGTGAACGACGCTCCGGTCGACCTCGTCCTGAAGGACATGACCCTGGGCGCGGACGAAGTGCGTTTCGAATATGCCGGCAAGATCGCGCCGGCCGACATCGCCGCGGCCGTGACCGTCAAGGCCGCGATGTTCGCCGACGTCTATGGCGATGAAGCCAACCAGGTGAACATCCGCCGCCTCGGCGTGACCCGCACCCTGGTGTTCAACGGCGCCGAAGCCGCCCTCCCCCAGACGCTGGACGCGGTCGACGCGGCCAACTGAGGCCCGACATGACAAACGTCACCTCGCGCGCCTGACGCGCGGCACTGCAACGCTTTGAGTCGTTCCGGCAGGGTCCTCGCAACAGAGGAAACTTCCATGACCTTCACGACCCGCCGCGCCGCCCTTCTGGCCGCCACGGGCTTGGCCGCGATCAGCGCTTCCGCGCTGACGACCGGCGCCTTCGCCCAGACTCCATCCACGGCGACGACGCCCGCCCCGGCCAAGAAGGAGCAGTCCACCCAGGTCCAGGGCGTGACCATCACCGGCCCCTCGGCCCAGGACATCAAGACCGCGATCGACCGCCGCAGCTACAGCCTGGGCAAGGACCTGCAGGCGACCACCGGCTCGGTCGCCGACGTGCTGCGCAACGTCCCCTCGGTGCAGGTCGACGTGCAGGGCAATGTCAGCCTGCGCGGCGACCCCAATGTCACCATCATGATCGACGGCAAGCCGTCCGGCATGTTCCGGGGCGACAATCGCGGCCAGGTGCTGCAGCAGATCCCCGCCAGCCAGTTCGAGCGGGTCGAGGTCATGACCAACCCCTCTGCCGCCTTCAGTCCCGAGGGCTCGGCCGGGATCATCAACCTGATCACCAAGCAACAGCGCGGCGTCGGTACGACCGGCTCGGTCCGCACCAACATGGGCGCCGAAGGCCGCAAGAACGCCAGCATCAGCCTGGCCCGCAACACCAAGCGGCTGACCCTCTCGGCCGACGCCGGCTGGCGTCGCGACAAGGCCAAGGGCGGCATCCAGGACGATCGCTCGCGCCTGGATCCCGCCACCGGCCGCTATGCCGACAGCCGCCAGAAGGTCGGCTTCAACAGCCACGGCCAGTCGCATAACGCCCGCGCCGGCGTCGACTACGACCTCGACAAGCAGACCCGCCTCAGCGCCGAGGCCCGCTACAACGACACGTCCTATAGCTCCAAGGCTGGCTCGTCCTACGAGGGCAAGGACATCAACGGCGTTCCCAATGTCCGTTACCAGCGCCTCAGCGACGGCAAGATGAAGAAGTCGGTGGCCGGCCTGTCAGGCGACTTGCGCCACAAGTTCTCCGGCGACGAGCACGCGTTCACCCTGCACACCAGCGTCGAGCGCACCCGTGACCGCCAGCTCACCGACGTCAACGGCTTCAACCAGCTGCCGACGGTCTCGAACTATGTCGAGCATGTCAGCATCGGCGACGAACTGGTCCAGAGTCGCCTGAAGGCCGAGTACAAGCGCCCCCTGCCCGGCGGCGCCAAGCTGACAGCCGGCTACGAACTGCAGGTCGACAACAACGACTACCTGCGCGCCTATCCCTCGCTGCACATGCAGTACAAGCTCGACGACACCCGCCAGGTCAACGCCAGCTACAGCCGCCGCATCCAGCGGCCGACGGCCCAGGACCTGAACCCTTATCGGATCTACCAGGACCCCTTAGCTACCGGCAGGGTGACCCGCGCCTGAAACCGCAGACCACGGACTCGTTCGAGGTCGGCTACCAGTTGCGGAAGGGCTACAACTACTATCAGGGCACGCTCTACTACCGCGAGGCTCGCGACGGCGTCACCGACGTGATCCGCGACATCGGCGACGGCGTGCTGCTGACCAGCAAGGCCAATCTGGCCAAGAGCCGCAGCGGCGGCCTGGAACTGGTCGCCAACGCCCGCCTGACGCCCAAGATCTCGTACACGATCAGCGGCAACGCCTTCTGGAACGAGATCGGCGCCACCGACCTCGGCTTTCCCGACAAGCGCTCGGCCTGGACCTGCGGGCCGTCTTCGTCGGCGTCACCTACAACTTCGGCGGAACCGGCGCCCCCGACCCGCGCCGACGCCGCGAACCGGCCTTCGACTTCCAGACCAACCCCGGCGGCGTCGGCCCGATGTAGGCCCATTGCTCGGCGACCGGCCCCGCGACAATCCCGTTGCGGCGGCCGGCCTCGTCCTCTCACTTCAGCGAAAAGGGCACCCAGCGGCGGTCGTTCTCAAGAACCTCGAAAGCCCGATCGACCGGCGGAAACGCCCGCTGTGGGCAATCGGTCCGCTCGCAGATCCGGCAACTGACGCCGATGGGCGCCGAGGGCCCCGTCAGATCCAGGCCGTCGGCATAGACCAGTTGGTCGGCGTACTGCGTCTCGCAACCCAGACCCAGGGCGTAGCGGCGATCGGCCTGCAGATAGGCGCCGGAAGACTTCACCACGCCCTTGGCGACGCAGACATAGCGCAGCCCGTCTGGCATCTCGGCCAACTGCACCATCCAGGCGTCGGGCCGGCTGAAGGCGTCGTGGACGTTCCACATCGGACAGGTCCCGCCGAAGCGGGCGAACTGGAAGCGGGTGGCGCTGTGGCGCTTGGTGATGTTGCCCGCCCGGTCCAGCCGCACGAAGTAGAACGGCACGCCCCGAGCGCCCGGCCGCTGCAGGGTGCTGAGCCGATGGAACACCTGCTCCAGGCTTGTCTGGAAGATCAGGCTCAGTTGTTCGATGTCGTGGCGCTCGCGCCGCGCGGCCTCGCGGAAGCGGCCATAGGGCAATAGCAGGGCGCCCGCGGCATAGTTCAGCAGCCCGGTGCGGCAGACCTGGGCGGCGCTCTCGCTGCGGAACGACGCGGCCTTCAGCTCGGCTTCGACGACATCCGCCAGGGTCATGGCCGCGATCTGATAGGCCATCTGGAAGCTGCGCGTCGCGGCCGGCTGCGCCGCGCCCAGGAGCAGCCGCCCCGTCTCCGGCTCGAACCGGCGCAGGAGGTCGAACTCACGCGAACGCTCCACCGTCACGCCCAGGCGCTGGGCCAGGTGACGCTCCAACGCTCGCTCGCCGTCGCCCTCCTCCAGGCCCAGCTCACCGGCCAGGACTTCGGCGGCGACATCCAGAGCGTGGACGTAGTTGTCCTTGTAGTGGAAGAAGTCGCGCACCTCCTCATAAGGAAGCTGGGCGCTGGCGGCGACGCGCTCGTCCAGCGACACGGCTTCCTCGGTCTGCTTCAGGCGCTCGTCCAGCTGTCTGTAGGCGCGGTGCAGCGCCAGATAGGTCCGCGCGAATTGCGGGGCGTTGGTCACGACCTGCTTGATCTCGCCCAGGCCTGGCGTGTCGCCGCCGCTGACGGGATCGGCGACCGCTTCGCGCAGGTCGGCGATCAGACGCTGATCATCGGCGGCGTCCAGGGCCGTGGCGTCAACCTCGAACACGCGCATGGCGTCGATCAGCACCCGCGCGGTGACCGGCCGCTGATTGGCTTCGATTTGAGAAAGATAGCTTGGCGACAGGCCCAGCCGGATGGCGCAAGCCTCCAGCGTCCAGGCCCGCGCCTGGCGCAGCAGCCTCAGCCGCGGACCGATGAAAAGCTTCTCACGCATCTTCGCAACTTTGCAATTTTGCAGAAATCGGCATCGCAGCCGATCCGACAATGCCCGAAACTATGAGGGTTAGTCTGGACGACTTTCTCAACTTCGCCAAATTGCGATGTGTGAATGGCGTTGCCATTCCGTCTTACCATGTCTGGATTCGCCTCCCCTCTAGGGGCGACCATCTTCTTTTTCCGGGGCGTGCGCGTTGCAGCAAATTCTCGAGGAACTCGACCGCCGTCGCGAGCAGGCCAGGGCCGGCGGCGGCGAGGCGCGGGTCGCGGCCCAGCACGCCAAGGGCAAGCTGACCGCTCGCGAGCGCATCGACCTGCTGCTGGACGAGGGCTCGTTCGAGGAGTT